>NZ_CP021080.1:2448691-3060864 GCF_000802245.2 Streptomyces pluripotens
CCGATGTGCGCGGCTACTACCTATGGTCCTTGATGGACAACTTCGAGTGGGCGTACGGCTACGGGAAACGGTTCGGCGCGGTGTACGTGGACTACGCGACGCTGGAGCGCGTGCCGAAGTCGAGCGCCCGCTGGTACGGCGAGGCAGCCCGGGCGGGGACGCTGCCACCCGTGCGGGCGGCGTGACGAGCCGGGCGCGGCACCCGCACGGGGTGCCGCGCCCTTCGTAGACAGGGCCGTGGGCCCCGGGCATCTCGGTGGGCCTGCCACGGCCCACGGCCGCCGTGCGGTGGTCACGCTGCCCGGCGGGTCAGTTGAACGCGGCAAAGGCCTTCGAGAAGGCGAACGGGTCCTGGGTGACGGAACTGCATGTCGCATCAGCAGTGTTCTTGGCGCCACCGGCGCACTGCTTGTCCCGGGTCCCGGACCACATCGACAGACCGCCAAGGCCCCTGGACCTGGCGAAGTCGACCAGCTGGGTGGCGTCGTCCACCTTGAAGACCTCGGAGGAGACGTCGTTGACACCGATCATCGGGGTGACGGCTACCGTCTTCCAGGCAGCGCGGTCGGAAAGCCCCAGCACGCTCTTGACCTGGGCCTGGGTGGCCGTCGCGGCCTGCTCGGCATAGCTACCCATGTCACCGCCGTACGAGGCGCCGTAGTCCATCGCCATGATGTTGACGGTGCCGATCCGCACCCCGTTGGACTTGGCGTTGGTGAGCAGGTTCACGCCGTCCTGGGTCAGGCCCTCGGGCATCACCGGGAGCGTGAAGGAGACGTCCAAGCCCGGGTGCTGGGCCTGGAGTTCGGTGATGGCCCGGGCGCGCCGGGTGTTGGCAGCCGTGTTCGGCAGCGCACCGCCCTCGACATCGAAGTCGACCTTGGTGAGCTTGAAGGCGTCGATCACCTTGCCGTAGGCCGCCGCGACCGCGTCCGCCGAGGAGCACGTGGTGGCCAGTTCGGAGCCAGAGGCACCGCCGAAGGAGACCCGGACGTCCCCGCCCTTGGCCCGCAGCGAGCCGATCTGCGCGGCCACGGCGTCACCGGTCACCTCGGTCACACCGCCCCACTTGGGGGTGCAGCCGCCGCCGTCGGTGATGAAGGCGAGGTGGTAGTTCTTCACACCGGTGGCGTCCGCCGCGGCGAGGAGGTCGAAGGGCGGGTAGAGGGAGGTGTCGACGTAGGGGGCGAAACCGGCCGAGGTGGTGGTACCGCTACCGGTGCTCCCCGTGGGGGTGGGCGTGGTGCTCCGGGTGGGGGGCGCACTCTGGGTGGGGGAAGCGGTCTTCGTCTGGGTGGGCGTTGCAGACTGGGTGGGGGGCACGGACTGGTTCTCCGTCGGACGGCCGCTCGGCTCGGGGGTCGCGCCATCGTCCACGGAGCACTGGGTGTCGTCGACACGGCAGCCCGTCGGGTCACCGGCGCCGTTGACCACGAAGCCGACGGTCACCGACTTCCCGGGGGCCAGGCCGCCCGTGTCCCACGTCGCCGGCTTCACGATGACGTGCTGCCCGTTCACGCTCGACGCGCCGTTCCAGAGGGAGCTGAGCTGGGCTCCCTCGGGCAGGTCGAACTCCAGTGTCCAGGTCTTCTCCGGTTGGCCGCTGTTGTTGGTGACAACGTACTGGGCGGTGTAGCCCGTCGACCAGCTGCTGGTCCTGGTGTACGCGGCGTTGACGCCGGCCGCGTGCGCGGTACCGGTGAGCAGGACCGCGCCGCCACCGATCACGGCCGCGGCCACCAGTCCGCCTACTGCTTTGTTCCTGCCACTGATCCTGCGCCGGTGCGTGCTCATGCGCCTGCCTGCCTTCGTTCATCACGGGAGGGGGAGATGCGGCAGCACGCTAGCGATCCGAAACCGGACAAAGAGCCTGATCAGGACGGCCGTTGGAGACCTTAGGGTTCGCTTAAGGGAGGGATCGGGGACGGTTAATGGCAGAGACCAGTTTGCCCGTTCGGCGCCTGCGCACCGACCCTCGGTGCCCCCGTCCGGCCAGCCCCCGCCCGCCGAGCTGGAACCAGATGCGCACCTCGGTGCCCCCCAGGACCGAGGACCCGATGCGGACGTCCCCGCCGGTGGACTCGGCGAGGCGGCGGACGATGTCGAGCCCCAGGCCGGTCGAGCCCGCGTTCCCGGAGCCGCGGCCTCGGGCCATCGCCGCATCCGGATCGGATATGCCGGGGCCCGCATCGGAGACCAGCACGATCACCGCGTCCTCGCCGTTGTGCACGTCGACCGCGAAGGCGGTGCCCTCGGCAGTGTGCCGGAAGACGTTGCCGAGCAGGGCGTCCAGCGCGGCGGCCAGGTCGGCGCGGGCCACGGGTATCCGTACCGGCCTCTCGACGCCGGCCACCCTCCACTTGCGGCCCTCGTCCTCGGCCAGGGCGGACCAGAACTCCATGCGTTCACGCACCACTTCGGCGGCATCGCACCCGGCACCCGGTCCGGCGACGGCCGTCTGCGGCTTGGCCTCCCGGGCCGTACGGATGATGGTGTCCACCTCGTGTTCCAGCTGGGCGACGGCGGCCCGAGTCTGCTCGGCGGCCGGTCCGGCACCAAGGGAGGCCGCATTCAGCCTCAGGACGGTGAGTGGGGTGCGCAGCCGGTGGGACAGGTCGGCCGCCAGCTCACGTTCATTGGCAAGGAGCTGGACCACCTGGTCGGCCATGGCGTTGAAGGCGACTGCGGCAAGGCGGAGTTCGTCCGGCCCCTCCTCCGCGACCCGGGCACCCAGCTTGCCTTCCCCCAGTTCGTGCGCGCCCTCGACCAACCGCCGCGCGGGCCGCACCATGCGCACCCCCAGCCGGTCGGCGACGGCAACCGAACCGACGGTCAGCGCAATACCGACCCCCGCCAGCACCGCCCAGGCCGTACCGACGCCGTTGGTCACCTCGGACTCGGGGACGTACACCTCGACGACCGCGATCGCGCCGGAACCGAGCGCGACCGGCTGCAGTAGGGCAAAGCCGCCGGGGACGGACGTGGTGGAGGCTCGACCGAGCTTCCGTACGACCTCGATGGCGCGGTCCGCGACGCGCTGCCGGCCCAGATCGAGTGCGGTGCGGCCACCGTCGGTGGGCAGGTGGACCGCCATCCCGGAGTCCGCGCCCGCGGAGGCCACCACCCGCTCCAGCTGGTCCCGGTCGGTGGTGATCGACAGCGCGGGCGCGACGGCAGCGGCCTCCCGTTCGGCGTTGGAGAACGCGCGGTCCCGGGCCATCTCCTTGACGACCAGGCCGAGCGGAACGGCGAAGGCGACGACGACCATCGTGGTGACGGCCAGGCAGACCTTGACCAGGGCCCATCTCATCGCGGTGGCTCCTCTTCCCCGCCGGAGAGCGCGGGCGGTTCCAGCTTCACCCCGACCCCGCGCAGGGTGTGCAGATAGCGCGGCCGGGCGGCTGTCTCCCCCAGCTTCCGCCGCAGCCACGACAGATGGACGTCAATGGTCTGGTCGTCGCCGTACGACTGTTGCCAGACCTCGGCGAGGAGTTCCTTGCGCGGGACGACCACACCGGGACGGCCGGCCAGGAAGGCCAGCAGATCGAACTCGCGGCGGGTGAGGTCCAGCCGCGCTCCGTCCAGTTCGGCCTGGCGGCGCAGCGGGTCCACGGTCAGGCCGCCGACGCGGAGCACGGGGGTGGGCTGGTCCTCCACGGCGTGCGTACGGGCCCGGCGCAGCACGGCCGCGATGCGGGCGGAGAGGTGCTCGGCGGAGAACGGCTTGGTGAGGTAGTCGTCCGCGCCGGCGTTCAGCAACCGGACGACCTCCGCCTCGTCGTCCCGGGCAGTGGCGACGATGACGGGCACATCGGTGATGCCGCGCAGCATCTTCAGCGCCTCTGAGCCATCCAGGTCGGGCAGTCCAAGGTCCAGGATGACCACGTCGAAGCGGAAATGGGCGACCTCGCGCAGCGCTTCCAGGGCAGTACCGACGCTGCGCACGGTGTGCGAGGCATCAGTCAACTGCCGGATGAGCGCGGAGCGTACGAACTGGTCGTCCTCGACCACGAGCACACTTGCCATGCGCCGCACCGTACGCCATGCGGGCGGGCCCGGTCCGGGCCTGTGGACAACTCTCGATCTGTGGACCGTCGATGCGCCACCTAAGGCAGTATGGCCCTCGATGCGCAGAGGACTCGTACACGTACTGGCGTGGCTGCTCGCTACCGGCGGGGCGGTCACGCTGTCCTGGTGGGGCGTGCACACGGTGATGGCGGGGACCGCCTACGACCCGCCGCGCGCCCTGCCGGTCACGGTCGCCGACGCCACCGCGCGGGGCTCGGCACCGCCCGTGTCGCCGACCCCTCGGCCAGCCCCGTCGAGGAACACGCCGAAGGATCCGGCGCAGAGCACGCCGGCCGCACCTCCCGGCCCCGCCGCGTCCTCCTCCGCTCCGTCCCCCGCTCCCGCGGCCTCCCCGTCCGGCCGGGTCAAGGCCTACGACACCGGCGGCGGCCGGGCGGTCTTCGACCTGGGTACGACGAGCGCCACCCTGGTCTCGGCGACTCCGGCGACCGGCTGGTCGATGCAGATATGGAAGACCGAGACGTGGATCCGGGTGGAGTTCAGCAAGAGCACGGACCGCGTGTCGGTGTTCTGCGCCTGGCACGACGGGCCACCCCACGTGGACGTGGGCACCTACTAGTACCTGCTGCGGCACTGGTCACCGCTCGGCGTGGACGGGCGACCGGACCGGGGCCACGGCGCCCTAGCGGAACACCGCGGGCGGCGGAGCCGGGGAGGCCACCGCCGCCTCGTCCGTGACCGGCGCGGCGCCGCCGGTGAAGCCGGTGAGCTCCCTGCCGTGTTCCACCCGGCCGGGATGCGGGTCACAGGCCACGCGACGGGTGAGTTCGGCCAGCGGTAGCGGCAGTTCGGAGGCGACCAGGACGGCGTTGCCGAAGCGCTTGCCGCGCAGCACCGCCGCGTCGGCGATCAGCGCGACTTCACCGAACCGGGCGGCGGCGGTGGCGATCTGGCCGCGCAGGTGGGCGAGCGGCCCACCGTCGGCGACGTTGGCGGCGTAGACCCCGGAGGGCTTCAGTACCCGGCGCACCTCGTCTAGGAACTCGGTGGTGGTGAGGTGGGCGGGGGTACGGGCACCGCTGAACACATCGGCGACGACCAGGTCCGCCCAGCCGTCCGGCACCTTGGCCAGCCCCGCGCGGGCGTCCGCCGAGCGCACCCGGATGCGCGCTCCGGAATCCAGCGGCAATTCCCGGCGGACCAGCTGCACCAGGCCCGCATCCCGCTCGACGACCTGTTGGGTGGACCGGGGCCGGGTCGCGGCGACGTACCTGGCAAGGGTGAGCGCCCCGCCGCCGAGGTGCACGGCCTGTACGGGCTTGCCGGTCGGGGCGACGAGGTCGATGACGTGGCCGAGCCGGCGCTGGTACTCGAAGGAGAGGTACGCGGGGTCGTCCAGGTCGACGTGCGACTGGGGCGCGCCGTCGATCAGCAGCGTCCAGGCGCGGCTGCGGTCCGGGTCGGGGACGAGCTGCGCGAGCCCGCCGTCGACCGCTTCCGTAACGGTTTCGGCGGCCGACCTGCGCCGCGTGTTCCTGGACCTGCCCACCGGTCCATTTTCGCAGGCGTCCCGGGCGCGCGCGTCACCGGCGGTTGTCGGCCGCCTCGATCAGCCGGGCCGCCTCCCCCAGGGCCCGGCGCAGCACCACCGGATCGGTGGCGAGGTCGGCGTCGCCCGGCGGCAGCAGCCAGCCGGAACCCTCCACGAGGGGCTCGGGGTCCGGACGCAGCCCGCGCCCATCGGTCCCGGTACAGGTACTGCCCGGCACGTCCCAGCGGGCCGCCGTACCGGCCGGCACCAGGAAGCCGAGGGTCCCGCAGCCGTCGTCGTGCAGGACGGGCCCCACGGCGTCCACCGCCCCGCGCCGCAGGATGTCGACTGCCTCCAGTCCCTGCCTGGCCGGTACCGTCACCAGGTCGCATCCCGGGCCGCCCGCCGGCGACGGGGGCGCCGGTAGCGGCGACGTACGAGGTTCGTTGCTCTGGCTGGTCTTCATGCCGGCCTCCACCACACAGCCCTGTTGCGGTCCGTGGAGTCCAACGCGCGAGCGTGTCAACGGCTACGGCCCAAGTGCGCCGCAAAGGATGGCACTTCATGGCAGATCGTGGATGAGATATCCGGTTTGTGGTCAAACACTGCGTGGCGGGTCCTTCACAGCAGGTACGTTCATGCCCGCCAGGACAGGGCGCGACCCCGGACAACTCGTCCCGAACCCGCCCCGGTTCCGGCATGGTTCGACGGTTCGCACGAGAGGACCCGGCCATGGCGTCGTCAACCGTGACCTCGTCCCTGCCCGAACGGCCGCCCCGGCCGAACCTCGTCTTCCGGCACTTGCGCGGCAGGCGTTCACCGGCCGAGTTCGCGGCACTGGTACGCCGTGCCGCGCACGAGATCGGTGAACGGGTCAGCTGTGACGCGCGCTACGTCGGCCGGGTCGAGGCGGGCGAGATCCGCTGCCCGAACTACGCCTACGAACGGGTGTTCCTGCACATGTTCCCCGGTCGCACGCTCACCGATCTCGGCTTCGCGCCCCGCTCCTCGGTCCGCGGACGCGCGGCGCGTACGGCCGACGACCCGCAGCAGGCGCCCGCCACGGGTGAGACCCGCAAGGCCTTCGAGCCGTATGACACACCGGGCACCCGCGAACCGAAGGACCTCACCCCGCACGGCCTCGGCCCGCAGGAGCCGTACCCGAACAACCACCCGAACCGCGAGGAGAGCGACGTGCTGCGTCGCGCATTCATGACCGGTGGCGGTGCCACGATGGCCGCCGCCACGCTGGGCCCGCTCGGGCTCGCCACGGACGCGGCGACCACGGGCCTGCCCCGGCACCGGCCCGGAGCCCCCGAAGCCACGGTCTTGGAGGAAGCCGTCCGCCGCATCCGGCTGCTCGACGACCGGCACGGCGCGGACGGCCTCTACCGGCGCGCGTCAGCTCCGCTGCGCGCGGCCTACGCGTTGCTGGACGCGGGCGCGACCCGGCAGGTCACCGCCGACCGGCTGCTCACAGGCGCCGGTGAACTCGCCCTCTCCGTGGGCTGGCTGGCCCATGACTCCGGCCGGTTCGACGACGCCCGCTCGCACTACGCGGAAGCACTGGCCACTGCCCGCATGATCGGGGATCCGGCGCTGGAGGCCCACGCGTTCTGCAACACCGCGTTTCTGGCCCGGGACGCCGGCCGTCCCCGGGAAGCGGTCCGGGCTGCGCAGGCCGCCCAGCGCGCCGCGCACTCGCTCGGCTCTGCCCGGCTGATGTCCCTGCTCGCCCTCCGCGAAGCGGGTGGCTGGGCGGGACTCGCCGACCGTACCGGCTGTGCCCAGGCGCTGGCCCGGGCACAGGCCTTCTTCGAGCGGGGCCGCTCCGACGCAGACCCCGAATGGATGAGTTTCTACGGGGAGGCCGAGCTGGAGGGTCTGGAGGCGCAGTGCTGGTCCACGCTGGGCGACTGGCGACGCGCGTCAGCCCACGCCCACAACGCGGCCCGCCTGCAGAATCCGCACTTCACGCGCAACACCGCCCTCTACACGGCCGAACTGGCCGACGACCTCGCCCGCGAGGGCCGCCCCGACGAGGCGGCGGAGGCAGGTCTGCGGGTCCTCGGACTACTGGACCAGGTGCAGTCCTCCCGCATCCAGACGATGCTGGCGGGCACGGCCCGGGTGCTACTGCCGCACCGGCGGGCATCGGGGGTGGCGGAGTTCCTGGACCGGCACGCGTCGACGCCTAGGACCCCACGGGTCTAGTGCCGCACCAGGCAACGGCCGGCCCCGGTCCGCGGGCGCGCGGAACCGTGGGTCCCGCACCGCCGGTCTCCCTGGACCGGCCCCGCCGCGGGTGTTCGGGAACCGGTCGCGTGGTTGCCCGCGCCCCGCAGGACTCCTGCCGGTCAGGCGGCCAGGTGCCCCAGGTCGTTCCAGCTCTCGATCGCTGGTTCCCCGTAGGCCCAACCGAGCACCGACAGCGAGGTGGGGTTCAGGCGGATACGGGCAGCGAAGTCCAGCGGCAGCCCGAGCCACCGCGCGCCGATGGAGCGCAGGATGTGCCCGTGGGCGAAGACCAGCACATCGCGGTCGGCCGAGCGCGCCCAGTCGACCACCTCGTCTGCTCGCGCGGCGACCTCGGCCGTGCTCTCCCCCTCGGGGACGCCATCCCGCCAGATGAACCATCCTGGCCGGACCGCCTGGATCTCGGCCGGGGTCATGCCCTCGTAGGCGCCGTAGTCCCATTCCACAAGGGTGTCCCACACGGTGGCCCGATCACCGAAGCCGGCGAGTTCGCAGGTCTCGCGGGCCCGGCAGAGCGGGCTGGTCCGCACCTCTACCCCTGTCAGCCCGTCCAGCGGGGCGCGGTGCAGTCGCTCGCCCAGCAGCTTGGCCCCCCGCCGCCCCTCCTCCAGCAGCGGTACGTCGGTCCTGCCGGTGTGTTTGCCGGACAGCGACCACGCCGTCTGCCCGTGCCGGGCCAGCAGGATGCGCGGTGCCATGGAAGACCTTTCCGGAACAGGGACGCCGCCCGGACGCCACGAAGACAACAGGAGGGGTTCCCTCCAACACGAAGGGGTTCCCTCCAGCACAACAGGAGGGGTTCCCTCCATCATCGCTCACCCCGAGCCCGGGCAACCCGCCGGGCCGCCGCGGCGTCTTCCAGGGTCGACCCGCACCGGCGGAGGTCCGGACCCGCCCGAAAGGGCCGGGATACGGAGCGCAACAGGGACGCCGTACAGTGTCACGGTCGCCCACCAGGGTGACCCGTACCGCGGAAACAGCAGAAACAGCAGAAACAGCAGAAGGGGGAGGGCGATCGGATGCCGCAGACCGAGACACCGGGCACCGAGGTGGTACCCCGTCACCGGTTGCGCTGGTGGACCGAACTGCCGCTGATCCTGCTGGTCTACGGTTGCTACTCGATCGGACGGATCCTGGTCCGCGGCGACATCTCCTCCGCCGTCGACCACGGTCTGGCGATCCTGCACGTCGAGCAGGCGCTGCACCTCAACGCCGAGCATCCGTTGAACCGGTTGTTCACGCGCGAGGCGTGGCTCGGGATACCGGCCGACTTCTGGTACGCCTCGCTGCACTACCTGATCACGCCCGCCCTCCTCGTGTGGCTATTCCGGTCCGGCGCCGAGCGGTACCGGGCGGCCCGCACCTGGCTGATGACGTCCACGTTCATCGGCCTGATCGGCTTCACTCTGCTGCCCACCTGCCCGCCCCGCCTACTCTCCGCGGGCCAGGGCTTCGTCGACACGATGGCCCAGTACAGCTCGTACGGCTGGTGGGGCGCCGACGCCAGCGCGCCGCGCGGCATGGGCGGCATGACCAACCAGTACGCGGCCATGCCCAGCCTGCACGTGGGCTGGGCGCTGTGGTGCGGCGTGGTGGTGTGGCGGTACGGCGGCACCCGCCTGGCGAAGGTCTTCGGCGTCGGCTACCCGCTGGTGACCGCCCTGGTGGTCATGGGCACCGCCAACCACTACTTCCTGGACACGGTCGCGGGCGTCGCCGTGATGGGCCTGGGCCTGCTTCTCGCGCCGCGTGTGATGCGCGTGATCGATCTGCTCCGGGCCCGTCTGAGCCCCCGTACGGCAACGGGCAGGGCCGGCACGGTGCACATGGGTTCCCCGGTTGTCAGTGGCGGATGCCAGACTTCCGCGGGTGAGCGATTTCCACGGCAGCGCGAGTCGCGGCTCGGTGCCGCAGCCGAACCGGACGTCTCCCCGGACGCGGGAGAAGAGGCTCCGGCACCGGCTCACTGAGCTGCGCGGTCCCGACGTACCGGCCAAAGCCCTGGACGCCCGTGCCCTCGCGGCGCTCGCCGCGAACCCGGGGTGCCACAGGCGCGCCATCCTGGACGGCGCCGGGGTGGACAAGGCGCGGCTGGCGAGCGCGCTGGGCGCGCCGTCCGGCTTCGGCCAGTCGCAGTTCGCACTGACCCGGGGCAACGCGTTCGAGGCCCGGGTCAAGGCCGACGGCGGTGCGGAACTCCTGCGGCTGGCACACGCCGGCCTCGACCCGGGTGCCGTGCCACCCGAGGAGGCCGCCGTGCCCGACCTGACGGCGCACGGCCCCGAAGGGCGCACGGCCCGCACGGCGCTGGCACTCCAGGAGGCCACGCGCTCCGGCGGCTGGACACTGCTGGACCACCCGATGTTGGCACTGGACGTGGCGGGTTCGCTCGCCTTCCTGGAACCGGATGCGGTGGTGGTGCACCCGGACGGCAGCTGGTCGGTGGTGGAGATCAAGTCCTTCCCGATGCTGGACGGGGCCGCGGACCCAGCGAAGGTGGGTGCGGCGGCCCGCCAGGCGGCGGTGTACGTACTCGCCCTGGAGGAGGTGGCCGCCCGCCTCGGCGCCGAGGCGCCGCGGGTGCGGCACCGGGTGCTGTTGGTGTGTCCGAAGGACTTCTCCAATCTGCCGGCAGGCTCCGCCGTGGACGTCCGCAAGCAGCGTGCGGTCACCGCCCGTCAGCTCGCCCGGCTGACTCGGATCGAGGAGATCGCCGGCGCCCTGCCCGAGGACGTGTGCTTCGCGCCGGACCAGCCCGCCGGGGAGCTGACGGCGGCCGTGGAAGCGGTGCCGGCGGCGTACGCACCCGAGTGCCTGTCCGCCTGTGAACTGGCCTTCCACTGCCGGGATCGCTCCCGCGCGACCGGTACGGTCACCCACCTCGGCCGACCGCTGCGTGCCGAACTGGGCGGCCTGACCACGGTCGAGGACGTCCTCGCGGCGGCCCGAGGCATGAGCGGCGACCCCGACGACCCGGCGGTGGCAGCCCTGCGCCGGGCGGCGGCACTGCGGGCGGAGGCCCTGGCCGACGCGGCCCACCGGGAGGCGGCCCCGTGTCCTTGATCAGCACCCTCGCCCGGCTGGAGGCCATCAGCAGCGGGCGGGCCCGGCCCGTGGCGACCGTCCGCCACCGGCATCTGTCCGACCACCCGCTGGTGTTCGTGCCGCTCACCACCGCAGGTGAGGCCGGTGCCCCGCTCGGCGCGCTGGTGGGCACCGACCGGAACGCGCCCCGCTTGCTGGCCGTGCCGCAGCCCCGCGACCGCGACCAGCGTTTCACGTTCCTCGCCGAACTGGCCGACGTCTTCCTGCCGTACCTCGACTCCTATGCGCAGTGCGTGGAGGCGGCCGAGCGCACCGAAACCGACCCGGAGACCCGGAAACGGGTCAAGGTCGAAACCGAGCTGTGCACGGACGCGCCCCAGCTGATCGTGCCGAGCCGCCCGGGCCTGGACTTCGTGCGGCTGCTCGGCCGCTCGATGCGCTTCCGCCGCACCGCCGAACAGGAGCCGGAGGCTCCCTATCCGGCACCGCCCCGGGTGCCACTACTCGGCCGGTGGCTGACCCACTACGGCGAGCGGGCACGGGTTCCCGGTTCCTCCCTGCTCCTGGCCCTGACCGAGGTGGTGGCCCGGCACTGGGCAACCGGCCAGTCCAGCTTGGAGGACCAGCACCTGGGCGCGCTGCTCGCCTGGATCGTCCCGCCGGACGGCACGACCGGCGCGGAGGCGGCCCGCCGGGCCGAACTGGAGCGGGACTCGGCCGGACAGCTGCGGTGCCCGCCGGCCGGACCGGCCACGGATCCGGCGTTCGACAACAGACTGCTGGCCCCGGCGATCGAACGCTACGACCGCGCCCGCGCCGCTCTCGCCGCCGCCGAGGACCCGGTGGACGCCGACGACCGACTGGCGGCGGTCACCGCGGCCGAGCGGGACATCGGCGCGCTGGTGGAAAGCGCCACCCGGCCCACCTGGGACGCAGTGTGGCGAGGCCTGGACCTGCTGCGGGAACTGCCGGAGGGCACGCACGTCGAGGCGCGCTGGACTCGCGACCGCTGGTCCTTCACCGGCCACCGCGACCGGGTGCTGGCCGGCGAGCCTCCGCAGCCACGCCGGGACGACGCGGTGACGGCGGCGAACAAACTGGCCACGCGCGAACGCGAGCAGGCCCGTCTGGATGCGCAGGAGGCGCTGGACGACCCGCTGGTGATGGGAGGACGGCGGCTGGCCGGGGAGGCGTTCGCGGGCGAGGTGACCGACGTCGTGATGGCCTACAGCGAGGGCAAGCGGCCGAGCCCGCGCCCGCTGGTGACGGTCCGCACGGAGGATCGGCCGCACCTTCCGGAGCGGGCCAAGGTGTACCGCTCACTGGGCGGCAGACCGCAGTCGGCGGAGTTCGTCGGCCGCGCGGACCCCACGGACGAGGGCGTGCTGGTACTGCGGATCATGGACAAGATGGGTCGCGGGAAGGAGCCCGAGGCCGGATCGGTACCGCAGAAGGGCGATCGCGTCTGCTTCACCCTCTTCGAACACGAGCAGCGTGGTGGGGCGAAGCTGCCCGGCCCGGAGGAGACTCCGTGGACCCACGGCGGCCCTCCGGGCGAGGCCACCCCGGAGGCCCCGGACTCAGTGACCGAGGAGGACATGCTGTGACGACCGCCGACCTCGCCCCCGCGGCCGCGGCCGCCCGCGCCACCGCCGCGATCCTCCACGACACCCTGCAGGGCACCGATCGGGGTGTGGTGGTGGACTCGCCACCCGGCGCCGGCAAGTCCACCCTGGTGGTCCGCGCGGCGCTGGAACTGGCCGGAGCCGGCCGCCCGCTGATGGTGGTGGCACAGACCAACGCACAGGTGGACGACCTCGTACTCCGGCTCGCCGAGAAGGACCCGGACCTACCGGTGGGCCGCCTGCACAGCAGCGACACCGATCCGTACGACAAGGCGCTGGACGGGCTGGCGAACGTCCGCACGTCCGCGAAGGCGAGCGACCTCAGCGGCTTGCCGGTGGTGCTGTCCACGTCGGCGAAATGGGCGCACGTGACGGTGGACGAGCCCTGGCGGCACGCGATCGTGGATGAGGCGTACCAGATGCGTTCGGACTCCCTGCTCGCTGTGGCCGGCCTGTTCGAGCGGGCGTTGTTCGTGGGCGATCCGGGGCAGCTGGACCCGTTCGCGATCGTCGGCAGCGAGCAGTGGGCGGGTCTGTCGTATGACCCCTCGGCCTCCGCGGTCACCACCCTCCTGGCGCACAACCCCGACCTGCCGCAACACCGCCTCCCGGTCTCCTGGCGTCTGCCGGCCTCGGCTGCACCCCTGGTGTCCGCCGCCTTCTACCCGTACACCCCCTTCCGTAGCGGTACGACCCACGACGACCGCCGTCTCACCTTCGCCGTCCCCTCCGACGGCTCCGGCCCGGACCGGGTGATCGACGAGGCGGCGGAGTCCGGCTGGGGCCTCCTGGAGCTGCCCGCCCGGCACACCCCACGCACCGACCCGGAGGCGGTGCACGCGGTGGCAGCGGTCGTACGACGCCTGCTGGACCGCGGTGGGGCGGCCGTCTCCGAGCGCGCCGCGCACCCTGCTCCCCTCACCGCTGACCGCATCGCCGTGGGCACGGCCCACCGCGACCAGGCCGCGGCGGTCCGCGCGGCCCTGACCGGACTGGGCGCGGCGGACGTGACGGTGGACACCGCGAACCGGCTCCAGGGACGCGAGTACGACGTCACGGTCGTCCTGCACCCGCTCTCCGGCCGCCCCGACGCGACCGCCTTCCACCTGGAGACCGGGCGCCTGTGCGTCCTGGCCTCCCGGCACCGCCACGCGTGCATCATGGTATGCCGCGCCGGGGTGGCCGACCTTCTGGACGACTACCCGTCCACGGAACCGGTCCAGCTGGGCACGTTGGTGAAGTTCCCGGACGGCTGGGAAGCGATGTTCGCCACCTGGCTCCACCTCCAGGACCACCGGGTGTCCTGGCGCCCCTGAGCTGTGATGAGGCGCAGGCAGTCAGTCCAGGGACGCCAACGCACCAGCTATGAGAACACGTGTGGCCGCTCCCCTCACGGCTTCCTGCGACAGTCGCTCGAAGGCTCGGCTGTGCAGCTCGACCTTTTCCCAGGGTGGGGAGGCCAACCACGCCGTCCTGGCTCGCCCGGCGGAACACCGGGTGAGCGGGCGGCCGTAGATGCCCTTGCGTCCACGCGCGACAATGGAGGGTGGCCCACCTGCAGGCGGGGCCCGGCGAATCGCACAAGGAGGAGTAAAGACATGGCGGAGCCCACGCCGCGTCGCAACGAACCGCGGCTACGCCCCGTGCCCCTGCGCTTCGAACCCGCGGAGGCGGCCGCCGATCCCGAGCACTTCTTCGATCTGGAGTCGATCGAGGACCCGCAGGCGCTGCTGACACGGGCGACGGAGCTGACCCAGGCGTTCCGCGCAGCCGCCGACCGTGCCGCGGAGTTCCAGGCCCTCGCGGCAGCACAGCTCGCCGACCCGAGCCGGTTCGACCGGCTGACCCCCGCGGCGATCGCCGAGCGGGCGGAGTGGACCGAGGACTACGCGAAAAAGATGGTCGAGTTCGGGCGGGACCTGATGCGGGGGAGCAGCGAGGGACGGACGCCTGCCGATTCCCTCTAGCCCCGCTGGCCTCCTGGCCTCCTGGCCTCCTGGCCTCCGGAAGTCTCCTTGACCTCAGCAGTGTCTCTCTGGCCCGGCGGCCTCCTGGGCCTTGCGGGACTCGGACACGTCCTTGCGGGCCTCGCCGCTCAGTGCGGGCGTGCCCCTACGGGCCGGGGCGAAGCCCCGCCTGGCATATGCCAGGCGGGCAAGATACTCCCCCTACACCATTGCTGTCCCGGTTTTCAGCAACTCACAAGAACGAGCCGCTCACGGCCGGTACACGTAGACGTCATGAGCAGTGCACCGAACGTCACCACGGTCACCTCCGAGGGCGTCGCTTGGCTCGCCTCGGCCGGAACGTATCCGCACAGCACGCTGGCCCTGTGGGAGAAGTACCGGGACACCCCGGTCGTCCTCCCCTGCGGTGCCGTCTTCGATGTGGTGAGCGCCCCGGCGATCTTCGGTCGCCGGATGCTGGACCGGTTATGGGACGAAGGGCCGGGTTCGGGTCCGGTCGCGGTGGTCCGCGGCCGTACGTTGCTGTTCGCCGCCCCGGGCACGGCCCAGCGGCTGCCCTCATTGCTGGCCTGGGAGGAGTGGGGGTCCCACCGGGCGGAGGCGGTACCGCCGCTGCTGTGCCACGGCACCGGGGACGCGGTGACCGTCCCGGCACCGGACGCCGGCGACCCGACCGCCCCCGCCGGCTCGCGCTGGCTGGTGGCCCCGGACACCCGACACCCTTGGCTCCCGGGTCCGGAGGTCGTCCTCTGGGCGGCCGTGCGGGCCGCTCGCGCGGCCGTACGGATTTCGATTTTTCCTCCCGCCGATCAGGATGCTAAGGTCTACGACGTCAGCAGGCGCCGCTAGCTCAGTTGGTTAGAGCAGCTGACTCTTAATCAGCGGGTCCGGGGTTCGAGTCCCTGGCGGCGCACATGATGAGAACGGCGGGTCCGGTTCGAAAGAATCCGGCCCGCCGCTTTCGTATACGTCTGCGCCACTCTCCCGCCCACGGCGCCGCCCCCTCAGCCGCTCGCGCCCGGCGTGATCTTCACCGTCCACGCTCCCGAGGCCGTGCGCCCCTCCACCTCCACCTTCACCCCCTCCCCCGGCACGGTGAAGCCCTCTCCGAGGGAGACCGGGGCGTCGGCGAGCGGCGGGTAGACCGAGTTCTCCCAGCACGCCTCGGTGCGCGGATGGGCGTCCACGACCTGGACCGGGCCACTGCCGGACGCCGCACCGCTGCGGACCCGGTAGACCAGGATCCCCTCCCGACAGGTCGCCCGGTCGTTCCCGGCCGCACCCCGAGCCTCGAATGCGAGCACACTGTCCCGGCCGGTGCGCACGACGGCCAGCTTCACACCGTGACCAAGGCCGAAGGCGGGCGCACCACTCGTCCCTCGCACCGCGACTCCCGGCCCGGCCGCCAGGGGCTCCAGGGTGAGGCGGGTCGCCCCGGCACCGCGCACGCACACCACCTGACGTGGATCCAACCAGCCGAGCTTCCACTTGTGCCAGGCGAACAGGTCCGGCGAGAGCCCGAACTGGCTGCCCATCAGGTCCCAGTCGCCGACGTAGGTGTCCCAGTCGCCCTTGCCGTCGACCGGACGGTGGTACAGATCGGGCAGATCGAAGACGTGTCCGGTCTCGTGGGCGAGGACCAGCCGGTCCGGTGGATGCTTCTCGAACACCGTGACGACCCTGCGGACATCGGCGCCGTCCACGTGCACGGGAGTGTCGAGGTTGACGACCTTGGTGGCGTCGGAGTCGACACCGGGCGCGTCCGGATCGGCGACGAAGTACACGACCGGGTAGCGCGAGAAGTCGACCTCCTTGTCGGCCACGGCGAACGCGTCCCGCAGGTAGGCGGCCCGGTCCCCAACGCCCCAGTCCCGTCGTATGGCGTACGCGGTTGACGGCCGCGGCATACGCAGCCACCGCTTCAGGGGGTGCGGATGCAGCGTGAACCTGCCGTAGGAAGCCTGCTCGAAGAAGCGGCTGGTGGCCGGGAAGTGGTCGGCGGCCAGCTGGGCCGGGGTGGTCCGCGGAACGGCGTCCGGGAAGGACAGGAAGACCATCACCGCGTCGACCGCACCGCTCGGGCGGGCATACGCGGCGCTCCAGGTGTCCACGCCCTCCGAATGATGGGCCTCGGTCCGGTGCAGGGCACAGGGGGCCGGCGAGAAGGGTTCGGCAACCGACGGGCCAGTGAGGATCGAGGTCGCGGCGACCGCCGACAGCGTGGTGCACACGGCGGCGGTGCTGCGCAGCTTGGGCACGGACATGACCTCCGGATGCGGTTCACGGGATCCACACCCAGATTGCTGGTGTTTGATGCAATATGCCCTGTTTGCCTGCATCAGAAGGGTGAGTGCGCCTCGCCGGTACGCGGACACGCCACGACACCCGACACCCCGAAACACTCACGGAACGTCACAACTGGTCGGCGACCCGAAGAAGCCGTCCAGGTGCGGGCAGAAACGATCTGTCAGAACCCCCATGACGTCCGGGACACTGGACAGTGGCTGGAAGGGCCCGGGGCCAGCCTCTATGATCGGCACACTTTCCGGCACGGACAGAGATCGAGTGCACTGCGGGAGCAAGCGGTGAGCGGAACGTCCGAAGGGCCGACGCCCGCGGCAGACCTCGACCGGTCGGCCGTCACAGACAGTGATCAAACCACCTATCACCGTGTCTTCGCGGCAACCCCGCTCGCCCTGGCCGTCGTGAACCCCGAGGGAATCGTCATGAGCGCCAACCCGGCCTTCGGCGACCTGCTCGGCACCGAACCGGAGGAGCTCACCGGGCGGGTCGCCGCCGATCTGGTGGACCTGGCCTCCGACGCCCGCACTTGGCACGCCTACCGAGAGGTCCTGCGCGGCCGACAGGCGAAACTGCGCTGCGCCCGCCGTCTCAAGCACCCCGCCGGACGCTCGGTGTGGGTGCAGGTCACCGTCGGCCCGCTGGGCGGTGGTGAACCAGGGGTGCTGCTGTCGGCCACCGACATCAGCGCGCGCCGCGAACTCCAGGCGCGCTTGCGGCACTTGCAGATGCACGATCCGGTGACCCGGCTGCCCAACCGAACCCTGTTCTTCGAGCGGCTCTCGGCGGCGCTGGAAGCGGAGTCGTACGAGGACGGCGGCACCGGCCGCATCGGACTGTGCTCCCTGGATCTCGACGGTTTCAAGGCCGTCAATGACACCCTCGGCCACCGCACCGGCGACCGGCTGCTCGCAGCCGTCGCCGACCGTCTGACCGGGGTAGCCGACGCAACCGGCCACACCCGCGCCACCGCTCCCCTGGTGGCCCGGCTCGGCGGCGACGAGTTCGCGCTGCTCGTCGAGGACTCCACCGGCACCGAACAACTCGCCGACCTCGCCGAGTCAGTGCTGAAGGCGCTGGAGGAACCCTTCGACCTGGGCGGGCAACGCCTGTCCCTGACCGCGTCCATCGGTGTGGTGGAACGCCACGCGGCCGGCACCACCGCCACCGGCCTGATGCAGGCAGCCGACACCACCCTCTACTGGGCGAAGGCCGACGGCAAGGGCCGCTGGACCCTGTTCGACCCCGAGCGCAACGCACACCGCATGACCCGGCAGGCCCTCTCCTCCACCCTGCGCCCCGCCATCGAGCGCGGCGAGTTCGCCCTGGAGTACCAGCCGCTGGTGGGTATGGAGGACGGCCAGCTCAGCGGTGTCGAGGCCCTGATCCGCTGGCACCACCCGCAGTTCGGCACCCTGACGCCGAATCGGTTCATCGGACTGGCCGAGGAGGACGGCTCGATCGTGCAGCTCGGCCGCTGGGCACTGGCCGCCGCATGCCGGCAGGCCCGCCGCTGGCAGCTGGACCACCCCGAGGAACCGCCCATCTTCGTCAGCGTCAATGTGGCGGTACGCCAGGTGTGGGACTCCGACCTGGTGGCCGACGTGGCAGAGATCCTCGCCGAAACCGGACTCGCCCCGCGACTGCTCCAGCTGGAGCTGACCGAGTCCGCTGTGATGGGGTCGGCGGGCCGCCCGCTGCAGGCGCTCCAGGCTCTGAGCGACATGGGCGTGCGCATCGCCATCGACGACTTCGGCACCGGCTACTCGAACCTCGCCTACCTCAGCCGACTGCCGGTCTCGGTCCTGAAGCTGGACGGTTCCTTCGTGCGGGGCTTCCAGTACGAGGGCGGCGCCAAGGCGATCGCCCCCAACCCCGCCGACGAGGTCGTCGTGGAGGCCATGATCCAGCTCGCCCACCGGCTCGGGCTGACCGTCACCGCCGAGTGCGTGGAGACCTCGGCCCAGGCCACCCGGCTGCGCCGGATCGGCTGCGACACCGGACAGGGCTGGCTGTACTCCCGTCCGGTGCCGCCGGATCGCATTTCCGAACTGCTGGGCACACAGAGCCACGCCGTGGGCAAGCAGCAGGGAGGAAGCTACGCGGCAGGCAACCCGTAGGCGTCCGCGACCAGTTCGTAGGAACGCAGTCGGAGGGCACCGCGGTGGGCGTGCGAGGTGAGCATCAGCTCGTCCGCCCCGGTGCGCTTGCACAGGTCGTCCAGGCCGGAGCGGACCTCGTCGGCGGTGCCGTGCACGATGTTGGCCGTCCAGGAGGCGATGAACTCCTCCTCCATCGGGCTGAACCCGTGCCGCTCGGCCTCCTCCGGGTCGGGAAACAGGCCGGGACGGCCGGTGCGCAGCCGGAGCATGTTCAGGGCCGTCGCCCGGGTCTGCCTGCGGGCCTCCCGCGGATCGTCGGTGGCGAGGGTGGAAACGCCGATCAGGGCGTACGGCTCGGCCAGGACCGCGGACGGGCGGAAGGTCTGCCGGTACAGGTCGAGGGCCGGCACGGTGTTCTGCGCGGAGAAGTGGTGCGCGAACGCGAAGGGCAGGCCGAGCGTTCCGGCCAGGCGCGCGCTGAAACCGGATGAGCCGAGCAGCCAGAGCGGCGGACGGTGCGGGGACTGGACACCACCGGGGGCGGTGCCCTGCACCGGGCCCGGAATCGCGTGGATCCGGTGGTAAGGGTGTGCGTCGGGGAAGTCGTCGTCCAGGAAACGGGTCAGTTCCGCAAGCTGCCGCGGGAAGTCGTCGGCGCCCTCGTCGAGGGTGTCACTGCGGCGCAGGGCGGCGGCCGTGGCACCGTCGGTGCCGGGGGCCCGGCCGAGACCGAGGTCGATGCGACCCGGCGCCATCGCCTCCAGCGTGCCGAACTGCTCGGCGATCACCAGCGGGGCGTGGTTGGGCAGCATGACGCCTCCCGAGCCGAGCCGGATGCGCTGGGTGTGGGCGGCGAGGTGGGCGAGGATGACGGCGGGCGAGGAGGAAGCGACGCCCGGCATGGAGTGGTGTTCGGCGACCCAGTACCGGTGAAAACCGCGGGACTCCGCGAGCCGGGACAGCTCTACGCTGGTGCGCAGGGCGTCGGTGGCGGTGCTGCCCGCGCCGACGGTCACCAGGTCCAGCACCGAGAGGGGGACGGGAGCGGTCCCGCGCATCGGGCCCCGGATCCCGTCTGCACCGCCCACCGGGTCTTCCCCGACCGCCCGGTCTGCCGGGCCTGCCTGGTGTGCCTCGTCTGCCGACACGGTGTGGGCCTCCTGTTCGTGACGCGGACCGTCCCCGGTACCCCGGGACCTGGTCTTTCCAGGGGTGCCCCAACAGGGGAGGGCCGCCGGATATTCCTCGGAGCACCCCCACTGGAAGTCTCATGAAGGCTTCTAGGCCTGCACCAAGGGCTGCCGGGTGAACAGGGTCCCCAGCGACGGTGCGTTTACCCGCCGGTCGGCCAGCCGCAGCCCCTCCCACACCGTCACCTGGTTCGCCGTGAGCACTGGCTTGGACAGGGACTTCTCCAGCAGCGCCAGGTGGGCGACCGTGTGCAGGGCGGTGTCCGGGAGCAGCACCGCCTCCGCGTCGGGCGCGTCCGCCGCGCGGGCCAGAGTCAGTACGTCCACCTCCCCCCAGGTGGCGGCCTCCGCCGCCGTGACGACCCCGGAGGATCGCATCCCGGTCACCTCCAGGCCTCCGGCCCGCAGGAATTCGGCGAACAGTGCGGCCACGTCCGCGGGATAGGTCGCACCGACGGCAACCCTCCGCACCCCGATCTCCCGGGCCGCGTGGACAAAGGCGAAGGACGTCGAGGAGGCCGGCATCCCGGCCGTCAGGGCGAGTTGCCGCACCTGTTCCTGGGCGCCCTCCCAGCCGTGCACGAAGCTGCCGCTGGTGCACGCCCACACCACCGTGTCGGCCCCGGCCAGCCGCAGTTCCTCCATGCCCGCCGCGAGCCGCTCGGCCGAGCCCATCTCGCGCAGTGCGTCCACCCGGTGCGCGTCCTCGCCGATGTCGGTGTGGACCAGGTCGACCCGGATGTCGCCGCCCAGGAGCTGCTCGATGCGCGGGTAGTCGTCTTCGGCGGAGTGGCCGGGGTAGAGGAATCCGAGTGCTGTCATGTCCAGCCTTCCTGCTGTTCTTCCGGGAGTGCGGGCCATTCGCGGGCGGCCGGGTCCAGCAGCGCCTGGTAAGGCCCCACGGCTCGGGTACCCAGTCGGCGCAGCGCCGCCCACATCGTGACCTGGTTGGCCGACAGCACGGGAATGCGCAGCTCGGCCTCCAGCTGGGGGATCACGTCGTAGGTCGGGAGGTTGGTACAGGAGATGAAGAGCGCGTCGGCGGCACCGGGGCGCACCGCCTGTCGCGCCATGGCGACGACGTCACGGTACGGCACCCGCCAGATGTGCCCGGTCAGTCCCATGAAGGCACAGCCGGTGACCCGTACCCCGGCCTCGGCGACGTACTGCTCAAGGGCGCGGGTCAGGGACACCGTGTACGGCGTGACCAGCGCGACCCGCCGTGTCCCCAGTTCCGTCAGCGCCTCCAACAGCGCCCCGGAGGTGGTCACCGAGGGCAGGGTGCCGGTCCGGGTCATCGCCGCGCACATCGCCCGTTCCCCGGCGATGCCGCCGACGAAGCTGCCGGAGGTGCAGTTGTAGGCGAGGACCTCGGGGGCCACGGCGGTCAGTGCGTGGACCGCCTCGCCGAGGGTCCGGTGCTCGCTGACCATCCGGGCCAGGTCCAGGCTCACCTCGGCCGGGACGAACGGAGTGCGGGTCAGGTGCAGCGACATCTCGTCGGGTACCCAGCGCCACAGCTCGCGGTCGAGGGCGAAGTCGAAGGGAGCCACCACACCGACACCACGCTGGGGGCGGGGGCCGCCGAGAAAGGAGACGTCCATGCTGGCACCGGCCTCACACGGGAAGACGAGCAGGCAACGGATCGTGTTTACGCCCGTGTTGACGAAGGTAGATTCGGGTGCGAGCGTGGTCAATCCGTGCATGTCAGACGCCCGGAGCCGCCCCGCATGACGCCGACACTCCTCGTCCTCGACGCCGATCCGCCGCCCCGGCTCGGCCGCCTCACCGGCCGCGTCCGGATCGTGCACACGGACGCCCGGCACCTCGCCGAACGGCTGCCCGAGGCCGACGTCCTGCTGGTGTGGGACTTCACCTCGCGCGCAGTGCGCCAGGCCTGGCCGGGCGACGGGCCCCGGCCACGCTGGGTGCACACCGCGAGCGCGGGCGTGGACCATCTGATGTGCCCGGAGCTGGCCGCATCGGACACGGTGGTGACCAACGCGCGCGGGATCTTCGACCAGCCGATCGCCGAGTACGTGGCAGCGCTGGTGCTGGCCGTCGCCAAGGATCTTCCGCGCACCCTGGAGTACCAGCGGGAGCGGATCTGGCGGCACCGGGAGGGCCGGCGGGTGGCGGGCACCCGCGCGTGCGTGATCGGCTCGGGTCCGATCGGCCGGGCGATCGTCCGCACCCTGAAGGCCCTGGACGTGACGACGGCCCTGGTCGGACGGGTACCGCGCACCGGCATCCACGGCCCGGCCGACCTGGACCGCCTGATCGCCCGCGCGGACTGGGTGATCGCGGCGGCACCGCTGACCGAGCAGACGTACCGCATGTTCGACACGCGGCGCTTCGGCGTGATGCAGCCGTCTGCGTTCTTCGTGAACGTCGGCCGCGGCCACCTCGTCGACGAGGAGGCCCTCGCCCACGCCCTGACCCAGCGCTGGATCGCAGGCGCCGCACTGGATGTGTTCGCCACGGAACCCCTCCCCGGGGACAGCCCGCTGTGGGGGCTGCCCGGGCTGATCGTCTCCCCTCACATGAGCGGGGACACGGTCGGCTGGCGGGACGAACTGGGGAGCCAGTTCCTGGAGTTGTACGAGCGGTGGGCGGCGGGCAGACCACTGGTGAACGTGGTCGACAAGACACGTGGTTACGTGCCCGGTCACTGACACCTGGGAGGGTGCATGCAGCTCACCGACCTGACCGCCGTCCAGCTCCTCGCCGGTTACCGCAAGGGCGAGTTCACCCCCGTGGACGCTACGGAACAGGCCCTGGAACGGGCGCGGCGGATCCAGCCGCGGGTGAACGCGTTCGTACGGCTCACCGAGGAGGATGCGCTCGCCCGGGCCCGGGAATCTGCGGGGCGCTGGCGGCGCGGGGCGCCGGCCGGGCTGGTCGACGGGGTACCGGTGACCGTGAAGGACATCTTGCTGCTGCGCGGACATCCCACCCTGCGCGGCACCCGGACCATCCCCGAGCAGCGCGGCTGGGACGAGGACGCGCCCCCAGTGGCCCGGCTGCGCGAGCACGGCGCGGTGTTCCTCGGTAAGACGACCACGCCCGAGTACGGCTGGAAGGCGGTCACGGACTCGCCGCTGTCCGGCATCACCCGCAATCCGTACGACCCCACGCGCACCTCGGGCGGCTCCAGCGGTGGCAGCGCGGCGGCCGTGGCGCTCGGCGCGGGCCCGCTGTCGCTGGGCACGGACGGCGGCGGCAGCATCCGCATCCCGGCTGCGTTCTGCGGGATCTTCGGGCTGAAACCGACCTACGGCCGGGTGCCGTTGTACCCGGCGAGCGCGTTCGGCACGCTGTCGCACACGGGCCCGATGACCCGGGACGCGGCTGACGCGGCCCTGCTGCTGGACGTCATCGGCGCACCCGACCCGCGCGACTGGTCGGCGCTACCGCCCGCGCCCGGATCCTTCACGGAGCGACTCAAGGAAGGTGTGCACGGGCTGCGGGTGGCGTATTCGCCGTCCTTGGGCGGGCAGGTGGCGGTCCGACCGGGGGTCGCGGCGGCGGTACGACGGGCGGTGGCGCAGCTCGCCGACCTCGGCGCGTACGTCGAGGAGACCGACCCCGACTTCAGCGACCCGGTGGACGCCTTCCACACGCTCTGGTTCAGCGGCGCCGCCCGGCTCACCCAGCGGTTCTCCGCGCACCGGCGGCAGCAGCTCGACCCGGGACTGCGGGAGATCTGTGCCGAGGGCGCCCGGATGACCGCGCTGGACTATCTGGCCGCGGTGGACGTCCGCATGGATCTCGGCCGGCGCATGGGCCTCTTCCACGAGAGGTACCACCTGCTGGTCACTCCCACACTGCCGCTCACGGCGTTCGAGGCGGGGAGGGAGGTACCGGCGGGCTCGGTCTTCCGGCGCTGGACGGGGTGGACTCCGTTCACGTATCCGTTCAACCTGACCCAGCAGCCCGCGGCCACCGTCCCGGTCGGGACGGACGGGGACGGGCTGCCGGTGGGGATGCAGATCGTCGCCGCCCGGCACCGGGACGATCTGGTGTTGCGCGTGGCGCACGCCCTGTACGAGGCCGGGGTGGGTGTGGCAGCGCCTCTCCCGGCTGGACAAGTCTGACGCCGGCCGCCGGCCGCCGGCCGCGCCCTATCCGTCCGGTGCCCGCGCAAACGGCGCGAACAGAGGTCCTCACGCTCTGCGGAAACTGAGCGTCTCCCCTTCCGCGCCGGTCCGCCACAGGTCGTTGCAGGCCTCGGCCATCCGGTCGAGGCCGTCGGCGACCTCGCCCCAGACGGTCCCGGGCACCCAGCCGACGTCCGCGTTGAGCAGCAGGTTGTTGCGCTCGTAGAACAGGGCCAGGTCGACCACGGTGGTGCCGGGGCGGACCTCTCGGTCGTAGCCATGGGCCCGCGTGCCCAGTTCGGTGCCGGCGAAGGTGAAGTAACAGAGGTCGCCGGGAATCGGGGTGACCGTCGGGTTCTCCAGCGGCGGTTGGGTGGCGGCGAACGGTGGGAAGAGCGCGTAGATCTCGTTGCGCGCGTACTTGGCGTGGTAGACCTCCCCGCTCAACGGAACGGCGTCCCATACGGCCGCGCAGGTCAGTGGCGCACGGTCCGTCAGCAGCCGGGCGGTACAGCAAACTTGCCTGCGGTCCAGGGAGATCTCCAGGTATCGGTCGTCCATACCCACGGCTTCCCCGATGCCGGGCGGGCTCACGCCTCCCGCTCCAGGAAACGGGTAGGTCTCGTTCCAGCCACTGTTGGATCACATCCCGGAGGGTGCCCGCATAGCCCGTGTGGATCGGGCAGGCGCCCCCACTGGTCCGCACGCGGCCTGGCAACGCACCGCTTTTCGCTGGAGGTTGAGTGTCCATGTCCGAGTTCCCGAACCTGTCCCGGCGTGGTTTTCTGACCAGAACCGCGGCGGTCGGCGGCCTGCTCACGGTTCCCGGGCTCCTCAGCGCCTGCAGCAAGACGGACACCGGTGACGGCAGCGGGAAACTGGCGCAGCTGAAGAAGCAGGGCTATGTGGAGGTGGCTTACGCCAACGAGGCGCCCTACGGCTACAAGGAGGACGGAAAGCTCAAGGGCGAGGCGCCCACGCTGCACCGGGAGATCTTCAAGGCGTTGGGCGTGCCCGAGCTGCGCCCCACGTTCTCCGAGTGGGACGGCCTGATCCCGGGCCTGCAGGCCGGCAAGTACGACGTGATCAGCGCCGGTATGGCCATCATCCCGGACCGCTGTGCGAAGGCACTGTTCTCGGAGCCGGAGTTCGTCTCGCCGACCGCGATGATGGTGAAGCAGGGCAACCCGAAGAAGCTGACCGACCTTGCGTCGGCGAAGAAGGCCGGGGTCACCATCGGGGTGATGTCGGGCGCGGTCGAGAAGAACTACGCCACTGCCGCCGGCATCTCCGCAGGCAGCATCAAGACGCTGCAGAGCCCGCAGGACGGCGCGGACGCGGTCAAGGGCGGTCGGATCGACGCCTTCCTACTGACGAGCATCTCGCTGCACTGGCTCGCCAAGAAGAACAGCGGTCTGGAGGTCACCGAGCCGTTCATCCCTGAGGTCGACGGCAAGAAGCAGTACAGCCCGGGCGGAGCCGTCTTCCGCAAGGGCAATGAGGAACTGCGGAACGCCTTCGACGAACAGCTGAAGAAGATCACCTCCGACCCGGACCGCTATGTGAAGCTGATCGGACAGTACGGCTTCGGCAAGGAGACCATCCCGCCGGCGGGCCTGAAGACCGCCGATCTGTGCAAGGGCTGACGGGGCACCTGTTCATGGGTGACTTCTCCTCCTACTTCTTCGGCCATCTCTCCGAGGTGTGGTCCGGGCTCGCGGTGACGCTCGAAGCCACGGTGCTCGGCGCGGCCGTCGCACTCGTGCTGTCCTTCGCGTTCGGCTTCATGGCGAACAGCGGATCCGTGCTGGCGCGGGGGGTGTCCCGGGCGATCGTGGAGTTCTTCCGCGGCACCTCGCTGTATGTCCAGCTGTTCTGGTTCTTCTACGCCTTTCCCCTGTTCTTCCAGTACCAGCTCACTCCGCTGTTCTGCGGTGTGCTGGCCTTCGGCATGAACTACGGCGCGTACGGTTCCGAAGTGGTGCGCGGCGCGCTGAACGCCGTACCGAAGGCACAGTGGGAGGCGGCGGTCGCACTGAACATGACGCCCTTCCAACGGATGCGCCGGGTGATCCTGCCGCAGGCGTGGGTGCAGATGATCCCGCCGTTCACCAACCTGCTGATCCAGCTGGTGAAGTGCACCCCGCTGCTGTGGCTGATCCAGGCGGCCGACCTGACCACCGTGGTGGAGTTGATGCGGACCCGCACCGGCGAGACGACGTCGGCGTACCTGACGCTGCTGATGTTGTACTTCGTCCTGGCCTACGCCTTGACGTTGCTGATGAACGCCCTGGAACGGCATGCCAAGTCCCGGCTGGGCCAGCGCTCCGGCGCCCGCTCGCTGCTGCGTTCGCGCAGCGCCGAGTCCACCCGAGCGGCCGGGGTCACGGGAGGTGCCCGGTGACCTACGACTGGGACTGGGGGGCGATGGGGGACGCGCTGCCCCTGCTGCTGAAGGGTTTCGAGACCACCCTGCTGGCCACCGTCCTCGGCACCCTGCTGGCCGCCGTGCTGGGGCTGGTCGTCGCCGTACTGGGCCGCGCGCCGACCCGGTTGGTCACGGTGCCCGTGCGGGCCGTCACCGAGTTCGTACGCTCCACACCGATGCTGGTCCAGCTGGTCGGCGCCTACGCGATCTTCAACACGGTCGAGCCACTGGTCATCGGGGTCGCCGTGCTCGGCATCCACTACGCCTCGTACGTGTCGGAGGTGTACCGGGCAGGCATCGACGCCGTGCCCAAGGGCCAGTGGGAGGCCTGCCGGGCCCTGTCGATGTCGCCTCGGCGCACCTGGCAGGCGGTGGTGCTGCCGCAGGCGGTGCGCAACGTGCTGCCCGCGCTGGGCAACTACGGCATCTCCATGTTCAAGGAGACCCCGTACCTGGCCGTGATCACGGTGCCGGAGATGGTCTCCCAGGCCCGCGAGTACGGGGCGACGCACTTCGTGTACGCCGAGATGTTCACCCTGGCGGGACTGATCTTCCTGGCGGCGAGCTACCCGACCTCGCTTCTGATGAGAAAACTGGAGAAGCGCCTTGGCCACTGACCACCCCCTTGAGAAGACGACTCCCGCGGACGCCGTGCCCGGCGCGCCGGCCGACCTCGTGCGCTTCGACCGTGTGGTCAAGCGCTTCGGCGACCACACGGTCCTGGACCGGCTGGACTTCGCCGTCCAGCGGGGCGAACACGTGACGCTGATCGGGCCGAGCGGATCCGGGAAGACGACCATCCTGCGGCTACTGATGACCCTGGAGCGGGTCAGCGACGGTGTGATCTGGGTGGACGGCCGGCCGCTGTCGCATATGCCGGGCCCGGACGGCGGGCTGAAACCGGCCAGCGAGAAGCACCTGCGGGAGATCCGCAAGAAGATCGGCATGGTCTTCCAGCAGTTCAACCTCTTCCCGAACATGAATGTGCTGCGCAACATCACCGAGGCGCCCGTCAGCGTGCTCAAAGTCGAACGGGCGGAGGCCGAGGAGCGCGCGCGTGAACTGCTGGAACTGGTCGGTCTCGCCGACAAGGCCGGCGCCCATCCCACCCAGTTGTCCGGTGGCCAGCAACAGCGGGTGGCGATCGCCCGGGCTCTCGCCATGCGGCCGGAGATCCTGCTGCTGGACGAGGTGACCTCGGCGCTCGACCCCGAGCTCGTGGCCGGTGTGCTCGACCTCCTGAGGGAGATCGCGCACACCACCGACATCACCATGCTCTGTGTGACCCACGAGATGAACTTCGCCCGGGACATCTCCGACCAGGTGATGATGTTCGACTCGGGGAAGGTGATCGAGTCCGGATCCCCGGAGAAGATCTTCGGTGATCCCGACCACGAGCGGACCCGGGCGTTCCTCAGCGCCGTCCTTTGATCCCCACGGGGGCATATGCCACACGGGCGTGCCGCAGATGAGAGGGGCGTGAACTCGTCAACAACCCCTTCCCACGGGGTGGTTGACGGTTATCGTTGGCTACGACGGGATCCGCCGACCGGATCACGGCCGCAGAAGCGAGCGCAAGGGGAACACCGTGGCGCTAGCGCGCTTTCCCGGGGCAGGCTCCCCGGAACACCGGCCGCACCTGCCCGGCCCCGGGGCTTCGAGGCGAGGGGGACAGTCATGAGGGCCGGCCCGACCGCCCCGTACCGCTCCGCCCAGGACGCGCTGCGCGTCCTGGAGGCCGTGGCCGGCCACTCCGCCGGCGTCACCGACACCGAGCTGGCCCGCCGCACCGGCATCGACTCCGAGCGGCTCACCGCCCTGCTGCGCATGCTGCGCCGCGAGGGCTATGTCGAGCAGATCACCGACGGGGCGTACGTCACCGGCGACACCCTGCGCCGCCTCACCTCGGCGCACGACCGCGAGCCGGCCCTGCGCGACAAGCTCCAGCACACCCTGGACCGGCTGCGGGACTCGGTCGGCGCGGCCGTCTATCTGAGCCGGTACGTCGAGGGCGAGGTGAAGGTCACCCAGTACGCCGCCGGACCCGCCACCCCGGCCGTCAACGAATGGGTGGACTTCCGCTGCTCCGCCCACGCCACGGCCGTCGGCAAGAGCCTGCTCACCCAGTTGGACCACAACGCCCGCCGCGACCACCTCTCCCGGTACAAGATGGCCCGCCTCACCTCGCGCACCATCACCAGCGACAAGCTGCTGCTGTCCCGCCTGGAGTCCCAGCCACCGGCGGTGCCGGTCCTCGACCTCCAGGAGTACGCGGTCGGCACGGTCTGCGCGGCCGTCCCGATCACGGCGGGCTCGTCCGCGGGCTGCCTGGCGCTCTCGCTCCCCGTGCAGCACGCGCACCGGCTGAAGGAGGCCGCGGACACGCTGAACCGGAACGCGGCACCGATGCTGCTCTCCCTGGCCCTCTGAGACCCGATGAGCCTTTCCGCGTCCCGCTGCGATTCTCTGGCCGGCCCCGTCCGGCTCCACGGGCAGGTGGTCACGAGCACCCATCAGGACCGGGTAGTATTTTCTTCGTCGCCGACCGCGGAGAGCGGGAGGCGGGAGTCATGCGCCGCTAGCTCAGTTGGTTAGAGCAGCTGACTCTTAATCAGCGGGTCCGGGGTTCGAGTCCCTGGCGGCGCACGATGACGATGGCGAGTCGCGTCCGTGGAAACACGGTCCCGGCTCGCCATCTCTGTTTCGTCCGGTCAACGCCTGACTGCGCCGCCTGCTGCGGTGTCACCCCTCGCCCCTGCCGCGGGACCCTACGCAGAAGCGAGGGGCCCTTCGACGTCTTCTGCGGTGAGCCTGCGGTACGAGGACTCACCCGGCGGCTGCCACCACACCGGATCGGCGCACCGGAAGCCCTCCCGCCGCAGCAGCGCCCGATGGATCTTGTTCGTCGCCGTCACCGGCATCCGCTCCACCACCCGCACGAACCGGGGCGCCATCTTCGTCCCGAGGTCGGGCTGCGACCGCAGGAACTCCTCGAAGCCCGCCGGATCGAACCGTCCGGCCACGGTCGCCATCACCTGGTCTCCCGTCACCGGGTCCGGCACCCCGTACACGGCGACGGCCGCCGCACCCTCGTACCGGGCAACGATCCGCTCGATCACCGCGGCGGCCAGATTCTCGCCGTCAACCCGGATCCGGTCGTCGGTGCGGCCCGCGAAGTACAGGTAGCCGGCGGTGTCCCGGTAGAAGAGGTCCCCGGTCCAGTACACCCCTCCCCGACGCCGCTCGGCCTCCGCGACTGGGTTGCGCCAATAACCTTCGAAGGGGTTCGGGGCCCGGTTGACCAGCTCGCCTATGGCCTCATCACCGTTCAGCAGCCGGCCGGCGGTGTCCAGGACGGCCCTCGGGCACTCGCGCCCCGTGGCCGGATCCAACACCACGAGCCCGGGCCCGGCCGGCCCCACCGCGCACGCCGGGGTGCCCGGTTCCCACTGGATCGCCGCGCCGCCCTCGGAGGAGCCGTACCCCTCCACCAGTCGCACCCCGAACCGCCGCTCGAAGGCCGCTGCGTCCGCCGCTCCGGCCTCCGTGCCGAAACCGAGCCGCAGCGGGTTGTCGCGGTCGTCCGGGCGGGGCCCGGTGGCGAGGACGTACTGGACCGCCCGGCCGACGTAGGTGAAGTAGGTCGCGCGGTAGCGGCGGACGTCGGCGAGGAAACCGGACGCGGAGAACCGGCGACGCAACGCCACCCCGGCCCCGGCGGCCAGCGCGGGCGCCCAGCCGGCGATCACCGCGTTGCCGTGGAACATCGGCATGCAGACGTAGTGCACGTCGTCCGGACGGACCGCGAACCGCTGGGCCAGGGCCTGTCCGGCCGCGGCCAGCCGGCCCTGGGAGCAGATCGCGGCCTTGGGGGCACCGGTGGAGCCGGAGGTGAAGTACAGGAGCAGCCGGTCCGCCGGGGTGGCCCGGTACGGGTCGGGCACGGTGCCGGAGTACGGCGCGAGGAGGTCGGCGTACTCCGGTGTGCCCGTGACGAGGAGCCGTACTCCCCCGCGCCCGGCCGCCCTCGCGCGGGGCGAGCTCGGCAGCAGACCGATTCCGGCCAGCAGCGGCAGGTGAACCGGCTCGGTGACCAGGACCCGGCACTCCGTGTGCAGGATGTCCCGGGCCAGCTCGGGACCCGGGCGGGTCGGGTTGATGCCCGCGACGGCAGCCCCGGCGAGTGCGGCGGCGGCCAGCCACAGCGGGAATTCCTCGGTGTTGTCGAGCAGCACCCCGAGGTGCGGTACGGCACCGGCCGGCAGCAGGTCGGCCAGCAGCGCCGCCCGCGCGGCGGCACCGGCCGCCGTCTCGTGCTGGGTCAGCACTCGCTCCTCGCACCACAGTCCCGGCCGGTGGTCCCCCCACCGCGCCGCGACCAGCTCGGCGACCGTGCCCGTCGTGGACTCCATGGCCGGGCACGTTAACTGATGCCGTGTCAGATGTGGAGGGCTGCGGCAGCAGCCCGTCCGGTCCCGACGACATCACGTGCGCCACGACCACGAAACCGGTGCAGAGGACGACGCCCCACCCCGAGAAGGGTCAGCCCGGCACCGGTGTCAACGGAGAGCCCGCCGGCCGGCCCCGGGCGGCCGGCCCCCTACGCAGGCTCCCCGCGCCCCGAGCAGAACGCCACCGTGAGGTCCCGTACGAGCACCTTGCGCTCGTAGTCGTCCAACTCGACCAGGCCGCGCACGGTCAGCCGGGTCACCGTGTCCTCCACCGAGTCCACCACCGAGCTGAGCATGCTGGCCCGCTGCCGGGCGTCCAGCGCGGCGATCCGGCGCCGGTGCATCGCGGCTGCCACGTCGGGCGCGTACTCCACCCGGACCGGCTGCACCGAGAACACCTCCATTCCGACCGGCGCGGCTTCCGCCGCCACCAGCCGGGTCAGTGCCTCCCCGGCCGCCGCCACCCCGCCCCGCGTCCCACCTGCCGGCTCCACCGCCACCCGGGCCAGCGCCGCTTCCACGCATTCGCGCAGATACGCCTCGTGGTCCTCGATGCCGAGCACGGCTCGCGCGGTGTCCCGCACCCGCCACACCACCAGCACGACCACCCGCAACGCCATGCCGTCGGGGTCCGCCGCGGCCATCGCCTCGCTGCGCCAGTGCCGCAACCGCACGTCGGCCCGGCGGCGCAGCAGCAGCGGGTTGATCCAGAGCAGCCCGGTACGCCGGACCGTCCCCCGGTAACGGCCGAACAGGCCGAGCACCCAGGCCCGTCCGGTCCGCCCCCGGGCCAGCCCCCCGAAGCCGAGCACGCCGAGCGCCCCGGCCCCGACGTAGGCCACCCACTGCGCGGGGCCGAGGCCGGCCCCCGCGTGCGCCGGCAGCCGCAGGGCGTCCGCGGCGAGCGGCGGGAGCAGTCCCGCCCACCAGGTGGTGGCCAGGCATCCGGTGAGCCCGCAGGCTCCGGCCAGCACCCCGGCGGCGCCCGGCAGCACCCGCGCCGGGTGCTCCACCAGCTCCGGGTCGACCTGGGGGAGGGACCTCCTGCGCCCCGGCGCCGGGCGGCTGACGCGGGGTTGCTCGCCGGTGCCCTGCCGCCGGCCCACCACGGCGGGCTTGAGGGGCACCTCCACCGGGTCGGGGTCGTCCCGGAAGAGCAGGTGGACGGGGATCTCGGTGGTCGCCTCGTTCTGGATCAGCCGGGCCGGCCGGACTCCGGCGGCTCCGGCGCCCTCGGGCGGCCCCTCGGATTCGGGCGGTGTGTGCGAGGTGGTCGTACTCATGCGTGCCTCCAGCCTCCGCGCCAGATGCGTCATGAACAGTGGGAATGGAACTAGGGGTGGGACCCACCCCGGTGCTGCGGCACCGGCTAGGTGAACAGCCGCCGCCAGGTCTCCGGGCCCGGATAGCCGTCCGCCGCGCCGCCCCGCCAGCCCTGGGAGCGTTGGAAGGCCTCCACGGCCCGCCGGTCCGCCTCGCCCCAGTGCGGACCGGGACCGATGGAGTAGAAGCGGCCGAATCCTTTCTTCACCAACTGGGCACCCAACCGGGTGATGTAGTCGTTGGTTGCCCCCGGCCGGAACCAGTTCCGGCCGGGGTAGCCGGGCACGCCGTGCGAGGCGGGCAGGGCCGGTCCCGCCTTGGCGGACCTGATGTCCTTGCCCCGGCCCGTGGCGAGCAGTCTCCAGGTTCCCGGACCGGGGAGCCCGTCCGCGTCCGCGCCCGTCCAGCCCTGGGCCTGCTGGAACGCCAGGGTGGCCCGTCGATCCGCCTCACCCCAGACCGGTCCCGGGCCCTTGGTGTAGTACGAGTCGCCGCCCCGGGCCACCAACATCCTGCCGAGTTGGGTGACGTACGTGTTGTCGGCGCCGCGACCGAAGTAGGCCGCACCCGGGAAGGCCGCGGTCGTCTTTCCGGCGGCTGCCGGTTCGGCACCCGCGGTGACGGGGGCGACGCCCTTGTAGCGATAGGGGACGTATGCGCCGGAATGGCTCCAGTAGGCGTAGGGGGTGATCTGGCGACGGGTGCGCGGGGGTGTCTGCTCGTAGGCCGTGTAGTAGGTGTGCGTGTAGTCCGTCCAACCTCCGAAGATCACCACGTGGGAGCCGCGTTCGGGGTCGTCCGGGTTGTGGTACAGCAGGATGTCGCCGGGCTGCAGTTCCTCCTTGGTGATCTTCACTCCGTACTGGTCGAGACTGCCGGTCCATTCGTTGCCCGGCAGGCCCCAGGCCATGGAGACATAGCCCGAGCAGTCCTGCCGGTATCCGTCGGGCCAGTAGGCGTACATGCTGTAGGGGACCTGCGCCGCCACCCAGGTCTTGGCCCGGTTGATGATGTCCGTCCGAGTGGTGGAGGGGATGCGCACGGTGGCCGGCTCGGCCGGCTTGGCCACCGGGCCGTGCAGCGGGGCCTTGGCGCCCTGCGGGGTGCCGGGCTCTCCGTCCCCCGGTACGGCCTGACGGTGCGGGGACTGGCCGGCGGTCAGGGCGGCTGCCGGGGGGACGGCACCGAGGGCGGCGGAGGCCACGGCCACGACCACGACTCCACGGGCAGCCGGGTGACCGCACGGATGGCCGGACTGCGGACGGGGGCTCATCCGCCGCTGGAGAACACAGCCTGGGCAGTCACAGTCGCTCACGGGATCGAATTCCTCGAACGCCGGAGCGGCCATGCGATCTGCCTCACATTCGGGGTGGATTTGTCCGCGAGTGTGCACATTGATCAGTTTCCCAACTGCAACCGGGACGCGCATGCTGACGGTCCGAATGACGTACACGGCTCCCCCGGCCGACCATCGCGTCATCGAAAAGTGGTCGGGAGCACGTTTCCAGGTCGGGTAGAGTTCTCCTCGTCAGCAGGCGCCGCTAGCTCAGTTGGTTAGAGCAGCTGACTCTTAATCAGCGGGTCCGGGGTTCGAGTCCCTGGCGGCGCACCGACCGAAAGGCCCCTCGCAGGAGCGGGGGGCCTTTCGCACGCCCGAAGATCTCCACCGCCGGGGGACGGGTCCCTCTCGCCCCCCGGCTGGACACCGTCGCGCCGGGACGGCGTCGACCCGAGCCCTTCGCGCTTCCGGGCGGCGCCCACCGGCCCTCTGGTTCCTGTCACCCGGCCCCGTCACCCGGGGGGACCTCTGTCCGTCCCCGCGGTCCATCAGGTCGGACCACCCCAACGGCCGGTCTCAACGGCCGGGGGCCGTGCCGGTGAGGTACGCGGAGACCACCACGTTGGCGGTGTAGCTGCGGCTGACGCGGTCATAGGAACCTCCGCACGTGATCAGCCGGAGTTCGGCACGACCCGGCTCGTGAGGGCCGTAGGCCTGCCGGGCGTCGAAACCGGCCCGGGGCAGCACACGGACGTCGTCGATGGTGAACTCGGCGACCCTGCCGTCCGCACGGACCACCCGGACCGTCTCGCCGGGTGTGAGGGTACTGAGCTTGTAGAAGACGGCGGGCCGGGTCTCGGTGTCGACATGCCCCACCAGCAGCGCCGCCCCCTCGGCGCCCGGCGTGGTACCGGAGCCGTACCAGCCGACCACGCCCGGCTGGTCGAAGGGCGGTGGATCGATGGCGCCCCCGCCGTCCAGGCCACGGGCCACCACGGGTGCCTGAACGCCGAGCTGGGGGATGTCGACGCGCTGGGGTGGCGCCTCGCCCAGCGGCTTGGCCGGGGGCGGCAGCCGGACGGGATCGGCGGAACGGCCGATGGTGAACACGTCGCCCGTGGCGGGCCCGCCTGTGCTCTGGCGCACGCCGGTCACCCCCCGGCCCCACAGCCACAGCCCGAGCAACAGCACGGCCCAGGCCACACCGGTGACGAGCCGCCCGGTGCCGGTGCGGGCGGCCGGCTCGTGATCGTCGGTCACGGCGGGTGTCAGCGCCGGCCGCGGCTCCGGCGGGCACGCAGCCCGACGGCGACCGCGGCGATCCCGGCGAGCACCAGGCCGGTCACCGCTTGGGCGGTGCCGGGGCCGGAACCGCTGGCGGCCACGGTCGCGAAGTGGGCGGTACCGCCGCCGCCCGCGTGGACCGGGGCGACGGGCGAGGCCGGAACACCGGTGGGCTCCAACGGCCGGGCGGCGCCCTCCTCCACCACCGTGATCCTGCCTTTGATCACGTATTCGGCGCAGGTGATCTTCACGTCGTAGGCGCCCGGCCTCAGGGAGGAGCGGACCCGGGTTTCGCCGGCCAGAGTGCCCTGCCCGCCGGTCAGGCGGGCGTCGGCGACGAAGGCGGCCGAGACGGCGGTGCCCTGCGGCCCGGTGCACCCCCTGACGCGCAGGGCCACATCAGCGCCCGGCGCCGGGGAGGCGGGGGTCACGGAGACCGAACCTCCGTCCGCCGCGTGGGCCGCCGGGGCGAAGGTGGCCGCGGCCAGGATTCCCGTACAGAGAGTGAGGCGTAGTGAGCCCATCGTGAACCTCCAGACATCAGGAGGTTCCCCCGGCCAAAGCGCCCCCGCATCCCCGGGGGGCGCTCCGCTCCACCGAACGGGTGACACCGTGTTTCGGGGCACGGGACCGCTCCGGCGGGACCGGACCCGACGGAGTGGTCAGACCAGGTTGACCAGGTCCGCGATGGAGTCGACGACCTGGGAGGGCCGGAAGGGATAGCCGTCCACTTCGTCCGGCTGGGTCACACCGCTGAGCACCAGGAAGGTACGCATCCCGGCCTCCAGCCCGGCGAGCACATCCGTGTCCATACGGTCACCGATCATCGCGGAGGTCTCGGAGTGAGCGCCGATCGCGTTCAGGCCGGCCCGCATCATCAGTGGGTTCGGCTTGCCGACAAAATACGGCTTCTTGCCGGTCGCGGCCGTGATCAGGGCAGCGACCGAACCGGTGGCGGGCAGGTCGCCCTCGGTGGAAGGGCCGACGTTGTCGGGGTTGGTGGCGATGAACCGGGCGCCGTCGTTGATCAGCCGTACGGCCTTGGTCAGGGCCTCGAAGGAGTAGGTGCGGGTCTCGCCGAGGATCACGAAATCAGGCTCTTGGTCGGTGAGGATGTAGCCGATGTCGTGCAGCGCGGTGGTCAGGCCGGCTTCGCCGATGACATAGGCGCTGCCGCCGGGCCGCTGGTCGTTCAGGAACTGGGCAGTGGCCAGCGCCGAGGTCCAGATGTTGTCCACCGGCACATCCAGTCCCATGCGCCGCAGCCGGGCGTGCAGATCACGGGCGGTGTAGATGGAGTTGTTGGTGAGCACCAGGAAGGGCCGACCGGAATCACGCAGCTTCTTCAGAAAGGTGTCGGCGCCGGGGATCGGCACCCCCTCGTGGATCAGGACGCCGTCCATGTCGGTGAGCCATGACTCTATGGGCTTTCGGTCTGCCATGTTGTGCGTCTCCTGGCGTGCGTACGGTCGTGAAGCGGGGGCGCCGGAACCACGGCGTACCGACGGCCCCCAGCCTAGTCAGGACCGTGCGATCCGGACCCTGCCGATCCCCCGTTACCTGGCGCCGGCCCCGGTGCGGCACAAGCGGACGCGGGAAGGCCGGGTCACGCTGCCGCAGCGGCCGACCCCGAAGCGGGTCCCTTGGCGTTGGCGTTCTCGCGGGTGAGGCACCGAAGGGGACGCCCGTCTCACCGGGCTCCCGTGAGCAGGGCGGGCAGATCGGCGACGGAGTCCAGGACGTGGGTGGCACCGGCGGCACGGAAGGCGGGGTCCGCGTGGGCCCCGGTGCGCACGCCGGCGACCACCCCGGCACCCGCCCGTACGCCGCTGAGGACGTCGTAGGAGGTGTCGCCCGCGACCGCGACCTGCCGCACGTCCTCCGCGGCCTGCGTGCGCACGAAGGCCTCCAGCACCATGTCCGGGAAGGGCCGTCCGCGCCCACCGGCGTCGGCCGGGCAGAGGGTGAGCGGCACGAGGTCCCGCCAGCCGAGGGCGTCCAGGACTGCGTCTTGGGTGACACGGGCGAAGCCGGTGGCCAGGACGACGGTACGACCGCTGCCGGCCAGTTCCTCGATGGCCCCACGGGCGCCGGGAACGGGGGTGACCAGACCACCCTCGACGAGACCCGCGTACGCCTCCTGGAAGGCGGCGTTGGCGCGCCGGGCACGGGCCTCGTCCCCGAACAGCCGCCGGAAGACGGAGATCTTGGACTCGCCCATGGTCGCGCGGACATGGGCGAGGTGTTCGGTGTGCCGGGCCGAACCGGGCTCGACCCCCAGTCCGGCGGCAGCCGCGGTGAAGGCGCGCTCGACGAGACCGCCGTCGGCGACGGTCGTGCCGGCCATGTCGAGGACGACGAGACGGATGTCACGGACGCCTGTGCTCAGCTTCCTCACCAACCCAGTTCGTTCGCAGTGGTTTCGGCTACCGCGGGCGCGCAGGTCATACCACGCCCGCCGGGCCCGGTGACCAGCCAGACCCCATCGCTCACCTGCTGCCGGTGCACCACCCGGCCCGGGTCGGTGCACTGTGCGTACACGCCGGCCCAACGGCGCCGGATCTTCGGCAGCGGGCGGCCGAGCAGGGACTCGGCGACTTCGGCGAGATGGTCGTAGGGGTCCTCGACGGTGTCGAAGGCGAAGGGGTGCTCGTACTCGTGGGTGTCACCGATGGTCAGGCCGCCGTCGGCGCGCTGCACCATGAGCAGCTGCACGCGATGCCCAGCAGCGGTCGGCGACTGCGGCTGCCGCGCGTTGAACTCGTCCAGCGCCGCGGAGGCGTACGCCGGGTAGTAACGGAAACTGTCGGCGTCCGCGACCGAGGTCGTGAGCGGCTCGCCCAGCGGATCGGTCTGCATCATCTGCAGCCGCACGCGACGCACGGGCAGCTTGGGCCCGGCGAGTTCGCGGACGAGCCCACCCAGCCAGGCTCCGGTGCACAGTACGACGGCATCGGCGTGGTGCACCTCACCGCGATCGTCGCGTACGGCCGCGGCACCGACCACGTCACGCACCTCTCGCCCCGGCAGAAAGGTGTAGTGGGGGGACTTGAGCAATTCTGCTCGCAGGGCGAGTTGAGCGGTACGGGGCTCGACCGCGGCGTCCTGCCGGCAGAGCAGTGCGGCCGTGAAGTCGCCGCGCAGGGCGGGGTTGATGGCCCGCGCCTCGCCGGGGGTCAGCATCTGATAACCGCGGGCGGTGGCGTCCCGACGAGCAGTGGCGGCCTCGGCGACGGCGCATTCGAGCGGCCCCCGCACGGGGGTGAGGGAGCCGTTGGCGCGGAAGCCGAGGCCGGGCACCCGGCCGCCGATCCGCTCCCACAGCTCACGTGCCCGCAGCGCGGCCGCCAGTTCCGTACCGCCGGCCCGCCCACTGACCCAGAGCTGACCGAAGTTGCGCAGCGAAGCGCCGCGCGCCTCCTCCTCACGCTCGATCTGGACGACCTGATGGCCGCGTTCCACGGCCTGCCAGGCATGCATCGTGCCCAGCACGCCCGCTCCCACGACTGTCACTCTCACGGCGGCGAAGCTCCTCGCGATCGGGGAACCAGAGGGGTCCGGCTGACCGTGCCAGCGTGAACGACACCGGCACATTTGGGCTAGACCCGTTATTATTTCGTTATTCTTCAGAGGGTCGGGAGTGGAGGGCGGCGAGGACGGTTGCTCCGCCGCGGACGGGGCGCGCCTCAGCCAGACAGACGGGTCGTGCCAGACAGACGGGTCGTGAAGGAGAAACGGTCTCCGCGGTAGAGACTGCGCACGCGCTCCAGCGGCCCCCCGTCCACGTCCCGGGAGATCCGGTGGATCAGCAGCATCGGCAGCGCGGGCGGAGTGCCGATGAGCAGGGCCTCGCGCGGTGTGGCCAACACGGTCTCGATGCGTTCGTCGGCATCGCCGAAGGCGATGCCCCGAGTCGTGAGATAGGCGTAGAAGGAGGAGTCGGGGTCGAAGTCGGTGTCCAGACGGGGCACCCGCCCGACCGCGACGTAGGTGCTCTCCAGACCGACCCGCTCCTCATCGGCCAGCAGCACACGCTCCAGATGCCACACCGGTTCCCCCCGGTTCAGCCCGGTCTCGGCGGCGAGGGCGTCCGGGCACGGGAAACGGTCCAGGGTGACGAGGTTCCGCCCGGGCGTGCGCCCCTGCCGGCGCACGCCCTCGGTGTAGCTGGCCAGGGACAGTGGCTGGGTCAGTTTGGGTCCGGCAACGACCGTCCCGCGACCCCGGCGCCTGAGCCGTCCCTCCAGCACCAGCTCCCGTACGGCCTGCCGCACGGTCTCGCGGGCGACGTCGTACCGCTCGGCGAGATCCCGTTCGGTGGGGATGACGCCGCCCTCCCCCAGCTCCTCCAGCAACGCCGCGATCCGCGCTTTCACCGCGTAGTACTTGGGGATGCGCCCGTGCTCGGGAATGCCGGAGCGCACGGGAGCGCCGGGGGCCTGGTCGTTCGGGTAGTCCACGCAGGGATCGTCGCAGATGCGCGGCCCCGCGGTGTATGGGGACGGGGGCGAGCGGGGCGAGGAGCTCAGCGCCGACTGCGGACCAGCAGAAACACACCGCTCCCGACACCCAGCAGGGCGACGGCGACGGCGGCGACCGGCCCGCGGGCGAGCCCGAGTCCGGTACGCGCCAACTCGCGGACCCGCTCCCCGGCCTCCTGCGCTTCCCTGGCGAAGGGGAGGGAGGAGCCTGCGGTCGGGGTGCCGGCTCCGGGCGTGGCCTGTGGGGTACCGGGCGGGGTGGTCCTCGCCTCCTGCACGTCCCCGGTGCCGGCCTCGTCCGGCGTGGCATCACCGTCCTGACCGATGCCGAACTGGTAGGCGTTGGACTCCCCGACCCAGTCCCCGTCCGCACCGCGGCGCTGGACGACGGCGGCTCTGGCGGTGACCTCGTCGGAAACGGCGTCGGAGGTGAGCGCGAGTCTGATCTTGACGCTGACGGTCCGGCCGGCCGGCACGGTGAACCCCTTGAAACCGGCCCCGTCGAGCACTCCGACCAGTTCCTGCTCGTCGGTGGCGTCGAACGCCACCGGCCGCACCCGGTCACCGTCGTAGAACTCCAGCTTGGTCTGGTCCGGTTTCAGGGCGCGCTTGTCGTCGACCAGGACGACGACCGGGTGGATGTCGGTGCAGGTGCGGTGGGTCGTGTTGGTGAGGTCGATGTACCAGGTGCCGAACCCGCCCCCCGCCTCGTAGTCACCGGGCCCGCCCCGGATCCGGGCGGCCAGCGGAAAGGCCCGTGCGTCCGTGGCCGCGCAGGAGGCGGGCGCCTCGGCTAAGGCGGCTTCCGGCGCCGCCATGGGGACGGCGACGGCGGTGACGGCTGCGGCGAGGCAGAGGGACCGGGGCAGGGGCGAGGAAGAGGGCAAGGAAGAGGGCAGGGACCGGAACCGGGGAAGGGACCTGAACAAGGACCGGGACGAGGGCAGTCGCATGAACACATGACCATGCCGGGTGGGGTGGCGGGACGGGCGGCGCCGCTCCGCAGGCGGGACCGGACTCCGCTCGATCGGCGCAGCCGCTTCGGCACCCTGCCACGATCGCCCGTCCCGGCGTCGCCCGCAGCTCCGGCCGGACCCGCGATCGGGCCGGACGCGCCACTCCCCGGAACGCAGTGCGAGGTGGTCCGGACGGCAACGCCCGTGCAATGCCGGTCCCACCGGCTGTCACCCTGCCCCCCGTCCGAACAACGGCGCCAGGAGCAACTGCGCGGCCCCCTCGGCCACCACTCGCTCCCCGCACGGAGCGACCCGCACCGGCACCCGCCCGGCGGGCGCCCCGGCCCGCCGGGCGCGCGCTTCCAGCACCTCACCGACCCCCCGCACATACGCCTCGGGCGCGCCCGCGACCGTCCGCCCACCGAGCAGCACCACATCGATGTCGAGCAAACCCACCAGGTTCCCGGCCGCGACCCCCAGCACCCGTGCGGCCTCCGCTGCATCGCCCCGCGCCACGGCCCCCAGGCACAGCGCCTCGACGCACCCCTGGTTCCCGCACTCGCACAACGGTCCGTCGAGCTGGATCACCTGGTGCCCGAACTCCCCCGCCCCGGTCCGCGCCCCCCGATGCACCCTCCCGTCGAACACCAGCCCGGCGCCGAGCCCCGACCCCAGATGCAGGTACGCGAAGGAACCCCGCGGGTTCCCGTTGCTCCCGTTCCCGCTGCCGGCCGCGCCCGTGACCGCCAGCCCGAGAGCGGCGGCGTTGGTGTCCTTGTCCACCACGACCGGCACCCCCAACCACTCGGCGAGCGCGTCCCGCAACGGGAAGCCGTTCCAGCGGGGAAACCCGGTGACCCGGTGCAGCACCCCCCGCACATGATCCAGTGGGCCCGGAAGCGCCACCCCCACTCCCAGCAGCGGCCCGAACCCGGCGAGCCCCCGGACCGGGCGACACCCCCGAGGCCGGCGAGCCCCCCACCGCTGGCCTCGCGGCCGGCCGGTCCCAAGCCGTCCCGCACCAGGACCCGCACCGCGTCCCCCACCGCGCCGAGCACGACCTCCGCCTCCGCCCCCAGGTCCAGGTCCCCTCCCCGCTCCGCCACGACGGCTCCGTCCAGGTCGACGAGGACCACCCGCAGCTCGTCGCGGTCCAGATGCACCCCCACCGCATGCCCCGCTTCCGGCACCAGCCGCAGCACCGTCCGCGGCTTGCCCCCGGTCGACACCTGTCGCCCGGCCTCTGCCACTAGCCCCTCCTCCCGCAGCCGCCCCATGATCTTGCTGACGGCCTGCGGGGTCAGCCCGGTGCGTTCGGCCAGCTCCAAGCGGCTGATGCCCTCACCCCCGGCATCCCGCAGCAGACCCAGCACCAGCGCGGTGTTGTGGCTGCGGACCGCGCCCAGATTCGCTCCCGCTGGCCCACTGCTCCTCGTCGCCCTGTTCACGCCCCCCATTCTGCCCACCACTTGCACTTTGGCAACAGCGTTGCCAAAGTGGGGAGCATGACCGCTGCCCCCTTCCGTGTCGGCCTGATCGGCTACGGCCTCGCAGGCTCCGTGTTCCACGCCCCGCTGATCGCTGCCGCTGAGGGTCTGACCCTGGACACGGTGGTCACCTCCGCCCCGGACCGGCAGCGGCAGGCCCGCACCGAGTTCCCGAACGTACGGCTCGCCCGCGGCACCGACGAACTATTCGACCGCGCCGATGAGTTGGACCTGGTGGTCGTCGCCTCGCCGAACCGGACACACGTACCGCTGGCCACGGCGGCCCTCAGCGCGGGCCTACCGGTGGTGGTGGACAAACCCGTTGCCGGCACGGCGGCCGAGGCCCGCGCGCTCGCCGCCCTCGCAGAGGAGCGCGGCCTCCTCCTCTCGGTCTTCCAGAACCGCCGCTGGGACAACGACTTCCTGACCCTGCGCAAGCTGCTCGCGGACGGCGAACTCGGCGAACCCTGGCGCTTCGAGTCCCGCTTCGAACGCTGGCGCCCGAAGCCCAAGGGTGGCTGGCGCGAGTCCGGCGACCCGACAGAGATCGGAGGTCTGCTGTACGACCTCGGCAGCCACGTCGTCGACCAGGCCCTGGTCCTCTTCGGCCCGGCCACCGAGGTGTACGCCGAGGCGGACATCCGCCGCCCCGGCGCCGAGACCGACGACGACACCTTCATCGCGCTCACCCACGCCAGCGGCGTCCGCTCCCACCTCCACGTCTCCGCCACAGCCGCCCAGCTCGGCCCGCGCTTCCGGGTGCTGGGCTCCCGCGCGGGTTACGTGAAGTACGGCCTGGACCCGCAGGAGACAGCGCTGCGCGAGGGCGGCCGTCCCGGCGGCACCGGCGGATGGGGGACGGAGGGCGAGTCCCTGTGGGGCCGGATCGGCTCCGGGCAGTCCCCGCTGACCGGCGGCGGCACGCCCGTGCCCACCCTGCCGGGCGACTACCCCGCCTACTACGCGGCGGTCGCCGGCGCCCTGGCCGGCACCGGCCCCAACCCGGTGACCGCCCTGGAGGCGGCCACCACCCTGGACGTACTGGAAGCGGCCCGCAGGTCGGCCCGGAACAAGGTGACGGTGACCCTCTGATGCACCACCCGAAGATCACCCCGAAGTCCGCACCCGAGATCACCCCCAGCCCGGCGGAACTGGAGGCGCAGGAACGCCGCCTGGTATTCCGACGGTTCACCCACACCGACGCCTGGGCGCTCGGCACCCTCCTGGTCGAGCTGGCCCGGGAACGACAGGCGCCGGTCGCCATCGACATCCACCGCGCCGGCCAGCAGCTCTTTCACGCCGCCCTGCCCGGCTCCACCCCTGACAACGACGCCTGGATCGCCCGCAAGCGCCGGGTGGTGGAACGCTACGGTGCCTCCTCCTACCTCGTCGGTGCCCGCTTCCGAGCCAGGGGGACCACGTTCGAGGAATCCTCCCGCCTCGACCCCGGTGCCTACGCCGCCCACGGCGGCTCGTTCCCGATCAACGTCGAGAACACCGGCGTCATCGGAGCGGTGACGGTCTCCGGCCTGCCGCAGCTCCAGGACCACAGGTTCGTGGTCGAGGCGCTGGAACACTTCCTGCACGGGACAGAACAGGCACGGGATTAACCCGACGGTTGCCCCGGTTGGCACGGCTGCACGGCCGTCACGGCATCACGCTCACCCGGAGGGACCACAGCCCATGACCAACGCATTGCGGCGGACCGTCGGACGATACGGCATCTGGAGCGCCGGTCTGCGCGCGGAGGATCCCGCCCGCCGCAGCGAACTGGCCGAGGCCGCAGCCGAGTTGCAGGAACTCGGCTACGGAGCGGTGTGGCTGGGCCGCAGTAGCGCAGCCCACCATGCCGTTCCGCTCTTGCAGGCCACCCGCTCCCTCACCGTCGGCACCAGCATCCAGAGCATCTGGCAGCACCAGGCCGACGCGAGCGCGGCGGCCTTCGCCGAAGTAGAGGCCGCCCACCCCGGCCGCTTCGTGCTCGGCCTCGGGGTGAGCCACGCCAAGCTCGCCGACCAGTACCGTCGCCCGTACTCGGCGCTCGTCGCCTACCTCGACGCCCTGGATGCGGCCGGGGTCCCCATCGCGCGCCGCGTGCTGGCCGCCCTCGGTCCGAAGACCCTGGAGCTGTCCCGTGACCGGGCGGCGGGCGCGGTGCCGTACCTGGTCACCGCGGAACACACCGCACGGGCCCGCGAGATCCTCGGCGAAGGCCCCCTGCTCGCTCCGGAGTTGAAGGTCGTCCTGGAGAGTGATCCGGCCCGCGCCCGCGCACTCGCCCGCGACAGCCTCGCGCTGTACCTCGCACTGCCGAACTACACCAACAACTTCCTGCGCCTCGGCTTCACCGAGGAGGACCTGGCGGACGGCGGCAGCGACCGACTGGTCGACTCGGTCTTCGCCTGGGGCGACGACGACCGTGTCCGCGAACGGATCAACGCCTTCCAGGAGGCGGGCGCGGACCATGTGGCGCTCCAAGTGGTGTTCGACGGCCCCAGGGACGCCCTGCCGAGAGAGGAATGGCGCCGTCTGGCGTCCTTGCTCGCCTGACCAGCCCCCACCCGGGGGACGCCCGTCCGGGGGCGCGGGGAGCCACATGGACAGCGGCGAGGCCGCGATCCCCGACGCCCCCGGCCCCGGCCCCGGCCCCAGAGTGGCTACGCGTCCTTCAGCTCCTGCCGCTGCCGGCCGAGCCCCCTGATCTCCAACTCCACCACGTCCCCGGCCCGCAGATACGGCTTCGGCTCGGGCTGCCCCATCGCCACCCCGGCCGGCGTCCCCGTATTGACGACGTCGCCGGGGTACAGCGTCATGAACCGGCTGAGGTACCGCACGACCTCCCCGACCGGAAAGATCTGCTCGGCCGTCGTGCCGTCCTGCTTCAGCTCTCCGTTGACCCACAGCTTCAGCGGGAGCCGCTGCGGATCCGGTACCTCGTCCGCCGTCACCAACCACGGCCCCAGCGGGTTGAACGTCTCGCAGTTCTTGCCCTTGTCCCAGGTTCCGCCCCGTTCGATCTGGAACTCCCGCTCGGAGACGTCGTGCGCCACCGCGTATCCGGCTACGTGGGCGAGCCCTTCCTCGGCCGACTCCAGGCAGCGGGCCGTACGCCCGATGACGACGGCGAGTTCCACCTCCCAGTCGGTCTTCACCGAGCCGCGCGGCACGAGCACGGTGTCGTAGGGCCCGACGACCGTGTCCGGCGCCTTGAGGAAGACCACCGGCTCGGCGGGCGGCTCGGCGCCCGTCTCGCGGGCATGGTCGTGGTAGTTGAGCCCGATGCACACGATCTTGCCGATGCGGCCAAGCGGCGGCCCGATCCGCAGCCCCGCCGCCTCCAGTGTGGGCAGTTCGCCCGCCTCGGCCGCCGCCCGTACCCGACCGAGCAGTGTGTCGTCGGCGAGGAGCGCGCCGTCGATGTCGTCCACGAGGTCAGACAGGTCGCGCAGGGTCCCCTCGGCATCGAGTAGCGCCGGTCGCTCCGCCCCCGCCGTACCGACTCGCAGCAGCTTCATGATCACAATCTCCTTCGATCGTGGGGCGCCCGGCCGATGGGTGCAGCCATCGGAGGACTGGCTGATCCTCCAATCCCCCTGTCCAGTCCGCAAGACCCTGTTCATGTACTGGACCGCACGGAACCGGACCCGGCCCATGGCCACGGGCCGGGTCCCGCCCTCGGCGATCCCGGCACCCCTACCGGTACAGTGCGGCCCGCTCGACCGCGCTCCACGTGGTGCTGGTCACGACGTACAGCGCCGCCGCGAGCGGTACGACCGCCACGGTCACCAGCGTGCAGAAGGACATGAACGGCATGACCTTGCTGACCGTGTCGAGCCCGGGCGCCTTCGGGCCGTCAGCCGTACCCGCCCCGGCCGGGTCCTTCGCCATCGTCAGCTTCGCGTGCCGGTAGTTGACGACGGCGATGGCCGCGACGAGGGCAAAGAGGCCGACATAGACGAGGCCCGCCGGGCCGAACACCGCGCCGTCGGCGAGCACGTCGGCCCACCGTCCGCCGAGCGGTGCCGCGAACAGCCGGTGCATGAGCAGTCCATTGCTCTCACCGCCGATCGTGGAGCTGGAGAACAGGTGGTAGAGGAGGAAGAAGGCGGGCAGCTGGAGCAGGCTGGGCAGGCAGCCGGACAGCGGCGACACCTTTTCCTCCGCATGCAGCTCCACCATCGCCTTCTGCAACCGCTGGCGATCCTTGCCGTGCTTCTCGCGTAGTTCGGCGATCCTCGGCTGGAGCGCGACACGGGCGCGTCGGCCGCGGGCGGCGGCCCGGGACAACGGGTGGACGAGAAGTCGTACGAACGCGGTGAACAGAACGATCGCGGCGGCAGCCGCGGAGGCGTGGAAGAGCGGCGTCAACAGGTCGGCCAGGTGCTCGACCAGGTGGGCGGAGGCGGAGAAGACGGACATGGCTGAGCCCTCCGGGGGTCTCGTCGTGCCGGAAACGGGAAGAGCGGCATGACGACCCGCGCAGGGTCATGTGCTGATGTGCAGCGTGCGGTGCCCTACGCGGCGGTCGCCGGAAGGGCGTGCCCGGGTGCCCTGGGCCGCCGGCGTCCGGGCGCGTCGGGATCGCGTTGCGGCAGGAAGGCCGTGCGCCGGGCCCGGTCGCGTATCGCCGTACGCACCCGGGTGGGCGGGACGGCGGGGGCGCAGCGGGCGGCGAGGAGGGAGCACAGGGCGAGTACGGAGCCTGCGGCAGCGGTCGCGGCGAGCGCGAGGGCCGTGGTGAGGCCACCGGTGTCGAGAAGCCCACTCTGGAGGACCAGCAACTGCGTCAGGACCAGCAGCAGGGCGAAGGGATGCCAGGTGACGCGACTGCGCATCAAAGCCCCCTTCCCACGACTCGCTGCGGCCTTCAACCGGCCCGTGCGTTCGCCGAGTGGTGCCGTCCCGATCATACCGACTGGTGCGGTGTCGGTCGTACAATCTCGGCCTCCGGCAACTCCTCGCCGAGCGGGATCCGGGAGTACCGTGGGTGGTCAGTCACCCATATGAGGGGGGCGAGCATGGCACGGGTCTCGGAACAGACGCGCGAGTTGACCCGAGCACGCCTGTTGGAGGCGGCTGCGGTCGCCTTCGCGCGGGACGGACTCGTCGGTGCGAACATCAACACGATCTCGCAGGAGGCGGGTTACGCCAAGGGCACGATCTACAACTACTTCCCCTCGAAGGAAGCGCTGTTCGCGGCCGTTGTACAGGAGGCGTGCGACCGAGCGGTGACCGAAGCCGAGGATCCCGGTCCCGGAGCACCGACCCGCGAACGCTTGCGCGCGCTGGTCAGCGCGGACGTCGCCTGGGCGGCGGGGAACGAGGCGTTCGCGCGGGTCTTCGTGCACGAGGTGTTCAGCGGTGACCCGAACCTCTTCGGCCGGGTGGTCGAGGCCGCCGCTCCCTACACCGACCGTGCCGTACAGGTACTGCGGGAGGGGGCCGACGCGGGCGAGGTACGGACGGACCGCCCGGTGGAAGAACTCGCGCTCCTCTTCAGCGGTATGGGTCTGCTGGCGCTCGCCCAGCACTGGGGCTCGGCCGGAGCCTGGCCCGCGCTTGAGGAGATCCCCGACCTCGTGGTGGACCTGTTCTTCAACGGGGCCCGGCAGCCCGCGCGGACGGCAGCCGCGGGTCGCGACCAGGCGCCGGTCAAGCGCCGCAAGGGCGGGATGGGGGAGCGTGATGGCGGCTGAGCCACTGGTCGCACTCGACCAGGTGAGCAAGGTGTACCGGGGCGGTGAGCACACTCAAGTGGTCCTGGACGGAGTCTCACTGACCATCGATCACGGTGAGATGGTGGCGGTTACCGGCCCGTCCGGGTGCGGCAAGACCACGCTGTTGAACATCCTCGGGGCGTTGGATCGCGCCGACAGCGGCACCGTGCGCTCGTGCGGTCTGGACTTGACCAGGGCCAACCGCAAGCAGCTGACCGAGTATCGGGCCCGTTCGGTCGGCTTCGTGTTTCAGTTCTACAACCTGCTGCCGACCTTGACCGCGGTGGAGAACGTCCAGGCCGGCCTCACCGTGGCCGGCGTGGGGCGCGGCGACGCGGACCGACGAGCACGGCACGCGCTGGCCGACGTCGGACTTGCCGATGCCATGGACAAGTTCCCGGCCCAACTGTCCGGCGGCGAGCAACAGCGGGTCGCCCTCGCACGGGCGTTGGCCAAAGATCCTGCGCTGGTGCTCGCGGACGAGCCCACCGGCAACCTGGACGAGGACTCCGGGGCGCAGGTGATGGCCCTGCTGCGCACGCTCAAGGACAGCACCGGGGTCAGCATCCTCCTGGTCACCCACGACCCCGGGGTGAGCACCGCGGCCGACCGGTCCGTCCGCCTCGAACACGGGCGCGTCCACGCACGGCAGGAGTCGTGATGTTGGTGCGCAAGGCGGTGCGCGACGTCGCCGCGATGGGAGTACGCGCGCTGCTGCTCGTCCTGGTCATCGGCGCCGGAATCGGGACGGCCGGCGGGATCAGCCTCGCGTTGCACGACGTGCGGGCCAGCCGGGACGCCTTCTACCGTGACCAGTCGCTCGCCGACCTGGACGTCCGGCTCAGCCGGACCGTGCCTCGCGCGACCTTGGCCGCCCGCGCCACGGCGGCATCGGCCACCGCGGCCGAGACCCGGCTGGTGGTCGACGGCCTCGCCGTCCACGGCGGCGATCGCGCACCAGCCGAGGTCGTCGGCATGTCCCCGCAAGCCCACCTCGACCGACTCGCGGTGACCGGCGGACACGGGCTGAGCGACACCGAGCCGCGCGGCGCCGTCGTCGAAGCGGAATACGCCCGTCGGGCCGGCCTGCGGATCGGCGACACCCTCGACCTCACTCTGGGTGGCCACCATCTGCCGGTGCGGGTGCGCGGTTTCGCCCGCTCCCCGGAATACCTCCTCGCCACCGCGAACCCGGAGTTCCTGATCCCGCAACCGGGATCGCTGGCGGTGGTCTTCGTGCCCGAGCACGGGCTTGCGACCGCCCTTGACGCCGGTGGACAGGTCAATGACCTCGTGTTGAACCTGCCGCCGCGCTCCTCGCCGAGCACCGCCCAGACGCTGTCCGCGGGCCTGCCCGTCGCCAGCGTCACACCACGCGAGGAGCAGTACAGCCTGCGCTTCACCAACGCCGATCTGCACAGCTTCGCCCTGTTCGTTCCGGTGGTCGGCAGCGTGTTCGCCGCCGTCGGTTTCCTGCTCATCGGGCTGAGCCTGCGCCGCGTCGTCCAGGCGCAACGCCGCGAGCTGGGCACGATGCTGGCCATGGGGTACCGTCGGCCCGCGGTGCTGGCCACCGCGCTGCTGCCCGCTGCAGCGCTCGCCCTGCCCGGCGCGGCGCTCGCGGTCGGGGTCACCATCGGCGTCGCCCGTCTGGTCGCCCACACCTACGCCTCGGCCGTGGGATTCCCCGTCACCGTGGCCACGTTCAGCCCCGCCCTGCTGGGCCAGGCCGCCGCGGTCGCGATCGGCGCGACCCTCACCGCAGCCGTGCTGCCTGCCTGGATGCTGTTGCGTCTACAGCCCGCCGAGGCGATGCGCGGCGAGCGGATCGTACGGTTCGCACCGCCGCGCCTGCTGCGCCGGGCAACCGGCGCGACGGGTCCCGCGGTCAGCTACGCCAGCAGGTCACTGGCGCGTCGGCCGGTCCTCAGCGTGGCTACCGTGCTCAGCCTCGCGCTGGCCATCGGACTCGGCGCGTCGTTGAATCTGCTGATCGACTCGACCAACCGGTCGGTGGACGAGATCTTCGCCGGCCAGCGGTGGACGACAGCCGTCGGTCTGACGCACCCGCAGACCGTTGCCGCGGCCAGGGCCCTGGCCCGGCAGGCGGGCGCCACGGCCGTTGAACCGGTCGCCAAAGGGCCGGGGGTGCTGCGGTCCCCCAACCACAGCACGGACACCGTTCTGGTCGGGCTGTCGGCAGCCCCCCGGTTGCAGCGGCTCCACCTCACATCGGGGCGTCTGCCCGCAGCCGGGCAGATCGTGCTCAGCGAGCAGACGGCTTCCTCCCTGAAGCTGCGCACCGGGCGGCCGGTCGAGGTCACCACCTCGACGGGAACCCGGACCATGACCGTCTCCGGCATCGCCCGAACCCTCGCCGGGGGTCAGACGTACGCACCGTACGCCGATGCCGCGGCGCTGCTCGGACTACCGGGCCAGGCCAACGCGCTCTATCTGAAGGCGCCACCGGCGAGCACACGCACCCTGGGTGCCCACCCCGGCGTCGGCCGCGTCAGCACCCTCGCCACCGCCCGGGCCGGCATGCACGACCTGGTACGAGAACTCACCGGACTCATCAATGTGCTGCTCGCCATCAGCCTTGGCGTCGGGGCGCTGTTCCTGGTCTCCAGCCTCGCGCTGTCCCTGCTCGACCGGCAGGGCGAGTTCGCCACCCTGCGCGCGCTCGGCTATGGCCGTGCCCGCATCATGACCATCCTGGTCACCGAGGCCCTCGTGCAGACGCTGATCGCCGGTGCGCTGGCCGTGCCCGCGGGGATCCTGCTCGCCTGGCCCCTCGCCGACACCATCGGACAGGCCTGGTTCCACATCGGCCTGCACCCCGTGCCGTCGGACTTCGGCGTCGCCATCGCCCTGGCCATGGCACTGGCCGTGGCGGCAGCGATGCACTCCACCCGACAGGTGCTGCGGCTCAACATCGCCGCGGCCGTCCGGGCACGACTCATCGGCTAGTCCGACGGCCGCGCGGGCGCCGAGGGGACACCACGTCCTGGTGACACGGCCGTGCACCGGAGGGTGCAGGACCGTGCCCGGCAGCAGGGAGGACGGCACGGATGTGCGCCCGAGCACACAGCGACCCGCCGTTCCCCGCCCCTCCTTGCCCCTCCCCGCCCCTCCGCGCCTCACCTTTTGACGCCGCCCGGCAGTACGGTGTCCCCCATGCGCCCCGACATGTCTGCCGAGAACGTCGACCACACCGCCGAAGCAGCACGCCTGGAGCGAACCTCCGGCCTGTATCCCGAGGACGCCGAGGCCCTGCTCCTGCGAGCGGCGGCCCACCTGGAACTGTCCGGCGACCGCCCCGCGGCCACCGCGCTCTACGACCGTCTGCTGTCCACCTCCGAATCCTTGGACAGCCCTTCCCTGGTCCGGGCCCTAAAGGCCTCCAACCTCTGGGAGTACGGCCATGATGCGGAGGCGAAGGCGATCATCGAGGGCATCCGCACCACCGCCCCCAGGGACCCTGCCCCCTGGGTGATCGTGGCCGAATCCCTGGAGTCCCACGACGAACTGGAGGCGGCGGCGGAGACCTTCACCGAGGCGGCGGCCCTGCTCCTGCCGGACCCCGGCTCCGGCGTCGCGGAGCCCCCGCACTCCACCCACCCCCTCCTGTACGGCCGCCACCGCGTCCGCCGCATGCTGGGTCTCCCGCACGACGATTGGGACACCCTGGCGGACACCCTCCACTCGTCCCCCGTCTCCCTGGACGAACTCCACGACCCCAAACGCGTCTGGTCCCTCGGCTCGGACAACCCTGCCGAACTCCAGGCGGAGATCTCGCGCCTGCGAGCCGAACTCGGTGCCTACCGAGAGGCCCTCTCCCGCCCCTTCCCGGTGGCGGTCCTCCACTGGCCGGCCGCCGAACTGGCGGAACTCCTGACGGCATACCCGGCCCTGTCCGGGGAGTACCCCTCCCACAACGAGCACCTGTCGGCCATAGAGTCCTCGCTGCGCGAGCTGTCCTCGTCGGGCACCGCCAACCTCGGCATCGTCACGGGCACGGTCCCGTCCTACGAGGCGTTCGCGGCCTCGGAGGGGACGTCGCCGGAGGACCCGGCCCTGCTGCCGCAGTACGCGACGACACTGGCGGCCCGGGGCCGGGCCGTGACCTGGCCGCCGCAGCGGGGGACGGCATGCTGGTGCGGGGCTGCCGAGGGGTACGAAGCCTGCCACGGGCACTGAGGGCGAGGTGCGCAACGGAAAAGCCCCCCGGGGGGCTCACGGTCGCCTGCTCGTGCACCGGCCCTGCGGGCGTCGAGTCGACGGGACGGGTCGTGGCCATCCCTTGAGGCGAGGCAGCCCCCCCGTGTGCGACGCGGCGGCGGTTGACGTCTCTGCGTGAGGCCGACCGTCTGAGCGTTAACCTCAGGGCAGGCTTCGGGGTCTGCAGAGGCCCACAAGGGACACAGGAGGCAGTCATGGCCAGGATCCCCAGCGCGGTCATCGCCGCGACCGGGCTCGTCGGTGGGTACGGCGTTGCCCGCTGGACGAAGAATCGGCAGCTCGGCGGGGCGGTCCTGGCCGCCGCGGGCGTCGCCGCGGCACAGCAGTGGCGCGAGCAGGCGGGCGGGAAGGCGGCCGGTGCGCTGACCGCCGCCTACATCGCCGCCTTCGCCGGGTCGCACCCGCTGGCGAAGAAGGTCGGCGCCTGGCCTTCCGTCTTCGGTGTCGCAGGCGCGGTCGCCCTGGCCTCCTGGGCCGTCGTCGACCGCAAGGTCTGAGCCGCGCCGCCCCTCGCATACGCAACGGCTCGTCCGGGACCGCGGCAGAGCCCTCCCCGCGTCCGGAACGTCTTGCGATCTCGCTCGGCCGGCCTTCCGGAAGCAGTCCCGGAAGGGCCCGGGTGAGTCGAAACCGGTCCGAGCGGCGAGGGTTCCACGGGGTGTGCGGTGTCTCCAGCAGATTCCGGGCTGCGCGCCCGTGGCCGGTACGGCCGAGCAGCGGTGTCGTACGACCCTGCCCGTACGGTGAAGGCGCCCGCAACCTGCACCTCAAGGTGCGGCGACGGGCGCCCGTCGCCGCGCGTGGCGAAATCCCCGGTCCGGGCAACCCCCGCACTTCTGCACGATCGCCCCGTGCCCTACCGTCGCCGCCGTGACCAAGTTCCTGCTCGCCGTCCACGTTCTCGCCGCGATCGTCGCCGTCGGTCCCGTCACCGTCGCCGCCAGCATGTTCCCGCCCGCCGCGCGCCGGGCCCTCGCCGCACCCGGCGACACCGGCGCTGCCGGCACGCTCCGGCTGCTGCACCGGATATGCCGGGTGTACGCGGTCGCCGGTGTCGCCGTTCCCGCGTTCGGGTTCGCCACCGCCGACGCGATGGGCGTGCTCGGTAGCGCCTGGCTGATCGTGTCGATCGCGCTGACCGTCCTCGCCGCCCTCGTCCTCGCCGCGTGGGTGCTCCCGGCCCAAGGCGCCCTGTTGGACGGCGGGGGTACGACCGGGCAGACCGTGCGGCTCGCCCTGTTCACCGGCCTGTTCAACCTGCTGTGGGCCGCCGTGACCGTCCTGATGATCGTGCGCCCCGGCTCCACCACCGGGGCGTGAGCACGACACGTCTCCCGCCGTGCTCACGGGCTGCCCCCGGCCGGAAAACCGCCCCCTACCGGGGGGACGGCGGGCGGAGGAGCAGCCCCGTTCGGCGAAGCCGACCCGGGGCCGACCCCCGCAGCACCCTCCCGGTCAGGCGCCCAGACCTCGCGATACCGCGTAGATCACCAGGCCGGCCAGTGATCCCACCACTGTGCCGTTGATGCGGATGAACTGCAGGTCGCGACCGATGTGCGCCTCGATCTTCCGGGTGGTGTGCTCGGCGTCCCAGCCCGCCACGGTGTCCGTGATCAGGGAGGTGATCTCCTTGCGGTACGTCGTCACGACGTGCACCGCCGCGCCCTCCACCCAGCTGTCGACCTTCTCCTGAACCTTCGGCTCCTCCGCCATCCGCAGGCCCAGCGACAGCAGCGCCACCCGCACCCGCTGCCGCAGCTCACTGCGCTCGTCCTCAGCCGCAGCCACGACCATGGACCGCACGGCGGTCCACGCGGACGCGATCAGGTCCTGCACCTCGCCGCGGCCCAGCACCTCGCCCTTGAGGCGCTCCACCCGTGCCCGTGTGTCGGTGTCGGACTGCAGGTCGGAGGCGAAGTCGGTGAGGAACCGGTCCAGCGCGCCGCGCGCCGGGTGGGACGGCATGTCCCGCATCTCGGTGACGAACCGCAACAATTCCCGGTAGACCCGCTCGCCGACCCTCTTGTCCACGAACCGCGGGGTCCAGCCGGGCGCACCGCCCTCCACCGCACCCATCACGTCCGCGCGGTGCAACACCAGCCAGTCGTGCGCGCGGGCCACCACCAGGTCCACCCCCCGGCGATGCCCTCCGTCGGCGACGATCCTCTCCAACATCTTGCCGATCCCGGGCGCGATCTCCTTGGCGTCTGCCCGCCGCGTGATCGCCTCGCCCACGACCGCCTGCACATCGGAGTCGCGCAGGACCGTCAGGGCTCCCCGGAGGGCGGTGGCCAGTTCCTCCGTCACCCGGTCGGCGTGCTCGGGCTCCGCCAGCCAGGCGCCCAGCCGGCTGCCGATGCCGACCGTGCGCAGCCGCTGCCGTACGACGTCCTGGGAGAGGAAATTCTCCCCGACGAATTCGCCCAGCGAGACACCCAGCTGGTCCTTCTTGGTGGGAATGATCGCCGTGTGCGGAATGGGCAGCCCCAGCGGGTGCCGGAAGAGTGCCGTGACCGCGAACCAGTCGGCGAGCGCGCCCACCATGCCTGCCTCGGCCGCCGCGGCCACATAGTCCGCCCACGCCCCCGCGCCCCCGTGCGAGGCGGTCTTGGCCAGGACATAGACCAATGCCACGAACAGCAACAGACCCGTGGCCGTCAGCTTCATGTGCCGTACCCCGCGACGGCGCTCCTCGTCGGCCGGGGTGAAGGCCGTCATGGTCCGGTACGAGGTGCCCCGGCCGGTTCCCGCCCCCGGTGCGCCCGTCCGCGCCGCCCCCGCCCCCGGCACGTCCGTCCGCGGTGTCCCCGTCTGCGTAGGTTCCATCAGCTCCGGTTCCCTCAGCTCCACCCGTCGGTGCTCCCGCACACAATTGTCCCCTCCCGTCCTACTCCCGGGAGGGGACAGGAGTTCCCGGCCACCGTCCGGACGAGAACACGAACAGGACAGCACTGCGGAAGAACTTCCCCAGAGCCGACAAGCCGCCCATGACGCATCATGAGCTCAGCAGCGTCGAGCCCCGGACTCCCATCTCCTGAGGGGAACCGTACAAACATGGCCAAGCATCATGGTCGTGCCGTACTGGGCACGCTCGTCGCGCTGGTCGTGGCTCTGTCCGCCGCCGTCTACGTCACCGTGGCCACTACCGGCGGCACCCGCCGCATCCGCATGGGCAGCCACCCCCGACACGACTCATCGGCCGCCGGCACCTGGGTGGGCGCCTGGGCCGCCGCCCCCGTCGGCGGTGAACCGGGCACCGAGGCCAACGGGATGGCGGGCCACTCGGTCCGCAACGTCGTTCACGCGAGTGCCGGCGGGAAGAGCGCCCGGATCACCCTGTCCAATCTCTACGGCCGGTCGCCGCTGACCATCACCCACGCCTCCCTCGCGCTCCCGGCCGGTGACGGCACCGCCTCCGCCGGGGCCGCGACGATGCGGCGTCTCACCTTCGCCGGCAGCACCACCGTCATCATCCCGGCCGGCGCCCAGGCCGTGAGCGACGCCGTACGTCTCACCATCCCGCACGACAGCGGCGTCCTGGTCACCACCTACTCCCCCACGCCGTCCGGCCCCGTCACCTACCACCCGCGCGCCCAACAGGTCTCCTACATCGCCGTCGGTGACCACACCGAGGACACCACCGGCGCTCCCTACACCCGCCAGACGCCGTACTGGCGCTATGTGACGGGCCTGGACGTCCTTGGGGAGGAGGCCGACGGTACCGTCGTCGCCTTCGGTGACTCCATCACCGACGGCATCACGTCCACCGTCAACGAAAACCACCGCTGGCCGGACTTCTTCGCCGACCGGTTGCGCGGCGCCCTGGAGGACGGGCGGCACCTGCCCCGCTACAGCGTCGTGAACGAAGGAATCAGCGGCAACCGGCTCCTCACCGACGGCCGCGGCCGGCCCGCCCGGAACCAGAGTGGCCTCGGCCGCTTCGGCCGCGACGTGCTCTCCCGCGCCGGCGTCGAGGTCGTCGTCATCGACCTCGGCATCAACGACATCCTGCGCGGCCCGGAACCCGCCGCCCCGGACGGCATCACGGCCGGCCTGCGCGCCCTCGTCCGCCGGGCCCATGCCCGCGGCCTGAAGGCCATCGGCGCCACCCTGACCCCCTTCCGGGGCCACCACGGCTTCACCCCGGCCCGGGAGGCGGTACGGCAGCGGGTCAACGCGCAGATCCGGGCCGGCCACGTGTACGACGCTGTCGTCGACTTCGACCGAGCCCTCCGGGACCCCCACGACCCCCGCCGGCTGCGCCCCGCATACGACTCCGGAGACCATCTGCACCCCAACGACCCGGGTTACCGCACGATGGCCGCGGCGTTCGACCTGCGCGTGCTGAAGGACGGCGGGCAGGTCGAACCGTTGCCGGGCGCGCCAGGAATACTGGCGGCATGACCCGCTTGATCCTCGCCACCCGCAACGCAGGAAAGATCACCGAGCTGAGGGCGATCCTCGCCGAGGCCGGACTGCCCCACGAACTCGTCGGTGCGGACGCCTACCCCGACGTCCCGGACGTCAAGGAGACCGGCCTCACCTTCGCCGAGAATGCCCTGTTGAAGGCGCACGCACTGGCCCGGGCCACCGGGCTGCCCGCCGTCGCGGACGATTCCGGCCTCTGTGTCGACGTCCTGAACGGCGCCCCCGGCATCTTCTCCGCCCGCTGGGCCGGCCGCCACGGCGACGACAGGGCCAACCTGGAGCTACTGCTGGCCCAGCTCTCCGACATCGCGGACGAACACCGGGGCGCGCACTTCGCGTGCGCGGCAGCGCTGGCGCTGCCGGACGGCACGCAGCGGGTGGTCGAGGGGCGGCTGAGGGGTTCGCTGCGGCACGCTCCGGCCGGCACCAACGGCTTCGGGTACGACCCCGTCCTGCAGCCGGAGGACGAGACCCGGACGTGCGCCGAGTTGAGCCCCGCGGAGAAGAACGCGATCAGCCACCGGGGGAAGGCGTTCCGGGCACTGGTACCCGTCGTACGGGAGCTGCTCGGCTGAACCCTGGTGCGGCCGGAGGGACTCGAACCCTCACGGGAGTTACCCCACTGGGACCTAAACCCAGCGTGACTGCCAATTCCACCACGGCCGCGTGATGCTGCCCGGCCATGCTAGCGGCCGGGCAGCGGATTCAGATCCCCAGATCCTTGATGATCTTCGCCACGTGGCCGGTGGCCTTGACGTTGTACAGGGCGCGTTCGACCTTGCCGTCCTCGTCCACGATCACCGTGGAGCGGATGACGCCGACGACCGTCTTGCCGTAGAGCTTCTTCTCGCCGAAGGCGCCGTAGGCTTCCAGGACCGCCTTGTCGGGGTCTGCCAGCAGTGTGACCTTGAGGGACTCCTTCTCGCGGAATTTCGCGAGCTTCTCCGGCTTGTCGGGGGAGATACCGATGACGTCGTAGCCGGCCGAGGCCAGGACCTGCAGGTTGTCGGTGAAGTCGCAGGCCTGCTTGGTGCAGCCCGGGGTCAGGGCGGCCGGGTAGAAGTAGACGATGACCTTGCGGCCCTTGTGGTCCGACAGGGACACCTGGTTGCCGTCGGCGTCGGGGAGGGTGAAGGCGGGGGCCACGTCCCCCGGCTGGAGTCGCTCGCTCATCGGGCCAGGGTAACCGGGGGGCCTTGCGGTGCGGTGCGGCCATGAGCTGACAGACTGTTCGGAACAGCAGCAGACTTCGGCAGACTTCGGAGGCCGTACGGTGGCGGACACGTCGGACACCAGAACCCCGGCGCAGATCGAGGCGGACATCACGCGCCGCCGCGAAGTGCTGGCCGAGACACTCGACGAGATCGGGGTGCGGGTGCACCCGAAGACGATCGTCGGGGACGCGAAGGCCAAGGTCGTCGCCAACGTCGATCACACAGTCGGCCGGGCGTATGTCCAGGTGAACCGTGCTGTGAGCGAGGTGAGGGCACGGTTCGTGGATGAGGAAGGGGCGCCCCGGCTGGAGCGGATCGTGCCCGTCGCGCTCGTCGTGGTGGGCGTCGTGGGGCTGCTCGCCGTCCGGTCCCGCAAGCACAAGGACTGAACACGGACCGGTCAGAAGCGGGAAGAGCGGCGACCCGGACACGTGCAGTCGTGCCGGAGGCAGGTAGGTTCGAGGCGTGAGCGCCAACAGAAACGAGCACAGCACCCCCCATCACGACAAGCTGCCCATTCGGATGCTGCACGACCGGGTTCTGGTCAAGCAGGAGACCGGTGAGGGCGAGCGACGGTCGGGGGGCGGCATTCTGATTCCCGCCACCGCGGCGGTCGGTCGGCGGCTGGCCTGGGCCGAGGTCGTCGCGGTCGGCCAGAACGTGCGGACCGTGGAGCCCGGCGACCGGGTCCTGTTCGACCCGGAGGACCGGGCCGAGGTCGAGGTGCGAGGCGTGGCGTACGTGCTCATGCGCGAGCGTGATCTGCACGCCGTTGCGGCGGACCGGTTCGAGGGGTCGGAGGACTCCACGGGGCTGTATCTCTGAACCGCCTGCGGCTCATCCCCGATCCACCCCGATCCGTCCTGATCCATCGGCGAATCGCCTCTGATCCTCCGGACGAGAGGGCCGGTGACCATGGTCACCGGCCCTCTCGGTCATTTCGTAGGACTTCCGCTGTCGCCGTGGTGGGGCTGAAGGCGACCAGCGGTCACTGACGTGCGGCCGGCGTCCGACGGGACGCCGGCCGGTCGGCTACAGGCCTCCGGTGCCTGTGCCACCACTGGTTCCGGTGGTACCACCGGAACCCGCGGTGCTGCCGGTGGTACCACCGGAACCCGCGGTGCTGCCGGCATCGGTGGAGCCGCCGATGATGCCCCCGCCGGTGGTGGACCCGGTGGTCGTTCCGGTGCCCCCGGTGGTCGTGCCGCCGTCCGTGGTGCCGGCCCCCGTGGTCCCGCCGGCGGTCGTGTCGCCGCCCGTGGTCCCGGCGCCGGTCGTCCCGCCGGCGGTCGTACCGGCATCGGTCGCGCCGCCGTCGGTGGGGGTGCCGGTGGCTCCGCCGTCGGTCGGGGTGGCGGTGGTACCGCCGTTGTCCTGACCGCCGTCGGTGGTGGTGCCACCGTTGTCCTGGCCTCCCGTGCTGGGCTGGTCCGAGGGACTGGCGCTGGGGAGTTCCTGGACCTGGTCGGCGCCCGGCTGGAGTTCGAGGTCGAAGTTGGCGGCCGGCTTGCCCTTGAGCGCCGCACGCGTGTACTGGGTCCAGATCTGGGTGGGCGGGCCGCCACCGTTCATCCGGAACTGGCCGAGCGTGTGGTAGAGCGGCATGTGCCTGGCCGTCACCGGGTCCTGGCCCATGACGGAGACCACCGTCGCCAGGTCCGGGGTGTAGCCGGCGAACCAAGCGGCCTTGTCGTTCTCGGCGGTACCAGTCTTGCCGGCCGCCGGACGGCCCACGGCCTGCGCGGCCGTGGCGGTGCCGGTCTCGACCACGCTCTGCAGCATGGACGTGGTGGTGTCGGCGGCCTCGCGGGTGACGGCCTGCCTGACCGTCAGTTCGGGCAGCCTGATCTGGTCCGTACCGGCCTTGGAGATCTTCTCGACCATCGTGTACGTGCCGTGCCTGCCGTGGTTGGCGAGCGTCGCGTACGCCTCCGCCATGTCCAGGACGCTGGCGTTGGCGGTGCCGAGCGCCATGGACGGGGACGGGTAGAACTCCTTGGTGTCAGCCGGGATGCCGAGGGCGATCGCGGTCTGTTTGACCTTGGTGGGGCCGACGTCGGCGGCCATCTGCGCGTAGACGGAGTTCACCGACAGGTCGGTGGCCTTGCGCACGGTGATCGGGCCGTACGACCTCTGGTCCTCGTTCTCCGGGCCGTAGGGGGTGCCGCTCCAGCCCTCGACGAGCCGCTTGTTAGTGCCGTCGTAGACCGTGCCCGGGGTGATGTTCCGGCCGTCCTGGGTGGTCGAGCCGTTCTGCACCGCGGACGTGAACACGAACGGCTTGAACGTCGAGCCGACCTGGAAATCTCCGCGGGTGGCGCCGTTGGTGTACTGCTGCACGTAGTCGATGCCGCCGTACATGGCGACGACCTTGCCGGTCTTGGGGTCGACGGAGGCGCCGCCGGCGCGGACGTACTTGTCGGCCGGGTGGTTCTTCTTGTCCAACTTGGAGATCAGCTGATCGTCAACCGCCTTGACGAAGGCGTCCTCCTTGTCCTTCTGGAAGGTGGTGGTGATGCGGTAGCCACCCGTCTGCAGCTGGTCCTTGGTGAGGATGCCGTTCTCGGTGATGTAGTCCTTGACCGCCTCCACGAGGTATCCGCGCTGGCCGGACATGCCGGTGGAGATCGTCTGCTCCTTCGGCATGGGGAACTTCATGCCGGCGCGCTTGGACTCGCTGAGCCAGCCCTTCTTGACCATGCCGTCCAGAACGTAGTTCCAGCGGGCGATGGCCGCCTTCTTGTTCTCCGGGTGGGCGACGACGTCGTACTCGCTCGGCGCGTTGACGAGCGCGGCGAGGTAGGCGGCACGTGCCGGGTCGAGGTCGGCGGCGTCCATGTTGTAGTAGGCCTGGGCGGCGGCCTGGATGCCGTAGGCGTTGCGGCCGAAGTAGACGGTGTTGAGGTAGCCCTCGAGGATCTGGTCCTTGGACTTGTTGCGGTCCAGCTTGATGGAGATGAAGAACTCCTTGGCCTTGCGGGTGAGCGTCTGCTCCTGGGCCAGGTAGTAGTTCTTCACGTACTGCTGGGTGATCGTGGAGCCGGACTGCTTGCCCTTGCCGGTCGCGGTGTTCCAGGCGGCGCGGACCATCGCCTTGGGGTCGACGGCCGACTCGGTGTAGAAGTCGCGGTCCTCGGCGGCCAACACGGCGCGCTGGGCATCCTTGGAGACCTGGGCGAGGCTGACGTTCTCGCGGTTGACCTTGCCGTCGCGGGCCAGCTGGGAGCCGTCGGCGTAGAGGTAGACGTTGCTCTGCTTGGTGGCGAGGGCGTTGGCCGGCGGGATCGGGACCATCGAGTAGCCGAGGAAGAACAGCCCGATGAGCAGCATCACCCCGATGATGAAGGTGCCGAGCACCATGCGCCAGGTGGGGACGAGTCGTCGCCAACCGGTGCGCTTGCGCTTGGGCCGTTTCGACTTCCCGGCCTTGCCCGCGCCTGCGGCGTTCCCGCCGTCTGCGGGGGTGACGGCCGGGGCGGCGGCCGGGGTGACGGCCAGGACGGTGGTGTCCGTATCGGCGGGTTCCGTGCCCGTGCCGGAGCGGTCACCGGTGCCGACCGCGCCCGCTGCACCCGCCGCACCCGCTGCGCCAACTGCACCGGGAGTGGCTGCCTGGGATGCCCCGCCCGCGGCGGCGGCTCCCGCCGCGCCCGCCGCTCGGGGAGCACCGGCGGCCGGGGGCTGCCCGGCCCCGCGGGGGGTACGGGAAGCGCCCCCGGTGGGGTGCGGCTCGTCCGCCGGGGAACTCGCGGCCTGGGCGACGCCACCGGATTCCGCCGGCCGGGGCGCGGTGATGCGCCGGAGCACCTGGGTGGTCTCCGGGGCCCCGGTCTCCCCGGAGCCCTGCGCCGCTCCGGTCTCCGACCCGCCCGGCTGGGCTGACCGCTCGGAAGCGGACCGGGACGCCCGGGAAGCCTTCGGCGGAGTGATACGCCTGAGGATCTGGGTGCTCTCACCCGACTGCGGCTGCTCAGCCCCGGACGGGGCTCCAGAGGCCTGTGACGTCCCGGGGCCGGACTGCGTCCCCTCGTCCTGAGGCGCACCGGAACGGGCGGACGTCTCCTCGTCCCGCGACTTCCCGGAACGGGCGGACGTCCGCTCGTCCCGCGGCCTGCCGGAGCCGTCAGGTGCCCCCGGGGCCCGGGGCTTCCCGGTGCCGCCGGATTCCCCGGAGACACCGCCGCCGGCGGAGGAGATACCCGCGCCGGCCGCCGTGGCCCCTCGGGGAGCGGAACCACTACCAGCCGCAGGAGCCCGACCGGTGTCCGGAGCACCACCGGTCGGCGAAGCGGCTCGCGGCGCCGCGGCGCCGCGGAACGCCATCCGGGTATCCGTCCGGTCCTCCTGGGCCCGCCTGGCCCCACTGCCACGGGGACCGCCGGTCCGGGGACCGTCGGCCTCGTCCGTCCGTTCGGCGCCCGCGGCCGTCCCGTCGGCCCGGGCCGTGCCCGCTTGCACGGTTCCGGCCGACTTGCCCGCCGTACCGGACTCGGCCCGCCGGCCTGCGTCCACGGCTTCTCTCACCCCCTCGCCCGTTTCGGCGGCCGTCTCCTCGCGCCCGCCCCGGGTACCGGGCCCTTCAGTCGACAGCGGCCTTTTCGGTGCCCCGCCTTCGATCGGCTGCTGCGGCTGCGGCTCGTCGCTCATGTCGTGCACGGACTCCTGTTTCGCGTCGTACGTCCCCGTACGCCCCTACGCTTCTGCGCCCCCTGGTTGAAGACTCTCGCACCTGGCGTTCCGTTCCCGGATTCCGGCACGCTTCCGGCAGAAAAAGCGTCGCCGGCCGCCGGTCCCCGGTACTAGGCTCCTGCGCTTCGGTGTCGAGCATCCGAGGAGGTCGACTGGCGTGGGCGCGGGACGGTTGTACGCGGCCGTCGCGGCAGGGGGATTCAGACGGTACGCGACGTATCGGGCCGCCACTGCGGCAGGGGTCTTCACCAACACGGTCTTCGGGCTGATTCTCGTATACACGTATCGCGCGCTGTGGGACGAGAAGCCACACCTTGGCGGGTGGGACCAGGCGCAGGTCGTGACGTACGTGTGGCTGGGGCAGGCGTTCCTTTCGACACTCGCGATCGGTGGTGGGGGCGTCGAGGGCGAGTTGATGGAACGCATCCGTACGGGGGACGTGGCCATCGACCTGTACCGTCCCGCCGACCTGCAGATGTGGTGGCTGGCGACGGACCTGGGGCGGGCGTCCTTCCAGTTGCTGGGTCGGGGGGTGGTCCCTTTCCTCTTCGGCGCCCTGTGCTTTCCGGTGTACCTGCCCACCGACCCCGGTACGTGGGTCGCCTTCTCCGTCGCCGTCCTGCTGGCGATGGTCGTCGGGTTCGGGATTCGCTTCCTGCTGGCGCTGAGCGCGTTCTGGTTACTGGACGGTCAAGGTGTGATGCAGATCTCGTGGATCGCCGGGTACTTCTGCTCGGGCATGCTCCTTCCGCTGAACGTCTTCCCGGGGGCGCTCGGTGAGGTCGTGCGGGTCCTGCCGTGGTCCGCACTGCTCCAGGCTCCGGCCGACATCCTGCTCGGAAACGCGGACCCGCTCGGCACCTATGCCTTCCAGGGGGCGTGGGCTGTCGTGCTGCTGGGCGCCGGGCGGCTGATGCAGTCGGCGGGGACACGGCGGCTGGTGATCCAGGGTGGGTAACGGCGGACGGCTGGCCGACGGCGTGCGGACGTACCGGATGATCGCCGGAATGTGGATCCGGTCCACGATGGCGTACCGGGCCTCTTTCCTGATGACCGCGTTCGGGAGCTTCGCGGCGACCTTCCTCGACTTCGTCGCGATCATGCTGATGTTCTCCCGGGTGGACGCTCTGGGCGGTTGGCCGCTGCCCGAGGTGGCCTTCCTGTACGGGCTGTCGGGTACCGCGTTCGGGCTGGCCGACCTGGTGATCGGGTCGACGGAGCGGCTGGGGCGGCGGGTGCGCGACGGAACCCTGGACACCCTGCTGGTGCGTCCCGCGCCGGTGCTGGCGCAGGTGGCGGCCGACCGGTTCGCGCTGCGGCGGCTGGGCCGGGTGACGCAGGCCGGGCTGGTGACGGCCTGGGCGGTGGTCCGACTCGACATCGACTGGACGCCGCTGAAGCTGCTGCTGCTACCGGTGACGGTGGTGAGCGGCTGCGGGATCTTCTGCTCGGTGTTCGTGGCGGGAGCGGCTTTCCAGTTCCTGGCGCAGGACGCCTCGGAAGTGCAGAACGCCTTCACCTACGGCGGTACGACGCTGTTGCAGTATCCGCCGACGGTGTTCGCGAAGGAGTTGGTGCGCGGGGTGACGTTCGTGCTGCCGTTGGCCTTCGTCAACTGGCTGCCCGCGGCCTTCGTGCTGGGGCGTCCGTATCCGCTGGGGTTGCCGGAGTGGGTGGCGTTCACACCCCCGCTGGTGGCGGTGGGGTGCTGTGCGTTGGCCGGGCTGGCCTGGCGGGCGGGACTTCGTTCGTATCGGAGCACAGGGAGCTAGCAGGTGACGGACGGCGGATCATCCATGGAGGGCTTCATCGCGCTGGAGAGAGTCGAGAAGGTCTTCTCGGTACGCAGGAAGACGGGGTTCCTCAGGCGGGAACGGCATCAGGTGCGGGCAGTGGACACGCTGTCGTTCACCGTGGCGCGCGGGGAGATGGTCGGGTACATCGGACCCAACGGCGCCGGGAAATCGACGACGATCAAGATGCTGACCGGCATTCTGACACCGAGCGCGGGCCGGCTGCGGGTGGCGGGCATCGATCCCTCACGGGAGCGCACACGGCTGGCGCACCGCATCGGCGTGGTGTTCGGGCAGCGGACCACTCTGTGGTGGGACCTGCCGCTGATCGACTCCTACCGGCTGGCGCACCGCATGTACCGCATCCCGGACACCCGTTACCGGGAGAACCTGGCCCGCCTGGTGGAACTGCTCGACCTGGGTGACCTGTTGGACGTTCCGGTGCGGCAACTGTCGTTGGGACAGCGGATGCGCGGGGACATCGCCGCGGCGCTGCTGCACGACCCGGAGGTGCTGTACCTGGACGAACCGACCATCGGTCTGGACGTGGTGTCGAAAGCGAAGGTACGGGGTTTTCTCAAGGAGTTGAACGTCGAGCGCGGTACGACCGTGCTGCTGACCACGCACGATCTGCAGGACATCGAGCAGTTGTGTTCCCGGGTGATGGTGATCGACCACGGGCGGCTGATGTACGACGGGCCGCTCACGGGGTTGCACGAAACCGGGGAGAGCGAGCGGACCGTGGTGGTGGACCTGGAGCGGGAGCTGCCCCCCGTCGAGGTGCCCTCGGTCCGGGTGGTGCGGGTGGAGGGGCCGCGGCAGTGGCTGGCGTTCCCGGCGGGTCGGTCGGCGGCACCGGTCGTCGCGTATCTCGCGAACACGTATCCGCTGGTGGACCTGTCGGTGCGGGAACCGGACATCGAGGCCGTCATCGCCAAGATGTACGCCGGGAAGACGGTCTCGTAGGCTGCTCTCATGACTGACGACGCCAGTCCGGACCTCCGGGCGTCCGACACCGACCGCGATCGGATCGCCGAGGTCCTGCGGGACGCCCTCGCCGAGGGCAGGCTGGACATGGAGGAGTTCGAGGAGCGGCTGGAGGCGGCCTACAAGGCGCGTACGTACGGCGAGCTGGCCCCGCTGACCCGCGACCTTCCGACAACCGGCACGGTGCCGCCCGCGCCGGTCTCTTTCGTCAAGGCTCCGGCGGAGAGCGGGAGCTGGACGGGGCGGATCGTCGGGGGCGGGGGATCCTCGGCGGGTGGAATCGCAATCCTTTCGGGGTTCGAGCGCAAGGGGCACTGGACGGTGCCCAAGCGGTTCAGCTGTTTCACCTTCATGGGCGGCGGCGAGATCGATCTCAGGGAGGCGGACTTCGCGGACCGCGAGGTCGAGATCAACTGCGTGGCGATCATGGGCGGGGTGCAGGTGATCGTGCCGCCGGGGGTGGAGGTCGTCGTCCGCGGCATCGGCATCATGGGCGGCTTCGAGCACCCGAGGGACGACGGGCCACCCGAACCGGGCGCCCCGCGGGTGATCATCAGCGGTGTCGCGTTCTGGGGCGGCGTCGGTGTGGAGCGCAAGGTCACCCGCGCCGAGCGGCAGCGGCTGAAGGAACAGCGCCGGCAGGAGAAGCTGGAGCGCGGTGAGGCCCGGCGCGAACTGCACCAGTCCCGTCGAGAAGAGCGCCACGAACTCCACCGGGCCCGCCGGGAGGAGCGGGAGCGGCGCCGGAACCGGGAGCGCTGAACGCGTTCTTCTTCGTCTCGGGGCTACCGCGTGCAGACCTTGGTCAGTTCGCCGGCAGCTTGCGTGACGGGCTTGACGTCGGGGGCCCGGTCGCCGTTCTTGATGTCCGCGCGCACCGTGCCGACGGCCTCGTCCAGGTCGTCAACCGCCTTGTTGACGTCGGAGCTGCTGGTCTTGTCACCGATCTTTTTGAGGTTCTGCTCGATGGAGTCCAGGGCCGCGCCGGCCCGGGCGGGGTCGTTCGCGGCGTTCTCCACGGCCTGCTGGAGGTCGGTAACGCTGTCAGCGATGGTTTCGGCGGTCTGGACGCAGTCCAGGGCCTTGTGCACGGTGTCGCAGCCGCCGGCGAGGCCGATGGTGAGCGCGGCAGCGGACACGGCGGCGGCGATGGTGGTGACGCGGCCCGTGCGGCAGCGTCGGCTGACGGCCATGGCGGTGTTCCCCTCCCTCGGTACGGCTGGCCGGGTGCACGGTGCGGAACCGTGCACCCGTATCCGTAGGACGCTGGGGAAGGCGCACGGGTTGCCCCCGCGTACCCCGGGCTCTTGGCCGTCCGTTTACCTGCCGGGGGTGGCTCCTTATGTGCCGAGGGTGGCTTCGAGAGCCGCGCGCTGGAGAGCGGCCAGCTCGGCGCAGCCGGTGACGGCGAGGTCGAGCATGGCGCCCAGCTCGTCACGGGCGAAGGGCTCGGCCTCGGCAGTGCCCTGCACCTCGACGAAGCGGCCGTCGCCGGTGCAGACGACGTTCATGTCGGTGTCGGCGCGCACGTCCTCCTCGTAGCAGAGGTCGAGCAGGGGCACCCCGCCGACGATGCCGACCGAGACCGCGCTGACGGTTCCGGTCAGCGGCTGCCGACCGGCCTTGATCAGCTTCTTGCCCTGAGCCCAGGCGACGGCGTCGGCGAGGGCGACGTACGCGCCGGTGATGGCGGCGGTGCGGGTGCCGCCGTCCGCCTGGAGCACGTCGCAGTCGAGGACGATGGTGTTCTCGCCGAGCGCCTTGTAGTCGATGACGGCGCGCAGGGAGCGGCCGATGAGCCGGGAGATCTCGTGGGTGCGGCCACCGATCCTGCCCTTGACGGACTCGCGGTCGCCGCGGGTGTTGGTGGCACGGGGCAGCATGGCGTACTCCGCGGTGACCCAGCCCTCGCCGCTGCCCTTGCGCCACCGGGGGACCCCCTCGGTGACGGAGGCGGTGCACAGGACCTTGGTGTCGCCGAAGGAGACGAGGACGGAGCCCTCTGCGTGCTTGCTCCATCCGCGTTCGATGGTGACCGGACGGAGGTGTTCAGGGGTACGGCCGTCGATGCGAGACATGACGACGAGCCTATCCGGAGTGACTCAAGGGGCTCCTCCCGCATCGGGAAGAGCCCCTTGAGGATGAACCCCGTGGTTCACATCATGTCTTCGATCTCCGCGGCGATCGGGTCCGCGTCGGTGCCGATGACGACCTGGACCGCGGTACCCATCTTGACAACGCCGTGGGCACCGGCGGCCTTCAGGGCGATCTCGTCGACCAGCGAGGCGTCGGACACCTCGGTGCGCAGGCGGGTGATGCAGCCCTCGATCTCCTCGATGTTGCCGATGCCGCCGAGCCCAGCCACGATCTTCTCAGCCTTGCTGGCCATGTTCCTTCTCCCTGATCCGAACCGCTTTGTCGCAGTAACCCACAGTTGGCCCATCTTCGCGAGCGGTCATGCCGTCCGTGCCCAATGATGGCGATCACGACAGCGGAACCGTCCGTCAACTGGTCTACACCACCCTGCGGGCGGTCGCCAAACCCGCGCCCGCTCCGAGTGGCCGGAGGGACGCCCATGAGCGCCGAGAGCACCGTCGGCCCGGCCCGGGAACACTGGAACCGGCTGTTCCAGGGCCTGCAGAAGATGGGCCGCAGTCTGCAACTGCCGATCGCGGTCCTTCCGGCCGCGGGCATCCTGAACCGACTGGGACAGCCCGACGTGTTCGGCGACCAGGGCCTGGGCTGGACGGACGTCTCGAAGGTGATGGCGGGCGCGGGCGGCGCCCTGCTGGACGGGTCGCTCGGCCTGCCCCTGCTGTTCTGCGTGGGCGTCGCGATCGGCATGGCGAAGAAGGCGGACGGCTCGACCGCGCTGGCGGCAGTGGCGGGCTTCCTCGTCTACTACAACGTGCTGCGCCAGTTCCCCGCCGACTGCCCGGGCGGCTCGAAAGCGATCCCGCAGGTCGGCTGCCAGGTCTACGTCGGCACGGGCACCGGCTCCGTGACACCCTTCACCTTCCAGAACCCCGGCGTCTTCGGCGGCATCGTGATGGGCTTGTTGGCAGCCTTCTTCTGGGCCCGCTTCCACCGCACCAGGCTGGTGGACTGGCTGGGCTTCTTCAACGGCCGCCGGCTGGTGCCGATCATCATGGCGTTCGTCGCCATCGCCTTCGCCGCGCTATGCCTGTGGGTCTGGCCGCCGGTCGGCAACGGGCTGGAGAACTTCAGCACGTGGCTGCGGGACGCGGGTTCGTGGGGCGCAGGGGTGTTCGGTGTCGCGAACCGGGCCCTGCTGGTGGTGGGGCTGCACCAATTCCTGAACGTGCCGATCTGGTTCCAGTTCGGCAGCTACACCACGCCCGACGGCACAGTGGTGCACGGCGACATCAACATGTTCCTGGCGGGCGATCCGAACGCGGGTCAGTTCACCTCCGGCTTCTTCCCGATCATGATGTTCGCCCTGCCGGCCGCCGCCCTGGCGATCACCCACTGCGCCCGTCCGGAGCGTCGCAGGGAGATCGGCGGCCTGATGCTGTCCGTGGCGCTGACGTCGTTCGTCACCGGCATCACCGAGCCGATCGAGTACTCGTTCCTGTTCATCGCCCCCCTGCTGTACGTGGTCCACGCGGTCCTGACCGGAGTGTCAATGGCGGTGACCTGGGCGCTCGGGGTACACGACGGCTTCAGTTTCTCGGCCGGGCTCATCGACTACGTCATCAACTGGAACCTGGCCACCAAACCGTGGGCGATCATCCCGATCGGCCTGTGCTTCGGCCTCGTGTACTACGCCGTCTTCCGGTTCGCGATCACCAAGTTCAACCTGAGGACACCGGGGCGGGAGCCGCAGGACGAGGTCGAGGACGTCACCAAAGCCTGACGTCACGAAGGCGTCCGACGCGCCGTGACCAGGTCGCTGGGCAGGTACGGCGCGTAGTGCCGCGGTAGCGGATTTCACGGTTCCTTATACGCCCTTCATCGTGCTACAACAGGTCTACACCACTGAGTGGTGTAGACCAGAGACGCCGCCGTCCCCTTCCTTGGTTCCCGGGCGGCGCCCTGCCCACTGGAGGAACTTGTGACCACGGCCAGCGCCGCTCCCGCGGCCGAGAAGAAGAAGGGCGCCGGCGTGATGCCTGTTCTGCAGCGCATCGGCCGCAGCCTGATGCTGCCGGTGGCAGTGCTGCCCGCCGCCGCCCTCCTCGTACGCCTCGGCAACACCGACATGCTGGGTCGCCCGGAGTTTCCGGCGTTCCTGACGAAGATCGCCTCCTTCATGGCGGCCGGTGGCAACGCGATCCTGAGCAACATGCCGCTGCTGTTCGCCGTCGGCATCGCGATCGGCTTCGCCAAGAAGTCGGACGGCTCGACCGGCCTCGCCGCGGTCGTCGGCTACCTGGTCTTCAAGAGCGTGCTCGGCACGTTCACCGACAAGAACCTGCCGAAGGTGCCGACGCCCGTCGACGGCAAGGTCGTCATGATGGACGCCCCGGCCGACGCCAAGGTCCTCGGCGGCGTGGTGATGGGCCTCGCCGTCGCCCTGATCTACCAGCGGTTCTACCGTACCAAGTTGCCGGACTGGGCCGGTTTCTTCGGCGGCCGCCGGCTGGTGCCGATCCTGTCGGCCTTCGCGGGCCTGGTCCTGGGCATCGTCTTCGGCTACATCTGGCCAGTCCTCGGCGCCGGTCTACACAACTTCGGTGAGTGGCTGGTTGGTTCGGGCGCCGTCGGCGCCGGCATCTTCGGTGTGGCCAACCGCGCGCTGATCCCGATCGGCATGCACCACCTGCTGAACTCCTTCCCTTGGTTGCAGGCAGGCGACTTCCACGGCAAGAGCGGGGACATCGCGCGCTTCCTGGCCGGTGACCCGACCGCGGGCCAGTTCATGACCGGCTTCTTCCCGATCATGATGTTCGGCCTCCCGGCCGCCTGCCTCGCTATCGTGCACTGCGCCCGCCCGGAGCGCCGCAAGGTGGTCGGCGGCATGATGCTCTCGCTCGCACTCACCAGCTTCGTCACCGGCGTCACCGAACCGATCGAGTTCACGTTCATGTTCATCGCGCCGGTCCTGTACGCCATCCACGCGGTCCTCACCGGCATCTCCATGGCACTGACCTGGGCGCTGGGCATGCGGGACGGCTTCGGCTTCTCGGCCGGCGTGATCGACTGGTCCCTGAACCTGGGCATCGCCAGCAACCCGTTCGGACTACTGCTAGTGGGACTGTGCTTCGGCGCCGTCTACTACGTCGTCTTCCGTTTCGCCATCGTCAGATTCAACCTGGCCACACCCGGCCGTGAGTCCGACGAAGAACTGCTGGAGATACAGAAGGCCGAGGCCAAATAAGGGTTCCCGGAAGCCGAACACATATCTAATTCCCCGGCCGGAAGCCGACCGGGGAATTCGGCATGCCCCTGCACGGCATGCCAGAGAACCCCTCCTGCCCTGCGGGACCGCTGGCCCGGAAGATGCAGTGATCATGATCACGAACCTGTTTGTTGATCACCCCGGAAAGCCCTGCCTATGGTCTTCACCAGGCCGGTCACGGCCGTGACCTACCACCAGAGGGGAAAACATGAGCCTGCAAGATCTGCGTGATCTGAAGTTCACCGCGCTCACCGACGAAGAGGCAGCCGCCGCATCCGGCGAAGGCAAGAAGCCGAGCCGCGCCCAGTGCGAGTGGATCTTCGCTCAGATCGGCAATCCGTTCTCCTGCAGCTACGGGGACTACTACCAGCTCTGGAAGTCGCTGGGCTGCGACAAGCTGTAGTGCGGATCGGCGCCCGCCTCGTTCTGGGGCGGGCGCACCCATTCCCCCGGAGTTCTTCAGTGAAGTGGCAGAGATACCACACCCATCAGTCGGGGGACACCGACTGCGGACCAGCGTGCGTGCGTGCCGTCCTGATGCGGCACGGGGCCGTGGTCGACGAGGTGATCCTGCGCGAGTCCACAGGTCTTGGCGAACGCGGCTCCAATCTGCTCAGGCTCCAGCACGTCCTGCGGGGTTACGGAGTCGACAGCGAGCTCCTGCGGCTGGACACCGATCAGTTGCGGCAGGCCGTAGGGCTCGCGGGGCCGGCGATCATCCTGCTGGCCGAGGACGGTCACCGCCACTTCGTGGTCGTCCACGAGGCCACCGAAAGCGGCCACTTCATCATCGGCGACCCGCTGCTGCACCGTCCGATGCGCCTGGAACCCGACGTACTCACCGAGGTGTTCCACGGGGAGGCGCTGGTCACCGACCGGCCGCACACGCGGCTGCGGCGGGGTGTCCGGCTGCGTTCCCTGCCAGGGCACGGCCTGGTGTGGCAGACCGTCCGCGCCCACTGGGGGCGACTCTCGCTCATCTTGCTGGCAACCGCCATCGTGGCCCTGGTGGCACTGCTCAACAGCCTCTTCGTCCAACTGGCCGTGGACCGTGTCCTGCGGGACGGCTCCTCGCGGGCGCTGGCGGTGATGTCCGCGGAATTCCTCGGGATCGCCGTGGCGGCATCGGGCGTCCAGTATCTACGGGGACGCGCCATCGTAGCGCTCAGCCAGTCGCTCCAACGGCAGCTTTCGGAACGCTATCTACACAAACTCCTACGCCTACCTATCGATTACTTCAAGAGCCGCAGAGCCGGTGATCTGGTCAGCCGGATCGACGATGTGCAGGAAATCCAGGGACTGGTGACGGCAGCCACTGTCCGGGCGGCCATCGATATATGCGTGGTCCTATCGGTCGGCGGTTACCTGCTGATGACCGGACCGATTCTCTTCCTCCTCCTGATTCCGCCCGCTGCCGTCAACGTGGTCAGTTCGATTCTGCTGTACCCACACATCAGGAACGCTGCAGAAGAGGCGCTCCAGCGGGACGCCACGCTGAAATCGGAAACGCTCAACTTCCTGCGCGGGCACACCGAGCTGATCGGATACGGAAAGCGGAACTATGCCTTCGCGCGTATGAGCCGCGCCCTACGGCGCAGAATCGAGTCGGAAACCAGACTGGGCCGGCTGGAGAACCTCAATTCCGTGATCAAAACGGCCAGCCAGACGGTCTTCACGGTGGTGGCGGCCTGGGCCGGACTGAACCGGATGCTCTCCGGCTCGCTCACCGTCGGCGAGGTCTTCGGCTTCCTGACCATGGCCGGTTACTTCCTGGGCTCCATGGAGTCCGTGGCGGCCTTTCAGATCACGGTCCAGCGCACCTCAGCAGCTCTCGGCCGCTACCGAGACGTGGTGTTGCAGCGGGAGGACGCACGGCTGGCGCTGCCGGCCGAACAGACCGACTCCCCGCTGGAACCGGCCGACATCGCGGTGCGGTCCCTGCGCTTCCGCCATCCCGGAGCCCGGCACGACACTCTCACCGGAATCGACCTCGATGTCCCGTATGGCCAGAGCATGCTCCTGCGGGGCGGGAACGGCTCGGGCAAGAGCACGCTCCTCGCGCTGCTCGCAGGGATGCATCCCGGCTACACGGGCAGCGTCACCCTCGGCGGGGCCGAGATCAGTCGGATCGGCACCGACGCGTTGCCGCGCCATGTTCTGTACGTCCCCGAGAACCCCATCCTGCTGCCCGCCTCCGTACGCGAGAACCTCACCCTCGGTGCCCCGCACAGCACGCAGGACATCCTGAGGGCCTGCAGCATCGCCTGCTTCCAGGACGTCCTCGACACCCTCCCCGAAGGCCTCGACGAGCCGGTGCGGGAAACCGGCGCGGGGCTCTCGCGCGGTCAGATCCAACGCCTTTCGATCGCCCGCGCGGTGCTGCACGCCCCACGGGTGTACCTGTTCGACGAGACGTTCAGCGGTATCGACCGGGAGACCTTCGCGCGGATCTGGGAGGGGTTGCGCTCAGTCAAGGGCACCAAGATCGTCGTATCCCACGGGCACGTCCAGGATGCCGTGTTCGACCTGGAACTCTCCCTCGACCCCTCAACCGGCCTCTGTACGCAACGCCCGGAAAGCCCTCAGCTGCGATGAAGCTCTCGGAACTGCTCGATCTCCTCCATGTGCCCGGGGCCGTCCCCGCCTCCGCCCTGGCGTCAGACCTGGCGCTGATCACCTCCATGTCGCCGGACCTGGCGAACACACGTCTTGCGTCGTCGGACCCGGCGGACCTGGCAGCGGGGTACACCGCGCACCGGCCACGCCCGGTGACCGCGGTCGTGCTCACCGCCGACGAGGAAGAACGCATCGCCGCGTGCCTGACCGCCCTGACCGACGACGTCGACCACTGCCTACTGATCGACTCCGGCTCCTCGGACGGAACCGTCGAGGAGGCGCTCCGCGCCCGCCCCGGCACACGGATCGTCTCCGCGCCATGGGCCGATGACTTCTCCCGCCAGCGCAACACCGCCTTCGGTGCGGGCGAGGGCTGGTTGTGCCACGTGGACGCCGACGAGGTCCTGGTGCCGACGCACGCGCGCAGGCTGCGGCGTGCCCTGTCGCTGCTCGACTACCTGCTGGCGGAACGCGACTTCGTCGTCTCCCCCGTCATCGCCGACGCCGGCGGACCGGTGTACACCAACACCCAGCGGATACTACGGGCGGACAGCCCGTTCCGCTTCCGGGGCCGGGTGCACGAGCACCCTTACGCCCCGGACGGCCTCGCCCCGCCGCGCGTACAGGTGGACGTCCGTTTCGACCACTTCGGTTACCTGCCGGAAACGATCGAGAAGCGGGGAAAGCGGGAGCTGTACGTCAGGCTGGACCGACTGAGCCGGGCCGAGGAGCCGGACAACCCGAAGTGGGTGTACTACGAGGTCCGCGACGGGCTCACCCCTGCTGCCCCCGAGGAGGAGTTGCAGTCGGCCTTCACCTTGCTGTCGGCCGCCGCCGACCACGTGGTACCGGATGCGCCCGGCTACCGCACCGAGCGCATCGTGGACTCCTGGAGCCTGCTGTGCGAGCTGGCCGTCCGGCTCGGTGAGGCCGACACACTACGGACGTACACGGGCTTGCTGGCGCAGGCGGGACGAACCGTGGAGGCCACCTACTACCGCACGCTCGTGGAGTCCAGCCGGCTACTGGGGCGGCTGTCCGTCCTGGTCGACGGCATCACCTCGGTGGAGCCGGCCGAGCAACCGTCGAACCGCCATCTCATGGCCCGCCTGTTCGAGTTGCAGTCGACGCTCGCACTCGCCGGTGGCCGGTACGAGACGGTGCTGCCCGCCTACCGGAAGGCGGTCGCACGCGGCGCCGGCCGGAGCATCCCCGCGGACTTCGAGGCCCTCGCCCGGCTGCTGGCTGAGGCACGGGACGAAAACATCGCCTGACCCCGCCCGCGGCCCGGGGCCCTGGAACCGCCGCCGCCCCGGGCCACTCGCTAGATCTCGTACGTCTTCCCCGGCGCGGCCAATTCCACCGGACCGTCGAACACCTCACGGGCGTCCGCGAGGTTGACCTGCGGGTCGGTCCACGGCGGAATATGGGTGAGGACGAGACGGCGGGCGCCCGCACGGGCCGCCGTCTCTCCCGCCTCGCGCCCGTTGAGGTGCAGGTCGGGAATGTCCTCCTTGCCGTACGTGAACGCGGCCTCGCACAGGAACAGGTCGGTGTCCCGGGCCAGCTCGTCCAGCGTCGGAGTGACGCCGGTGTCGCCGGAGTAGGTGAGGGACTTCCCGCGGTGCTCGATGCGGATGCCGTATGCCTCCACGGGGTGGCGCACCCGGTCGGTGTGCACCGTGAACGGTCCGATCTCGAAGGTGGACGGCTTGACCGTGTGGAAGTCGAACACCTCGCTCATGGAGGAGGCGGAGGGGGTGTCGGCGTAGGCCGTGGTCAGGCGGTGTTCGGTGCCCTCGGGGCCGTAGACCGGGATCGGCCCGCAGCGACCGCCGTCATAGCGGTAGTAGCGGGCGACGAAGTACGCGCACATGTCGATGCAGTGATCGACGTGCAGATGGCTGAGGAAAATCGCGTCGAGGTCGTAGAGACCGCAGTGGCGCTGCAACTCACCGAGGGCGCCGTTGCCCATGTCAAGAAGCAGCCGGAAGCCGTCGGCCTCGACGAGGTAGCCCGAACAGGCCGATTCCGCGGACGGGAACGACCCCGAGCAGCCGACGACGGTGAGCTTCATGAAGCAGAAACCTCCGTTGGCGGAAATCCGGTGGGCGGGAAGAGGAGCCTGACAGGATCAGGGCTGGCGGGGGTCGTGCGGTTCGTCGAGCGTAAGGCGCGAAAGCGCGGGTCGCTCCTCCGCCAGGGGCCGTTGTGGGCGAACTCACCTGAGCTGTCACCGGTTCGGCTGGACTGCAGGCGTATGAGGTTCACGAGAGGGCGCGCGATGCACACCGTGCGCCGGTAACGTCGTCGTATGGACACGTCCTGGTGGCTGGCGCTCGCCGCAGTGGTACTGCTGGCGCTGGTGGCCACGCTCGTCGACGGCTGGGGAGGTGCCCGCAGGCCCGGCGGGCACCGGAAGCTCCGGCCGCCGGGCCGTGCGGGTACGCGAGCCTCGCACACCGTGCGGCCGGTACCCGGGGACATCTGGTGGGCGAACGTGTCCTATGAGGACCACCCGGACGTCAAAGACCGGCCGTGTCTGGTACTGACCGTGCGCGGCGACCGGGCCACGGTCGCGAAGATCACCAGCAAGTACCACGACGAGCGCGCCGGGGTGATCCCGCTGCCGCCGGGTGCGGTCGGCGACGCCCAGGGCCGCCCGAGTTTCCTGCAGACGGACGAACTGCGCGAGGTCCCGGTGCACGACCTCCGACGCCGGGCGGGCGTAGTCGACCCGGTCCTGTGGGACCAGGTCCGGCACCTCGCCGGTTAGCTCACCCGCACGGTGATCGTCCAGGTCTGGATGCCCTTGCAGGAGACCTGTCCCGGGGAGCTGGGCTGGGCGCACAGGGGCCGGGAGGACGTGAGCTTCACCGTGCCGGCGGCCACCGCCCGGTAGGCGGCCGTGGCATCGCCTGGCTGGAGGACGAAGCCCGCGTTGATGGCCTGGAGCGCGCTGCCACTCGCGGTGACCGGCTTCCAGGGGCGGGCCTTGGTCCCGTCCAAGACGATCCGGACCTCGTCGCCCTTGCTCAGGCAGACGGTACGGCCGCTGTCGGCCGCAGTGAGTTGCCCGTGGACGGAGCAGCCGCGGGAGGGTCCCGGGGAAGAGTGGGCCGACGTGGACGGCGACACCTCGCCGCCGCTGCCGGTGTCCCCGCCGCTCTGCGAGCCGCAGCCGGTGAGAAGCAGCGCTGCCCCCGCGAGGGCGGTGATCGTCGTACGACGCATGGGCTCTGCCTTTCTGCCGTCGTTCCGGCTTCACTCCGGCGTCCTTCCGGCGCGCGCAGCCGGTGTGCAGGGCACGCCGGCCGGCCGCCTGGTGCAGATGTGACGTACCACCGGCCCGAACGGATCCACACCCGAGGCATCCGCGTGTCCGCGCACGAGCGGGGTCCCGCACGCGGAGCGGTGCTCCGCGTGCGGGACCCGGGATGCCATGCGGCTCAGCTGGTCGTCAGGGCGGTGTCGTCCACGACGAAGCTGGTCTGGAGGGAGTAGTCCTCCACACCGTTGAACTTCAGCGTGACCGTCTGGCCCGCCAGCGAGGACAGGTCGAAGGTCTTCTTGCTGAAGCCGGAGGCCGCGTCGAGGTTCGAGTAGGTCGCCAGGGTCTTCGAACCGGCGGTCACCGTCATCTTGTCGTACTGGCTGCTGGAGGTGGTCTCCGCAGTGTCGACGTGCAGGTAGAAGGTCAGGGTCGCCTTGCACCCCGCGGGGATCGTCACCGACTGGGACAGCGTGTCGGTGTGCGAGGAGCCGTAGCCGTCCAGCCAGGCCTTGTAGGAGCCGCTGTGGGCCGCCTCACCACTGGAGGTGGTGATGACGCCGCTGGACGCGGTCCAGCTGGTGTTGCCCGACTCGAAGCCCGGGTTGTTGAGCAACTGCGCGGAGCTGCAGCTGCCGGAGCTGACCGTCCAGGTGAAGGAGGTCGAGCCGGAGGCGCCGGTGGAGTCGGTCGCGGTGACCGTGACCTGGTAGGTGCCCGAGGTGGACGCGGTACCGGAGATCAGGCCGGTGGAGCTGTCGATGGACAGACCCGTCGGCAGGCCGGAGGCGCTGTAGGTGAGGCTCGCGCCCGCGCTGTCGGTGGCGTTGATCTGCAGGCTGGCCGAGTCGCCGGTGGTGGTGGACTGGCTGCCGGGGTTGGTGACGCTCACCGTGTTGCCGGTGCTGGAGCCGGCGGTGAAGGCGGTGACACCGTTCGGGGTGCCCCAGCCGGTCGGACCGTCGTAGCCAGTGCCCGCGGTGCAGAAGTACGACGGGGAGCAGGAGCCGTTGGAGCCGCTGGTCACGTCGTACAGGTTGCCCGTGTGCTGGTACGGGTACTTCGCCGGGTAGTCGCCGGAGCCCGGGGTGCCCGCCAGGGCGTAGACGCCGGCGATGATCGGGGCGGAGGCGCTGGTGCCGCCGTAGACGGCCCAGCCGGAGCCGCCGTAGGTGTCGTAGACCGCCACGCCGGTGGCCGGGTCGGCGACCGCGGAGACGTCCGCCTCCATGCGCTGGGAACAGCCGGTGTCCGTCTGCCAGCTCGGCTTCGGGTCGTAGGCGGAGCAGCCGGAGCCGGTGCCCTCGGTGGAGCTGGTGTGCCAGACGGACTCGCTCCAACCGCGGGAGTTGGAGGAGGTGGTGAGCGCGGTGCCGCCCACAGCGGTCACGTACTGCGAGGTCGCCGGGTACTCGGCGCCGTAGGCGGAGTCGCCCGCGGAGACGGTGATCGCGACGCCCGGGTGCTTGAAGTACTGGGCGTCCTCGGTGGTCTGGTTGGACGCCTCGGGGCCGCCCCAGCTGTTGGAGACGATCTTGGCGCCGAGCGCGACGGCCTCGTTCTCGGCTATGCCGAGGTCGGTGTCGTTCGCGGAGTTGGCCTCCACCAGGATGATGTTGCAGTTCGGGCAGACCGCGCTGACCATGTCGAGGTCCAGCGCCTCCTCACCGGCCCAGCCGGTGTCGTTGGAGGGCAGGTTGGTCGTCGAACCGGTCTGGCTGACCTGCTTGAAGCAGCCGTTGGCCTTGGTGCAGGCGGACAGGCCGTAGGTGGAGCGGTAGGTGGCCAGATCGGCCTCGGCGTTGGGGTCGTTGTACGCGTCCACGATGGCGACCGTCAGGCCGGAACCGCCCGTGGAGGGCAGGTTGTAGGCACTGTGCAGGTTGGCCGGGGAGAGGCCGGAGGGCGTGGATGCGACGGCAGCCGCCAGACGCTGCTTGATGTCGGTGCGCCGCTGGGCGAAGCAGGACGCATGGCCCGGCTTCGCGGTGCTGCACAGGTGCTGGGTCGACACCTTCTGCCCGGCCCTGCCGGTGGAGTGGAAGGTCTGCCGGCCCGGGGCGGTGAGGGCCTTGGCGTTCTGCGTGGCCTTCGAGGTGTGGGGGTGCGCCGGAGCAGCGGCGGGCAGGGCCCCGGCCGTCGGTGCCGCAGCAAGTCCGGCGACCGTGAGGGCGAGGGTGGGGAAGGCGACGGCGAGGAGTCTTCGCAGACTCCGTGTCCGCCTGCTCGGGCGTGACTCACGCATCGGTTACTGCCTCCGTGGGGAAGTGGGGTTTCTCGCTGGTTGGGCAGGCCCGTGACGCGGGTTGCGGCGGTGGAACCGCGAGTCATGAGCATGACATTCTGGATGCCGGATGAACGCGACATGACAGATTGCGCCATGAACGTAGTCCGGACCCGTCCCTACTCGGCAGTACCGGAGGGAATTCTTTGCCCCTCCATTGGATGCGTTTAGCCCCCTCATTAGGAGGGGGCTAGGACCGAACCGCTACGAAACGGACCGGGCGCCAGAGAACTCTCATGAAGACCTTGTTGAGACTTCTAGGCCCAGAGCTGACCCTGGAGCGTCTCAATGGCGTCCTCCGTCGTGGCCGCCGTGTAGACGCCGGTGGAGAGGTACTTCCAGCCACCGTCGGCCACGATGAAGACGATGTCGGCGCTCTCCCCCGCCTTCACCGCCTTGCGGCCGACCCCGATCGCCGCGTGCAGCGCGGCCCCGGTGGAGACACCCGCGAAAATCCCCTCCTGCTGGAGGAGTTCACGGGTGCGGGTGACCGCGTCGGCGGAGCCGACCGAGAAGCGGGTGGTGAGGACGGAGGCGTCGTACAGCTCGGGCACGAAACCCTCGTCGAGGTTGCGCAGGCCGTACACCAGGTCGTCGTAGCGCGGCTCGGCGGCGACGATCTTCACGTCCGGCTTGTGCTCGCGCAGGTAGCGGCCGACCCCCATGAGCGTGCCGGTGGTGCCGAGGCCCGCCACGAAGTGCGTGATCGACGGCAGGTCGGCGAGGATCTCCGGGCCGGTCGTGGCGTAGTGGGCGCCCGCGTTGTCCGGGTTGCCGTACTGGTAGAGCATCACCCAGTCGGGGTGCTCGGCGGCCAGTTCCTTGGCGACGCGGACGGCCGTGTTGGAGCCGCCCGCGGCCGGGGAGGAGATGATCTCCGCGCCCCACATGCCCAGCAGGTCCCGGCGCTCTTGAGAGGTGTTCTCCGGCATCACGCACACCATGCGGTAGCCCTTGAGCTTGGCCGCCATGGCCAGGGAGATGCCGGTGTTGCCGGAGGTGGGCTCCAGGATCGTGCAGCCCGGGGTCAGCCGGCCGTCCTTCTCCGCCTGCTCGATCATGTGCAGAGCGGGACGGTCCTTGACCGACCCGGTCGGATTGCGGTCCTCCAACTTGGCCCAGATGCGGACGTCGGCGGACAGCGACAGCCGCGGCAGGCGTACCAGGGGCGTGTTGCCCACCGCGGCCAGTGGGGAGTCGTAGCGCATCGCTGATCAGGCCATACCGCCGGCCACGGCCGGCAGGATCGTCACGTTGTCGCCGTCGGACAGCTTGGTGCTGATGCCGTCCAGGAAGCGGACGTCCTCGTCGTTGAGGTAGACGTTGACGAAACGGCGCAGTTGCGCACCGTCCACGATGCGGGCCTGGATGCCCGCGTGCCGGGTTTCGAGGTCGGCGAACAGCTCGGCGAGGGTCTCCCCGGTGCCTTCGACCGCCTTCCGGCCGTCGGTGTACTGGCGGAGGATGGTGGGGATGCGGACCTCGATGGCCATGGTTGAGGGCTCCTGTCGGAAGGTGTCGTCGGGTCGGGGGCGCGCGATCGCGATGGAGGTCCCCGGGCTTCGGCAGCGCCGGGACAGCGCCGCGGCTACGGCCGTACGGCGGCTGGGAACGTCAACAGATGGCGCTGTTCAGCCTGCACAGGTCGACGTGCAGCCGCGCCACGAGCAGCATGCCCGGCGTCTTCTCGCTCACGTCGTACTGAACCATGGGCTCATCGTATCGATTCCCGGCATGGGCCCCGGAATGTGATCCCACATGACGGACGGATCCCCACCATGGAGTGAGATCAGTAGGCCTCCACGACCTTGACCGGCTCCTCGGCGACCTCACCCGCCACGATCCGGAACGAGCGGAACTGGAACTCGCCAGCACTGTCGGCATCCGCCGTGGAGACCAGGACGTAGTGGGCTCCGGGCTCGTTGGCGTAGGAGATGTCGGTGCGGGAGGGGTAGGCCTCGGTAGCGGTGTGGGAGTGGTAGATGACCACCGGCTCCTCGTCGCGGTCGTCCATGTCCCGGTACAGCTTGAGCAGGTCTTGCGAGTCGAACTCGTAGAAGGTGGGCGAGCGAGCCGCGTTGAGCATCGGGATGAAGCGCTCGGGGCGGCCGGAGCCCGCGGGGCCCGCCACCACGCCGCACGCCTCGTCGGGGTGGTCCTCGCGCGCGTGGGCGACGATCTGGTCGTACAGGGCCTGGGTGATGGTCAGCATGGGGGTCAGGATAAGCAGCGGGGCCGCCCCGTACCGCGGAGTGGTACGGGGCGGCCCACATGCTGGACGTCCTGAGCGGCGGCGGCCGGGGGCGCCACGAGTGCTCCCGGCGGCCGGACGTCCCGGGAGGGGGTCCTGGCCAGATGTCAGCGCTTGCGGAAGGCCGCAGCCTCAGGGTTGCGGCGCTTCAGCGCCCAGTAAGCGACACCGAGGATCACCGCCCACAGCGGCGCGCAGTACAGCGAGACACGGGCATCCTTGTCGATACCCATCATCACGATCACCATACCGATGAAGAGCAGCGCCAACACGCTGGTGTACGGGGCACCCGGCGCGCGGAAGCCCGAGCGGGGCAGTTCCCCGCGGTCGGCCTTCGCCCGGTACCGGATCTGGCAGACCAGGATGACAATCCAGGCCCACATGCCGGAGATGGTCGCGAAGGACACCACGTAGTCGAACGCCTTGCCCGGCCACTGGTAGTTGATCCAGACGCCCACCAGCATCAGCGCGGCGGAGAACGTCGTACCGACAAGCGGGGTACCACTGCGCGTCAGCTTGGTGAAGAGCCCCGGACCCTGGCTGTTGAGGGCGAGGTCGCGCAGCATGCGCCCGGTGGAGTACATGCCCGAGTTGCAGGAAGACAGCGCGGCCGTGAGGACCACGAAGTTGACGATGCCCGCCCCCGCGGCCAGGCCCATCTTCTGGAAGGCCGCCACGAAGGGACTCACGCCCGGGTGGAAGCTCGTCCACGGCACCACCGAAAGGATCATGATCAGCGCGCCGACGTAGAAGACGGCGATACGCCACGGAACGGTGTTGATCGCCCTGGGCAGTACCTTCTCGGGGTCCTTGGACTCCCCCGCGGTCACACCGACCAGCTCGACGGCGAGGAAGGCGAACATCACCATCTGCAAGGTCATCAGGGTGCTGCCGACGCCGTGCGGGAAGAAGCCGCCGTCGCTCCACAGGTGGCTCACCGAAGCGGTGTCGCCGGCGTCGGAGAAGCCGAGGGTCAGGATGCCGGCGCAGATCAGGATCATGCCGATGATCGCGGTGACCTTGACCATGGAGAACCAGAACTCCAGCTCACCGAAGAGCTTCACGGAGATCAGGTTGGCGCCGTAGAGGACGATCGTGAAGACCAGGGCCGAGACCCACTGCGGGACGTCGAACCAGTAGGTCATGTAGGCCGCCGCCGCGGTCACCTCGGTGATGCCCGTGACCACCCAGAACAGCCAGTACGTCCACCCGGTCACGAAACCCGCGAAGGGACCGATGAACTCGCGCGCGTACTCGGAGAACGAACCCGACACCGGGCGGTACATCAGCAGTTCACCGAGCGCCCGCATGATCAGGAAGATGACGAGGCCCGCGATGGCGTACGCCAGAATCAGACTGGGGCCCGCCTTGGAAATGCCCTTGCCCGCACCGAGGAACAGGCCGGTGCCGATGGCACCGCCGATGGCGATCATTTGGATCTGCCGGGAGCCGAGCCCGCGGTGGTACCCCTCGCCGCCCTCGCCGTGCTCCGCCCGTACGGCCGCATTGCCGTCGCGCTGCTGGTCGACCTGCGCTGAGGTCATGTGTTGGTGCGCCTTTCTCCATGCCGACCCGGGCCCTTCGTCGGCCCCGGATCTGGTGTCGATCCCCCCGGACTGCTGGAGCTGGGCGGGGTTCGCGATCCCGCCCGTGCCTGGCCGACGGTCGTCGGCTCGGTGGCGCACCCGGCCGGACATGGGTGGCGTCGGCCGGGCGGTCGTGAAGATCTATCACGGCCGCCCTATCGATTGCAGGCGCGAAATGTGGCACACCACACAGGGAAAAGCAGACAAAGAACGCCCAAATGCGGCAGATCAAGCCAGAGCGGTGATGAGATCGTTATCCGGATTTGAGCGTCCGCTGAGCGAACGTCGAATCCGCACGCTCAGGGCACCCCCGGCACACCCTTCAGGGCACCCCCGGCACACCCTTCAGGGCACCCTCAGCTCATTCTCAGGGCGTGAACGTGGTGACGAGCGTCTCCTGGAGCCCACCCAGCCAGAGGTAGGCCATGACCATCGGCTTGCGCGGATCATCATCGGGGAGTCGATAGAGCAGATCGGTGTCGTTCTCGTCGGTGATCTCCAGCCGGGAGCCGATCGCCAGACGGAGGTCATTGAGGGCACCGAGCCACTGCCGCGACTCCTCCGGGGACAGCTTGAGCACCGCCCCTCCCTCGTCCACCGGTGCGAGCGCGTCCAGGGTGCGGATCACGGCGAGCGCGTTCTCCCGCTTGCCCGCCCTGAGGTCGTTCTCGGTGTACCGGCGGAACTCGGCGGAGTAGGCACGCCACTCCTCGGCCTCGGCAGGCGAGCCCGGGGCCTTTCCCGGGTCGCTGTAGGCGTCCGGGAAGAGCCGGCGCAGGACCGGATCGGCGGGGGGCTCGCTCGGGCCCTCGGCGAACAGTTCGGCGAGCGGGTCGTCGGGGGCGTCCGCGCCGGGGCCGGGACCGATGAGTTCCAGGAGCTGGACGGCCAGCGACCGGATGATGGAGATCTCAACGTCGTCGAGGGCGACGGCGGCGCCGCCGCCGGGAAGCGGTTCGAAATGTCCAGGCATATGAGTGGGTTCGCTACTTCCGGTCCTGCTGGAGGGTGGCCCACAGACCGTAGCCGTGCATCGCCTGCACGTCGCGTTCCATCTCCTCGCGCGTACCGCTGGAGACGACCGCCCGGCCCTTGTGGTGGACGTCGAGCATGAGCTTGGTGGCCTTGTCCTTGGGGTAGCCGAAGTACGACTGGAAGACGTACGTCACATAGCTCATGAGGTTAACCGGGTCATTGTGGACGATCGTGATCCAAGGGACGTCGGGCTCGGGTACGGCGAAGGCCTCCTCCGCCGACTCGGTGCGTTCGATCTCCAGGGGCGCGGGTGACGTCACAGTGCCCATGCTGCCACGGGCCACCTAAATCGTCACACTGACGAAATGGGGGTAGCATCCGTTGCCGTACTCCACATGCCGGGGGACAGCCCCCGGCCCCCGGCCGTCTGACGGGGGGACCCGGAGATCATGGGCTAGGTGAAGTTTGGTGGACGTAGCGGACCTTGGACTGCCGGTGGAAGTTCCCTCGACGGCGCTCTTCACGGACCAATACGAGCTGACGATGCTGCAGGCCGCTCTGAAGGCCGGTACGGCCGAACGGCGGAGCGTGTTCGAGGTCTTCACCCGGCGGCTGCCCAACGGCCGCCGTTACGGCGTGCTGGGCGGCACCGGGCGCGTCCTGGACGCGGTGGAGAACTTCCGCTTCGACGCGGACATCCTCGGTTTCCTGCGTGATCGGGAGATCGTCGACGAGGCGACCCTGACGTGGCTCGCCGGCTACCGCTTCAGCGGTGACATCTGGGGCTACCCCGAGGGCGAGGTGTACTTCCCGGGCTCTCCGGTCATGCGGGTCGAGGGCAGCTTCGCCGAGTGCGTGCTGCTGGAGACCGTGATCCTCTCCATCCTCAACCACGACTCCGCGATCGCCGCGGCCGCCTCCCGCATGGCCTCCGCCGCCGGTGGCCGCCCGCTGATCGAGATGGGTGCGCGCCGCACCCACGAACTGGCCGCCGTGGCCACCGCCCGGGCCGCGTACGTCGGCGGCTTCGCGACCACGTCCGACCTGGCGGCCGGCTTCCGCTACGGCATCCCGACCGTCGGCACCTCCGCGCACGCCTTCACCCTGCTCCACGACCGCGAGCGGGATGCCTTTCAGGCCCAGGTGAACACCCTCGGACGCGGGACGACCCTCTTGGTCGACACCTACGACGTCGCCACTGCCGTCCGCACGGCGGTGGAGGTGGCCGGGCCCGAGCTGGGCGCGGTCCGCATCGACTCCGGTGACCTGCTGCTGGTGGCCCACCGGGTACGGCAGCAACTGGACGAGCTGGGCGCGACCCGCACGAAGATCATCGTGACCTCGGATCTGGACGAGTATGCGATCGCCTCCCTGGCCGCCGCACCCGTCGACGCGTACGGAGTCGGCACCCAGCTGGCGACCGGCTCCGGGCACCCGACCGCCGCCATGGTCTACAAGCTGGTCGCCCGCGCCGGGAGCAGCGACCCCGGGGCCTTGCTGGTGCCCGTCGCGAAGAAGTCCAGCGGCGGCAAGACCTCCGTGGGGGGCCGCAAGTGGGCGGCCCGCCGCCTGGACGCGGACGGGGTGGCCGAGGCCGAGGTCGTAGGCACCGGTGCGGTCCCGGACCGGCTGGCCGGTCGGCAGCTGTTGGTACAGCTGGTCAAGGGCGGTGAGGTGGTCGCCCGGGAGCCGCTGGACGTGCCGCGGAACCGTCACATCGCCGCCCGCGCGAATCTACCCCTGTCCGCTACCCAGCTGTCCCGGGGGGAACCCGTTATTCCGACGGAGTACCTGCACGACGGCTCGGGTAGCTAGAGCGGGACCCCGCCCCCTCGACCGCCGCGCCAAACGTCCCCCTCCCGCACCGGCCCGCAAGTCTCTAGGCTCAGTTACTCAGCCAACAGTCGAAGGACATCCACCATGCGCCGCGCCTTGATCGTCGTAGACGTGCAGAACGACTTCTGCGAGGGAGGCAGCCTCCCGGTGGCCGGCGGCGCGGACGTGGCCGCCGCCATCACCGAGCTGATCGGCCAGGCGGCGGGTACCGGCTACCGCCACGTAGTGGCCACCCGTGACCACCACATCGCCCCCGGCGGCCACTTCGCGGACAACCCCGACTACGTCCGCTCCTGGCCCGCGCACTGCGTCGCGGGCACGGAGGGCGTGGGCTTCCACCCGAACTTCGCCCCGGCCGTCGCCTCCGGGGCGGTGGACGCGGTGTTCGACAAAGGGGCTCACTCGGCGGCCTACAGCGGCTTCGAGGGCACCGACGAGAACGGCGTCCCGCTGGCCGAATGGCTCCGCGCCCGCCATGTCGACGAAGTCGACGTGGTCGGCATCGCCACCGACCACTGCGTGCGGGCGACCGCGCTGGACGCGGTACGGGAGGGCTTCAGCACCCAGGTGCTCCTGGACCTGACCGCAGGAGTCGCCGCCGAGACGACCGAGCGGGCACTGGAGGAGCTGAGGGAGGCGGGCGTGGCACTGACCGGCAAGCCCGTGGTCAGCGGCTAGTGCCAGGGGTGTGTCGAGGGTCCTGTGCACCGTAGGTGCGGTGCGGGACTTCGACACACCCCCAGAATGTCGTGACCGCAGGGGTCCGGCGGATTGAGCGGCCAAGGCCACGGTGGTGAGCGGTCGGCCTCAGGGTCCGGACACCGCGCCTACCGCGCCGGCTGCTGCACCACCGCCGTCCGGCGCAGCAGCGCCCGGATCGGACGCCACAGCTCGTTCACCGTGACACCGTTGTCGGGGGCCGTACGCCATATCAGGCCGTCCGGGTGGTGCAGCACTGCCGTGATCTCGTCCGGTGTCGGAGGCGCCGCGTTGCCTCGCAGATACACCGCACGCAACCCCAGGTTGCGCAGCCGGGTGAGAGCCCGGGCGCGGTTGTGGGCGTGCACCAGTACCCGCACTCCGGCCGGGCCACCGGCCGGGCCACCGGCCGGGCTGGGCAGATTCAGGGCCACCACCACTGTCCCGTTCGGTAGCTTGCAGAAGCCTCCTGCGGCCATGCGGTCACATCCCCGTTTCGGTCGGTGTCAATAAGCGGTCCACAGGACGCACCTAAACACGATCGGCGGCAGCCCGCCAAGGGGCTCCCGCCGATACGCCTCTGACCTGCTGCTATGCCGACTACTTCACCGCGGGGCCGACCTTGATCAGCATCGTGGAGCCGTTCCTGGCCTCCTTGACGATGGCGATCTTGGTGTTGGTGTCAGTGACTTTCACGCCGGCCGCCGGGTTCGACGGGTCGTAGTAGGTGTGCGTGTGGTCGTTGAAGACCCGGACGCCCCTGGAGCCCTTGATCCTGGTCACGGAGTCGGCCTTGTGCAGCCTCATGCCCTGCGTGCGGTAGCGGCTGAACGGGGAGTCGTAGGCCTGGATGCGGTTGCGCATCAGCGTGCCGTCCGACCACTTGAGCGCCTTCGGATGCGAGTCGACCGGCAGGATCAGCCCGGTGCCCGGGTGGTCGTTGACATTGGTGTTGTTGTCCGCCTGGGAGGTGTCCCACTTCCAGATCAGCAGACCGTTCTGGTACGGGTAGTGCTCCACCCAGTCCGGACGCGACGCGGAGCCGAAGTTGTACGGGCCCGTCCTGAGGGTCTTGTCGTAGGACACGTACTGCCGGTTCTCGGCGATGTAGTACTGCTTGTAGTCCTTGGTGAAGGACTCACCGATGCGGGAGAAACCAGCAGCCGTCCAGGCGGTGTCGGCCGACTCGGCGTCGTCCGAGAAGACCGGTGCGCCGTCGGCGGTCACGGCGATCTCGTCGGCCGTGAAGCCGCTCTCCGCGACCCCGCCGTCGGTGGCGTAGCGGAAGCGCAGGTCGATCTTCTTACCCGCGTAGGCGTCGAGGGAGTACGACAGTTGCTTGTGCGTCTGCGAGAAGCCGGACAGCGCCGGCTTGCCGCTGCCGTCACGCGGGATGGCCTGACCGTCGGCCGTGCCGTCCAGGGCGGTCCAGTTGGCGCCGCCGTCGGCGGACACCTCGGTGTACAGGTAGTCGTAGCCGTCCTCGATGGCCCACCAGCCGTCCAGGTCGAGGGTCGCCGACGATTTGCCGGTCAGGTCCACGGACCTGGTCAACGTGTTCTTCAGATCGTTGCCGCTGCCGCTCCACCACTGGGTCGAGCCCTGTGCCGGCTTCACGATCGTGGTGGTGACCGCCTTGTCCGGCAGGGTGACCAAGAGGGCCTGCTTGTCCCAGGTGTTGTACTCGGCGACACCCAGCTTGTGCGTGGACTGCTTGCCGGCCTTGGCCGTGTCGTAGTTGAGCCAGCCCAGCTGCAGCTTGTCCCAGGCGTTCATGTCCCCGGGCAGGTCACCGATGGACTTGCGACCGGTGCCGAGCCAGGAGCCGGAGGACATCAGGGTCCAGAAACCCGTGGAGTTGTCGCCGCCGTCGGTGTCGTACTCGTCCGGCAGGCCGAGGTCGTGACCGTACTCGTGGGCGAAGACACCGAGACCGCCGTTCTCCGGCTGGATGGTGTAGTCGCCGACCCAGATGCCGGTGTCGCCGACCTGCGTGCCGCCGAGCTTGTTGTCCTCGGGGCCGGTGGCACCGGCGTCGGTACCGAAGGCGTACCAGCGGTGGGCCCAGATCGCGTCCTTGCCCTGGGCACCGCCGCCCGCGGACTCGTCCTCACCGGCGTGCACGATCTGGAAGTGGTCGATGTAACCGTCGGGCTCGTTGAAGTTGCCGTCGCCGTCGTAGTCGTAGCGGTCCCACTGGTCGTACTTGGCAAGGTCCTTCTTGATGTCCGCGTCGGTACGCCCCGCCGCCTTCTGCTGGGCGACCCAGGCGTTCAGGCCGTCACGGACGACGTTCCACACACTCGTGCAGTTGGTCTGGCCGCAGGCGTTGTTGCCGTAGCGGGCCTCGTTGTAGGGAACCTTGACCCAGTCGGAGACCTCTCCGTCGACCGAGTAGCGGCCCGAGGACTGCTTCTCGTAGTACTTCTTCAGCGACTCGGTCCTCCTGCCGGTGCCGAAGTAGAGGTCCTGGTAGTGCTTCTGGTCGTAGTCCTTCTGCCAAGCCGTCGAGTTGTCCTTTCGACGGTCCGGCGCCGGGATCGTGTTGTGCAGCGGGCCCGCGGTACCGCCGTACCGGGGATCGGACTTGTCGCCGAACTCCACCAGGATGGTGAAGATCTTGTCGGTCTTCTCACGGCTCAGCTCGACGTACTTGCTCCGGCCCCTGCGGCTCTTGAGCTTGACGACCTTGGAGCCGTGGCGCTCCTGCGCCTTGGCCTTGCCTGAGATGAGCTGGTTCAGGGCTTCCTGACGCTGGGCTTCCCGTGTCTTGCTCAGCGGGCCGTCGAGGTCGTGCTTCTGCTGCTTCACCGGGGCCGGGTCGTGTCGGTTCACGACGGCCTGCCCGGCCATGGTGCTCGCCTCTGCCACGGCGAAGGTGGCGAACGTGGCGGAAGCCGCCGCGATCGTCACACCGATCGTGGCCGCTCTGAACGTCCAGGATCTGCTGGTCACTTGAGTTCCTCCCCCGCGCCGCGCGCACGGACAGGGGGTCCCGGGTCATGGGGGGTTCCGTGCGCGCACGTTCAACGCGTGTTCAAGTGACGTAATTTGACTAGAGGTTTAGAAGAAAAAACAAGATCTTGACTTGCTCAGGACAAGTGCACTATGCGGAGCGGAAGTCCGCTTTACGAACGCTGCGTCACCCGTCCCTCCGCGCAGCGGTTCGTCCGCTTACCGGACCCCGTGACTCTGTGCGCCCCCCGTGCACCAGTAGCGTGGGTTAGGTCACGCTTACCGGACATCCTGTTCGGGCATGCACGCGAAGAGAGTCGAACGGCACCCCCCGAACCCTCCGAAACCCGCGAAGACTTCCGAGGACACGATTGCCATGCCTCGTCCGACCGCCGCACAGCTCGCCTACGGTTCCTGCACCGTGATCCTCTCGACGTTCGCCATGCTGCTGCTGTCCCGGGCGAGTACGGGCCTTGGAATCGCCGTCATCGCCGTGTCGGCCCTGACCCTGGGACTGCTCGTCGCGATGACGGCGCCGCTGCCCAAGGCGCACACCGCCCCTGCGGAGGCCGAGTCCGCGGAGGCCGAGTCCGCTGAGGCCGAGTCCGCTGAGACCGAGTCCGCTGAGGCCACGCCCAGGGAGGAGCCGGTGACCACGGCGCTGTGACCCGGAACGCATGAGAGCGGCGGGCCACCCGTCACGCCGCGGAAACCCACCGCTCTCGTATGGGTGCCCATCACTCGCTCCTGTTCAACGGGTGCTGACCACCACCGTCTTGGCCGCCTTGTCGTGCAGGCCCTGTTTGTACGGCTTGTCGAAGAAGCTCCAACCACCTGCGATGGCCGTCCAGATACAGGCGCAACAGAAGGCGAACGGCACCCAGAGCACCAGGGCGCGGATCAGCGAGGTCTGCACCGAAGGGGTGGCGCCATCGTCCAGGTTGGCCACCCGCATGTTGAGCCACTTCTTGCCGAGGGTCTGGCCGGTCTTGCTGATCATGTAGGTGTCGTAGGCGGTATAGAGGACAGCCGCGATGAAGGACTGTGCGACGGATCTGCCGACCTCGACGCTGTTGCCGTTGACGTTGTACTCACGCACGCCGAACGCCCAGGTGAGCAGCCAGACGACAATACCGACGAGGACCATGTCGACGATCCGTGCGAGCGTCCGCTTGCCGCTGTCGGCGAGCGGGGCCATCCCCGCCAGGGGGTCACTGGGGTATCCGCCGGCACCGCCTCCATAGGGGCTGCCGCCGTACGGACCGCCCCCGTAGGGAGGAGGTTGCTGGCCGCCGGGCGGAGGAGGTTGACCGCCGGGCGGAGGAGGCCAGCCCTCGGGCGGGGGCGGGGGCTGGCCGCCGCCGGGCGGCGGGGGCTGCTGGGCGCCACCGTACGGGGTGTCGTACGGCGATCCCGCCCCCTGGTCCGACGGGGGCCGCTTCCTCAGCGGGTCGTCTTCGGGGGGCTGCGGTCCGGTGCCGGAAGGCGGTTCGCTGCTCATGGCCCGAGTGGACCCCGAACGCCCCGGCTCCGCACCCGGCAGACGGCCGTACGGAGTACGTGTGCCCGCTGCCCGTCAGTCCGTCAGCCGTCAGTCCGTCAGTCCGCGACGAACGTGTGGGCCGCCTTGTCGTGCCAGCACTGGTGCCAGGGGCGGTCGAACAGGCACCACAGCACGCCCACGATCCCGATTCCGAGCAACCCGGGGACGCTGTAGACCAACCAGCGGCGCAGAGCCGGGCCGAAGGTCGGAGGCTCGTGCGCCTCGATGTCCCGTACCTGAAGTCCGCACAGTTTCTTGCCGAGGGTGCGGCCCCACTTGACGGTGGGCAGCACCTCGTACAGCGCGCCGGAGAGCAAGAGGACGGCGAGGACGATCCCGATGCTGGTTCCGGTCGTGCCGTCGAGCAACCAGACGGTGACGGTACGGCCGGACGCCCTGGCCGTGTCGATCTTCTGCTGAACGTGGTCAACGGCCCGCGCGCCCAGGGGCACGGCCGCGGCCGCCGTCATGGCGCCCACGGCCAGGCTGTCGATCAGCCGCGCGGTGAACCGCTTGCCGAGTCCCGCGGGCCGGGCCTCGGCCTGGCGACGCGCGGCGGCCTGGAACGGGTCCTCCACCGGCGGCTTCCACGGTGCCACAGGCGGCTCGTCCGCTCCTCCGGCCAGTTGGTGCACCTGCTGCGCCCAGGAGGCCTGACCGCCGCCGGAGCCACTGGTCAGCGGAGTACCAGGGGCACCGGTCTGCGCCGGACCGGCCTGCTGCGGCACCGAGGGACCTGCGGCCGGCGGGGCGGCCGAGGCCGTCCGGCGGCCTTGGGGCGGCTGTCTACGGGTGGGCTGGGCTACCTGGGGGGCCGGTGCGGCGGCACGCGCAGCGGCAGCCTTTCCGGCGCTGAAACCGGGGCCCACGGCCGGGGCGGAGGACGCGGCGGAAGGAGAGCCGGACGGGAAGGCGGAAGAAGACGCGGCAGCGGAGGACGATGCGGGCGTGGCGGAGGACGCCGGGGCGGCGGCGCCCGAGCCCTGCGCGGCGAAACCGGCCCCCCGGCCGGAGCCGGGCACGCCGAACCCCGAGCCGCCCCCGGCCCCCGGGCCGGACCTCTGCCCGCCGGCTCCTTGCCCGTCGAAGGCCGTGCCCGCGGGTCCGGTACCCAGGTCTGCGGCACGGTCGACCTGCGCCCCCAGGCCTTCCCGGCCGTCCGGTCCCGGCGCCGGGCGGAACGCCGGGGTGCCGTCGTCCGTGATGGCCGCGGGGCCCGGCACCGGACGACGCAAGATGAACGTGCCATCGGCATCGCGGGCGTCGCCTTCCGCGGGCGGGACCGCCGCCATGCCGCCGATGCGGTCGGCGTGGCCGGCCGGCTGGGCTGAAGCGGGAACGCGCGGATCGGCTCCCCAGGGGGTTGCGCCGGCGTTTCCCCCGGCGGCGGAGCGCGGCTGCGGATCCTCGTCGAAGAAGTGCGGGCCGGTCTCCTCCACGGCCGGGGCCGCCGGGCGGACGCCGAGCGGTGGAGTGAGCGGTTCGCCGTCCTTCGGCGCCGGGCGGCTGGTGCCGGGCACCCAGGAGGCGCCGTTCCAGTAGCGGACGTAACCGGGGATGGACGGGTCCGGGTAGTAGCCCTCGCGGGGCCTGTCGTCACCTGGGGCCGGGGTTGGGGCGCTCATGGTCCGTCGTCCCGTATCTGCTCGGGGGTGGGATGGGATCCCCCACATCTATCAGACCGCTCCCGCGGTTGTGGCCGGTGTTGACCGATGACGCCAGCAAACCCCCATCGTCGGCGCTCCGGCCCCATGGGCACCGGGGCAGGCACGGGGTGCGCACGGCCCCCTCCAGTCCGTGAAGGCGTTCGACTCCCCCTGGACCATGCGGAATTCGCTGATCGGATCGCGGCACGGGCCCCGAACGGATCCGCGGCGCACCGGGCAGGCAGGAGACGAGGTGGCCGACGGCAGACCACACGGCCCGTCCCCCGTTCGTTCGGTCACCGCAGTGCGCGGGTGGTCCCGTTGTCCCGGTGCTACCGGCAGAGCCCCTCCCCCCGTCGTGCCCATGGGCCCTCCTGCCGCCTCCGATCATGTCCTGCCCACTGCTCACATGATCCTGGGAATCGTCCTCCGTTCACCCGCACGAGGGACGACGACCGGCTCCCCCCTTTGACCTCCTTCCGTTCGGCCGACAGGTGTCGGCGGATGCAGGCAAAAAATCTCCCGGAACCCGCGTAATGGCCCGGCCGGTGCCGCCTCTCCCCTGGTGCGGGCCCGTGACGAACGGCCCCGACACGCTGGACGAGGAAAGGAAACACAGGTCATGCAACACACCGTCGTGGAGCGGGAACTAGAGTTGAAGCTCATCCTGTCGCCGGAGCGGAGCATCCCGGTCCCGGCCCGGCTCAGCTACCGGTCCGACGATCCGTACGCCGTCCACATCACCTTCCACATCAACTCCGAGTACCCCGTCAACTGGACATTCGCCCGAGACCTGTTGGTGGAGGGCGTGTTCCGGCCCTGCGGACACGGGGACGTGCGGGCGTGGCCCACGAAGGTCGGTGGGCGCAGCGTGGTGCTGATGGCGCTGAGCTCACCGGACGGGGACGCCCTGTTGGAGGCGCCCACCCCGCAGGTGTCGGCCTGGCTGGAGCGGACGCTGCGCGCGGTGCCACCGGGGTCGGAGGGCGGCCAGTTGGGCATCGACGACGCGCTCGACCAACTGCTGGCCCAATGAGCGTGCACTGCCGGAAAGGGGGCACCAGGAACAGGAAGAGGACAGCCGCGGGGAAGGCGTCAGAAGAGCTTGCCGGGGTTGAGGATGCCCAGCGGGTCGAAGGCCTGTTTCACCGCCCGCTGCATCTCCAGCCCGACCGGGCCGAGTTCCCGGGCCAGCCACTCCTTCTTCAGGACGCCGACGCCGTGTTCGCCGGTGATGGTGCCGCCCAGCTCCAGGCCGAGGGCCATGATCTCGTCGAAGGACTCGCGGGCCCGCCGGGACTCATCGGGGTCACCGGCGTCGAAACAGACGACGGGGTGGGTGTTGCCGTCACCGGCGTGCGCACACAGCCCGATGGTCAGGCCGTACTCCTCGGCGATCCGCTCGGTTCCCTCGATCATCGCTCCGAGCCGGGAGCGCGGCACACACACGTCGTCGATCATCGTCGTGCCCGTGACCGCCTCCAGCGCGGGCAGCGCGAGCCGCCGGGCCTGGAGCAGCAGCTCGGACTCGGCCGCGTCCTCAGCCGGGACGACCTGGGTGGCGCCCGCCGCCTCGCACAGGGCACCGACGGCGGCGAGGTCGGCGGCCGGGTCCAGGGTGTCGAACGCGGCGAGCAGCAGCGCCTCCGTGGTCTCGGGGAGCCCCATACGGGCGAGGTCGTTGACGGCCTTGACGGTCGTACGGTCCATCAGTTCGAGGAGGGATGGCAGGTGGCCTTCCGCCATGATCCGGCACACGGCGTCACAGGCGTCGGCGGCGGAGGCGAACTCGGCGGCCAGCACCAGCTGCCTCGGCGGCTTGGGTTTGAGCGCCAGGACGGCTCGGACGACGATGCCGAGGGAGCCCTCGGAGCCGACGAACAGCCGGGTGAGGTCGTAGCCCGCGACGCCCTTGGCCGTGCGGCGGCCGGTGGTCAGGAGACGGCCGTCGGCGAGGACCACGTCCAGACCGAGGACGTACTCGGCGGTCACGCCGTACTTGACACAGCACAGGCCGCCGGAGGCCGTTCCGATGTTGCCGCCGATCGTGCACATCTCCCAGCTGGAGGGGTCCGGCGGGTAGTACAGGCCGTGTTCTTCGACGGCACGGGAGAGGGCCGCGTTGATCACCCCGGGTTCGACCACGGCGATCCGGTCAACGGGGCTGATCTCCAGGATGCGGTCCATCTTGGTGAGGGACAGCACGATGCAGCCGTCGGCGGCGTTGGCGCCGCCGGACAGTCCGCTGCGGGCGCCCTGCGGGACCACGGGCACGCGCAGCTCGGTTGCGGTGCGCATCACGTGCTGCACCTGTTCCACGGTGCGCGGCAGCACGACGACGGCCGGCGCGCCCGCCGGGCAGAAGCTCGCCATGTCGTGGGCGTAGGAGGCCGTGATGCCGGGGTCGGTCAGAACGGCCTCGGTGGGCAGGCCGGCCAGGAGCCGGTCGGTGAGGTTCGTCACTGCCTCGTCGCGAGGCGCTTCGATACGGCTCATGATCACAGGGTCGCACTCACGGCCATCGGTGTGAACCCCGTCCGTGCCGTCCTTGGGCCGCACGGACGTACTGGTCGTGTTGACGCACAGTGAGCGCCATGGACCACCGACCGTGCGTGCCGGGCACGTCCCTGATCGCCGAGCAGCCCCCTGCGCACCGCCGCCGGCGGCGAGTGCTGCGACGGGTGCTGCTCACCGCACTGGCGGGTGGGGCCGTCGCGGGCGCGGTGCTCATGCTGGTGCCCCGGGAGCAGGCGCACGAGCCGGCCCGACCGCCCGCCGAGGCCCCTCGGACGCAGGCACTGACCGCCGTCGCCTCGGGGGTCCCGGCCGCACTGCCCCGGTTGACGGCGCTCATCGAGCAGCAGGAACAGCGGGTACGGGCGCAGCCACGGGACGCCCGTGCCTGGGCGGTGCTGGGTGCCGCGTACGTCGAACGGGGGCGCAGGACGGCCGACGCGGCGGAGTACCCGAAGGCGGAGCGGGCCCTGCGGACCTCGCTTGAGCTGCGGGGCAAGCGGATCGGCGGGGACACTGCGGCGCTGGAGGGGCTGGCTGCGCTGGCGGTCGCGCGTCGGGACTTCCCGGCGGCGAAACGGTACGGCGAGCAGGCGCTGAAGCTGGCTCCGAAACGCTGGACGGTATTTCCGCCGTTGATCGACGCCTATGCCGGGCTCGGCGACCACACGGCGGTCCGGCGGACGCTGGAGAAGCTGCTGGCGCTGCGCACCGGGACGGCGACGCGGTCCGCCGTCATGGCGCAAGCCGCGGTGGTGTACCGGGACCGGGGCTGGCGCGAGGACGCGGCGGCCCAGCTGACCGATGCGGCGGCTGCGGCCGGCACCCCCACCGAGCAGGCCGCCCGGCTGACCGGGCTCGGGCAGCTTGCCTGGGAACGCGGGGACCTCCAAGATGCGCTGCGGCACTTCGAGGCGGCCCTGCGTCTTGACGCCACAACCCCGGCCGCGGCTGCCGGGCGAGGGCGGACACTGGCCGCGCTGGGCCGTACCGCGCAGGCGCTGGCGGCGTACCGGTCCGCCCTTTCCCAGGACCCGCGAGCACCGGACGCCTTGGAGCTGGGCGAGTTGTACGAGTCGCTCGGCATGGCCAGGCAGGCCCGGGCGCAGTACGACCGGATGGAGGAGCTGGTGCGCCGGGCGGTGGCGGGCGGGGTCGACCAGGAACTGCTGATCGGGCGGTTCGAGGCGGACCACGGGGACGCGCAGGATGCCGTACGGCGGCTGCGGGCCGAGTGGCGACGGCAGCCGGGCGCCGAGGTGGCCGACGCGCTCGGCTGGGCGTTGCACCGGGCCGGTGACGACAAGGAGGCACTGACCTATGCGGACGCGGCGACGGACCGGGCGAAGGGCGGCGGGGTGCTCAGTGCACCGTACGCGTTCCACCGGGGAGTGATCGAGAAGGAGCTGGCGCTGTACGGTCCGGCACGACGGCACCTGCGCCAGGCGCTGCGGATCAACCCGTACTTCTCGCCGCTGCGGGTGCCGGCGGCCCGAGCCGCCCTCGGGGCGCTGGGCGACGCACCCGACGAGCCGCTGCCCACGGGGACCTCCCGATAGGCCCCCGGCTTCACCGTTCTGGCGTGGGGCGGGGTCGCGGACCGCTCGCCGCCGCACTGCCCTGGGACGGGCCCGTCCCGGCCACTGCCGTGGCTGGGACGGGGTGTGGCACCGGTTCCTACCGGTGCCGTGAGCTCACCGGGTACGGCTCACAGGTTGCCCCGCTTGGCCTGCTCGCGTTCGATCGCCTCGAACAGTGCCTTGAAGTTGCCCTTGCCGAAGCCCATCGAGCCGTGCCGTTCGATGAGTTCGAAGAAGACGGTCGGCCGGTCCTGGACGGGCTTGGTGAAGATCTGCAGCAGGTACCCGTCCTCGTCACGGTCGGCGAGGATCTTCAGCTCGCGCAGGGTCTCGATCGGCACGCGGGTGTCACCGACCCACTCGCCGAGGGTGTCGTAGTAGCTGTCGGGGGTGTCCAGGAACTCCACCCCGGCCGCACGCATGGTGCGGACCGTCTGCACGATGTCGTTGGTGTTGAGCGCGATGTGCTGGACGCCGGCGCCGCCGTAGAACTCCAGGTACTCGTCGATCTGGGACTTCTTCTTGGCGATCGCGGGCTCGTTGATCGGGAACTTGACCTTGAGGGTGCCGTCCGCGACGACCTTCGACATCAGCGCGCTGTACTCGGTGGCGATGTCGTCGCCCACGAACTCCTTCATGTTCGTGAAGCCCATGACCTTGTTGTAGAACGCCACCCATTCGTTCATGCGGCCGAGTTCCACGTTGCCGACGCAGTGGTCGATGGCCTGGAAGGTGCGCTGGGCGGGAGGCGCGACCTTCGGTTGCGCGACGGCATATCCGGGCAGGTAGGGGCCGTCGTAGCCGGAGCGGTCGACGAGGGTGTGGCGGGTCTTGCCGTAGGTGGCGATCGCGGCGAGGACGACCGTGCCGTGCTCGTCCTTCACCTCGTGCGGCTCAGCCACCGAGCGGGCGCCGTGTTCGATCGCGTAGGCGTGCGCGGCGCGCACGTCGGGCACCTCGATGGCCAGGTCGATGACGCCATCGCCGTGTTCGGTCACGTGCTCGGCCAGGAAGTGGCCCCAGGGCGTGCTCGCTTTGATCACCGAGGTGAACACGAAGCGAGCGGAGCCGTTCTCCAGCACGTAACTGGCGGTCTCGCGGCTGCCGGTCTCCGGTCCGGAGTACGCGACCAGCTTCATGCCGAAGGCGGTGGAGTAGTAGTGCGCCGCCTGCTTGGCGTTGCCCACGGCGAAGACGACCGCGTCCATTCCCTTGACCGGGAAGGGGTCGGCCTGCCGGGCGGTCGTGTCAGGGGTGTGGTGTGTGGTCTGCGTCATGGCGGAAGCGTGACCCCACTCTGCAAGGTGCGCAATAGTTTCCGTAATCACTGGACAATATGTAGAGCAGTATGGCCGGTTCAACAGCATTTCTGTACAGGATGACCACCTTGGGAGGCCTCGGATGGGGATCGATCGTCTGGACGGGCGCATCATCGTGTTGCTGGCCGAGGAACCGCGCATCGGGGTGCTGGAGATGTCCCGGCGGCTCGGGGTCGCGCGGGGCACGGTGCAGGCGCGGCTCGACCGGCTTCAGTCAAACGGAGTCATCCGCGGATTCGGCCCGCAGGTAGACCCGGCCGCCCTCGGGTACCCGGTCACCGCGTTCGCCACGCTGCAGATCCGGCAGGGCCAAGGGGCTGACGTCCGTGCGCACTTGACCACCGTGCCGGAAGTGCTGGAACTGCTGACCACCACGGGCGGCGGGGACATGTTGTGCCGACTGGTGGCCCGCTCCAATGCCGATCTTCAGCGAGTGATCGACCGGGTTGTCGGTTTTGATGGCATTGTCCGGGCCTCCACCGCGATCGTCATGGAGAACCCCGTTCCGCTGCGGATCATCCCGCTCGTGGAGCAGGCCTCGGAAGACCGGGAAGGAACCCAGCCGACCAGGGGGTGAGCGTACGTGAACTTCTGGCAGTACGTGAGCGATCGCCATCAGCAGTTGCTCACGGACGCCTACCAGCACGCCAGCGCGGTCTTCCAGTGCGTGGTCGTGGCGACCGTCATCGGCGTGCTGATCGGGATCGTCACCTACCGCAGCGAGTGGGCCGGCAGCCTCGCCACCGTCTCGACCTCCGCCATCCTCACCATCCCCTCCCTGGCTTTGATCGGTCTGCTGATCCCGATGGTGGGCCTGGGCGTGCCCCCGACGGTGATCGCACTGACCCTGTACGGGCTGCTGCCCATCGTCCGGAACGCGATCGTGGGACTGCGCGGGGTCGACGCCACGCTGGTGGACGCCGCCCGCGGCATCGGGATGTCCCGGTCGGGCCAACTGGTACGGGTGGAGCTGCCGCTGGCCTGGCCACCGATCCTGACCGGCATCCGCATCGCCACCCAGATGCTGATGGGCATCGCGGCGATCGCCGCCTACGCCTCCGGCCCCGGTCTCGGCAACGAGATCTTCCGCGGCATCGGCTCGCTGGGCAGCAAGAACGCCCTGAACCAGGTACTCGCGGGCACGATCGGGATCGTCATCCTCGCCCTCGCGTTCGACGCCGTGTACGTCCTGATCGGACGGTTGACCATTTCCAGGGGGATCCGTGTCTGAGACGAGCTCCCACGACGTCCACGGCAGCCACGGCGCCGCGATCGAGCTGGAGAACCTGACCAAGCAGTACCCGGGCAACCCCATGCCGGCCGTGGACAACGTCAGCATGGAGATCAAGCCCGGGGAGACGGTGATCTTCGTCGGACCCTCGGGGTGCGGGAAGTCCACCACCCTGAAAATGATCAACCGGCTGATCGAGCCGACTGGCGGGCGCATCCGCATCGACGGCGAGGACGTCACCCACATCGACCCGGTGAAGCTGCGCCGCAAGGTCGGGTACGCCATCCAGGCCTCGGGCCTGTTCCCGCACATGACGGTCGCCCAGAACATCGCCCTGGTACCGAAGATGCTCGGCTGGTCCAAGGCACGCATCCGGGACCGGGTGGAGGAGATGCTCGACCTGGTGGGTCTGGACCCGGGCGAGTTCCACGGCCGCTATCCGCGCCAGCTCTCCGGCGGTCAGCAGCAGCGGGTCGGCGTGGCCCGGGCGCTCGCCGCCGACCCACCGGTGCTGCTGATGGACGAGCCGTTCGGCGCGGTCGACCCGATCACCCGGGACCACCTCCAGGACGAACTGATCCGGCTCCAGCACGAGCTGCACAAGACGATCGTCTTCGTCACCCACGACTTCGACGAGGCGATCAAGCTCGGTGACCGGATCGCGGTGCTGCGTGAACACTCGCACATCGCCCAGTTCGACACCCCGGAGGCGATCCTCACCAACCCGGCGGACGACTTCGTCTCCGGCTTCGTCGGCGCGGGCGCCGCCCTGAAGCGGCTCAATCTGACCCGGGTGCGGGACGTGGAGATCCAGGAGTGCCCGACGGTCTCCGTGGACACCCCGCTGCAGCAGATCTTCGATCAGTTGCGGGCCGGCAAGACCACCGAACTCCTCCTCCTCGACCGGCGCGGCCGTCCCTACAAGTGGCTCCGACGCGGCGACCTGATGCGGGCCCGCGGCTCGCTGGCCCGCGCGGGCACCCTGGTGAGCGACACCGTGACCCGGGACGCGACCCTGCGCGACGCCCTGGAAGCGGTGCTGATGGACAACGCCGGCCGGGTCGCCGTGACCGGACGGCGCGGCGAGTTCACCGGGGTCGTGGACATGGAGACGCTGATGAACTCCGTGCACGAACTGCTGGAGGCGGACCGACTGGAGGCCATCGAGCACCAGCACGAACTGGAGGAGACCCGGGCCCAGCAGACGCACTTCGAGCAGGAGGGCGTCGGAGGGGAGGCCAAGGCGTGAACACCGCTCCACGGCAACAGCACTCCGAAGGCGATCACGAGGCCGGACTGCACGTCCCGCCCGGCGACGAGGCGGAGCAGCCGGCCCCGCTCCCGGAGCGCCCGCGCACACGCCGCCTGACCTGGCAGCGGCTGACCTTTCTGCCCGCCTTCCTGGTGGCCGTCCTGCTCGCCACCTGGCTGTGGTTCCAGCAGGCCGACCTCGACACGATCTCCAAGAACGCGCTGTCGAACGGCCAGGTCTCCAAGGCCCTGTGGCAGCAGGTGAAACTGGTGGTGATCTCCACGTTCTTCGTGCTGATCATCGCGATCCCCCTGGGCATCCTGCTGACACGCAGCACGTTCCGGAAGGCCACCCCGGTGGCCATGGCCATCGCCAACATGGGGCAGGCGACCCCGGCGATCGGTCTGCTGGCGCTGCTGGTGATCTGGCTCGGAACGGGCACGAAGGCAGCCCTGATCGGCATTGTGATCTACGCTGTCCTGCCCGTGCTGGCCAACACGATCACGGGCCTGAAGGCCAACGACCCGAGCCTGCTGGAGGCGGCGCGCGGTATCGGCATGTCCCCGCTGGGCGTCCTCACCCGCGTGGAACTCCCCCTCGCCGTTCCGCTGATCCTCGCGGGCATCCGCACCGCCCTGGTCCTGAACGTCGGCACGGCGACCCTGGCCACCTTCGGCGGCGGGGGTGGCCTCGGCGTGCTGATCACCACCGGCATCACCACCCAGCGCATGCCGGTCCTGGTGCTGGGTTCCGTGCTCACCATCGCGCTCGCCCTGCTGGTCGACTGGCTGGCCTCACTGGCAGAGGTCATGCTGCGCCCGCGCGGGCTGGAGGTGGAGACGTGAGACGGCGAACCCGTCTGTCACTGGCCGCGCTGCTGGTCCTGGCGTCCGGCTGCGGCCTGACCAGCGGCTCCCCCATGGTCGACGACGTCAAGCCCGGTATCGTCGGCAAGGGCGAGCCCCTCAAGGGCGCCCATCTCACCGTCACCTCGAAGGAGTTCACCGAGCAACTGATCCTCGGCGCGATGATGGGGATCGCCTTCGAGGCGGCCGGCGCGGACGTCCTGGACCGGACCGGCATCCAGGGTTCCATCGGAGCGCGGGAGGCGGTCAAGAGCGGGACCGCGGACGGTATGTACGAGTACACGGGTACCGCCTGGATCACCTACCTGGGCAACAGCAAACCGATCCCGGACCCCCAGAAGCAGTGGGAGGCGGTGCGCGACGCCGACCGGAAGAACGGGATCACCTGGCTGCCCCCCTCCCAGCTGAACAACACCTACGCCCTGGCCATGAACGAGGCCAACTTCAAGAAGTACGGCACGAAGACGCTGTCCGACGTGGCCGCGCTGGCGGCGAAGGACCCGAGCGCCGTCACCCTGTGCGTGGAGAGCGAGTTCGCCAACCGAGCCGACGGGCTGCCGGGCATGGAGAAGGCGTACGGGATGAGCATCCCGGCGCGGAACATCACGCAGATGGACACCGGAATCATCTACACCCAGGTGGCGAAGGGAAGTTGCACCTACGGGGAGGTGTTCACCACCGACGGGCGGATCCAGTCGATGAACCTGACCGTGATGGCCGACGACAAGCACTTCTTCCCCAACTACAACGCGGCTCCCGAGATCAACTCCAAGGCGCTGGAGAAGTGGCCGGCCATCGCCGAGGTGCTGGCACCGGTCACCGCAAGGCTGAACAACACGGTGGCCCAGAAGCTGAACGCCGAGGTGGACGTCGACGGGCAGGACCCGCACCAAGTGGCGCTGAACTGGATGAAGGAGCAGGGGCTCGTGAAGTAGGTGGGGGCACCCGGCGGTCGGTACCACGACACGGCTGCAAAGAAATCCATGCAAAAGAAGCGTTGCAAAGAGCCTTTTGCATAGCAATCTTTGTACGCATGACGGAGGAGCACGACGCACCGAAACACCGCCGGCTGGACGCCCGCTCACTGCGGGGGCTCGCCCATCCACTGCGGATGCAACTACTGGACGCCCTGCGGCACAACGGCCCGGCCACCGCGTCCCACCTCGCGGCACGGCTCGGCGAGTCCAGTGGGGCGACCAGTTACCACCTGCGCCAGCTCGCCGCACACGGCTTCGTCGAGGACGCCCCGGAGCACGGCAAGGGGCGGGAGCGCTGGTGGCGGGCGGTGGACCAGGGGATCGCCTTCGACAGCGACGAATTCGAGGAGGCCGGCCCCGAGGTCCGCGGTCTCGCCGAGGTGTTCCTACAGGAGGTCGCGAGCACCCACGCACGCGATCTCGCCGCCTGGCTCAACACCCGCGCCGACTGGCCCGAGCCCTGGAACCGCTCCTCCTCCGACATGAGCGACGCGACGCTACGCCTCACGCCGGATCTGGCCGCCGAGCTCATCGCCAAGATGCACGCCCTGATCGACGACTACCGGAACCGCGTTCCCGACCAGGGCGCCCCCGGAGCCGAGCACGTACGGATTCACACGCACCTGTTCCCCATCGAGACGGACTGAGAGGAATCACCATGCACACCGAATCCCAGCTCGCCCGCCTGCACACCGCCGACCTGCTCGCCCAGGCCGACGCCCACCGGATCGCCGCCGCGGCGAAGCCCCCGGTCGAACTGCGCACTCGCGTCGGCTGGACCCTGGTCGAACTCGGCCTGCGCCTCGCCTCCGCCCCCGGGCCGGTCCCGGCGACGGCCTGAGCCCACCGGCACCACGCCTAACAGACCGGAACCGGGCCCTTCCCCTTCTCCAGCGCCACCAGCGAGTCGACCGCGCCCTTCAGGGTGGTCACGGGAATCAGCCGCAGCCCCTTCGGTAGCTCCGCCTTGGCATCGGAACACTCCGCCTTCGGCACCAGGAAGACGGTGGCTCCGTCCCGCCGGGCAGCCTGCGTCTTGAGGGCCACACCGCCGACCGGACCGACCTTGCCGGCAGCGTCGATCGTGCCCGTACCGGCGATGTCACGGCCGCCGGTGAGGTCACCGCCGCTGCCGTCGCCGTCCAACTTGTCGATGATCCCCAGGGTGAACAGCAGCCCCGCGCTGGGCCCGCCCACGTCCGCAAGGCTCAGCCGGACCTTGACCTTGTCCCCGCTCAGGTCCAGATACTTCAGCGCCGCCCGGGTCGCCGCGTCCTGGGACTGCTGCATCTGTTCCGCGTTGTGCCGCTCGATCTCCTTGAGGCTGTCGCCGCTGGGGTAGACGGCATCGCGCGGCATGACGGCCCGGTCGGTGCGGAACCAGTTCCCGAGCACGTCACCGAGGGACACCTGGGCGTTCGGCCCGGTGGCCTCGATCGTGGTCATCCGCAGTTGCCCGCTGGTCTTCCGGGTCGGCGCACCGGAGATGGTGATCACCTGGGTGCCCTTGTTCGCGCCGAGCACGTTGGCCGTCATCCCGGGCTGCGCCACCGAGAACGGCAGCGGTGCGAACGCGGCCGTGGCGAGCAGGGCCACGACGGGGAGGGCGCAGATGGCTACGGCCTGGGAGCGTGTGAGACGTGAGAGCACGGAATCAATCTAACGTGATGCCCGTCGCGTCCTGAGCGGCCGCCTCCCGTCCCGTCCTCTGCGGCGACCGTCCGTACCGGGCGCGGTCCTGTCCCTCCCCCGTGCAGCGGCGCCGGATCCCCGGGCGCGGCTGGGGCGAGGAGCGAGGCGGGGCGAGGAGCGAGGCGGGGTGCACGACCGGTGTACGTCCTGCGCATGCCGCCGCGCCCTCCCCACCGCGCGGTGGGGAGGGCGCGGCGGCACCCGTCGACGTCGGGCGACGGCCCGCTGGCCGCGACCAGCGGTCAGCGCAGCGCCTCGGCGACCTCCCGTGCCGCCTCCACCACCCGGGGCCCCACCCGCTCCGGTACGGAGTCCGCGAGCATCACCACGCCCACGCTGCCCTCGACCCCGGTCACACCGACCAGGGGAGCCGCGGCCCCGCTCGCGCCCGCCTCCAGTTCCCCGTGCGTGAGCGAGCACCAGGGATCGGCGGTGGGCGACTGCCGGGCCGCGAGGATCGCCTTGCCGGCCGCGCCCCGGTCCAGGGGGTGCCGGAATCCGGCCCGGTAGGCCACGTGGTAGTCCGTCCACGTCGGCTCGACCACGGCCACGGCCAACGCCTCGGTCCCGTCCACCAGCGTCAGATGCGCCGTGGCACCTATGTCCTCGGCGAGCGACCGCAGCGCGGGCAGCGCGGCTTCCCGCACCAGTGGATGCACCTGGCGTCCGAGCCCCAGCACCCCGAGCCCTACCCGGGCCCGGCCGCCCAGGTCACGGCGTACCAGGGCGTGCTGTTCCAGCGTGGCCAGCAACCGGTACACCACGGTGCGGTTCACGCCCAGTCTGGTGGACAACTCGGTGACGGTCAGCCCATGGTCCGTATCGGCCAGCAGCTTGAGGACGCGTAGTCCCCGGTCGAGCGTCTGAGAGGTCTCCGCGGTCACGACGCCCACTCCTTCGGTGGTGAGGCCGACGGCCCCTGAGCGGCGAACGCGCCACCGAGTCCCGTCGGCGACGCCCTTCAGAGGCCGCCGATCGGCAGGACGGCCCGACGGCTGCGGGCAGAGTCGCTTCACGGCTGCGCTCCGCGGCGGCGCTGCCACGGGGCGTGTGCGTAGCGGGACACTAGCGAAGGCAGTTCGCTGAGCGGAAGCCTTCGTCCAGAATCCGGGCAAGGCAAGATCCGGCCTGCCTGCATTCGTCCGGATACGCACACTGCGCCGGGGAGTCACCTCATGCGGGTGGCCCACTCCTGCACCTTGGCGATCCGCTGCCGCAGCTGTCCCGCCGTCGCTTCCGCGCTCGGCGGTCCGCCGCACACCCGGCGCAGCTCGGTGTGGATCACCCCGTGCGGCTTGCCGCTCTGGTGGACGTAGGCGCTCACCATGGTGTTGAGCTGCTTGCGCAGCTCCATCATTTCCTTGTGGCTGACCACCGGCCGCCGCTCTGCGGGCAGCTCCAGCAGGTCGGCCTCGGAGTCCGGCTTCTTGCGGCTGTGTGCGATCTGCCGGGCCTGCCGTTTGTGCAGCAGCATCTGTACCTGCTCGGGCTCCAGCAGTCCCGGAATCCCCAGGTAGTCCTGCTCCTCCTCGCTGCCCGGGTGGGCCTGCATGCCGAACTCGGCGCCGTCGTAGAGCACCCGGTCGAAGACCGCGTCGGACTCCAACGCCTCGAAGGGCAGCATGTCCTGCTCGCCGGTGTCCTCGTCCTGCTGCTTGTTCGCCTCCTCCAGCTCCTTCTCGGATTCGGCGTACGGGTCCTCCTCGCCCTCCTTCTTCGGCTTGTCGAGGACGTGGTCCCGCTCCTTCTCCATCTCGTTGGCGAAGGTCAGCAAGTCGGGCACGGTCGGCAGGAACACGGAAGCGGTCTCACCACGCCGCCTGGACCGTACGAAACGCCCGACGGCCTGCGCGAAGAAGAGGGGGGTCGAGATGGTCGTCGCGTACACGCCGACCGCGAGCCGCGGTACGTCGACGCCCTCGGACACCATGCGCACGGCGACCATCCACCGCTCGGTGCTCGCGCTGAACTCGTCGATCTTCTTCGAGGCGCCGGCATCGTCGGACAGCACCAGTGTCGCCCTGCTGCCGGTGATCTCCCGGATGAGCTTGGCGTAGGCGCGGGCGGATTCCTGGTCGGAGGCGATCACCAGGGCGCCCGCGTCCGGGATGGCCTTCCTGACTTCGGTCAGCCGCTGGTCGGCCGCACGCAGCACACTGGGCATCCACTCGCCGCGCGGATCGAGCGCGGTGCGCCAGGCCTGGCTGACCGCGTCCTTGGTCATCGGCTCCCCGAGCCGGGCAGCGATCTCGTCGCCGGCCTTGGTCCGCCAGCGCATGTTGCCGCTGTAGGAGAGGAAGATGACCGGCCGCACGACATGGTCAGCCAGGGCGTTGCCGTAACCGTAGGTGTAATCAGCGGCGGACCGCCGGATCCCGTCCTGCCCCTCCGCGTACGTCACGAAGGGGATGGGGTTGGTGTCGGATCGGAACGGGGTACCGGTCAGCGCGAGCCGTCGGGTGGCCGGCTCGAAGGCCTCCAGGCACGCCTCGCCCCACGATTTCGAGTCACCAGCGTGATGGATCTCGTCGAGGATGACGAGTGTCTTGCGCTGCTCCACCCGGTTCCGGTGCAGCATGGGCCGTACGCCGACGCCCGCGTAGGTGACGGCTACGCCGTCGTACTCGCGGCCGAGAGGTCCCGCGCTGTACTCGGGATCGAGCTTGATCCCTATCCGCGCGGCGGCCTCGGCCCACTGCTTCTTCAGGTGCTCGGTCGGCGCGACCACGGTCACCTGCTGCACGACGTGGTGGTGCAGCAGCCAGGAGGCCAGCGTCAGGGCGAAGGTCGTCTTGCCGGCACCCGGGGTGGCGACGGCGAGGAAATCACGCGGCTGCTCCTGGATGTACTTCTCCATCGCCCCCTGCTGCCAGGCACGCAGCTTGCTGGCGGTGCCCCAGGGGGCCCTGCCCGGGAAGGCGGGCGAGAGGTGGTGGGAGTGCGTGGAGGAAGCGGCGGTGGTAGTCACGGTCTCCATAGCAAGGACTAGAACGGCTCGGCCACGTATGACAACCGGGCCACCCTACCGGCGCCGCCCTCCCGTCAACGCCCGGACGAGACGGGGACGGACACGGGTGGGACCCACATCACAGTCGGACAGTCGGCTTGCGGAGCACAGCAACCGCGCTGCGGTCCCTAGGGCGTCCGGATCCGCCCCGACAGACGTCCGGCACGGCGCACTCGGCCTCGTCGGCGCCTCAGCCCGCCTCCAGCGGACGCACCTTCAGGCACGGGCGGGCGCAGACCGCGTACCGGGCGCATCCTCCCGCAACCGCCGCGTCACCCATGCCCCCACCAACGCCACCCCCGCCATCGGCAGGAAGACGGCCGCGAAAGCTGCGGGATGGGCTGCGGGATGGGCTGCACCGGCCGTGGCAGCAGAGCCGTCCACCGGGCTGCCTCCCCCCAAGGCGGCGAAGGCCGCACCGGTCACGCAGAGGAGGACCACGTTGGAGAGGGCGTCGGAGATCTGGAGGGCGGCGGAGTTGGCGCCGGCCTCCTCCGGGGCGGACAACCGGAGAAGCAGCACGCTGGTGGAGGAGATCACCAACCCCATGCCGAAGCAGCCGAAACCCCAGGCGACGGCGACGGTCCACACGGGCACGGAGTGCAGCAGCACGGCCGGCGCGGCCACGATCGCGACGGCGACCAGCACCATCCCGAGCGTCATCAGCGGTTCCCGGTAGGGCATCACGCGTGGCCGGGACTGCACCCAGGAGCCCAGCGCCCAGGTGGCGCCACCGGCCGCCAGCGAGAGCCCGGCGAGTGTCGGCGACAGACCGCGCTGGGTGACCAGCATCAGCGGGACGAAGGACTCGGCGGCGACGAAGGAACCGGCGGACAGTCCACGCAGCAGCACGACGGAGGGCAGCCCGCGGGCCGCCCGGTAGGTACCGTGCGGGAGGAGCCCGCGTATGGCGGGCACGAGCAGGGCGGCCCCGGCCAAGCCGGGAAGCAGGGAGAGCGGGCGCAGGTCCTGGGCGGCGTACTGGAGGAAGCCGGCCCCCAGCGAGACGGCGAGGGCGAGCCGGATGCGCCGGCGGTCGAAGGAGGCCGCGCCCGCCTCCGCACCGACCGGCCCGGAAGTCCGCTGCCGGATCCGGGGCAGGGCGAGGGCGAGCGGGAACACGACGAGAACCGGAATGCCGAGGAACACCCAGCGCCAGCCGAACTGCTCGGTGACGGCGCCGGAGGCCAGGGGGCCGACGACCGAGGGGACCACCCAGCTCGCCGCGAAGGCCGCCATGATCGCTGGCCGCAGCCGTTCCGGGTAGGCGCGGCCGACGACGACGTACAGGGCGACGATGACCAGTCCGCCTCCGAGTCCTTGCACGGCCCGGCCGAGAATGAACACCCACATGACCCGCGCCGTCCCGGCGACGACCAGGCCGGCGGCGAAGGCCCCGATCCCCGTGGTGAGCGCCCCGAGCGGTCCCCGCCGGTCGGACCACTGCCCAGCCAGCACCATCCCGGACAGGCTGGTCGTGAAGTACCCGGAGAAGGCGAACGCGTACAGCGCCACGCCGTCCAGGTCCCGCGCGGCGACGGGCATCGCAGTGCCGACGGCCGTCGCCTCGAAGGCGATCAGCAGCACGACGGAGACGATCCCGACGCTGAGTGCCCGGTACGGCCGGCTCAGTACACCACCGCCCTGTTCGTCAGCTTGGTGCGCGGCGCTGGCGGCACGGGGCTTGAGGGTGCTCATGACCGACAGAGTAAGGCCCGAAACATGAATACACCCCTGTCGAGAGGCTCATCGGTCGTGAGACCTCGGTCCTACGACCCGCACGAACCCGCCACCGCCGTGCGGTAGACCCACGGCGGGTGGCACCCCCTTGAACACCTTCTCGTCTCCGTCCAGGGTCACATCCCGCACACCGGACCGTGTGCCCGAGTGGTTGAGGGGCTCGCTTGGAAAGCGTGTCGGGCGGCAACCCCTCGCGAGTTCGAATCTCGTATCCTCCGCCATGACTCTCACCGGGCAGGCAGTACGTCGAAGGGCCCCACCGCGCAGTGGGGCCCTTCGACGTTGTCCTCAGTCCCCGTTGTCCCGGTTCTTGTCCACAGCGGGTGCCTCCGGGACTCCCCCAGACGGCCTCGGCGATCTTCCGAGCCGTCTTTGAGCATGGCGTCCGGCACGTGCAGGTACCGGACCCGCATGCTCGTGGAGGTGCCCGGCTCCCCCCATCATCTGATTCGATGACCCGGCCCAGGACACGGAGGAGCATGGGCACGGTGGCGAGTTCAGGGCGCGGGTCGGCGTCCTGCGGACGGAGGGGCTCAATGGGGTGATGCGGATACAGGGGCGCCGCCACGGACACGGCATGGATCTACGGCAAGGCGTCGTACGTTGACATGCCGCGCCGCGGAGCGCCAGTCGTTGTGCGCTCCTCCCTGCCTGCCCCAAGCAAACCTGACGGACTGGAGCCCTGACAGGCCCGGTGTCAGGCGAGATGTTCGGCCAGGCGCAAGATGAGGGCTTCCGTGATCGGCCGCAGCCCCATGGAGGCGGACACAACATGGCCTTCGTAGTCGCCGACCTCGATGGCTTCCTGGTTGTTGAAGAGGACCTTGGCGTCGACCGGCAGCAGGGACAGGAACCAGGAGATGGAGACACCGGCCAGGTCTCGTCGCCCTGTGGGGCGAAGTAGAAGCTGGTGATCACCTGCGCGGCTTCGTCGGGGATCACGGCGTGCCTTCTCTCACGCATTATCTTCTTTGACCGCAACTTTGCACCCTCATAACTGATGTTGCAGTTGCGCACTCTGTCGATCAACTAGCGTCGATGGGTCGAACAGCCGACTCAGGGGGAGGAGAGGCCGCCATGGGCGAAACGGGCGACGGCAAGATACTCGACATCAAAATCCACGACCTCAAGGCGACGGCTCCGCATTTCCACACGCACAGCACCGACCTGGCCAAGGCCCTCACCAAGCTCAAGACCGGACTGGCAGCGGCCGGTTCACCTTGGGGTGACGACGAGCAGGGCACCCAGTTCCACGGCCACTACGGCCCGCTCGTGAAGAAGATGGAGAACGCCGCCGACATCCTCGCCCAGGGCCTGCAGAGCATCCACGACGCGATGGCGGACATGGCCGACGGTCACATCGCCAACGAACAGCTCGTCCGCTCGATGTTCAGCAAGATCGACACCACCCCGCACGACACCCGTGGGACCGGCCGGTGAGCGCGGCCGACAAGGCCAAACAGATCGTCCAGGACATGACCGGCATGTGGTGGCCGGACGCCGACGAGAGCGGTCTACGCGACGCGGCCAAGGCGTGGCGCCACTTCGCCGACGACCTGGAAGACGTGACGGCCGCCGCGAACAAGACAGCCCGCGGCATCATCACGCACAACAAGGGCGAGGCGATATCAGCCTTCGACGACCCGTACTGGCGCCGCTACTACTACGAGGGCCATGGCTGGCTCCAGGACATGATCGACGGCGCCCGCGACATAGCCAAGGCCCTTGACCAGTACGCCGACACAGTGCACCACGCGGTCAAGAAGCTGGAGCACGAATGTACACAAGGTCTTCGTTCTCCTACGCCGCGATCCCGACATGCCAAGCGGCTACCGCGTCCACACCGCATACCCGAAAGCCTGAGAGCAAGGACCGCCCGTGCCCCAGTCCAAGGACATCACTGAGGACTTCATGGAGAGGGACGAACGCTTCCCCCAGCTCCATGAGCTACTCAACTCCATGAGCTACTCAACTCCTACGCTTTCGCCGGCAACACGTTCACGGACACCGCTGAGACACCAGGCCCTGCCCTGCAGGCGTACGTACGTCAGGCGCTCCGCGCGCCCGGGCTGCTCGACGAGGTGATCGGCGAAATCGACGACCTGCTGCAGGTCGGCCTGTTCAGCGATGAGATCGCCGACGACGTGGACATCCTTCCGCACGTCGAACCGCTGGAAGGCCGCACGGTCGAGCAGTGTCTCGGGATCGCCCGGACCCATCTGGAACGCATCCGCAACGGCGGCACCTACCAGCGCTCCGACGTCCCCCAGACCGACTGGGAGTGGCGCAGGCAGTTCCCCGAGCTCGGACACCTGCTGGCTGGATACTTCCACCAAGACTTCTCCAGGTTCTACGCCTCACACAGAGAGGCCCTCGACGACTACTTCACCGGAAACCCTCCGGAGATGTTCGCCGAGGCAGCCGAAGAGATTCGCTCCTTCACCGAACTCGTGACCTCTGACAGCGAACTCGATCAGGCGGCACAGATCCTGGGACTCCAGATCTACCCACCGGAGGGCGTCCCACTGCGTCGCTGGCTCCAGGACATCCAAGGCATCCTTCAGCATCACCCACGTTCGTAGCCGTACGCGGCCGTCCAGGACCGTTCGCTCAGCCCCGCCAGCGGTGCCGTCCGCATGGGATTGAACCCCTCTGAACGACCCCGGACCCTGCCCTGACCAGCACGGACAAACCCGCAAAGCGAGTTACGCGGGTTCGATTCCTGCCACGGTCTCTGACACCTTGGGGTGGGTCCAGGGAGGCGTTGCCGTCCTGATCGCGATCGCGGCCGGAGCGCTCGGCTTCTGCACGTGGCTGCGGCTCGGCCTCCCGGCGCTGCGGCGCCGGACCATGGGCGCCGAGCTGTGGGACGTCCGGACCGAAGTGCACTACCGTCTTCTCGCGCTGAGCCCTGAAGCGCCGGACCCTCGCCGCGGGTACGCCTACGTCGTCACCCGCGGGTCCACGGTCCTTTGGCGCTCCCAGACCGGGTGTTCCACCGCCGGAGGCGCGAGTCCGGCCAGGCACGGGCCGAGGACGCCTGCCGTGGCCATCAGCAAGAACAGCAGCCAGCCCAGGCCGTAGGACTGCGTGCCGACGAGAAGGGGGACGGCGGAGGCGGCCGCGAGTGCGTACAAGGCGACGATCAGAAGGCGGCGGGCAGGAGACGTACGGCAGGACATGGACCAGTACCGGGCCGCGACGGACGGGTCCGAGGGGTGCAGGACGTCCTTGCGGGCGAGGCGTTCGACATGCTTCGAGCCGGTCCTGAAAGGGAACATCCGGCCGTCGGGGGCAACGAAGACGCCGGGCACCTCGTCGGCGTTGTCCATGCGCCAGCGCCGGGCGAACAGCAGCCGGCCGCCGCCCGCGCCGAAGTCCGCGGCGAGGAGGGGGATGTCGTACGAAGGCACCCCTAGCTTCAGGTCTCCGCACTCGGTCGACGCTCGCAGGGAGCGCCGGACCACTGTTCTGGTGGTGCCCGGCCGGGAGCCGACGGTGACGTGCTCCTTGCGCACCGCCGTCAGCGTGTCCACCCGCACCGCGTACACCCGGCCCGCCGCCGCATCCTCCCGCAGCAAACGACGACCACCGCGGTTCCACAGGCTGACGATCACGACGGCGGTCAGGGCGAAAGCGCCCATGAGCACGGTCCAGAACGCCTGGAAGTCGAGCGGCGGCCCCCAACTGCGCGTGTACACGGCGATGTCGGCACTGTCGTCCACCCAGCCGCCCAGCTCCAGGCGCCCGGGGGCGTAGAGGATCGACACCTTCGTGTCGCGGAACGGAAGACCGGCGACGATGCCGCGGTCCACGGACAGCATGGTGCCGTCGGGCAGCGTCGCGGCGAAGGACGCATACCAGTAATGCGGGGTGCCCTCCCCGCCCGAGACGCTCACCGCCGACTCCTCCTGCGCCCAAACCTCGGTGACGGTGGCCGTCGTCACCCGGGCGCCCGCGTCCTGGAGCGCTGCGATCGTACGGGCCTGGCGACCGTCCGGCTGCATGGCCACGAGTTGGGCCGAGAACACCGCGTACACGGCGAGTGCCGCCGCCAGGGTGCCGCCCAGGGCGGTCAACGGTGTGCGGGGTATTTTGCCCGGCACGGGAATGACGACGTCCGCTTCGGGTTTCGCCAGGGAAAGGCCGGTCAACGGTGCCCGCCAGGTCGCCACCACCCAGCCCAGCCCGCACAGGAGTGCCACGGCGAAGGCGGTCAGGATGTCCCGGCGGGGGAGGGGAGCTCCGTAGCGCAGGAGGGGCAGCAGGGCAGTCGCGGTCGCGGAGAGCAGGGCAGCAGCACCCCAACGGCGGGTCCAGGGTGTGGATCTTCGCATGCGGTCATACAACACGGATGCCACTTGTTCGTACAGAGACGCGTTCGACCTACGCCCACCTTCCGTTTGTCACCGTTCGTCACCCCGCACCTCCGTTCGTTCGTTCGTCCGGAGGCTGCCTAGAGGACCCCGCCCGCCTCGTCCTGGAAGAGGTGCGTCCAGTAGTGCCAGTCCGTGCCCGGAAGGGTTCCCGTGGGGTCGACGGCGGTCAGCGTGCGGATCATGGCGGCGGCCAACTGGTCGTAGGCGTCCGTCGTCAGTTCGTGGTTCATGTGCTCGTCGATGGTGCGCTCGTGGTGCAGGAGCCAGAGCGTGAAGGCCAGGGTGGAGACGTCGGTGTTGAGGGGGTGGAGCGCTGCCTCCGGTTCGCTGAAGGTCAGCACCGCGCCGGTTCTGCCGTCGAGCACCAGGCTGTTCTCCTCGACCAGGTGCCCCAGCCGGATCAAGTGGTCGCAGTGGGCCGGGAGTACGGCCGGCGGGTGGGCGACGCGGTCCTGCGCGAAGTACTCCCGCAGGGTCGGCAGCGGAAGGTCCGTGTCGGCGTGGAAGAGGACCGCCTCCTCCGGCAGTCCCGTCCCGCGCAGGAAGCGGCGCGTCGGCTCATGGGTGAGCGTGGCGGGGAAGTCGACCTCCTCGAAGCGGACCACTCGACCGTGACCGAACTCCTGTTCCAGGACGCGGGCGGGTACGTCCAGGGCGAGGCCGGAAGCCGTGCCGGGACCCGCGACGAGGGCGAGCGGACGGATCAGGGCCGCCGCCTTCCAGTACGGCGGAACCTCGCCGTCCGCGCTCTCGGCGAAGAGCGCGAGGAGCCGACGGGATGCCTCGGCCGCCGTCCTGGGGCCGTACCGACCTGCCAGGGACGCGAAACGACCCCGCAGGCCCGTCAGTTCCTCGGTGACCGCGGCGAAGCGCAGGAGCATCTCCAAGGACGGAGCGAAGGGGCGGGGGTCGGACGGTTCGAAGAGGAAGGCGGTCGTGATCTCGCCTGTGGCGCCGTCGAGCAGGATCGACTCGTGCTCCATGCCGACGGGGTTGAGGAGTTCGCCTATCACCAGGCGGCTGCGCAGTTCCTCCGCCAGGTGGAAGGGGCCGTCCGCGGTTTCGGCCAGGGTACGCAGGCCGCGCGTACGCAAGGGCGAGAACGTCAGCACATCGGTCCGGGCGGGCAGCCCGGCGCCCATCAGCAGACTCCGCGTCGGCGCGTGCGTGACGCGGCGGCCCAGCTCCGCCTCGGTCAGCGTGATCGCCTGGCTCCCGGCGTCCATCGTGCTCATTGCTCCCCCGCGCTCTTCCCCGTCGGTGCCTGTGCGAGTCGTACCGGTGTCAGTCGCACCGGTGCCGGTCCGCAGACTGCGGCGACGTCACCTGCGTGAGTGCGCAGACACGGACGATCCGCCGGGGTAGACGCCCCCACCGCTTGGCACACTACGGCGTCCCACTGACAACGGCCCCCGCCGGAAAGGACGCCGGGCGACCCGGGCCCGTTCCGCCGGTGTCAGGTGAGGTAGATACCGCCCAGCACCACGGCCAGGGCCGCCCCCAGGAACAGCAGGATCCACAGGAACAACTTGCCTACGCTGGGCGGGGGTTCGTAGCGCGGCTCGTCGGGAGGAGTGCTCACTGCGTCGTCACCACCGCTGCCTGTGGACGGATCGGGAGTCGGTTGACCGGGCGGCCGGTGGCCGCCCGGACGGCTGAGGCGATCGCCGCCGGTGCCGTCACCACCGGAACCGCGCTGGCTGGCTTGGCGCCGAAGGGGGCGACCACATCCCGTTCCTCGACCAGTTTCACGATCCGGATGTCCGGCACGTCCAGGGCCGTCGGGAGGGCATACCCGGTCAGATCGGGGTGGCGGACCAATCCGCGCGGAGTACGGAGGTTCTCGGTGAGCGCGATACCGACGCCCTGGGCGATGCCCGCCTCGATGCGGGCGGCCAGCTGGGCGGGGTTCAGCACCCTGCCCACGTCCTGCGCCACCGCCAGTTCCACCACCCGGACCGCACCCAACTCGATGTCGACGTCCACCACGGCCCGGATCGCGCAGAAGGCCAGACCTACGAAGGCATCGCCCTGACCGGAGGAGTTCAGCGGCTCGGTGGGGTGCGGACGGCACTGGGCCGTGGCCCAGAGCTCCTTGCCCTCCATCGCCTCGGTGACGGTCGTCGACAGCACACCGTCGTAGGAAGTGATCTTGCCGTCCGCGATCTGCAGCAGTTCGGTGGACATGCCGAACTTGTGGGCCAGGGGCTGGAGAAGCTGGGTGCGCACCATCTTGGCCGCCCGCTCCACCGCACCGCCCGACACCCAGGTGTGGCGGCCTCGGCAGCCCGGGCCGGCCGGTGGCTGGTCGGTGTCCACCGCGGCCACGTGGACCTCTTCGACACCGAGGGTATCCTGGACGATCTGCCGGGCCAGGGTGGTGAAGCCCTGTCCCGTCTCCACGGCCGCGCAGAGCACGGTCGCGACGCCGTCGTGCACCTTCACCGTCGCCGTGGACACCTCGTCGGCACCCTCGGCGCCGAGCATGTGCACCATGCCCAGGCCGTAGCCGACGCCCCGGCGCACCGCGCTTGGCTCGCCCACCCCCTCGGGACCGCCGGGCAGCAACCACTCCTCCTCCGGCGCCTCCTTCGGCAACGCGGGAAGCGGGAAGTCCCGCACTGCCTGCAGGAGTTCGGCGACCGGCGCGGGGCAGGTAACCGTCTGACCGATCGGCAGGACGTCACCGGTCGCGAGGACGTTGCGCAGACGCAACTCGGCCGTGTCCAGGCCCAGCTTCTTCGCCAGTTTGTCCATCTGCGCCTCGTAGGCGGCGCACACCTGCATGGCGCCCTCGCCGCGTACGTGGCCCGAGGGCGGGTTGTTGGTACGGACGGCCCAGCCCTCGATGAAGGCGTTCGGGACGACGTACGGGCCGCAGGCGAACGAGACGGCCGCGACCAGGGCTTCGGACGAGGTGTCGGCGTACGCGCCCGCGTCGAGCAGGATCTGCGCCTCGACCTTCACCAGCCTGCCCTCGGCGTCCGCGTGGTGGCGGTAGCGCAGCAGGGTGGGATGGCGGTGGACGTGACCGAGGAAGGACTCCTCGCGGGTCGCCGTGAGCTTCACCGGGCAGCCGGTCTTCAGCGCCAGCAGGCCGAGCGGCAACTGGAAGCCCTGGTCCTCCCGGTCGGCGGTGGCGCCGGGCACCCCGGTGACCACGATCTTCACCCGATCCGGGGACAGGCCGAAGCAAGCCGCGGCCGTGTTGCGGTCGGTGTGCGGGTCGGTGGAGGCGAGGTACAGCTCCACCCCGCCGTCCGGGCGGGGCACGGCGAGGCCGGCTTCGGCGCCGATCGGGGCCGGGTCCTGGCGGCCGATGCGGTACAGGCCCTCGACCACCACCTCGCCGACCGCCTCCGGGTCGCCGTGATGCAGCGGGATGTGCCGGATCAGGTTGCCGTCCGGGTGCAACGGCTCGGCCTCAAAGGCCTGTTCGGGATCGGTGACCGGATCGAGTACCTCGTACTCGACGATGACGGCCGCGGCCGCCATCCGCGCGGTGTCCGGGTGGTCCGCGGCCACGGCCGCGATGGGTTCGCCGTGGTGGCGTACGGCCTCGGCGGCGAACACCGGCCGGTCGGGGGTGCCCCGGCCGTGGCGGGGCGTGCCGGGCACGTCCTCGTGGGTGATGACGGCGTGCACACCGGGCATCTCGCGCGCATGGGTGGTGTCGATGGACACGATGCGCGCACGTGCGTGCGGGGAGCGCAGCACGGCCGCCCACAGCAGGCCCTCGGCCCACAGGTCGGCCGCGTACGGGAAGGCACCCTCGGTCTTGGCGCGGGCGTCGGCGTGCGGCAGGGAGGCGCCGAGGCCGTGCGGCAGCGGCTCGGCCTCGGGGGCGGATTCCGCGGCGGTGGTCGCGGTGCCGGCTTCGTTGCTCACGCCTGGCCTCCGTCCTGGCCGTAGTGCCGGTCGTGCGGTCCCGGGGTGCCGTAGGGGTCCGGGACGTCGCCGTACCCGCCGGACTCACCGTACTGCTCGTCGGCGTACTGGGCGCCGCCGTACTGGGCGTCCCCGTAACCGTCGGGAACGGCCTGGACCACGCCGGCCTCTCCCGGTGTCTCGAACACCGACGGATTGACGCCGCCGGAGCCCGGGCCCGCCTGGTGCGGGATGCGTGCCCCGTCCGCGTCCGGCTCGGTGCTGACGTGCGCTGCCTCGCGTTCGGCGACGACTTCCTTGACCGCCTCCAGCACCCCCCGGTAGCCCGAGCACCGGCACAGGTTTCCGCACAAGGCCTGGCGGGCCTCCAGCGCGGTCGGTGCGGGGTTGCCCTCCAGCAGGTCGTGCACGGTCATCGCCATGCCGGGCACGCAGAAGCCGCACTGGACGGCACCGCACCGGGCGAGCGCGCGCTGCACGTCGGAGGGGTGCCCGTCAGCGGCCAGGCCCTCGACGGTCCGCACCTCGCTCCCCGCCACGGTGGCCGCCGGGACCAGGCAGGAGGCCACCAGGCGCCCGTCGACCTGCACGTTGCAGGCCCCGCACTCGCCCTGCGAGCAACCGTCCTTGGCGCCGGCGAGGCCGAGTCGCTCCCGCAGGACGTACAGGAGGGACTCGCCGATCCAGGCATCGGTGACCGGGCGGTCGGTGCCGTTGACCCGCAGGACGAAGGAGGCGAGGGGATGGTCGTCGTGCGCCGGGAACGGCGGGGCGGCCGGATCCTCGGCGGGCCCCTCGTGCGGAACCGCTGTCCCTGCGGCCCCTTCACGTTCAGAACCTTCGGGGCCTTCAGAACCTTCGGGGCCTTCGGTGACTTGGTGGCCTTCGGGACTGCTCTCGGCAGCGCCCTCGGGAACACCAGCGGGCGTGGTCGGCGTGGTCACAGCGGCCGCGCGTTCCGGTACGGACGGTCCGGCCGGGTGCGCCGGTGCCGCGGAGCCGGCCGTGGTGTCCGCGGTGTCGGTGGCCGCCTGACCCTGCGTGTCCGGCGCTGGAACGACCTGCGGCGCACCCTCCCGGCTGGTGTCCTCCTGGCGGGTCGCCGGACTGTCGGCGGGGCCTTCGGTGACCTCCACGGGACCCTGAGCGTCCGGCTCCACGGCCGTGTCTGCGGCGGTGCCCCGCGGCACGGGCTCGGAGCGCCCGTCCGGCACGGCAGTGGTGGCCGTCCCGGTCGCTGTGGCGTCGTGACCGGCAGGCCCGTGCCCGACCCCGGTGTGTCCCGCGTCCGCGTACCCGCCGTCCGCGTGCCCGGCGGACGCCGTCTCGGGGTACCCGGTGTCCCCCTGGGATCCGTAAGGCTCCTCCGCCCCACCCTGTTCCGCCGTCGAACCGGCGGATGTCGCAGCCGGAACCGCACCGGTGGGCTGAACGCCGGTGGGGCCGGGCCGGGGACCGGCCGGCCGGGCGGGGCCCTCCGGGTCCGCGGACTGCCCCCAGGACAGGTCCGCGCCGTCCGTCGCCCAGGGCGCGGGTGCGCCGCCGGGCAGGGTGGCTGGCGGGGTGCTGCCCCACTGGTCGGCCAGGGACGTCGCGGTGAACTCGCCCGACTCGTCGGGAAGATCACCACCGGCGACCGGAATGGACCACTGCCCGGTGACGTCGTGCCCGGGGGCGGCCGAGGCGGCGGGCTCCTCGAAGGTCCACTGCTGGGTGGCGCCGGGCTGGTAGGTGAACCGGTCGTCCGTGCCCTGCGACTGGGTCGTGGCGTCCGGGCCGGGCCACTGGGCGCCGTCCGCGGGCGCCGTCCACGTCCCCGTGGCGGTGGGGTCGCCGGCACCCGGAGCGGCCGTTATCTCCGGCGGCACATAGCCCTGACCGGGCGCAGCCAGGGGGCTGTCGCCGGACAGCAGGGCGTCGATGCCGCCCTCGGGTAGCTCCACGAAGGCGGTGGCGCCGTCGTCGTACTCGCCCTGGGGCAGCGGGTTCCAGCGTCCGCCGCCCTGGGGCGTGCCGCCTCCGTGCTGGTCTTCGGTCACGACAGTGCCCTCCCCAGTGCTCGTCGGGCCAGCGCGGCGACGGTGCGCCGCAGGTGCAGTACGGCGGGCGGAAGCGTGGGCACCGAGCCGTCGGGCCCGGGTGCCGGATCGGGGATGCAGGCCGCGGCCACGTACTCACCGAAGGCGTTCAGTGCCTCGGGAACGAGCGCACGGTCGTTGTCCCAGTCGATGAGCCGTGCGACCCACTGTTCGGCCTGCAGTGGCCGCAGCGGCATCGGCGCCACGGCCCCGACCGCGCAGCGCACTCCGCGCCGGGCAGGGTCCAGCACGAGGGCGACGGAGGCCATCGCGCGGCCCGGGCCGGTGCGTCCGGTCGCCTTCAGGAAGACCTGCGGGGCGTGCAGCAGCGGCACTCGCACGTAGCCGATGAGTTCGCCGCCGCGCAGCATCTCCACACCGGCCAGCAGGTGCGACACGGGGAGCTCCCGGCGGGTTCCACCCGGACCGGCGACGATCAGCGTCGCCTCCAGGGCGGCCAGCACCGGCAGGGCGTCTCCGGCGGGGGCCGCCGAGGCGATGTTGCCCCCCAGGGTGCCGGCATTGCGGATGTGCGGTGGCCCCGCGGCGCGCGCGGCGGCGGCCAGTGCCGGAATCAGGGCCGCGAAGTCGGGGCGACCCATGCGGGCGTGTGTGAGGCCCGCCCCGAGCAGGGCGTGCCCGTCCTGGTACTGCCAGCCGCGGATCTCGCTGATTCGCCCGAGACCCACCAGAGCAGCGGGCCTGAGCTGACCGGAGTTGACGGCGGCCATCAGGTCGGTGCCACCCGCGACCGGGACCGCGGCAGGCGTGGCGGCCAACGCCGCCACGGCTTCGTCCAGCGTCGTGGGCAGCGTGACGGCCTGCGCCGCCTGCGGTGTGTGCGTGGTCAAACCGGCTGCCCCTTCCCACTGCCCCTGGTCCACCTGTGTGGCCGTACGGTACGTGCTCACGGGGCGGACGTGGCAACTCTGGCACATCTTCGCAGGGCCCGAACGCGGGGGTCCGCAAGGAGGCATTCGCCCACCTCACCGGGGAGATGGTTGCTTTTCTCACGGCATCACCGGTGAGAACCGATTGACACTCTTCGGTGACAGCTGGTGGCTTTTTTCCATTACCTGTTCGGGGGCGGTCCCTCGATCGGGCGGCCGAGCACGCCGGGGCGCCGCTGCCACGGCCGGGGTCCGGTGGGCGGCCGGTAGGCGACGCCGAGGGCGTCAAGCCGCCCGTAATGGGCGGCCATGCGGCGCTCGAAGTCCGCGAAGTCACGTTCGGCGGGGGCCGGCAACCGGCTCCAGGCCACCTCGGCGAAGGCCGCGAGCCGCGGGAAGGTCTGGTAGTCAACGCGCGCAAGGTCCTCCATCGCCTCGGTCCACACGTTCGCCTGGGTACCCAGCACGCGTGCGGCCTCCTCCTCGGTGAGCGCGGTCGGGACCGGTTCGAACCGGTAGACGTCCTGCAGGGTGCGCACGAAACCGATCGGCACCGGCTCTTCCTCGCCCGGGTCCTGACGGTGGTCCAGATACACGTACTGTTCCGGACACATGACCACGTCATGGCCGGCCCGCGCGGCGGCGACCCCTCCCCCGTAGCCGCGCCAGGAGGACACGGCAGCCCCCTTCGCGAGACCGCCCTCCAGGATCTCGTCCCAGCCGATGAGCCGGCGTCCGCGCGCGGACAACCACGCGTCGAAGTGGCCGATGAACCAGGACTGCAGCTGGTCCTCGTCGGCCAGCCCGAGGTCCGCGATGCGGGTCTTGGCGGCCACGGACTCACTCCACTGCTCCTTGCGGCATTCGTCGCCGCCGATGTGCACGAACTCCGACGGGAAGAGTTCCAACACCTCCGTCAGCACACCCTCGTAGAACCGCACAGTGGCGTCGACGGGAGCCAGCACATGGGGCGAGATCCCCCAGTCGTCCCAGACGGATAGGCCGGTGGTGTCGATGACATCGGTGTTGCCGAGTTCCGGGTACGCGGCGATGGCGGCCTGCGAGTGTCCCGGCACGTCGATCTCCGGCACGACGGTGATGTGGCGCTCGGCGGCATAGGCCACGATCTCCCGGATGTCGTCCTGGGTGTAGTAACCCCCGTGCGGTTTCTCCTCCCACAGCGGTGAGGCCCGGTGACCGACCCTCGTCCGCGCCCGCCAGGAGGCGATTTCGGCCAGTTTCGGGTACCGCTTGATGTCGATCCGCCAGCCCTGGTCGTCCGTCAGGTGGAAGTGGAAGACGTTGAGTTTGTGCGCGGCCATCAGATCGAGGTAGCGCAGCACGCCTTCCTTGGGCATGAAGTGGCGTGCAACGTCGAGCATGAGGCCCCGCCAGCGGAAACGGGGGACGTCCTGGACGGTGACGGCAGGCAGCTCCCAGCGGCGCCCCGGCCGCACCGGAGCCCGGCGGAACGCGTCGGGGCCGAGCAGCTGCCGGAAGGTCTGGGCTCCCCAGAAGACACCGGCGGCGCTGCCGCCCTCGATGCGGAACGGACGGTCGCCGAGTACGACACGGTAGCCCTCGGACGGCAGATCCGGGTCGATGGCCAGCACCACGCGGTCGGGGCGGCCGGGCGCCTCCGGGAGCGGCAGACCGGTCGCCGCGCCGACCGTGGCCCGCAGCCAGCGCGCAACACCCTCCGTGCCCGGCAGGGCCTGAAGCGCCGTTCCGCCGTCCAGGTTCACGCAGCCGGGCGAGTTCCAGACGATGCTCGCCGGTGCGGGAATCAGATCCACCGCGTCCACCATGTCCAGTCCTTTGCCGTTCCGCCGGCCCCGGGACAGGGACCGGGCGTCACCGTCCACCAGCCGCGCTCCACCGAAGAATCCGTTGCACAGCATGCAACGGCTTATTTACAGTGCGCAACGTCGCACAACACTGCGCAGGCTAAGGGCTGGGCGAGCGGGCCGACAAGAGGTCTCGACCATCCCCGGCCGGAAGGCCGTGTCGGGGAACGGCGGGGAACGGCGGGGAACGGCGGGGAACGGCGGGGAACGGGGAACGGCGGGGAACAAGGAAGGCCCCCGGGACGCGCACACGTCCTGGAGGCCTGATGCAGACCGGGCGGCGGGAAACCGCTACTGGTCGCTCCCCTCATCACCGCCGCTGCCCATGGACTCGTAGATCTCCTTGCACATCGGGCACACGGGGTACTTCTTCGGGTCACGGCCCGGCACCCAGACCTTGCCGCACAGCGCCACGACGGGGGTGCCGTCGAGGGCGCTCGCCATGATCTTGTCCTTCTGGACGTAGTGGGCGAAGCGCTCGTGGTCGCCGTCGCCGTGGGACACCTGTGGTGTCGGCTCTACGAGGGTCCCCGTACCAGTCCCGCGCTCGGGCTCAAGAGTGCTCATACCGCCCAGGGTACTGAAGCTCCCCCGCATCAGTTGAGCGAAGGGTCGTCCGGATACGTGGCCACCATCGCCAGCTCGTTGCGCTGGCGGCGCAGGACTTCGCGCCAGAGCCTCTCGGGGGACGGGGAGGAGACGTCGCCCGGCTCGGACTCGACCACGTACCAGGCGCCTTCGACCAGCTCGTCCTCCAGCTGGCCGGGGCCCCAGCCGGCGTACCCGGCGAAGATCCGCAGGGAACCCAGCGCTGAGGCGAGCAGTTCCGGCGGGGCCTCCAGGTCGACCAGGCCGATCGCTCCGTGCACCCGGCGCCAGCCGAGGGGCACGCGGTCGCCGTCGGCACCACCCGGGATGACCGCGACGCCGAGCGCCGAGTCCAACGAGACGGGACCGCCCTGGAAGACGACGCCTGGCTCGCCGGCGAGATCGGCCCAGTCCTCCAGGATGTCACCCACGTCCACCGGGGTGGGGCGGTTGAGGACGACACCGAGGGAACCCTCCTCGTCGTGGTCGAGAAGGAGCACCACCGCGCGGTCGAAGTTCGGGTCCGCCAGAGCGGGCGCGGCCACGAGCAGCCGCCCTGTGAGCGAGGACACCTCGGTCATGCCAGACATGATCTCGCATCTTTCCCTCCCGTGGGGAGCCAATGAGGAGTGCGGAGGCGAAGGCGGCTCAGAGCGCACCGGAACGGGGCGGGCGCACGCCCCCACCCGGTGACCCCATGTGCCCGATTGTGCACGTTTCGTGTTGTGACACAGCTATGACGCATCTGGGCGGTACTTGGGCTTACGGACTGGGGGTGATCGGCGATTACCCTGTCTCTCCGGCCCCCGCGCACAGTGATCGGCCGGCTCCTGCCCATCTCATCGGAACGCGAGATACATGACCGTCAACGACGATGTCCTGCTTGTCCACGGCGGAACCCCGCTGGAGGGTGAGATCCGGGTCCGCGGTGCGAAGAACCTCGTACCGAAGGCCATGGTCGCCGCCCTGCTGGGCAGCGCGCCGAGCCGACTGCGCAACGTTCCCGACATCCGTGACGTGCGGGTCGTGCGCGGTCTGCTCCAGTTGCACGGGGTGACGGTTCGTCCAGGTGAGGAGCCCGGCGAACTGGTGCTCGACCCGACGCACGTCGAGAGCGCCAATGTGGCCGACATCGATGCCCATGCCGGCTCCAGCCGCATCCCGATCCTCTTCTGCGGACCTCTTCTGCACCGGCTCGGGCACGCGTTCATCCCGGGCCTCGGCGGTTGCGACATCGGCGGCCGGCCCATCGACTTCCACTTCGACGTGCTGCGGCAGTTCGGCGCGACCATCGAGAAGCGCGCGGACGGCCAGTACCTGGAGGCTCCGCACCGGCTGCGCGGTACGAAGATCCGACTGCCGTACCCGTCCGTCGGCGCGACCGAGCAGGTGCTGCTGACCGCCGTGCTCGCCGAGGGCGTCACGGAGTTGTCCAACGCGGCCGTCGAACCGGAGATCGAGGACCTCATCTGCGTGCTGCAGAAGATGGGCGCGATCATCGCGATGGACACCGACCGCACGATCCGCATCACCGGCGTGGACAAGCTCGGCGGCTACACCCACCGTGCCCTCTCCGACCGCTTGGAGGCCGCGTCCTGGGCGTCGGCGGCGCTCGCAACCAGCGGCAACATCTACGTCCGCGGCGCCCAGCAGCGCTCGATGATGACGTTCCTGAACACCTACCGCAAGGTGGGTGGTGCCTTCGAGATCGACGACGAGGGCATCCGTTTCTGGCATCCCGGTGGGCAGTTGAAGTCCATCGCCCTCGAAACGGACGTGCACCCCGGCTTCCAGACCGACTGGCAGCAGCCGCTGGTGGTGGCCCTCACCCAGGCCACCGGTCTGTCCATCATCCACGAGACGGTGTACGAGTCCCGGCTCGGCTTCACCTCCGCGCTCAACCAGATGGGTGCCCACATCCAGCTGTACCGCGAATGCCTCGGCGGTTCCGACTGCCGTTTCGGGCAGCGCAACTTCCTGCACTCCGCGGTCGTCTCGGGACCGACCAGGCTGCAGGGTGCCGACCTCGTCATCCCCGATCTGCGCGGCGGTTTCTCCTACCTCATCGCGGCCCTCGCCGCCGAAGGCACCTCACGCGTCCACGGCATCGACCTCATCAACCGCGGCTACGAGAACTTCATGGAGAAGCTGATGGAGCTCGGTGCCAAGGTCGAGTTGCCTGGTAAGGCGCTCGGCTAGGCCTCCGCGCGCCGGTGCTCCGCCGGCCGTCTCCACGCCGAACGGGGCGGCCCCCCTGGTGAAAGGGGGGCCGCCCCGTCGTCGTCCTCCGCGTCCTCCGCGTCCTCCGCGTCCTCCGCGGACGCTCCCGGAAGGGGCGTGGGCACCTGCGCGGTCTGCCGCCGGCGGCGGCCGCAGTCGCCCACGGCGCTCCCGGTGGAACGCTTACTTGCCCTTGGCCGCTTCCTTGAGCTTGCTGCCCGCGGTGACCTTCACGCTGTAGCCGGCGGGGATGTTGATGGGCTCGCCGGTCTGCGGGTTGCGCGCGGTGCGAGCGGCACGGTGGGTGCGCTCGAAGGTCAGGAAGCCGGGGATGGTGACCTTCTCGTCGCCCTTGGCGACGATCTCGCCGACGGTCTCGGCGAACGCGGCCAGCACGGCGTCGGCGTCCTTGCGGGTCACCTCGGCGCGGTCGGCCAGCGCGGCCACCAGCTCACTGCGGTTCATGTTGTTACTCCCGTGTCTTTCTTGCCGTTGGGGTGTGCCGCGCGACGAAAGCCGCCCGAGGCACTGCGATGCCGATGCGCTCGCGCCCAGGGACGCATCCTGCCCCTACCTGCAGCGGGAAAGCCAATCCGGCACCCGCAGGAGTCGTGAGAACACCCTGGGGAGTCACACGAAGAGCGGTGCTCGGCCGTCACCCTAGAGCGCGCCCGGCACCGCATGGTTCCGCGACGCGCCGGTGCGGGAGGAGGCCGTGGTGATCGTCACAGCCCCCACCGGTGCGGCGCGGCACGTCTAGGCAGTCGTCCCGGCCGCTTTGGCGGCCTCGCGGACCGCGCCGGCGACGGCACCCGCGACCTTGTCGTTGAAGACGCTCGGGATGATGTAGTTCGGGTTCAACTCGTCCTGGGTCACCACGTCGGCCAGCGCCTTCGCGGCGGCGAGCATCATCTCGGTGTTGACGGTGCGGGACTGGGCGTCCAGCAGGCCGCGGAAGACACCCGGGAAGACCAGCACGTTGTTGATCTGGTTCGGGAAGTCGGAGCGGCCGGTGGCCACAACCGCCGCGGTCTGGCGTGCGATTGCCGGATCCACCTCAGGGTCGGGGTTCGCGAGCGCGAACACGATGGCGTCACCGGCCATGGCGGCCACGTCGGCGCCATCGATGACGTTCGGAGCGGAGACGCCGATGAAGACGTCGGCCCCGTGCACCGCCTCCTTGAGGGTGCCGGTCAGGCCCTCGGGGTTGGTGTTGTCGGCGATCCAACGCAGCGGCGAGTCGGCCGGGGCGTCCACCAGGTCCTCACGGCCGGCGTGGACGACACCGTGGATGTCGGCGACGACGGCGTTCTTCACCCCAGCCGCAAGCAGCAGCTTGAGGATGGCCGTACCGGCGGCGCCGGCACCGGACATGACGACCCGGATGTCCTCGATCGCCTTGTCCGCGACGCGCAGGGCGTTGGTCAGCGCGGCGAGGACGACGATCGCGGTGCCGTGCTGGTCGTCGTGGAAGACGGGGATGTCGAGGGCCTCGCGCAGCCGGGCCTCGATCTCGAAGCAGCGGGGCGCGGAGATGTCCTCCAGGTTGATGCCGGCGAACCCGGGGGCGATCGCCTTGACGATCTCCACGATGGCGTCGGTGTCCTGGGTGTCCAGGCAGATCGGCCAGGCGTCGATGCCGGCGAACCGCTTGAACAGGGCCGCCTTGCCCTCCATGACGGGCAGCGCGGCCTTGGGGCCGATGTTGCCGAGGCCCAACACGGCGGAGCCGTCCGTCACGACCGCAACGGAGTTGCGCTTGATGGTGAGGCGACGGGCGTCCTCGGGGTTCTCGGCGATGGCCATGCAGACGCGCGCCACACCCGGGGTGTAGACCATGGACAGGTCGTCACGGTTGCGGATGGGGTGCTTCGACGCCATCTCGATCTTGCCGCCGAGGTGCATGAGGAAGGTCCGGTCGGAGACCTTGCCCAGTGTGACGCCCTCGATGCCGCGCAGTTCCTCGACGATCTCCTCGGCATGGGCCGTGGAGGTGGCCGCGATGGTGACGTCGATGCGGAGCTTCTCGTGGCCGGAGGCAGTGACGTCGAGGCCGGTCACCGAGCCTCCGGAGGACTCCACGGCGGTGGTGAGCTGCGAGACGGCCGTTCCGCTCGCGGGCACCTCCAACCGGATGGTCATCGAGTAGGAGACGCTGGGCGCCGTTGCCATGGCCGACTTCCTCTGCTTTCACCGTGTCGCGGGTTGTGCCGTCCGATCGTCGCACCTACCGCTCAGTACGTGGTAGTCGCCCCGGGTTACGGACGTTTTGGTGACGGGGCCCGTTCCGCCGGTGCACAGTTCTCATCTTTTCGGAAAACAATTTCCACCATACGAGATGCGATCGGAGGGTGGAAGGGGATCGGTACGCAGAAAAGGAGGCCCGCGTCACATGTGACGCGGGCCTCCCGCACGTGTACGACACCGACCCGCCATGCTCGCCTCGCGGCAAGTGGTCGCTCGCGGCGACAAAGGTTGGGCCCGGGGGCTTGGATCGGGCCGGTGCCACACCAAGGCTAACAAACCGGCGCCGCAGGGCCATTCCCGTGCGGCAGGTGACCGGAAATTCAGTCTCGCAGCAGGTCGGGCACTCCGGCCGCGTCCGGCACGTCCCGCTCCCCAGAGACCACCGTCAGCTGCTGGGTGGCCCGGGTCAGAGCCACGTACAGCACACGCAGGCCGGCCGGGGACTCATCAGCGATCTCCGCGGGCGAGACGACCACCGTGGCGTCGTACTCCAGCCCCTTGGCCTCCAGACTGCCGAGGGCGACCACCCGGTCGCCGAGCCCGGCCAGCCAGTGGCGGGCCTCCTCGCGCCGGTTCATCGCCACGACCACCCCGACCGTGCCGTCCACCAGGTCCAGGAGCCGCTCGGCCTCGGCACGCACGGTCCGCTCCAGTGAGTCCCGCACGACGGTGAAGCGCGGCTCGACCCCCGTCGACCGCACGGCCGACGGCGCCTCGGAGCCGGGCATGGCCAAGGCGAGCACCTTGGCGGCGAGCTCGGCGATCTCGGCCGGATTGCGGTAGTTCACCGTGAGCTGGAAACGGCGCCGGGGTCGGGTGCCGAGTGCTTCGTCGCGGGCCTCGGCCGCCTCGTCCGGGTCGGACCAGGAGGACTGGGCCGGGTCACCGACGACCGTCCAGGTGGCGTGCCGACCGCGGCGGCCGACCATGCGCCACTGCATCGGCGTCAGGTCCTGCGCCTCGTCCACGATGACGTGCGCGTACTCGGTGCGCTCCTGCGCAAGGCGCTCGGCCCGCTCCCGTTGGGTTTCCTGCCGCACCGGCATCAGTTCCTCGAGGCCGGTGAGCTGGTCCAGCGGGTCGAGCTCACGCCGCTTCTTCGGGCGGGCCGGGGCACCGAGGATCGCCTGCAGTTCGTCCAGCATGGCGATGTCGTGCACCGAGTGGCCGTCCCGCTTGAGCGAGCGGGCGACCCTGCGGACCTCTCCCGGGTTGAGCGTCCGGCGGGCCCAGCGGCCGAGCCGCTTCTCGTCGGCCATGGCGCGGAGCACCGCCTTCGGGCTCAGCTCGGGCCACCAGGCGTCCAGGAAGGCGAGGAAGGCGTCCTCGCCCGTGATGTCCTCGTCGAAGGAGGAACGCAGCTCCGCGGCCAGTTCCGGGTCGGTGTGCCGGGCGGCGGAACCGGATCTCTCCCACAGCGCGTCCAGGAGCAGTCTGCGGGCGCGCGGACGGAGCAGGTTGACCGGCGCGGTGCCGCCGAGGGCGGTCCGCCGGATGTGTTCCAGCTGGTCGGCCTCCAGTTCGAGGCGGCGTCCGAAGGCGACGACGCGGAGCCGGTCAGGCGAATCGTTCAGCTCCAGAGCGCCCCGCGCTGCCTTCCGCAGCACTTTCAGCATCCGGTACGAGCCCTTGGCCCGGGCCACCGACGGGGAGTCGTACAGCGTGGCCTCCGCCCCGGCGGTATCCGCGGCCAGTGAGCCGATCGCGCGGATGACGACCTGGCCCTCCTCGCCGAGCGAGGGCAGTACGCCCTCGGTGTAGGCAACGAGCAGCGGGGTCGGCGAGACGATGAGGATGCCGCCGGCGTACCGGCGCCGGTCCTGGTAGAGCAGATAGGCGGCCCGGTGCAGGGCCACGGCCGTCTTGCCGGTGCCCGGGCCGCCCTCCACGTAGGTGACGGAGGCGGCGGGGGCGCGGATGACCAGGTCCTGCTCGGCCTGGATGGAGGAGACGATGTCCCGCATGGTGTGGCTGCGTGCCCGACCGAGGGCGGCCATGAGGGCGCCGTCACCGATCACCGGCAGTTCGTGTCCGTCGAGGCGGGCGGTCAGCTCGGGCCGCATCAGGTCGTCCTCGACGCCAAGCACCCGGCGCCCCTTGGAGCGGATGACCCGGCGCCGTACGACCCGCCCCGGCTCCACCGGTGTGGCCCGGTAGAAGGGTGCGGCGGCGGGCGCCCGCCAGTCGATGACCAGCGGCGCGTACTCCGCGTCCAGCACACCGATCCGCCCGATGTGCAGGGTTTCGGCGATGTCGGCGGTGTTGTCGTCCCGCACCGCGCCCTCGGCCGGCTCCACCGCCGTGTAAGCCCCGTCGGGCCCCTTCTTGCCGTCCTTGCCGAGCAGCAGGTCGATCCGCCCGAAGAGGAAGTCCTCGAACTCGTTGTTGAGCCGGTTCAGGTGGATGCCGGCCCGGAAGACCTGGGCGTCCCGCTCGGCCAGTGCGCCCGGGGTGCCGACCTGTCCACGCTTGGCCGCGTCGTTCATCAGGAACTCGGCCTCGTGGATCTTCTCCTCCAGCCGCTGGTACACCCGGTCCAGGTGTTCCTGTTCGACGCTGATCTCCCGGTCACGGACGGAGTCGTGTGCGCCGTGTACCGGGCCGACCGCGGACTGTTGAACCTGTGCGGCCACCGGGCCCCCTTCTGACGTGCTGGGCAGCCGTCAACCGTACGCGAAAGGGGGCCTGGGAGGCTACGGCGCCTATGCCTGCACCTGTACGAGCTTCTTGCCCTCGAAGGTCACGACCTCGAAGTGGTCGATCTCGTTCGGCGTGAAGGCCGCGGCGCCGCCGATGTACAGCGGCTTCTTGGCCTCCTCGCGCTTGGCGTTCGGGATGCCGTAGCCCCATTTCGGCACGGACCAGGAGGACATCGTCACACGCTGCCCGTTCTTCGCCACGAGCACCAGGGAGCACCGCAGCGGCCCCTTGGCGTTCTTCAGCTCCAGGACCGCCTGGGTACCCCAGTCCTTCTGCGTCATGCCCACGGTCGCGCTCAATCCGGACGTCGGATCCGTGGCCGACTTCTTCTCGGGCATGGCTTCGAAGGCGGTCTGGGCCGAGGACGCGGTGACCTGGCTACCCCCGCCGTCGGAGCCGCTGTTGACCGCGACCGCGGCCAGCGGGCCGGCGATGATCAGCGCAGCCGCCGCTGCGATCATGTAGAAGCCGCGCCGGCGCTTCTGGGCACGGTGCTCGGCGACCTCGTCCACCAGCTTCTCCGCCAGCCGTGGGCTGGGCCTGGCGGACAGCGACTCACCGATCGCCGGTGTGCTGCCGGAGCCCGGCAGGTCCGCGAGTGCGGCCAACATGGGCTCCATACCGGCCAACTCGTCCAGCTGCTGGGCGCACCACTCGCAGCCGGCGAGATGGGCTTCGAAGGCGGTTGCCTCGGCATCGTCGAGGATCCCGAGGGCGTAGGCGCCGACGGTCTCGTGCTCGTTCGGCACCGAAGATCCCTGACCGGGGTTCATGGGTCCAGACATACCCGGACCACCCGCCCCGAATCCTTGCATACCCCCGTATCCACTGCTCATCACGCCGTCACCCCCCGCTCCTCCAGTGCCAGCTTCATCGACCGCAGGGCATAAAACACCCGAGACCGCACCGTGCCGCTGGGAATGCCCAGCGTCTGGGCCGCCTCATTGACCGTACGCCCCTTGAAGTACGTCTCGACGAGTACCTCCCGGTGGGCCGGGGTCAGGTCGTCGAGCGCGTCCGACAGCGTCATCAGCCACAGCGCCTTGTCGATCTCGTCCTCCGCGGGGATGACCTCCAGCGGCGACGGATCGACCTCCTGCGGCCGGGCCTGCCGGCTGCGGTGGCCGTCGATGACGATGCGGCGCGCGACCGTCACCAGCCAGGGGCGTACCGAACCGGTCGCCCGATTGAGCTGACCGGCGTTCTTCCAGGCACGGATGAGCGTTTCCTGCACGACGTCCTCGGCGCGCTGCCGATCGCCTGCGACCAGCCGCAGGACATACGCGAGCAGGGGGCCGGCGTGCTCCCGGTACAGGGCACGCATCAGCTCCTCGTCAGGTTCCGAGGGCTGTGAAGACATGCGATGTCGGGCCCTCGATCCACGTTCATTGGCCACGGCCGCATCCTTGCGCACGCCCACCTCCGGTGTCCGGGGGTTCCCCCAGTCGGTCGCTCGCCCACCTGTACGGACAGGAGCGGTACGGCGTTCAAACCGGAGTGACAGATTTCTGGAGGCCGAGGAGACGAGCGGGACATGCACCCACATTCTCACCGCATGATCTTTACATTTCCGACACATCGCCGAGGGCGGCCGAGCTGACCGGGCCAGGCTCGTGACAAACCCCGTGTTACGCAAATCACTCCACCACCGCGCGGGAGTGAATCCGGCAGATGGGCCGTACCGGACACTCAGGCCTGCGCGAGCGCCGCCCGGCGCCGGTGCCGGGCCACCCGCTCCCGGTTCCCGCACACCTCACTGGAGCACCAGCGCCGGCGTCGCCCCCGCGAGGTGTCCAGGTACACGAGCGGACACTCGTCCCCCTCGCACTCCCGTACGGCCGCCCGCGCCACGGGATCGGTCAGCAGCTCCACGGCGTCCCGGGCGACGACGGCGAGCAGCCCAGCACACTCCGGTGGACCGACCAGCTCCCGCACCAGCGGGCCGTCCTCGCCGCGCACCGCACGCAGGGCGGGGGGCGCGGCGCGGGCGACCTCATTGAGCCGGGCGAGCGCACGGTCGCACGACGGCGAGTCCCCGGCCGTCACAAACGCACGCACCAACTGACCGATGCAGCTGCGTAGTTCACGGAACCCCACCGCCCAGGAAGCATCGGCACGGGCAAGTGGCGTACCAGGCGGAACGAGTCCGGCGCCGATGATCCACGCGCCCAACGCCTCGACCGAGTCGAGGCGTTCGGCGGGATGCGCGGTGGCCAGGAGATCCAGGCAGAGCCGCCCGGCATCGAACCGCAGCCCGTACGGGGGCGTGGTGGCCGTACGCAGGGCCATGTTGCCTGTCACCGCCTAGGCAGGAACCGGTGGGAACCGTGCGGTCCCCCTGCGGGGGAACCGTCACGTCGCTCTCCTCTCACATTGCCCGCCAAAAGAGGCCGCCGGAACCCCTCGTACCGGCCCGGACGGCGGCGGACCCGGCGGACCGGGTCCCGAAGGAGGGCCGGGCCTCAGCCGTCCCAGCTCCAGTCGGCGACTTCCGGCATGTCGGTGCCGTGGGCGCGGATCCAGCTGTGGTGGCGGGTGCGGGCGTCGGCCATCTCCTGGCGTACGGCGGCGGCACGGACGGCGAGGCCGGGCACGCGGTCGATGACGTCCATGACCAGGCGGTAGCGGTCGAGGTCGTTGCGGACCACCATGTCGAACGGCGTGGTCGTGGTTCCCGACTCCTTGTAACCGCGCACGTGCAGGTTCTTGTGCCCGGTACGGCGGTAGGCCAGGCGGTGGATCAGCCACGGGTACCCGTGGTAGGCGAAGATCACCGGCTTGTCCGTGGTGAACAGACCGTCGTATTCGGCGTCGGTCATACCGTGCGGGTGTTCCTCGTGCGGCATCAACCGGGTCATGTCGACCACGTTGACCACACGGACGGCGAGGTCGGGCAGGTGCCGGCGCAGCAGTTGGGCCGCGGCCAGTACTTCCAGCGTGGGCACGTCTCCGGCGCAGGCGAGGACGACGTCCGGCTCGTCGGTGTTCGGTGAGCCGGCCCAGTCCCAGATGCCGGCGCCGCGGGCGCAGTGGGCGCGGGCTTGGTCCATGGTCAGCCAGTCGAAGCTGGGTTGTTTGCCGGCTACGACGACGTTGACGTAGTCCCGGCTGCGCAGGACGTGGTCGGCGACGGAGAGCAGGGTGTTGGCGTCCGGCGGTAGGTAGACGCGGACGACGTCGGGGCTCTTGTTCAGGACGTGGTCGACGAAGCCGGGATCCTGGTGGGAGAAGCCGTTGTGGTCCTGGCGCCAGACGTGCGAGGTCAGAAGGTAGTTCAGGGAGGCGATGGGGGCGCGCCATGGGAGTTCTCTGGAGGTCTTGAGCCATTTGATGTGCTGGTTGACCATCGAGTCGACGATGTGTACGAACGCCTCGTAGCAGGAGAACAGTCCGTGTCGGCCGGTCAGGAGGTAGCCCTCCAGCCAGCCCTGGCAGGTGTGTTCGGAGAGGATCTCCAGTACCCGGCCGTGTCGGTCGAGGTGCTCGTCGACCGGGAGGGTTTGGGCCTGCCAGGCCTTGCCGCTGGCGTCGAAGACGGCTTGCAGTCGGTTGGAGGCGGTCTCGTCGGGGCCCACGAGGCGGAAGTCCCGGCGGGTCGAGGTGTCCTTCATGACCTGTTCGAGGAGGTCTCCCAGGACCCGGGTCGGCTCGTGCAGGGTCGTGCCGGGCTTGTCCACCGGCACCGCGAACCGGTCCAACGCCGGCAGGGGCAGGTCCCGCACGAGGAGACCGCCGTTGGCGTACGCGGTGGCACCGAGCCGTTTGGCACCCTCGGGCACACACGCCAGGACCTCCGCGGCGGGCCGGCCATCAGCGCCGAACAACTCCTCGGGCCGGTACGAGCGCAACCACTGCTCCAGTTGGCGCAGGTGCTCCGGGTTCTCCCGCACCCCGGCCAACGGGACCTGGTGGGCGCGCCAGGTGCCCTCCACCGGTACCCCGTCCACCTCCGCCGGGCCGGTCCAGCCCTTCGGTGTGCGCAGCACGATCATCGGCCAATGGGGCCGCTCGGCGCCCCCGCCCTCGCGGGCCGTGCGCTGCACCAGCGCGATGCGGTCGAGGGCTTCGTCGAAAGCCGCCGCCATGGCCCGGTGCACGGTCGCCGGGTCGTCGCCGGTGACATGGATCGGCTCGTGACCGTACCCGCGCAGCAACGCATCGAGCTCGGCCTCGGGAAGCCGGGAGAGCACGGTCGGATTGGCGATCTTGTAGCCGTTGAGGTGCAGGACCGGCAGAACAGCGCCATCACGCACGGGATCGAGGAACTTGTTGGAATGCCAGGACGCGGCCAACGGCCCCGTCTCCGCCTCACCGTCACCGATCACACAGGTCACCAGCAGACCCGGATGGTCGAAGGCAGCACCGTAGGCGTGCGCGAGGGAGTACCCCAACTCACCGCCCTCGTGGATCGAACCCGGCGTCTGGGGCGCCACATGACTGGGCACCCCACCCGGGAAGGAGAACTGCCGGAACAACCGCCCCATACCGGCCGCATCCCGAGCCACATCCGGATAGGTCTCGCTATACGTCCCCTCCAACCAGGAACCCGCCAGAACAGCCGGACCACCATGACCCGGCCCCCACACACACAACGCGTCCACTCCACGCGCCTTGATCACACGATTGAGGTGGGTGTACACGAGGTTCAACCCCGGCGAAGTACCCCAGTGACCAAGCAACCGCGGCTTGATGTGCTCCGGCCTCAACGGCTCACGCAACAACGGATTGGCCATGAGGTAGATCTGACCCACGGCCACATAGTTGGCCGCCCTCCAATGCGCGTCCAGACTGCGCAATTCCTCGTCGGTCAGTGCAGTGCTGTCGTGGTGTACCAGCTCGGGCATGAGGACTCCGTCGGTCATCGGCGTCGGGTTTCGGATGGTCGGATGGGGAGGGAGACGGTCCGGCCGGCGGGTGGACGTTCCACCGGGCGAGGTGCGGGAGGAGGAGCGGCTCCTGGATCGGAAGGCGCATCCAGGATCGGGCACACGCGCGGGCGGATCAGCGGCCCATCGGTCCCGCCGGCAGGACCGATGGGCCCGGAGCCGGATGGGCGGTGCGGGTCCGGGCCCATCGGGAAGGGGTTGCGGCAGCAGAGCACGCACGACGTGAAGTCAGTCACTCGCCGACGCTGACCGCTCCCGTGTTCAGTGGCTCTGACCGACCCCCTGCGCACCCGGGCCACCGGGCCCCGCCCCCGCTGACACCGCGGCGCGCGGAGCCGGGTGGTGTCCGGTCGGCAGGGAGTACACCCGTGCCACCGCAATACGACCGGGTAACATCGGCCACGCGGGGGCACGGGCGCCGCCGGCCTACGAGCCCGGGGCGGGATCTGATCACGACGGAAGGCAGGGGCTGGGCATGACGGCGCCATCGGAGGACGGCCGGGATCCGCAGGCGAGCCTGCGCGATCTGGAGGCGATGCTGGACGCGGTCACCGACCATGCCGTCATCAAGCTGGGTCCCAGCGGCGAGGTGGTCCGGTGGAGCCGTACCGCCCAGGCGATGACGGGGTACGCCGGACACGAGGCAGTGGGCCGGCCGGTATCGGTGCTGCACACCGAGGAGGAGCGTCGCGCCGGACTGGCGGAACAGGAACTGGAGGCCGCCCGCCGGGAAGGACGGCAGGAGTACCAGGGCTGGCGGGTACGCAAGGGGGGCGAACGCTTCCTGGCCCGGGTCACGCTGACCCCGGTGCGCGGTGAGAACGGCTCGGTGACCGGCTTCGTGGAGACCTTGCGGGACGTCACGGAGAGCGCGCGGGCCGAGTCACTCTTCCACGGCCTGCTCCAGTCGGCCCCGGACGCGATGGTGATCGTCGGCCAGGACGGCCGGATCGTGCTGGTCAACGAGCAGACCGAGGATCTGTTCGGATACGAGCGGGGAGAACTGGCCGGCCGGGAAATCGAGGTGCTGGTGCCGTCCCGGTTCCGTGACCGGCACTTCGGCCACCGTGCCGGATACACGTCCGCCCCCCGGCGCCGCGCGATGGGCTCGGAACTGGAGCTGTACGGGCTGCGCCGGGACGGAAGCGAGTTCCCCACCGAGATCAGCCTCAGCCCGCTGCAGACGCCCGAGGGAACGCTCGTCGTCGCGGCGATCCGGGACGCCACCGAGCGCCGCGAGACCGAACAGCGGTTGCAGCGGCAGCGCGACGAGATCCTGGAACTGTCCACTCCGGTGATCCAGGTGTGGGACAAGGTGCTGGCCCTGCCGATCATCGGCACGCTGGACACCCTGCGGGCCACCCGGCTGACCGAGGGCCTGCTGGAGAAGATCGCCCAGACCCAGGCCGAGGTGGCCATCCTCGACATCAGCGGCGTACCCACCATTGACACCCAGGTCGCCCAGCACCTGCTGAAGACGGTGCAGGCGGCGGCGCTGATGGGCACGGTGAGCATCATGAGCGGAATGCGGCCGGAAACCGCGCAGTCCATGGTGCACCTCGGCATCGACATGGGCCGGCTGCGCTCGCGCAGCACGCTGCAGGACGCCCTGCAACTGGCCCTGAAGGTGCTGGCCGAACGCGACGGTACGGCTGAGACGGCCGCCCGCGCCCTGGCGAACGGGGGCCGCGGTGAATGACGACGTGGTTCCGGTCATGAAGATCGGTGACACGCTGCTGGTGGCGTTGCAGGGCGACTTGGACGACACCACGGTCATCCGGATCGAGGAACAGCTGACCCGGGAGGTGGCCCGTACCGCCGCGACCGGCATGCTCATCGACGTCAGCCGGCTGAGCGTGGTCGACTCCTTCATCGCCCGGGTGCTGGCCCGCATCGTGGCCATGGTCCGACTGTTGGGCGCGCATGCCGCGGTAGTGGGCATCCAGCCCGCCGTGGCGATCACGCTGGTGGAACTGGGTGTGCCCATGGGCCATCTGGACACCGCGCTCAACGCCGAGCAGGGACTGGCGCTGTTGCAACGGCTGCGCCGCACCGACGCGGGAACGGACTGACCGTGCGGACCGAGCTGGACGCAGGCCGGGAGCCCGTGGATTTCGGCATCATCGACGAGTCCGACCTCATCCGGGTCCGCAAGGTGTTGCGCACCGAGGCGGAAGAGGTGGGACTCAACCTCGTCGATACGACCAAGCTGATCACGGCGGGCAGCGAGCTGGCCCGCAACATCCTCAACTACGCGACCGACAGACGCGGGCGGGTCCACGTCGAGCAGGTACGTCGCGGCGGACGGCGAGGGGTCCGGGCGACGTTCGCCGACGACGGGCCCGGCATCGCCGACATCGACGCGGCCATGACCGACGGCTTCAGCACCCGCGGCAGCATGGGACTCGGCCTACCGGGTGCGAAACGCCTGGTCGATGACATGACCCTCACCTCGTCCCCGGGCACCGGTACGACGGTGGTGATCGTCAAGTGGCAGCGCTGAGCCGCGTCTCCGGTCGGTGCGGCGCGGAGCCCTGCGGAGGCGCCCGGACGCGAAGCGGCGGCGCCGAGAGGAGCGTGGCGGTGTGAGCGAGCACGCGCACCGCCGTCACGGCGTCGCCGCCGAGGAGGACGTCGGCGCCCTGCGCCGTTCCGTGGCGAGACTGGCGGCCACCCAGCACGGAGTGCGCCCCGGCGTGGCCGAGCTGGTGGCCACGGAGCTGGGTACCAACCTGCTGCGCCACGCCGTTCCCGGCGGCTACGTCCTGGCCCGCAGGGCCGGCGACGGCGTCGAGCTGATCTCCGTCGATCACGGCCCCGGCCTGCCCCTCGGCGTCCTCGACGCCCGGCCGACCCCCTCCCCGCCGGACCCCGCCCCGCACCGCGGGCGCGGCATGCACGCGGGTCTGAGCGTCGTACGCCGTCAGGCCGCCGAGTTCGATTGCTACTCCACCCGCCGTGGCACGGTTGTCTACGCCCGCGTCGGTGGCCCCGCCCCCGCCGACCACGGCCGCTGGCGTTTCGGCGGCGTCAACATCCCCTACGGCGGCGACGGTGAGTCCGGCGACTCCTGGGCCGTCACGGCGGACCAGACGCTGGCGGCGCTGGTCGTCGACGGGCTCGGGCACGGCCCCGCCGCCGCGGTCGCGGCTCGCGCCGCGGTCGAGGTGTTCGAGCGCAGCCCGCTCACGTCGCCGGAACGCTTCATCCAGCACGCCCACGAGGCGATGCGGACAACCCGGGGCGGTGTCCTGGGCATGTGCGTGATCGACCCCACGCGCGGGGAACTCGTCTACGCCGGCGTGGGCAACATCACCGGACGGGTCCTCACCGGCAGCCGCAACGTGCACCTGCTGGACCGCCCCGGCACCCTCGGCACGCACCTCCCCCTACCTTCCACCCGCCTCCAGCACGTACCGTGGGAGCCGGGCTCCGCCCTGATCCTGGTTTCCGACGGAATCCGCTCCGGCTGGGGCCTCGCGGACCATCCGGGCCTGCTCGGCCACCATCCGGCGATCGTGGCCGCAGTGCTGCACCGCGACCACGGCCGCACCAACGACGACGCCACGGTACTCGTGGTCCACGACAAAGCCGGCATGCCATGATGGGCCGCACGCGCGAACACCTGAACGAAGGACGGTCTGGTATGGGGGGCACGAACGTCACCCGGTCCCACGCCACCACCGAGCAGTCCGCACAGCAGGCACAGCTGATCGACGAGCTGCGCCAGGAGCTGGAGGACACCAACCGGGGCCTGATCGCCCTGCACACCGAACTGGAGAACGCCCGGAGCGCGGAGGCCCGACTCGCGGCCATCGTGGCCTCGTCCGACGACGCACTGGTCGCGCTGGACGCGGACGGCGCGATCCAGACCTGGAACCCGGGTGCGGAGCGACTGTTCGGCCATACCGCGCAGGACATGACCGGTCAGCCGGTCAACGTGCTGATGCCCGCAGCAGCACGCGCGGCCTTCAGCACCGCGGTGGAGCAGGTCCGCTCCGGTCGGCACGCCAAGCCCCACCACGGCCGTTGGTGCCGCGCCGACGGCAGCGAGGTCGACGTCGCCGTCACCGTCTCGGCGATGCGCAATGCCGACGGCACCCTGACCGGCCTCGCCGTCGCTGCCCGGGACATCACCCACCAACTCGCCGTCCAGGCCGAGCTGACCGCCGCCCGTGCCGAACGCGAGGTGATGGTCGAGCGCGAACGCATCGCGCACGACCTGCACGACATGGTGATCCAGCGGGTGTTCGGCGCCGGCCTCGCACTGCAGAGCGTCGCCACCCGCACCGGCAACCCGGAAGCGGCCAAGCGGATCGCCTCCGTCATCGGTGAACTCGACGCCACCATCCAGGAATTGCGCGGCGCCATCTTCAATCTGAACCAGCCCGTCCGCAGAACGGCGAGCCTGCGCGCCCAGGTCCTCGAAGAGGCCACCTCCGCACGGGACCGGCTCGGATTCGCGCCCACCGTCGAGTTCCACGGGCGGGTCGACGCCGCCCTGCCCGCCGAGACCGCTGCCCACCTCCTGGCCGTCCTACGTGAGGCCCTGTCGAACGCCGCGCGTCACGCGCACGCCTCTGCGGTGACGGTCGCCGTGCACGCCGACGACGTCCTGCTCCTGGAGGTGACCGACGACGGCCGCGGCATCGACCCGTCCGTCACCCGCAGCAGCGGGCTGACCAACATGCGCCGCCGCGCGGAGAAGTTGCGCGGCGGCTTCGAGGTGACCAGCGCGCCGTCGGGCGGCACTCGCCTGCGCTGGCACGTCCCGCTCACGGCCGACGGGGACAGCTCGTCCTGATCTGCCGCTGGGCCCCCGGCGGCCGGCATCGGGGACGTGCAACCGTCCGCACGGCGCCGGTCCGCCGGTCCGCGCCCGTGCCTTACTGCGCGGGCGTGATGAGGCCGTAGTGGCCGTCGTAGCGGTGGTACAGGATGTTCCCACGTCCGGTTTCGGCGTCGGTGAAGAAGACGAACGGCCGGCCGGTCAGCTCAAGGCGCGAGGCCGCACCGGCGACACTGAGTTCCGGTACCCCCGCGGTGCTCACGGACAGGCCGGGCTCGGCCTCGGGCGCCGGGCCGGTGCTCGCCACCCGGTGACCTCCCGTGCCGGGATCCCGGTAGACGACACTGTCGGAGCCGGTCGCCGCATCGGTGAACAGGTGGAAGTCGTAGTCCATCGCCTCCAGTTCGAACACCGCGGCCCCACGGGTCTGACGCGCCAGACTGTAGCTCTTGTGCCGCACGACCCGGCGTTCCTCGATGCTCCGGGCCTGGTGCTGCGGCCGGTGTTCGTGCCCGGCGCCGTCGTGCCAGGTGCCGGGCTCAACCGACTGCGTGCCGTGGTGACGGTGGCGGTCCCAGTGGTGGCGCACGCGGGCGAGGCGGGCGGCCAACCGGGCGTGGAGCAGGTCGACGGCCTCCTGCATGGTGGGAGCCGCCACGTGGGCCCGCACCGGCCGTCCGTTGAGGTTCACCACGGCCTGCGCGAGGGACGGCCGGTCCATCGCGTGGTTGGTCTCCTGGGTGAGCTTCACCCGTGCGGCGAGGACCGGTTCGTCCAGCCGCTCCAGCACGGCGGTCAGCTTCGCGCGGGCGTAGTCGGGTGCGGCCAGCGAGACGGGGCCGCGGGTCTCCACGACGACGTCGGTAGCGGGCCGGGTCTGCACACGGTTCATGAGGATTCCTTTCCGGGTGGCTTCAGACTCGTGCGTGGCGGACTGCGGGGACCAGGGCCGAAGATCCGGGTGGGAGGGCCGTTGGTCCCGTATCGCAGGTCGCCGTCGCCGCACGGACGGAGGTGCCGGTCGTGCCGAATGGTGCCGGTGGTGCCGTAGTGCCGGTGATGCCCAGGAGGGTGCCGAGGACGTCGTCCGGCGAACCGGCGGCGGGGCGGCCGGTGCGCTCCACGAAAGCGGCGGCCTCGGCGTCGGCGGTGGTCTCGGCCTCTGTCCTGGGCCGCAACGCCCCCTCGGGCGGGTCCACTCGCATCACACCCTCCCCAGGGTGGCGACGAGGCGCACCAGGCGGCGGGCGAGACGGGCCCGTACGGTCCCGGCGGACGGGCGCGGGGACACCCCGGTGCCGACGGCACCGCCAGCCACCGGTGCGGCCCTGGCCGCAGTCAGCAGCCCGGAGCCGTGCCGCTTGCCTGACGCGCCATCATGCGCTGTCCCCGGCAAGGGTTTTCCACGGTCGGGTGCGGACATCGGACACTCCTTCGCGGTAGCCGGCGGGACGAACGGCACCGTTGCGTCCGTCTCCCACGGTGAAGATCCTCCGACGGCGAGCGAGGGCAGAGCAGGGTCCGATGGGCCTGTCCGCACCGCCCGGCGGTCCCTTTCTCCACGGTCCGGGGGTCCCCACGAGGTGCCTGGGCTACGGGTTTACAGGAGCCCGACGGCACGGGCCCAGCGGCCGGATGCCGACGGCTGTCGGTCGATGCCCCGGGACCAGCGGCCCACCGGTCGGCCCAGCCGGTCCCTGGGCCCGCCGGGGTCCACGTCGGCAGAGTTCTCCCCGCGCACGACTGACAGGTTCACCCGGCGCCCCGGACCCGGACCCGCCGGTTCCCGACCGCGCACCCGTCCGGAAAGGATGTCCCGATGCCCAGCACACGCCGCACCCGCCTCACCCAGGCCGTGGGCCGCCACCTGCGCCGGGCCCTCGGCACCGAGCGGAACGAACTGACCCGCCCCGTGGACCGGGCCCGCAGCCGCGCACTGCTCCTCGCCGCACTCGCACTCGGCCTGGCGACACTGGTCGGTGCCGCGTCCGCCTGGGCCGACTTCGGCTCGGCCGAACGAGACGCCGCAGCAGCAGCCTCCCACCTGCACCGCACCGACGCGGTCCTGCTCACCCCCGCCCTGGCCACGACTGACGCCGACCACGGGACGGCCGTTCGCTACCAGGCCACCGCCACGTGGATCTACCCGCCCGGGCGGCGCCACACCGGCACACTGGAGGTGTCCCGGCACGCCACGTCGGGCTCCACCGTCAAGCTCTGGGTCAAAGACACCGGCAGGCTCTCGACCGCCCCGCCCCGCACGACCGAACTGATAGCCAGCGCAGTGTGCTTGGGTCTGCTCGTCCTCGGCCTCCTGTCCGCGCTCGTCGCCAGCGGTCTCGGCCTCCGGCTGGGCAGCCTGAACCGGCGCGCCTGCACCGCCTGGCAGCGTTCGTGGGCCGAGGTCGAACCCGTATGGACCGGCCGTACCTCCCGGCGGCGCGGCAACAACGACTCCCGGCGCGGCTGAACCCGCGCGGGCCACCCGCGACGAGGATCTTCTCCGGGCCCGCCGTGCGTCTCGTCGGACCGCCCGTACGGGAAAGGAGCCGTCGGGCCCCGCGGTGCGTGTCAGGAGCGTGTGGCAGACTGCCAGAGGCCCAACCCGGCCGTTTCCTGCGGTGGATCCAGACATACGGAGAAGCGATGACAGACGACGCGGTGGGCCGGGCGGTCTCCCCGGTCAAGGTGTTCCTGCTGGACGACCACGAGGTCGTCCGGCGCGGTGTGCACGACCTGCTGGACGCCGAACCCGACCTGACCGTGGTGGGCGAGGCCGCCACGGTCGAACAGGCGCTCGCACGCGTCCCGGCGGTACGTCCGGACGTCGCGGTCCTGGACATGCGCCTGCCCGACGGGGACGGCGTCGGTGTCTGCCGCGAGCTGCGTTCCCGGATGCCGGATCTGGCCTGTCTGATGCTCACTTCCTTCGACGACGAGGAAGCACTGCTCGACTCGATCATGGCCGGCGCCGCCGGATACGTGCTCAAGCAGATCAACGGCACCGACCTGGTCTCCGCCGTGCGCACGGTCGCCTCGGGGCAGTCCCTGCTCGACCCTGGTGCCACCACCCGGCTGATGTCCCGGCTGCGCCGCGACGCCGAGCCGGAGACGCCGGACTTCCCCCAGCTCACGGAGCGCGAACGGGAGATCCTCGCGCTGATCGGCGAGGGGTTGACCAACCGCCAGATCGGTCAGCGGCTCTACCTCGCCGAAAAGACAGTCAAGAACCACATCTCGCGCCTGCTGGCCAAGCTGGGCGTCGAACGCCGCATCCAGGCCGCCGTCATCGCCACCCAGACCCAGGCGGCCCGCGAGCAGGCGGCAGGCTCGACCCTGCGCTGAGGGCGGCGCCGACCGGCCACAGCGGACCGGCCGACCGGCCGCCTCACACACTGCTGACGCACGCAGCAGCGGGCCCCGGTGCCGTGGCATCGGGGCCCGCTGCTGCGTGCGTCAGGCATCGGCGACCAGTGCCGTCAGGTCGAGCAGCCGGTTGGTGTAGCCCCACTCGTTGTCGTACCAGCCGAAGACCTTGGCAAGGGTGCCGTTGGCCTGGGTCAGGGCCGGGTCGAAGACGCAGGAGGCGGGGTCGCCTATGACGTCGCGGGAGACGATCGGGGCCGTCGCCACGCGCAGGATGCCGTTCAGCGGACCCACGGCGGCAGCGGCGAAGGCGGCGTTGATCTCGTCGGCCGTGACCTCGTGGTCCAGCACCACCGTGAGGTCGGTGAGAGAGCCGTCCGCGACCGGCACGCGCACCGCGGTCCCGTCCAGCGCGCCGGACAGTTGCGGCAGCACGAGGCCGACAGCACGGGCGGCACCGGTGCTGGTCGGGATGATGCTCAGGGCCGCCGAGCGGGCCCGGCGCAGGTCCTTGTGCGGGCCGTCGAGCAGGTTCTGGTCGTTGGTGTAGCCGTGGACGGTGGTCAGCAGACCCCGCTCGATGCCGAAGGTCTCGTCGAGCACCTTGACCATCGGCGCGAGGCAGTTGGTGGTGCACGAGGCGGCCGAGACGACCTGGTGGCGGTGGCGGTCGTAGGTGGTGTCGTTGACGCCCATCACAATGGTGGCGTCCATGTCCTTACCGGGAGCCGACAGCAGCACGGTGTGGGCTCCGGCCTTCAGGTGCAAGGCGGCGGAGTCACGGTCGCGGAAGCGTCCGGTGGACTCGATGACCGTGTCGGCGCCCCAGTCGGACCAGCGCAGGGCCGAGGGATCGCGCTCGCTCGTGACGTCGATGCGCGTGCCGTCGATGATGATCGAGCTGTCGTCGTGGAGGACCTCGCGTCCGATGCGCCCGAAAGTCGAGTCGTACTCCAGCAGGTGGGCCAGGGTGGCCGGGGGCGCGACATCGTTGATCGCGACCACCCTGATGTCCTGGGTGCCCGCCTCGGCGCGGTCCAGGGCGGCACGCAGGTAGGCGCGGCCGATGCGGCCGAAACCGTTGATGCCGACACGTACGCTCATGAGGGTGAACTCCTTTTCGGTAGGGGGATGCCGATGGTCCGGGACCGTCCGGCGAGGCCGCAGGGGCGGGGGCGTGCCGCGACCAGGGCGATGACCTGGTGTGCACCGCCGGGTGCCCGCCTACCGCGGCTTGGGGCCGTACCGCGAGGTGTCCCCGGCGCCGGACCTCCCGGGACACACACCGTTCGCCGGCCTTGGGCACCCACCGCGTGTTCCACAGCCCCGCCCCGGCTGCACGGCGAGCCGCTGAGCGGCCGGGGGCGGGGGTCCGTCCCGCACGAACGGGTCAGGCGTGCGCGATGACCGCGACCGGGGCGGTGGCGTGGTGCAGCACGGCGTGCGTGACGCTGCCGATGTGGGCGCCGAGGGCGCCCTCGCGGACACGACGGCCCACGACCACCAGGGAAGCCTCGCGGGAGGCGTCGATCAGGCGGACGGAGGGACTGCCGTAGCCGGGCTCCTCAACGACCTCCACGTCCGGGAACTTCTCCCGCCAGGGGCTGAGTTCCTCGGTCAGCATGGCGGCGTCGCGCTGCTCGAGTGCCTGCTCCACCGCGGGCTCCAGAGCCGCGCCGTAGACGTAGTAGGGCGGCGGGTTGGAGCCGTGCACGACGCGCAGCGGGGCGTTGCGGCGCGCGGCGGCCTCGAAGGCGAAGCCGATGAGCGCGTCATGGGGACGACCGACGTCGAGTCCGAGGACCACGGGGCGGAAGGAGTCGCCGGTGGAGGCGGCGCCGGCTGCCGCGTCCGTCTCGTGCTCGTCCGCGGCCTGCTCACCGGCGCGCACCAGCACGACGGGCCGTTCGGTGTGCGCCACCGCCGAGAGGCCGACCGAGCCGATCAGGAAGCCGCCGATCCCGCCGAGCCCACGCGAGCCGAGGACGAGCAGTTCGGCTTCCCGCGCGACACGGGCGAGGGCCTCGGCGGGCCGTCCGGTCAGCTGCTCGGTGGTCACCTCGATGCCGGGGTGCCGCAGCCGCAGGCCCTCGGCGGCCTCCTTGAGGATCCCCTCGGTCCCGTGCTGGTGGGTCTCCGCTCCGAGCAGCGGAGCCTGCGCCACGGGATCCGGTACGGGCTCCCACACCTGAACCAGTCTCACCGGCAGTCCGCGTAGCGCCGCCTCGCGGCCCGCCCATTCGGCGGCGGCCCGGCTCTCGGGCGAGCCGTCGATACCTACGGTGATGGTGCGGGACATGATCTCCTCCTCCTGGACCGAAAAACCCTGTCCCAGCGTGGCGTTCAGGGCCGCTGCGGGTCAGGGGCCGCTGGTCCTCCTGCGGGGGACCAGCGGCCCCCCGCAGGCCGGCCCCGTCAAGACAGACCGTGGGCGAGGCTGTCGGAACATCGGTGGGTGACGACAGCACGAGTTGGGCAAGTCCGTGCGGGATGCTCGGACTTCACCACCCGAGTGCACCCCGGGGCCGACGGGACAGAATGTCGGGCTGGTGGGCCCGGCCAGGGTGCCACCGGCGTCGGTGCGCTGCGGTGCCGCACGCGTGCGGTGATCGACCGTGCCCTGACCGGCCCGGTGAAAGGACCGTCCGGCCCCTCACGATGAGGCCGCGATGCTCTCACGCTTGTCACACACACCTTTCTGCACGGGAGGAAGCCATCATGCGTACCGCGACCCTCGACGCCGCGCCCCTCGACGCCGCGGCCCTCGACGCCGCGACCCTGGAGGCCTGCATCCCGGCGGCCGTGGCCGCGCCCTCGGTCTGCAACACCCAGCCGTGGCGCTTCCGGCTCGCTCCGGAGTCCGCCGCACTGGAGGTGCACGCCGTCCCGGAACGCGCCCTGCGCCACGCGGATCCGGTCGGCCGGGCCCTGCACCTGTCCGTCGGCGCCTGCGTCTTCAACCTCCGCGTCGCGGCAGCCCACTTCGGTCGGACACCCGTCGTCCGTCTGCTGCCGGATCCCGGGGATCCGGGATTGCTCGCCACGCTCCGGCTGTCCGGGCCCCTCCGCCGCCCGACGCGGCACCTCGCCGGCCTCTACCCGGCGATCCGGCACCGCCACAGCAGCAGGTTCCCCTTCTCCCGCAGGCCGCTTCCGTCGCACGTTCAAACCGAACTCACCGAAGCCGCCCATGCGGAAGGCGCTTCGCTCACCTTTCCCGGGCCCGCCGAGACGGCACGTCTGCTGCGCCTGACCGGGGAGGCCGAGCACCGCAACCGCACCGACCCCGAACGGGCCGCGGAAAGCCGCCGGTGGGTACACCGCGACCCCTACGACGCCGCCGACACCGGCATGCCGCGAGCCGCGTTGGGACTCCAGGACGCACAGGAACAGCTGCCCATGCGGGACTTCACCGCACAGCGGCACACCGAGCGGCTCCCCGCCAAGCCCTTCGAGTCCCTCCCGTCGGTAGCCCTGCTGACCACCGGGCACGACCGCCGCAGCGACTGGTTGCGCGCCGGGCAGGCGCTGGAGCACGTCCTACTGGCGGCCACGACGCACGGTGTGCGGGCTTCTCTGCTCCACCAGCCGATGGAGTGGCCCGACCTGCGCCACGACCTGACCCCGGTACCGAACGTCACGGGGCACGCGCAGATGCTGATCCGTCTCGGGTACGGCCCGCAGGGCCCGGCCACTCCCCGGCGTACACCGGAGCAGGTGTACGACGCCGGGTGAGGAAGCCCCGCCGAGTGCCGCACCGGCAGAGCGGGCAGAGCCGACGAGGCCCCGCGGGCGGTACGGCGGCTGGCGCCGAGGCGACTACGCGTCCGCGTACTTCGCGTCCGCCGCCGGGTCCAGCGCCAGCCGGTACCCCCGCTTCACCACCGTCTGGATCAGTTTCGGCGTGCCCAGCGCGGTACGCAGGCGGGCCATGGCCGTCTCCACGGCGTGTTCATCGCGGCCGGCGCCCGGCAGGGCCCGGAGGAGGTCGGCCCGGGACACGACCCAACCCGGCCGCCGGGACAGGGCCCGCAGCAAGGACATCCCGGCTGGGGGCACCGGCTTCAGGACGTCGTCCACCAGGACCGCGTGGCCCCGGATCTCCACCCGGTGGCCGGCGATGGGCAGCGCGCGGGCACGGGCCGGGAGTTCCCGGCACAGGAGCTGGACGAGCGGGCCGAGGCGGAAGCGGTCCGGCTGAACCGTGTCCACCCCGCGCGCCTGCAGCGGCAGGGCCGTGACCGGACCGACGCAGGCCGGCAGGACATCCTGGGACAGGGCGGCCAGCAGCTCGGCCAGCAGGCCCCGGTCCTCGGCGCGCGAGAGGAAAGAAGCCGCGGCGGGGGCGCTGGTGAAGGTGAGGGCGTCCAGACCTCGGGAGACGGCCCCGTCCAAGAGTCGGTCCAGGGGGGTGACGTCCTCCGGGGGCATCCAGCGGTAGACCGGGACCGGGACCACTTGCGCTCCCCCTGCCCGCAGCGACTCCACGAATCCCGGCAGCGGTTCGCCGTGCAACTGCACCGCGATACGGCGGCCGTCGACCCCCTCCTCCAGGAGGCGGCCGAGCACCTCCGCCATGGACTCCGACGAAGGCGACCACTCCTCGGTCAGTCCGGCCGCTCGGATGGCGCCCTTGACCTTGGGGCCCCGGGCCAGCAGTTCGATCCCCCGCAGCCGGTCGAGCAACTGCTCACCGAGCCCCCAGCCGTCGGCGGCCTCCACCCAGCCGCGGAAGCCGATCGCGGTGGTCGCCACGACCACCTCTGGTGGCTGGTCGATGATCTCCTCGGTGGCGGCGAGGAGTTCACCGTCGTCGGCGAGCGGCACGATCCGCAGGGCGGGCGCGTGCAGGACGGCGGCGCCGCGCCGCTGGAGCAGGGCGCCCAGTTCGTCGGCCCGGCGCGCGGCGGTCACACCTACGGTGAATCCCGTGAGCGGCCCGAGTTCCGGACGTCCGGGGTGCTGCTCTTCGTCGTACATGGGGCTCTCCTAGCTGACCGGAACGCCGATCGAGCCTGTCAACGGCGCGTGACAGGCTCGGTTCGGGTTGATGTCACCGGTGTTACGTCACACTTCCGCGTAGTTGAGCTGCGGCTTCGTCTCGGCCGAGGCACCGGCCTGGACCTGGTCGAAAGCCGGTCGGCGAAGGTATACGGCCCAGGTGACCGCGAAGCAGACGGAGTAGTAGAGGAGGAAGGCGACGAATGCTCCGGTGCCGGAGCCTACCGAGAGGAAGGACTGGCGCAGCGCCAGGTTGATGCCGAGGCCGCCGAGCGCGCCCACGGCACCGATCAGGGCCATGGCGGCACCGGACAGGCGTCGTGCGTACACGGCCGCCTCCTCGCCCACCATGCCCGTGGCCGCGGCCTTGGCCCGGAAGATGCCCGGGATCATCTTGTACGTGGAGCCGTTGCCCACGCCGGTGAGGACGAACAGGGCGATGAATCCGCCGATGAACAACGGCAGCGACTTCTGCACCGAGGCGAGGACGATGACCGCCGACGCCACCGCCATCAGCCCGAAGTTCCACAGGGTGATCTTGGCTCCGCCCAGCCGGTCGGCCAACTGCCCGCCGACGGGTCGGATCAGCGATCCCAGCAACGGGCCGATGAAGGTGAGCGAGGCGGCCTGCAGGGGGGTACGACCGAACTGGCTCTGCAGCACGAGCCCGAAGGCGAAGCTGTAGCCGATGAAGGAGCCGAAGGTGCCGATGTAGAGGAAGGACATGATCCAGGTGTGGCTGTCGCTCACGGCCTCCTTGGCCGCACCGGTGTCGTTGCGCACCGGCGCGAGGTTGTCCATGTTCCATGCGCTCAGCACGGTCGCGAGAACGATCAGCGGGATGTAGACCGCCAGCAGCACCCGCGGATGGCTGGCTCCGGCGACGCCGATGACCAGCAAAGCCACCAGCTGGACCACGGCGACGCCGATGTTTCCGCCGCCCGCGTTCATGCCGAGGGCCCAGCCTTTGAGGCGCAGCGGGTAGAAGTTGTTGATGTTGGTCATCGAGGAGGCGAAGTTCGCCCCGCCCACGCCGGTGAGGACCGCGACGGCCATGAACGTGGCGTACGAGGTTCCGGGTTCCATCACCACCAGCAGCGCCACGGTCGGGACCAGCAGCAGACCCGCGCTGAAGATGGTCCAGTTCCGGCCGCCGAACCGGGCCACGGCGAAGCCGTAGGGGACGCGCAGGACTCCGCCCACCAGCGAGGCGACGGCGACCAGGAAGAACTTGCCGGCCGGGTCGATCCCGTACGCGGACCCCATGAAGAGGGCCAGCACCGAGTACATGCTCCAGACGGAGAACCCGATGTGCTCGGAGATCACCGAGAAGGCCAGGTTTCGCCGGGCGATCCGCTTGCCCTGGAGCTCCCAGAAGGTCTCGTCCTCGGGATCCCACTGTGCGATCCAGCGGGCCCCCTTGTGGGGTGCGCCGGCGGTGCTCGGAACTGTCATCTCATGCCTCCACGGTGCTCCGGTGCCCAGGTGTCGTGCTGCCGTTGGGTCCCGAAGGTAGGGAGGGCGCGTTTCCGGCCTGTGGCTGCGAGTGACCAGAAGGGAACGTTGCTCTCACCCCGCGGGGGGACGGGATGAGAGGTCTCGGGCGGTCGCGAAGGCGGTCGCGTCAGCCGCAGGCGGTCACGTCAGTCGCCGTTCCAAGCGAGGGTGTCGGTGCCGCCCTTGTCCCAGTCGACCTTCACGTCGTCGCCCGAACGCGTGAGCGTCGCCGCGCGCAGGTCGCTCGCCTTCTTGCTGCTGATCGGCTTGAGGGCGATGCGCATGGTGCCGTTGTCGTGTTCCAGCCCCAGGCCCAGGAGGATGCCGTCACCACCCGGATCAATGAGGTTGACGGAGTTCTTGCCCTTGTAGTCACCCGACGCGTACTTCTCGCCGATGGTGAGGGTCTTGCCTCCGGAGTCCTGCCACTGGCCCACGAAGCCTGTGGCGGGGGCGGCGGACCGGCTGGTTTCGTCGCCCCAGGTGTTGTCGGCACTGGGCTCGTCCACGGGGTCCTCGGTCTCCACCGGCGAGGCGGACTGCACCGGCGAAGCGGATTCCGACGCGCTTGCCGATGCCGACGGGCTCTCGTCGGCCAGGGGCCCGCCACCGCCCCCGCGACTCGTCGCGAGGTACACCCCGCCGGCTATGAGAACGGCCGCCGCGGCGAGTGAACCTACGACCAGCGCGAGTCGCTTCTTCTTCCCGGGGTCGCCCGCAGGAGGCTGCGGCGGATAGGGCGGCTGACCGAACGGCTGCTGCTGACCGTACGGGCCGGGTTGCCCACCGTACGGCGGCTGCGGCGGACCGTAGGGCCCGGGCTGCTGGGGCTGCTGGGGCTGCTGACCGTACGGACCCGGCTGCTGCTGACCGTACGGGCCGGGTTGCCCACCGTACGGCGGCTGCGGCGGACCGTAGGGCCCGGGCTGCTGGGGCTGCTGGGGCTGCTGACCGTACGGACCCGGCTGCTGCTGACCGTTCGAAGGCTGGTCGCCGTACGGGCCGGACCCTGGCGCCGGGTAGGGGTGGGAGGGACCGTCCTGCGGGGGCTGTGTCATGGGTGCCTGTTCTCCTCGATCGATTCGGGTGCCCACCATTCCCCACGGCAATACCGGTCACCGCAGCATTCCGTGCAGGGCTCACGGGGGCGACTGCCGTTGTTGCACGCACTCTTCCAGGACGCTGAGTCGGTGTTCGCGGTTCACGTCATTCCCCGTGCGGGCCTTCCCGCACGGGGGGTTCGATACGCGGCCCGTGTCATGCACGGCCACTCATCACCCGGTGATCACTGGCCGGAAGCCATCCGTCGTCGGGCCACCGCAGCCACTCCTCGGATCGCGCGATCTCGGCGGCCGCCCTGCGCAGCGCGTCCAGTCCGGGATGGACCAACCCCTTCCGCCAGACCAGGGAGACGGGCGACACGGGGACGGGGTCGACGAGCGGACGCCGTACCGCGCGCGGCATGTCCGGGAAGTCCACCACGGCCAGCACCGGATGCCGACTCTTGGCCATGAGCCGCTCGAACTCCTCGTCGCCGATCGCCAACGGTAGGGGGTCGGCGAGTCGGATGCCGTGCCCCTCGAAGAGGTGACGGGCCAGGTCGGTCCACTCCCCGGTGCCCGGGTTCCCGGAGCCGGCGTACACCGCTTCCCGGGCCAGCGCGGCCACCGGCACCTCGGGCAGGGCGGCCAGCGGGTGGCCCTCCGGCAGGATGACGGCCATCGGTTCGTAACGCACCGGCTGCTGTTCCAGACCGGACCGCAGCGCCTGGTCAAGCCCGGCGAAACGACCGAAGGAGACGTCCAGGCGGCCGGCCAGCAGTTCGACGGCGGCTGAGGTGAGGCCGCTCTCGTAACGGGCCATCAGCTCACAGCCGGGGGCGAGCTCCCGGGCCCGGTGCAGCACCCGGCGACCGGTACCCAGGCCCGGCGAGTTGAGGTCCACCAGCAGCGGACGGGCCTGGCCGGCGGCGAACGCGGCGAGCAGGTCGTCCTGGGCGGAGAGGACACGGCGAGCGTGCGGCAGCAGGCGCTCACCGTCCGACGTCAGCGTGACCTGCCGGGTGGTCCGCACGAACAGTTCCCTGCCCAGTTCTCGTTCCAGCCTCCGTACGTCCCTGCTGAGCACCTGCTGGGCAACGTACAGGCGTGCCGCGGCGCGCGTGAAGTGCAGGTCCTCGGCCACGGCGACGAAGGCACGCAGCAGGCGAGGGTCTATGTGAGCGGGCCCGGACATGACGGCGAACCTACAACACCGGTGCGTCAATCGGGCCCGGGAAGGTGTTGGACGCCGTGCTCGGTTCCGGGTGAGCGTTGCTCCATGCCGCACCAGATCACCCAGGACGCCAGACCGCACCGAACCACTCAGGACGCCGTGCCCCACCGCTCCGGAACAGAGCGGCGCACACCGAACGGAGGGGCACCGGCAAGGGGTTACCGGCACTTGTTCTCCCTGCCCGGCACCCGTGCCTTCACCCTTGGCAATCTCCTCGCCCGTCTCCCCATGGGCATGTTCAGCGTGAGCGCCGTCGTGATGATCGCCGGTGCCCGTGGCGCATACTCCCTCGCCGGTGCCGTCACCGCGACCGGACTCGCCGCTACCGCCCTGGCCGGGCCCTGGCTCGCCCGGCTCGTCGACCGGCACGGGCAGGCCCGGGTCGCCGTGCCGGCCACCTTCGCCTCCGTGCTCGGCAGTCTCGCGCTGCTCCTGTGCGTACACTGCGGCGCCCCCGACTGGACCCTGTTCGCCGCCTACACGGCCACCGCGGCCACCCCCAACATCGGCGGCCTCTCCCGCGCCCGCTGGGCCCATCTGCTGCGCGACGATCCGGGTGCACTGCACACCGCGAACTCCTTCGAACAGGCGGCTGACGAGCTGTGCTTCATGCTCGGTCCGGTACTCGCGTCGTTCCTGACCGGCGCGTTCTTCCCGGAAGCGGGCACGCTCACCGGGGCGGTACTGCTGCTGGGCGGAATGCTGCTGTTCGCCGCACAGCGGGCGACCGAGCCACCGCGGCGGGCCCGTTCGAAGGCGCCGTCGCCGCTGCGCAGCCCCGGCGTCCCGCCCCTACTGGTGTGTTTCACGGCCACCGGTGCGGTGTTCGGTGCGATGGAAGTCGTCACGATCGCCTACGCCGACGCACAAGGACACCGGGCCGCGGCCGGTGCCATGCTCGCGCTGCAAGCGGCCGGCTCCTGTGCGGCGGGGCTGGGGTACGGGGCGCTGAGGCCGGCCGGCCCTCAGCTGTCCCGGTGCCTGGCCGGGATGGCCGGGCTGATGACCCTGCCGTGGCTGGCGGCCATGACCACCGGCTCCCTCGTCGTGCTGGCGGTCGCACTGCTGGCCGCAGGCATGGCGACCGCGCCGACCATGGTGACGGCGATGAACCTGGTGCAGCGGCGCACCCCGGCCGACCGGCTCAACGAGGGCATGAGCCTGGTGGTGACCGGACTGCTCGCCGGCATCGCCTGCGGCTCGGCGGTGGGCGGCTGGGCGGCTGGGCGGCTGAGCGCCTGTCTCCCGCGTCCGCCTTCGCGGTTCCGGCCGCCGCGGCGGTCGCGGCCCTGCTGATCGGCTCGACCACGCGGTCCGTGTGCCCGGCCCGTGCGTGACGGGGACATCCGTGTACCACGGGGAGGTCGCAGCAGGTGCCCCTCCGCCGTGGCAGGGCACCCCGTCGCCCGACGAACCGCGCGACGAGTCCGGACGGACCGAAATCCCCCAGTGGATCCTGTCGTCCGACGCCTTCAGCACCCGTAGGGGCACGGCAAAGGCCCCGCCGCTCGAAGCGACGGGGCCTTGCCCACATGGGTCAAGGAGGCTCATGGACCTCCCGATCGTGGAGATGGCGGGAATCGAACCCGCGTCCAACGGTGCGGAATCAGGGCTTCTCCGTGTGCAGTCCGCTGTGCTTTTCTCGGCCCCGGAGATCACGCGAACAAGTCTCCGACGGGCTCAGTCACTGTGTGGTTTCCCTTTTCACCCCGTGACCGGGATCAAGGTTTAGTCCCCTAGCTGATGCCAGGATCCGGGTCGGGAACAGCCCCGGGCTGACACTCCCTTGAGAGGTTCGCTAGCCGCTTATCAGGCAGCGAGGGCGAACTGGGAGGAATCGCGCTTGGTGTTGGCGATTATTGTTTTCGGCCTGTGGTTTACGAGATCATGGCCGCTTCCTCGACACGCTTCCCCTGCTTCGACAGCCGCTGTCGAAACCGATCATCCCCATGTTGATTTTTCAATCCGTGTCCCCGCGCGGGGACACGCACTCGCACCGGCCTTGCGGTGCGGTTCCATCGTACGTGACCAACACATGCCGTTGCCAGCGTATTCCCGCGTATCACCCGCCCGGCACCGGACGGGGTGGGCGGCGGCCAGATCTGCGGCGTGGCCCTCACTGGCCCACCCTGCCGATGGCGATGCGATTGCCGCGGGTGGCGTCCACCACGACGGGCACGCCGTCCGGGACCTCGCCGTCGAGCCGGTCCAGCAGGCCCTTGATCGGTGGGAGACTCCCGGGTACCCGAACGTGGATGTACAGCGTGCGCGAAGCCGCGTCCACACTCGTGACGGAGGCGCCCGGCTCGCCGGCCAGCCACTGGGTCGCCGCAGTCTTGGCCCGACCGGTCCAGATGTCGATCAGCAGGGTGAGCGTGGTGTTCGCGGCCAGCGGCACGAAGACGATCACGAACAGCATGCCCATGGCGATGTAGGCGACGCGGGCCGGTCGGCCAGCCTTCTTGTCGGCCTCCGCCCCGTAGCCGAGGGTAGCGAAGACCACCATGCCGCCGAAGACCAGTGCGAAGAGGTTGGACACGAACAACAGCAGCGAGCCCAGGGCCAGCCAGCCCGACAGTTTTCCCAGGCACACCCCGGCCACCACCAGCGGCGGCACGAGGGAGATGGCGATCGCGACCCCGGGCAGCACCGCGGCGACGTCCCGGCGGGCCAGCGCCACCGCACCGGCGAAACCCGTCGCCAGCGCGGCGACCAGGTCCATCAGTCCCGGCGAGGTGCGCGAGGCGATCTGGCTGTTGGAGACCAGGTCGTAGTCGCCGGGCAGGACCACCGAGAACAGCATCCCGACGGCGATCACCGCCAGGCACGCGAAGAGGACGACCAGGGCCGCTCCAGTGCGGCGGCGCCGTACCGATCCCAGAGCGATGCCCATGATCGGTGTGGAGAGCGGCGCGATGATCATTGCGCCGATCACGGTGGCCGTCGAGTCCGTCAGCACCCCCCCGGCCGCGATCACCGACGACAGGACCAGCATCGTCCAGAAGGCCGACCGCTTGGCCGTGGTGTCTCCGGACGACAGGTCGAGATCGTCCGACAGCTCTTCCAGGGAACGCCGCTGGGAGGGCGGAAGGACATGGGCACGAACCCCGCTGATCATGCCCCGAGTATCACGGACGGCGCGGGTCCCGCCCTGCAGGACACCCGGAGTACGGCTGGGCCTGGCCCGTATCGGCGAAAACTACGCCCGCTGCTTGCGCCGCGCCGCCGCTACCGCCCGGTCCGCCTCCCGCCGGTCCTGCTTCTCCCGCAGGGTCTGGCGCTTGTCGTACTCCTTCTTTCCCTTGGCGAGTGCGATCTCGACCTTGGCACGGCCGTCCTTGAAGTACAGGGCGAGGGGCACGATGGTGTGACCCGTCTCCTGGGACTTGGACTCCAGCTTGTCGATCTCGTCACGGTGCAGCAGCAGCTTCCGCTTGCGGCGGGCACTGTGGTTGGTCCAGGTGCCCTGGCTGTACTCGGGGACGTGCACGTTGTGCAACCACGCCTCGTGACCGTCCAACTGTACGAAGCCGTCGACCAGCGAGGCGCGCCCCTGACGCAGCGACTTCACCTCGGTGCCCATGAGGACCAGGCCCGCCTCATAGGTGTCGAGGATGTGGTAGTCGTGCCGCGCCTTCTTGTTCTGCGCGATCAGCTTGCGCCCTTTTTCCTTAGCCATAGTGCCGACCATTTTCGCACCACGGAGGGGGTGCGGGGGAAGCGTATTAATCGGCGGAAGCGCAGGAGAGGGCGCGGACACAGGGAACTATGAGGCGTTGCCGAGGCCGCTGAGGACCGTCTCGGCGCGTTGCAGCACCTGCAGGCCCGCCTCCAGGTCGGGGGTGATCCCGCGACCGTCCACGACGTGTCCGGAGGGGGTCCGGTAGTGGCCGACGGTCAGCTCCGCCACCGAGCCGTCGGGGAGTTTCGTCGGCATCTGGACGGAACCCTTGCCGAAGGTGCGGGAGCCGATCACCACCGCGCGGCCCCGGTCCTGAAGAGCACCGGTGAGCATCTCGGCCGCACTCATGGTGCCCCCGTCGACCAGGGTGACGAGGGGCCGGGTGGTTTCGCCGCCGGGATCGGCGTGCAGGACGCACTGGGCACCGTCGGCGTCGTAGGTGGCGACCAGGCCGCCGTCCAGGAAGGCGGAGGCGGTTTCCACGGCCTCGGTCACCAGGCCACCGGAGTTGCCGCGCAGGTCGAGGATGATCCCGCCGCCGGCCGGGGCTGCACGCAGGGCCGCGCGGACGGCGGCGGCGGAGCCTCGGGTGAACGCGGCGATCTTGATGACGGTGCCCCCGCCGGGCAGCCTGCGGGCGGTCACCGAATCGGTGGACAACTTGGCCCGGCGCAATTTCTCGGTCCAGGCGCGGGTGCCGCGCTGCAGGCCGAGGGTGACCGTCGTACCGGCCGGGGCGTCCTCGGCGTCGCCGCGCAGTAAGGAGACCACCTCGGTGACCGGCCGGCCGTCGACTCCGCCGCCGTCGACGCTGCGCAGTCGGTCTCCCCTGCGGATCCCGGCGGCGGCCGCGGGTGAGTCGGGCTGCACCTTGGTCACCTCGATCCGGCCGTCCCGCTCGCGGCGCGCCCACAGCCCGACGCCGGTGTACCGGCCGTCGAGGGCTTCCTGGAACTCCTCGTACTCGCCCTCGGAGTAGACGGCGCCCCACCGGTCCCCACTGCGGCTGACGGCACGCTCGGCGGCCTCCATCGGGGACTTGCCATCGGCCATCGCCTCGGCGGCGGCCCGCTGGACCGCTTCGTGCCGGGCGGCCGCGCTGTCCGGGCGCGCCGGGCCGGGGGCGGCCCGGCGCACGGGGTGAGCGTGTTCCGGGAGGGAGCCGGTGACGGCGCCGGCGACCAGCACGCCGAAGAAGACCAATGTCAGGGTGGCCCCGTGGCGGATGCGACGGGGCTGGCAGAACAGGTCACGGCCTGACATGGCGGTGAGTCTAGGACACGGTGAAGGGCCGCACGGCCGTATGCCCGTACGGCTGTCTTGGCATGTGTCACACCTTCAGGTACTTGCGCAGAGCGAAGAACGCCGCCAGGGAGGGCATCAGCACGCTCGTGGCGAGGATCAGCGGCAGCTTGGTCAACACTGCGTCCCAGCCGACGAAGTTGATGAGCGTGAGCTTGCTGGACAGGGCCATGCCGTGGTCGATGGTGAAGTACCGGCCGACCACCAGGAACACACAAGCGAGGCTGCCGCCGATCAGACCGGCGACGGCCGCCTCGGCGATGAACGGCGCCTGGATGTAGAAGCCCGACGCGCCGACCAGACGCATGATCCCGGTCTCTCGGCGGCGGCTGAACGCCGACACGCGCACGGTGTTGACGATCAGCAGCAGGGCGACCAGCAGCATCAGCGCCATCACGCCGAGCGCCGCCCGGTTCATCAGGTTCAGCAGCTGGAAGAGGTTGTCCAGGATCCCCTTCTGGTCCTGCACCGACTGCACGCCGGCCCGCCCGTTGAACGCGGAGGCGATCACCTGGTACTTCTGCGGGTCCTTGAGCTTGATCCGGTACGACTCCTGCATCTGGTCCGGCGTCAGCGAGCCGGCCAGCGGAGAGTTGCCGAACTGCTCCTTGTAGTGCTTGTAGGCCTGGTCCTGTGACTCGTACGACACCCTCTCGACGACGGGCATCTTCTTGAGGTCGACGAGGATCTGCTTCTTCTGGTCCTCGGTGACCGCGCCCTTGGCGCAGTTGGCGTCCGACTCGGCGTCGTGCTTGTTGCACAGGAAGATCGAGACGTTGACCTTGTCGTACCAGTAGCCCTTCATGGTGCTGACCTGGTCGCTCATCAGCAGCGAGCCACCGAAGAGGGCGAGGGAGAGGGCTACGGAGACGATGACGGCGAAGGTCATCGTCAGATTGCGGCGGAGACCCACACCGATCTCCGACAGGACGAACTGGGCGCGCATGGCGTCTGGTCAAGCCTTTCCGTCGTGAACTTGCTTCAGTGCTGGTAGCCGTAGACGCCGCGGGCCTGGTCGCGGACGAGACGGCCCTTCTCCAGCTCGATGACGCGCTTGCGCATCTGGTCCACGATGTTCTGGTCGTGCGTCGCCATGATGACCGTGGTGCCCGTCCGGTTGATGCGGTCGAGCAGCTTCATGATGCCGACGGAGGTCTGCGGGTCGAGGTTGCCGGTGGGCTCGTCGGCGATGAGCAGCTTGGGCCGGTTGACGAAGGCCCGCGCGATGGCGACGCGCTGCTGTTCGCCACCGGAGAGTTCGCCGGGTCGCCGGTCCTCCTTGCCGCCAAGCCCGACGAGGTCAAGCACCTGTGGAACGGACTTGCGGATCTCGCCGCGGGACTTGCCGATGACCTCCTGTGCGAAGGCCACATTCTCGGCGACGGTCTTGTTCGGCAGGAGCCGGAAGTCCTGGAACACCGTCCCCAGCTGGCGGCGCATCTGCGGCACCTTCCAGTTGGAGAGGCGCGCGAGGTCCTTGCCCAACACGTGCACCTGGCCGTGGCTGCACCGCTCCTCGCGGAGGATGAGCCGCAGGAAGGTGGACTTCCCGGAGCCGGAGGAACCCACCAGGAACACGAACTCGCCCTTTTCCACCTCCAGGGAGACATCCCTCAGGGCTGGGTGGGTCTGCTTGGGGTAGACCTTGGAGACGTTGTCGAATCGGATCACGGTGCACCACGGGTCGCCGGGGGTAGATGAGCGTGACCCTACGCGATACCAGGTGTGCACGTGCAGTCGCAGGGTGAGGTTGGGCAAGACTTGTACGTTTTTGTACCGCCTCTCGTTTCCGCTCTCTCCTCCGGCACCCTGCGCAAGCTCCGCGGGAACCTGGCACAGTGGAGGGGGAACGTTCTCGTTCCAGCGCGCGTTGTAGGTGTGATGGCCGGGGCAAGGAGGGCGAGCGCATGACGTACGACCGGTTGGTGTGCGCAAACTGCGCGGCGCCCGTGAGTGAAGGCCGGTGCCCGGTGTGCCGCGCCAACCGCGAGCGACTGCAGCAGCAGGGTTTCTTCGCAGGTCTGAATCCGATGGCGCTGATCGGGCTGCTGGCGGTGCTGATCGCCGCTGTGGCACTGCTGGCGCACCAGACCGTGTGAGGCAAGCGGGGAGCCGGCGGAGCGGAAGCCTGCGCCGGAGAGTTGCGAAAGGGCCCGGAGCATCAAGCTCCAGGCCCTTCAGCACGTGAACGGCGCGTTGCGCGACCGCACGACTACGCTCAGGCGGCGGTGCCGCCCCGACCGCCGACGAGGCGCGGCAGGATGCGGAAGCCGACGCCGCCGGCGATCATCGTCGCGGCGCCAACGACCAGGAACGTGGTCTGGCCGGCACCGGTCTCGGCGAGCTGCTTGCCTCCGGCCTGGGACGCGGTGTCCGAACCGGTGTCGGTGAGGGCCGAGGTGCCCTCCTCCTGGGGAACGTTGTGGTTGCCGCCCCCCTTGGGGGTGGTGTGGTTGCCGCCGGTGGTGCTGCCTCCCGTGGTGGAACCACCGGACGTGCTGCCGCCGGTGCTGGAACCACCGGACGTCGAACCCCCGGTGGTGGAACCATCGTCGCTGCTGCCGGTCCCACCATCATTGGCGCCGGTCCCACCATCATTGGCGCCCGTGCCACCATCATTGGCGCCGGTCCCACCATCATTGGCGCCCGTGCCACCATCATTGGCGCCGGTCCCACCATCATTGGCGCCCGTGCCACCATCATTGGCGCCGGTCCCACCATCATTGGCGCCCGTGCCACCATCATTGGCGCCGGTCCCACCATCATTGGCGCCCGTGCCACCATCATTGGCGCCGGTCCCACCATCATTGGCGCCCGTGCCACCATCATTGGCGCCCGTGCCACCATCATTGGCGCCCGTGCCACCATCATTGGCGCCCGTGCCACCATCATTGCGCCCCCCGCCCGTGCCACCATCATTGGCGCCCGTGCCACCATCATTGGCGCCCGTGCCACCATCACCCGGGCAGTCCGGGTTGGTGGCAATGTCACAGGTGGGGTCGCCGCCGTTACCGTCGGCCGCGGCGACACCGGCCACCATCAGTGAGGCACCGGCCGCGATCACGGCACCCGCGGCTATCCGCGCGACCCGGATCCGCGTCTTCTTCGTCATGTAGTTGCTACCCCCAGTAGCTGTTCGTCAATGAGGCGGCGCATGGGGCTTGCCGTGTTCGACGGAGGCAGCTGTGACGAATTCAAGCTTCAGCTCATTCCCCCGGTTCACATGCGCCCCGTAAGTACGCATGCCGTGCTTCACCCTTCCGATTTTTCAAAGCAACGTCAAGGGCATTGCGGGCTAAATGCCCGATACGGGAGTGGTTGCAGGGATTAGGAGCCTGAGAGTGTGACGCAAAACCCAGAGAAACGACAACTGCCGCTCAGGGGGCGGCAGTTGTCATATCGACAAAGTCACTTCTCCTGCTGCTTGCGCCAACGAATACCGGCTTCCAGGAACCCGTCGATCTCGCCGTTGAACACGGCCTCCGGATTACCCACCTCGTACTCGGTGCGCAGGTCCTTGACCATCTGGTACGGATGCAGCACGTAGGACCGCATCTGGTTGCCCCAGGAGTTGCCGCCGTCGCCCTTGAGCGCGTCCATCTTGGCCTGCTCCTCCTGCCGGCGCCGCTCCAGCAGCTTGGCCTGGAGGACGTTCATCGCGGTGGCCTTGTTCTGAATCTGCGACCGCTCGTTCTGGCAGGAGACCACGATCCCGGTGGGGATGTGGGTGATGCGCACCGCGGAGTCGGTCGTGTTGACGCCCTGACCACCCGGGCCGGAGGACCGGTACACGTCGATCCGCAGGTCGGACTCGTCGATCTCGACATGGTCGGACTGCTCGACGACGGGGAGCACTTCCACGCCCGCGAAGGAGGTCTGGCGGCGGCCCTGGTTGTCGAAGGGGGAAATGCGCACGAGTCGGTGCGTGCCCTGCTCGACGGAGAGGGTGCCGTAGGCGTACGGCACCTGCACGGCGAAGGTGGTCGACTTGATGCCCGCCTCTTCGGCGTACGACGTCTCGTAGACCTCGGTCTTGTAGCCGCGCTGTTCCGCCCAGCGCAGGTACATGCGCTGCAGCTTCTCGGCGAAGTCGGCGGCGTCCACACCGCCGGCCTCGGCGCGGATGTTCACGACCGCCTCGCGGGCGTCGTACTCACCGCTCAGGAGCGTGCGGACCTCCATCTCGTCCAGCGCCTTCTTCACGGCGACCAGCTCGGATTCGGCCTCGGCGCGGGTGTCCGGGTCGTCCTCCTCCTCCGCCATCTCGAAGAGCACGGCGAGATCGTCGATCCGCCCGCGCAGCGCCTCCGCCTTCCTGACCTCGGCCTGGAGGTGGGAGAGCTTGCTGGTGATCTTCTGCGCCTCGTCCGGGTTGTCCCACAGGGACGGCGCCGCCGCCTGCTCCTCAAGCACGGCGATTTCTGCCCTCATCGCATCGAGGTCCAGTACGGCCTCGATCGACTCCATGGTCGAGGAGAGGGACTTCAGCTCTTCGGATACATCGACGACTGCCACGCCTCCAGCGTAACGGCTACGGCAAGCCGTCCGGCCCGCCTCCCGGCCAAGCGAGACAGCCGGGCCGGTGGACGGGTGGGAAACGAGGGGCCAGGCGGCAGGGCCCGGGGGCTCAAGGGGCCGACGTGCTGTGGGTGTCCTGCTGCGGCTGCTCGTCGCTGGACGTGGCCCACCAGGCCCCCACCCCCACGGCAGCGGCCACCGCGACCCCGGCCACTCCCAGCGTGATCCGACGTCGGCGCACGGCAGCCCGGTGCCGGGCCGAGCCGGGCCGCGGGGCTCCGGAGGCCCGAGGGGCGCGTGCTGTGCCATGGGCTCCGCCGGCAAGCTCGTCCGGCGCCGGCACCCGCATCGACGTGTGGGTGTCCCGGTTGGAGTCCGGTTTGGCGGCGGGAACCAGCGACACGGCCCCCCGCCGCCGTACCTGCTCGTCCCTCGGCGGAACCGGCGGGGCAGATGGCTCCGGTTCCTCCGCCGCCTCCTCGGCAGGGTCCGGCTCGTCCACGTCCAGTGGCGGCATTCCGGCCAGCATCGGCAACTGCTCGCGCAGCCGGGCAGCCAGTTCCGATGCGCGCAGCCGGGAGGCCGGGGCCTTGGCCAGGCACTGCACGATCAACTGCCACAGTTCCTCGGGGATGCCGGGCAGCGGTACGACCGTCTCGGTGACGTGCCGGCGCAGGACCGCGCCGGGGTGTCCGCCGCCGAACGGGGTGAAGCCGGCGAGCAACTCGTACAGGACGGTCGCCAGGGCGTAGATGTCCACGGAGGCGCGCGGCGGCAGGCCTTCGACGATCTCCGGGGCCAGGTAGTCCGGAGTGCCGATGATCTTCGTGGCCCGTGTCCGCTTGGGCGAGTCGATCAGCTTGGCGACGCCGAAGTCGGTGAGGAGCGCCGGGTGGGCACCACCGGGACCGAGCGGCCCCCGCATGTCCAGCAGCACGTTCTCGGGCTTGACGTCCCGGTGGACGACTCCGGCCGCATGGGCCGCGGCCAGCGCGTCGGCGACGTCGGTGACGATCGCCACGGCCGACTCGGGGGCGAGCCGCCGTTCACGTTCCAGGCGGGTACGCAGGTCCGTGCCGCGGACCAGGTCCATGACCAGGGCCAGGTCGTTGCCGTCGACGACCAGATCACGCACGGAGACGATACGCGGGTGCTCCAAGCCGAGCAGCGCGGTGCGCTCCTGGACGAAGCGCCCGACGAGCTCCTGGTCGGAAGCGAGGTCCTCGCGCAGCAACTTGATGGCGACGGGGCCCTCCGGCCCCTCGCCGAGCCACACCGTCCCGGCGCTGCCCCGCCCCAGGATCTGGTGCGCGGTGTACCGGCTGCCGATCTTCCGTGCCAAGACTGCTCCTACAGACGCGTGTTGTCGTTAAAAGTACGCGTCCGACGAGCGAATCTTCACGGCGGGGACGGAAATCACCCGCCAGATATCGACAAATCCCCAAAACCGTGATCAGTTACCCAGGGAATTGCCCAGATCTTTGGCCCATTGGCTCACTTTCCCGGCCCAGTCGCTCAGCTGGTTCCAGTAGCCCCTGCCCTGTCCGACCCAGGTGTGCAGCGGGGTGAGGTCCCAGATCAGCCAGCCCGCCACGATCAGGATGACGATCGTGAACAGGCAGCCCTTGAGACAGCCGAGCCCGGGGATCTTCATCGGGTTGGCGCTGCGCTGCCTGGGCGGGCGGGGCTCGCGCGCGGGCCGCTGCGGCTCCGGTTGCGCGGGGGGCGCGTACCGCTGGGGCTGCTGGGGAGCGTACTGCTGAGGTTGCTGCTGCGGGGCGGCGTACTGCTGCGGGGCGTACTGCTGAGGTTGCTGCTGCGGGGCGTAGCCCGCCGGCGGGCGCTGCCGACCGCGCGACGGGGGCTGCTGCGAGCCGGCCCGCGGGGCCTGGGTCGGCTGCTGCTGAGGCCGGGCCACCTGCCGCTGGGGGCGGCGGCGCAGCGGGTCCTCGTCCGGGTCGAGGTATTGGATCTGCGTCTGCTCGTTACGGTCGCGCGCGGCGCGCAGCTGGTTCTGCCAAGGATGTGGCTGCTCGGGCTGCTGCCCCTGCGTTCCCTGCTGGCCAGGCTGCCCCGGGTACCCCTGCTGGTCCGGGGGCACCGGCGGCAGGACGGCCGTCGGGTCGGCGGCTCCGGTGCTCGGCAGCACGGCGGTGGAGTCCGCCGCGCCGGCCGGGCCACCGGCGTGCGGCAGGAAACTGGTGGCGGCGTTCGGGTCGTACGCCCCCTGGGGCGCGTTCGCCGGCAGCACCTGGGTGGGGTCGGCGGCGCCGGGGGCGGCGGTCGGGGCCGGGTCCGGGGCGAGCAGGGCGCCGACGCCCTCGGCAGCGGCGATCTGGGCGGCATTCGCGTGGACGCCGACGCCCTCGGCGACGACCCGCAACCCGCGCGCGAGGTTCACAGCGCTCGGCCGCTCGTCCGGGTTCTTGCGCAGACAGCGTTCTATGACCGTCCACAGCGGGTCCGGAACCGTGGAAGGACGTCGCGGCTCGGCGCTGAGGTGCTGGTGGAGCACCTCCAGAGCGGTGCCGCCGGAGAACGGCGGGCGGCCGGTGGCCAGCTCGTACAGGAGGATGCCGGCGCCGTAGACGTCGACGGCGGAGGTCTGCGGGCGGCCCTCGGCGGACTCCGGTGCCACGTACGCAGGCGTACCCACGAACTCATGGGTACGGGTGAGCCCCGGGGAGTCGGCGAGGCGGGCGATGCCGAAGTCGGTCAGCATCGGATGCATCTGACCGTCCTGCTGCCTCAGCAGGACGTTGGCCGGCTTCAGATCGCGGTGGACAACGCCGTCGGCATGGCTCGCGGCGAGCGCGTCGGCGATCTGCGCGGTCAGCAGGGCGGCGGCAACCGGGGTGAGGGGGCCGTTCTCGCGCAGGTAGCGGTGCAGGTCGGGGCCGTCGACAAGATCCATGACCAGCGCCAGCAGATCACCCTCGACTACCAGGTCACGGACCTGGACGATGTTCGGATGGGTGAGGCGGAGCAGCACGGAGCGCTCACGCAGAAAGCGCATCACGATGTCGGGGTCGCTCGCCAGTTCCTCCTTGAGGACCTTGATCGCGACGGTCTCTCCGGTCCCACCGGGCGCGGTCGCACCGGCTCCGCCGGTCTCGCTCCCCCAGGGAGTTCCGACAGGCTGCGTGCCAGGGGGGACCCCCATGCGGGCACGCCAGACGGTGCCTGTGGCGCCGCGTCCGAGCGGCTCCTCAAGCAGGTATTTGCTGCCGACTGGCCGCACGTCCGCGCTCCCTGCTGCTTGCTGATGCTTGCTTGCCTGCGGTCCGGTGTTCCGGTGTTCCGACCCACTTTAGTGCCGGCCGTCAGAGCGCTACGCAAGCATTCCCGAGCATGTTCGAAGGAAAGACGCTCACCGCGGCCCCCTGGTTGCCACGGCCCGGACGTGACCGATCTCAAGTGATCGCCGGTGCGCCACCGGTCAGGCACTTTTGGGGGCAGAGCCGACCAATCAAGATCACTTATGCCCGGGTCCTGGGCGCGTCGCCTGTGACAGGTGCGAGGATGCCTCCCAGTACAGGTCGACGTGCTCGTGTGGGGTGGGGGGAAGTCCGCGCCCGCGCAGACCCGCGCAGAAGGGACCGCTGACGCCGATGCAGATCCGGCTGACCGTCGTAGACCCGGTGGGCCCGTCCGCGCAGCGGGGCCGCGCCGCAAGCCGGGATGTGCTGGTCACGGCGCCCGCGGGCACGGACCTGGCCGCGGTCGCCTCGGGGCTGGCCGGAGCGCTCACCGGAGAGGGCGGCACGGCCCGGGACACCGGCGGCGCGCCCGTGGTCCTCTACTCGGGCACCGACCGCCTGGACCTCCGCCGCCGCATCCTCGGCGAGCCCCCGCTGGTCGACGGGGCCCTGCTGTCCCTGGGCGCTCCGGCGGCTCCCGAACCCCACCCCGAGATGGACGACGCCCCGACCCGGCTGCACGCGGTGGCGGGCCCGGATGCCGGCGGGGTGCACCTGCTGCACGGCGGCCGGATCACCGTGGGCCGCTCCACCGACGCCGACGTCCCGCTGGACGACCCGGACGTCTCCCGGCTGCATTGCGCGGTCACGGTCGGCGCCGACGGCCGCGTCTCGGTGACCGACCTGGGATCCACGAACGGCACGACCCTCAACGGTGTCCGGGTGGCCGACCGTCCGGTGAGGTTTCCTGCGGGGGCGGTACTGAGGATCGGCGAATCCGCGTTGCGCGTTACTCCGTCCGGGGGTCCAGGGGCCCGGCTGCGGACGGTGCCGGATGGGGAGGGGCGGGTGCGGGTTGCCCTGGGGGACGCTGCGTCCGCGGAAACGTTCCCGGAGGCCTCGGGGGGCGACGGGACTCCGGATGACGCACGCTTCCGCCGTGGGACCCCAGTCCCCGGTGGGGCAGGAGCGCCGCCGACGAGCGCGGGTGGCGTCGACGGGACCCGGACCGCGTCGCCCGGCCCGGGAGCTGCCGGACGCAGCGCGAGGCCCGCGGGAACGGCCCCCGGGGCTGCGGGAACGGCCCCCGGGGCTGCGGGAGCGGACCCGGGAGCCGGGGCGGCGGGGTACGCGCGGGGGAATCCGGCCCCCGGGGCGGAGGGTGTCCCGGGGGCGGTTCATCACGCCTACGACTCCGTCGGCCGGAGCACCTCCACCGGCGGCACGAGCGCTCGGGAGCACCGGCGCGGGGAGCGGTCAGCGGTGCCGGGACAGGCCGGGGCACCCGGTATCGAGCACCGGGGTACGGGGCCGGGCCCTGCAGCGTCCGGGGCAGCGTCCGGTGGGGACACCCACGCCGGGCGCTCCGGCATCGGCGGGCTGGACGGCGCGCACCCGGGCGAGGACGCGCGGGGGCACGGCCGCAAGGGCACGTCAGGCGACGGCGACGGCGCCCCGCACGGCGCACGACGGCGCGGGCTCGGCTCGTGGGCACGACGGCTGGCCGGCGGACGGGGGGAACAGCCGGGCGGCCGGGAGGCGTACGACGCCGCGGCGCCCCGTCCCGGAGGGGCGCCGACCGCCGGTGCCCCGCAGCGACCGGAGGTCTGGCCGGACCCGGCCACGCTGCTACTGACGGCTCTGGGCCCCGGGCCCCGGCTGTGGGAGCGTGGGCCAGGCCACCCGGAGATGCTGACCATACGACTCGGCACGGCCGACCGGAGTGCACCGGACGGTTCGGGCCTCCTGCCCGCGGTACCGGTGACCGCCGCGCTGCGCGAGGGCGGCGCACTGGGTCTGGCCGGTCCGCGCCCCCGACTGTCCGGGCTGGCCCGCGCGGTGTTGGCCCAACTCGCTGCACTGCACTCCCCCGATCTGCTGGAGATCGTGCTGATCAGCGCGGACCGTTCGCGTCCGGTGCAGGAGCGGACGGCCGAGTGGTCCTGGCTGGGTTGGCTGCCGCACGTCCGGCCGGGGCGTGGCCAGGACTGTCGCCTGCTGCTGGCCTATGACCGCGAACAGGCGGCGGCCCGCGCCCAGGAGTTGCTCCGCCGGGTCGAGGACCACGCGACGGCGGGTAGGAGCACGGCCCACCCCGCCCGCCTCCCGGCACCAGCCGCGCCGGGACGGACTCCGGCCACGGATGCGGCGGCCCCGTCCGCCCACGACTCACCCACGAGAACCCCCGACGCCCCGGGCCGGGGCCCCCGCACGACCACACCCACCCCGCCCGCCCTCGGCTCTTCGCCGGGAACACCGGGCATCCCCGCCCAGACCCAGGCCTCCGGCACGGCCGGACGCCCCGCGCAGCACGCTCCCTCCGGCGCCCCCGGCCACTCCTCGCCCCCCGGCAAGCCCGCGCACGCCCCGGCTCCCGGGGTTCCCGGCACCCCGGCCCCCGGCGCAGTGGCCGAGTCGCTCGCCGACCGGTCCGGTTCCGACGCCCACCGGCCCGGCATGCCCGGCACTGCACGTCCTCCCGCGCCGTCCACGACGACGACGGCGAACGCCGCCCCCACCCGCCGCCCCTCCTGGGCCAGGCACGATGCCGATCCCGGTGTCGGCGGCGGTTTCGAGGGGCCGTACACCGTCGTCGTCGTGGACGGCGATCCCGGCGGAGCCGCCCTGCAGGAGACCCTCGCTCGGCTGGCCGTGGCGGGGCCGCGGGCCGGGATCCATGTGGTGTGTCTCGCCGAGACCGAGCCCGCCTCGCCCGCGTCCTCCGTGATGCGGACGTACGAGGCCGCGTGCGCGGTGACCCCGACGTTCCGGCACTGCGGTGCCGTGGCGCTGCTCAGCGGGGACGTCGCGACCGCGCTGCACCTGCTGCGCGTCGCACCCGGCGGCCCCCTCGGCCCCGGCACGCTCGCCGCTGTCGACGCCGTCTCCGCCGCCTGGGCCGAACGGTTCGCACGGGCACTGGCGCCACTGCGGCCGGACGGCGACCCGGTCGGCGGGCGGCGCCCTCGCGCGGTCACGCCACTGCCGCGGTCAGCGCGGTTGTTGGACGAGCTGGGGCTGGCGCGGGCCACGCCCGCGTCACTGATGGCCCGTTGGGCGGACGCGGCCGACGACCCGGAGTCGCTGGGCGGGCGGGCGCGGGCGGTGCTGGGGGTCGGACCGCACGGGCCGCTTACCGCCGACCTGGTGGCCGACGGCCCCCATCTACTGATCGAGGGGCCGGCCGGCAGCGGCCGTACCGAACTGCTGCGGGCCGTGGTCGCCTCACTAGCCGCCGCCGAGCGGCCGGACCACCTGAGCATGGTGCTGGTCGACGGCCGGGACGGCGTCGGCACGGACGCCGGACAGGGTGAGGGCCTGCGCGTCTGCACCGACGTACCGCATGTCACCACCCACCTGGTCGCCAGCGACCCGGTACGCATGCGGGAGTTCGCACAGTCGCTGAGCGCCGAACTGAAGCGGCGGGCGGAGTTGCTGGGCCGTACGGACTTCGCCGAGTGGCACGCGGGGCGGCAGTTGCCGGGTCGAATCGGTGCCCAGCGCACACCCGCCACCGGTGACATAGACACCCCGCCCAGTTCCACCCTGCGGCTGCGGCCTCGCGGTGCCCGGCACAGCGCCGCGGCCGTACCGCCGTTGCCCCGGCTCGTGGTCGTCGTCGACGACCTCGACATGCTGGTCTCCCCACCGCTCGGCTCACCGGGCCGACCCGCCGCGGGGTCGGTGATGCGGGCCCTGGAGTCGGTGGCCCGAGAGGGCGAGCGGCTCGGTGTGCACCTGGTCGCGGCCACCGGGCCCGGCGGGCCCACGGCGGAGACGGAGCCGGCCCGCCGGGCCGGACTGCGGATCGTGCTGGACTCCCCGAAGCCGACGACCGGAGGCACATCCCGGTTCGAGGGGAGCAGCGAATCCGGGGGAGAACCGGCCCCCGGGCGTGGATGGTTGACGTACCCGGACGGGCAGAGCGCCCCTTTCCAGGGCGGCCGGGTGACGGGCCGCATCCCGCGTACCGCAACCCAACGGCCCACCGTCGTCCCGGTGGACTGGCAGCGCATGGGCGACCCACCGGCCCGCCGGCCCGTACGGGAACTGGGCAACGGCCCCACCGACCTGGCCCTGTTGGCAAGCGCGGTGGAGCGCGCGGCGCGACAGGTGTCGGCGGCAGAGGTGCCCTCCTTGCTCTGAGCGGAACCCGCACGCATACACACCCGGTCACGAGCCGGTCACGATGGGCGGGTTGACGCCGCAGGCGCTCTTGCCCGCCCTGAGCGGCCCGGCGTACACCGGACCGCACGGACACAGTTCTGACGCTCCACGACGCTCCACGACGCTCCACGACGTTCAACGGAGAACGACGAACGGGGAAGTGATGCGCACCAAGAGCAGCACCATCCGGACCGACAGGGCCGTCATCACACTGGCCGCACTGCTCACGGGAGCCCTCGCGCTCACCGCCTGCTCCAGCGGAGGCGACAACAACAAAGACCACTCGAACAGCTCGGGAAAGGCCGGCGGGCCGACCGCCAGCGGCTCGACCGTCACCCTGCCCAAGCTGGACGGCACGAACCTGGAGATCGCCGCCGTCTGGACCGGCCAGGAACAGAAGAACTTCAAGCAGGTCCTCGCCGAGTTCGAGAAGCGCACGGGCGCGAAGGTCACCTTCGTACCCGCCCAGGACCCGATCATCAACTTCCTCGGCTCGAAGATCGCGGGCGGCCAGCCGCCCGACGTGGCCCTGCTTCCGCAGCCCGGCGCCATCAAGCAGGCCGTGCACCATCACTGGGCCAAGCCCATCGGGCCTGAGGCTCTGAAGGAGCTGCGGAAGAACTACTCGCAGGGCTGGCAGGACATCGGCAAGGTCGATGGCAAGCAGTACGGCGTCTACTACAAGGCCGCCAACAAGTCGCTGATCTGGTACAACGCCAAAGTCTTCAAGAATGCGGGCGCCAAGGAGCCCAAGACCTGGCAGGATCTGCTGACCACGTCACAGGCGGTGTACGACTCCGGGGTCACCCCCTTCTCGGTGGCCGGCGCCGACGGCTGGCCGCTGACCGACTGGTTCGAGAACGTCTACCTGTCCCAGGCGGGACCGGAGAAGTACGACCAGCTCGCCCAGCACAAGATCAAGTGGACCGATCCCTCGGTGAAGCGGGCACTGACCACGCTGGCCCAGATCTGGGGGAAGAAGGAGTATCTGGCGGGCGGCCAGGACGGCGCGCTGCAGACCGAGTTCACCAAGTCGGTGACCCAGACCTTCACCGGAGGTGACCAACCGAAGTCCGCGATGGTCTACGAGGGCGACTTCGTACAGGTCAACATCGGTGAGACCAAGGCGAAGGTGGGCACGGACGCGAAGGTGTTCCCGTTCCCTGCCGTCGGCTCCACCGCTCCCGTGGTCTCCGGCGGAGACGCTGCGGTGATCTTCAAGGACTCCAAGGCGGCGCAGGCACTGGTGACCTTCCTCGCCTCCCCGGACGCGGCGACCATCCAGGCGAAGCTGGGTGGCTACCTCTCCCCGAACAAGAACGTGCCGCTCTCGGCGTACCCGAACCCGGTGCAACAGAAGATCGCCAAGGCGCTGATCGCATCCGGCGACGACTTCCGCTTCGACATGTCCGACCAGGCACCGCAAGCCTTCGGCGGCACCCCCGGCAAGGGCGAGTGGAAGGACCTGCAGGACTTCCTGAAGAACCCGGGGGACGTCGCGGGCGCCCAGGCGAAGCTGGAGAAGGACGCTGCGGCGGCGTACGGAAGCGGGAGCTGATCCGGCCATGGGGTCGGCAGTACCGGCCGGGGCCCCACCGGGCCCCGCCGCGTCCAGCAGCCACGACCGTCGCAGGAACCGCAAGAGCCGCAGGAGTGTGACCGGCACCCGCAGAACGGTGGTGGCCCTGTTCCTGCTGCCCGCCCTGGTGCTGCTCGGCGCGCTCGTGGTCTACCCCATCGGGTACTCCGCCGTCCGCAGTTTCTTCGATGCCTCGGGCCGTGGCTTCGCCGGCGTGGACAACTACCGGACGCTCTTCACCGACGACGGCATCCGTACCGCCCTGAAGAACAACGTCATCTGGGTGGTGTTCGCACCCGCGGTCTCCACCGCGCTCGGCCTGATCTTCGCGGTGCTGACCGAACGGGTGCGGTGGGGAACCGCGTTCAAGCTGGTCGTCTTCATGCCGATGGCGATCTCCATGCTGGCGGCCGGGATCATCTTCCGGATGGTGTACGACCAGGACCCGGACAAGGGTGTCGCCAACGCGGTATGGGTGAGCGTCCACGACACCTTCGCCCCGTCGTCGGCGTTCCCGAAGGCCCACCCGGGTCGGAACTCACCCCTCGAACCGGACCACGGGGGATTCCTCACCAAGGCCACCGTCCATGCCGATCAGCCCGTCTCCCTCCCCCTCGTCGGTGTGGCCCCGGACCAGATGCCGGACGGCGCGAAGCGGGCCGCCACTGCCAGGCCGGAGCCGGGGAAGGTCACCGGCACCACCTGGCAGGACTTCACCCGTGGCAAAGGCGTGGGCAGGCTCGGCACTCCCGATCCGTCCGAACTGGGCTACGCCGGAATGCGGATCGAGGCGGTGAAGGACGGCACGGTGGTCGCCACCGCGAAAGCCGCCGCGGACGGCACCTTCACCTTGCCGGCGTCCGCCGACGGTGCCCGGCTGAGGCTGCCGGCGAGCAACTTCAGACAGCCGTACAACGGTGTCGAGTGGCTCGGCCCGACGTTGGTCACCCCGGCGGTCATCGGGGCGTACGTGTGGATGTGGGCGGGCTTCGCGATGGTGCTGATCGCAGCCGGGTTGGCGGGCGTACCCCGAGAGCTGCTGGAGGCCGCGCGGGTGGACGGCGCGAACGAGTGGCAGGTGTTCCGCAAGGTCACCGTGCCGCTCCTCGCTCCGGTCCTGGCGGTCGTCACCGTCACGCTGATGATCAACGTGCTGAAGGTGTTCGACCTCGTCTACATCATCGCGCCGGGCTCCTCCCAGGACGACGCGAACGTGCTCGCCCTGGAGCTGTACCGCAAGGGCTTCTCGGAGGGTCGTCCGGGAGTCGCGAGCGCGATCGCGGTGTTCCTGCTGCTGCTGGTCGTCCCGGTGATGCTGTTCAACATCCGGCGGCTCAGGCGGGAGGCACGGCGATGACGGCGACCTCCTCACCGGGTGTCGGGACGACAGCCCCGGCGGACACGTCGGTGCGGGGCCGACAGACGCTCGGCTCGAAGATCGCCGAGAAGCTGAGCGGCGGGCTGGTCCGCGTGATCCTGATCGTCGTGGGCCTGTTCTGGCTGGTGCCGACCATCGGCCTGCTGGTCTCCTCGCTGCGCTCCCCGAAGGACATGAGCGCGAGCGGCTGGTGGACGGTGTTCACCAAGCCGTCCCAGCTCACCGTCGACAGCTACCAGAAGCTGCTGGAGAACAGCGACATCACCCACTCCCTGGGGAACACCGTGCTGATCACGGTGCCGGCGACCGTGCTGGTCGTCGCGATCGGCTCCCTCGCGGGATACGCGTTCGCCTGGATGGAGTTCCCCGGCCGGGACTGGTGGTTCCTGGGCGTGGTGAGTCTGCTGGTGGTGCCGGTCCAGGTGGCGCTCATTCCGATCGCCGAACTGTTCGGGAAGATCGGGCTGTTCGGGACCATCCTCGGTGTGGTCCTGTTCCACACCGGCTTCGGGCTGCCGTTCGCGGTGTTTCTGCTGCGGAACTTCTTCGCGGAGATCCCGCGGGAACTGCTGGAGGCGGCCCGGCTGGACGGCGCCGGTGAACTCCGGTTGTTCGCACGGGTGGTGATGCCGCTCGGCGGACCGGCGATCGCGAGCCTGGGCATCTTCCAGTTCCTGTGGGTGTGGAACGACATGCTGGTAGCGCTGGTGTTCACCAAGGCGGGCACCCAGCCGATCACGGTCGCACTGCAGAGCCAGGTGAGGCAGTTCGGCAACAACATCGACGTGCTGGCACCCGGCGCGTTCATCTCCATGGTGGTACCACTGGCCGTGTTCTTCGTATTCCAGCGGCAGTTCGTGTCCGGGGTGATGGCAGGCGCGGTCAAGTAGTCACGCGTACAGGCACTTTCAGAGGGGCGGGCGCTGGGCGGGCCGCCCCTTACGCGTGCGCCCGGTGTAGCCCGAATGCCGTACGAGCCGTAACCAAGTCGCTCCGCCGGCCGTTCCCGGGCAGAACGCCCGCACCGACCGACTCATGGATGCCCCTTGCCCAGGTTCAGTGTCATCGTCCCCGCGTACATGGTCCAGGCGTACCTGGCCGAATGCCTGGACTCGGTGCTCTCGCAGTCGTATCCCGATCTCGAACTGATCGCCGTGGACGACTACTCACCCGACGCCTGCGGCACGATCATCGACGAGTACGCGGCCCGGGACGCGCGCGTGAAGCCCGTGCACCTGGCGGAGAACCAGGGTCTGGGCCGCGCCCGGAACGCCGGCGCAGAACGGGCCAGCGGTGACTACCTGCTCTTCCTGGACAGCGATGACACCCTGACGCCGGACGCCCTGGGGGCCATCGCGGACCGGCTGAAGGAGACCGGCGAGCCGGACGTCCTGGTGTACGACTACGCGCGCACCTACTGGGACGGCCGGACGGTCCGCAACCAGCTCGCCGCCCAACTCGCCCAGGAAGGTCCCGCACCGTTCCGCCTCGAGGACCGGCCAGGGCTGCTCAGGGTGTTGATGGTGGCCTGGAACAAGGCGTACCGGCGGGAGTTCGTGACGGAGCACGGCTTCACGTTCCCACCCGGCTACTACGAGGACGCCCCGTGGACCTTCCCGGTGCTGATGACGGCGGAGTCGATCGCCACCCTGGACCGGGTGTGCGTGTACTACCGGCAGCGCCGGCAGGGCAGCATCCTCGGCACCGTCAGCCGTAGGCACTTCGACCTCTTCGAGCAGTACGACCGGGTGTTCGCATATATCGCAGAGCGGCCGGAACTCGCGCAGTGGCGAGCGGAGTTGTTCCGGCGGATGGTCGACCACTGCGCGGTCGTGTACACCAGGCGGGACCGGCTGCCCCGCGGCAGCCACGGCGAGTTCCTGCGCCGGTCCCGCGCCCACTACCGCCGCTACCGCGTCCCCGGTACCAGGGTCCCGCTGCGGCACGCCTTGGTCCGCTTCGGCCTGCATCGCACGTTCCGGGCGCTCCGGCTGGCCTCGGCCGTCCGCCGCCGGGCGCTGAAGTCGGCCGGGGAACTCGCCCGCGCCCTGCGGTCCGGTGTGCTGCGACTGCACTACCTCATCCAGCTGCGACTGCCGTTGCACCCCGACCGGGCGGTGTTCACCGCCTCTTGGGGGAGCTGTGACCAGGGGGCACTGGTGGAGGCGTTCCACAGGCACGCCCCGCGCATCCGCACCGCGTGGATCGCCCGCCCCGAACAGCAGCATGCCGTCCCGCCGGGGCCGCGCCAGCTCCGCCCGGGCACGGCCGCCTACTGGACGGCACTGGCCCGGTCCAGGTACCTGATCGGCGCCACCGGCTTCGACCGCCGGCTGCGCAAGCGTCCCAGGCAGCTCTTCGTCCGGACCCACCCCGGCACCCCGCTGGGGCACCTGGGCCTCGACCTGCAAGAGCGTCCGGCAGCGGCCCGGAACACCGACTTCGAGGAGCTGTTGCACGACGTCGACCGGTGGGACTACGTCGTGTCCGGCAACCGACACTCCACCCTCACCTGGGAGCGGGTGTTCCCTGGCCGTTACACCACGCTGGAGTACGGTTTGCCGCGCAACGACGTCTTCCAGCGGGCGACCTCGGCGGAGGTGGCGCGGCTGCGCGAGTCGCTGGGCGTGCCCGAGGGCACGGTCGCGATCCTGTACGCGCCCACGTACCGCGACCACCGCCGCACCCAGCGCCCGCTGCTGGACCTGGAGCGTATCCTGCGCCGTCTCGGCCCGCGCTTCATGGTCCTGGCCCGCGCCCACCCCGGGTGCCCCGGTTCCCCCGGCCCGGGCGCCCGGATCGTCGACGTCAGCGGCCACCCGAGTGTGGAGTCCCTCTGCCTGGCTTCGGACGCACTGCTCACCGACTACGCGCCGCTCATGTTCGACTACGTCAACCTGGACCGGCCGGTCGTCGTGCACACCGAGGACTGGGAGGCGTACGAGGCGGCGCGCGGCACCTACTTCGACCTGCGTGACTTCCCGCCCGGAGCGGTCGCCCGGAGCGAGGACGAGCTGATCGACATCTTCACCACCGGCCACTGGCGCGGTTCGCGCTCCGCGCAGCTGCGGGCCGCGTTCCGGGAACGGTTCTGCCCCTACGACGACGGGCGCGCTGCCGAACGGGTCGTACGGCACGTCGTGCTGGGCGAACCGGCGGGGGTGCCGGAGATCGTGCCGCTCGCCGAGCGGAAGCCGGTGCCCTCGGCCGCGTCCGCGTCCGCGCGGGCACGTACCCCACTGGCCACCGTGCCACAACCTTCCGGCCCTCTCCCCGTCACCGAGAGCCGCTGAACACCGTTGATCTCTCCGGGAGTTCCCATGCCCCTCGGCTCGACCCGGCCCACCCCGAGCCGGCCGTCCACCTGGCGTCCGGCGGGACGGCCCGGCCGCGTCCGCAAGACGACAGAGAGAACAGAATGCCCCGCTTCAGCATTATCGTCCCGTCCCATGGGGTCGCCGGCCGGCTGTCCCAGGCGCTGGATTCGGTCCTCGACCAGTCCTTCGGCGACCTGCAGCTGATCCCGGTCTGCGACGCCCCCGAGGCTCCGGTCGCGGGGGGTCCCCCCTGTTCGAGCGCAGTCGGGGCCCCGGGGGAGATCGCCGCCGGATACGCCGAGCGGGACTGTCGGGTGATCCCCGTCCACTCGCCGCCGTCCGCCGGTCTGAGCGGGGCACGCAACGCGGGGATGCGGGCGGCGACCGGCGCGTACGTCCTCTTCCTCGACGGCGACGACCTGCTGCTGCCGGGCGCGCTCGCGGCGCTGGACGCCCGCCTGACCGAGACCGCCGGCGTGGACGTGCTGTACGTCGAGCACGAGCGCACCCCCTGGTGGGAGGGCGAACCGGGCAACCCGGCCGGGCCCCTGCTCGCCAAGGCTCCGAAGGGTGCCTTCACACCCGCCGACCTGCCCGGGCTGACCGGCGTGCAGGTGCCCGCATGGAGCGCCGTCTACCGCCGCGCCTTCCTCGCCGAGCACGAACTCACCTTCCCAGAGGGTCACTTCACCGACCTTGGCTGGGGCGGACTGGCCACGCTCGCCGCCGGACGCATCGCAGTGCTACGCCGGGTCGTCGTACGACACCGGCTACGCCGGCAGGGCAGCCGGCTCAACCTGCCCGGAGCACACCAGCACGCTCTGCTCGACCAGGTGGAGCTGGTGCTGACGCGAGCGGCCGAACGCGGGCTGCCCGTCGAGCGGACCGGGCCACTGTTCGAGCAATTGTTCGCGGTGGTGTTGAAGACGGTGTCGCACCCGGAACGGTTGCCCTCCGGGCACCGGGCGTTCTTCCGCCGGGCCGGCCGCCTCTACCGGAAGCACCGGCCGGCGGGCCACCGGACGCCGGGCGGCAGCCTGGGCGTGCAGCACCGGTTGCTGGCGACGGGCGCGTACACCGCTTTCCGCGCGCTGCGCGGCGCCAACCGGGCAGCCGCACACTCCGGCGAGCGGCTGCCGCGCCCCCGCACGCTGCGGAGCCGGCTGCGCTACGCCCGGGACCTGCGCCGCCCGCTCGACCCCGGCCTCGCGGTGTACTGCGCGTACTGGGGCCGCGGCTACGCCTGCAACCCGGCCGCGATCCACGCCAAGGCCCGCGAACTCGCCCCGCACATCCGCTCGGTGTTCCTGGTGGAGGCCGACCAGGCGCACACCGTGCCGGCTGACGTCGAGTACGCGGTGATCGGCTCCCGCCGTTACTGGGAGGTACTGGCCCGCGCCAAGTACCTCGTCAACAACGCCAACTTCGCAGAGGGAATCGTCAAGCGGCCCGGCAGCGTGCACCTGCAGACCCAGCACGGCACGCCGCTGAAGAAGATGGGCGTGGACCAGTCGACGTACCCGGTGGTGGCCGCACGGTCCGGCAGCTTCGCCAAGCTGCTGGGCCGGGTCGACCGCTGGGACTTCAACCTCTCCGCCAACCGGCATTCCACCCAGACGTGGGAACGCGCCTTCCCCGGCTCGTACGAGCACCTGGAGTACGGCTATCCGCGCAACGACGTCTACTACACGGCCACCGCCAAGGACGTCGCCCGGGTCCGGCGGGAGCTGGGCGTCCCCGAGGGCAAGACGGCCGTGCTGTACGCACCGACCCACCGCGACCACCACACCGGCTTCGAGACCGGCCTGGACCTGGAGGCGTTCTGCGAGGCGGCCGGCGAGGACATCGTGGTGCTGCTGCGGGCCCACTACTTCTACGACCAGGGCCGGGCCGGGGGCACCGGCCGGACCGGCCGGATCATCGACGTGACCGCGCACCGCTGTGCCGAGGACGTGGCCCTGGCCGCGGACGCGCTGGTCACCGACTATTCGTCGATCATGTTCGACTACGCCAACCTGGACCGGCCGATCGTCGTGTACGCCGACGACTGGGAGGTCTACCGGGAGACCCGGGGCGTCTATTTCGATCTGACGGCCGAACCGCCCGGACTCGTCGTCCGCACGCCCCAGGAACTGGCCGCCGTCTTCCGGGACGGCTCGTACGCGGGCCCGGAGGCCCGTGCGCTGCGGACCGCGTTCCGGGAGCGGTTCTGCGAGTTCGACGACGGACAGGCCGCCGAGCGCGTCGTGCGACGGGTGCTGCTCGACGAACCGCCGGAGGTGGTGCCGGCCGTGATCCCGCTCGCGGAGCGCATCCCCGCCCCCGCCGCCGCGACCCTCGTGAGGAGCTGACCCGCCGTGCCCCGCTTCAGTGTGATCGTGCCCTGCTTCAAGGTTCAGGGCTTCCTGCGTGAGTGCCTGGACTCGGTGCTGGCGCAGTCCTTCGACGACTTCGAGCTGATCGCCGTGGACGACCGCTCTCCGGACGGCTGCGGCGCGATCCTCGACGAGTACGCCGGGCGGGACACCCGGGTACGGGTGCTGCACCTGCCGCAGAACGTGGGCCTCGGCCTGGCCCGCAACGCGGGACTCGCCCAGGCCACCGGCGACTACCTGCTCTTCCTTGACAGCGACGACACCCTCACCCCGGGTGCGCTGCGGGCCATCGCCGACCGCCTGGCGGAGACCTCCGGCACCAGCGACCCCGACGGCCGCGACGGCCGCGACGGCCGCGACGGCCCCGATGTATTGGTGTTCGACTACGCGCGCACCTACTGGTGGGGCGGCACCCGGCGCAACGTGCTGGCACACCTCCTCGCCGAGGCGGGGGCGGACACGTTCGATGTCTCGGTGTATCCGCAGATCCTGGACCTGCTGATGGTGGTGTGGAACAAGGCCTACCGGCGGGAGTTCGTGACGGAGCACGGCTTCACGTTCCCACCCGGCTACTACGAGGACACCCCCTGGACCTTCCCGGTCATGCTCGGCGCCCGACGGATCGCCGCCCTGGACCGGATCTGCTTGCACTACCGGCAGCGTCGGCAGGGCAACATCCTGTCCACCACCAGTCGCAAGCACTTCGACATCCACGATCAGTACGAGCGGGTCTTCGCCTTTGTGGCACTGCGGCCCAAGCTGGCCCGGTGGCAGCCGTATCTGCACCGCAAGATGGCCGAGCACTGCCTGGACATCCTCGCCAAACCGGACCGGCTGCCGCCCGCCGACAAGGCGGAGTTCTTCCGACGCACGGCGGAGATGTTCCGTCGTCACAAGCCCGAGGGCGCCGTGGTCGTCGGCGAGGCCGCCGTGCTGGAGGGTTCCTGGACGGGATACCGGCTCAAGCGGCAGTCGGCGCGGGCCAGGAGGGAGGTGACCCGGCGGACGGGCGAGGCACGCCGAGCCGTGGCCGCACGGGCCCGCACCGGCTGGGCGTCACTGCACGCGCGGCGCTCCCTGGACGAGAACCTCGTGGTGTACTCGGCCTCCTCGCACCGGGGTGTACTGGGCGATCCTGCGGCCGTTTACCACACGGCGCGGGAGATCGCCCCGCAGCTGCGCGGGGTGTGGGTGGTCCGGGACACGGAGACCGCCGGACAGCTGCCGCCCGACGTGGAGCACGTGATCGTGGGTTCGCGGCGCTATCTGGAGGTCACCGCCCGGGCGAAGTTCTTCGTCAACGACGTCAACTGGCCCGGTGCACTGGCCAAGCGGCCGGGCAGCGTGCACATCCACACCCATCAGGGCACCCCGCTCAAGTACATGGGCGTCGACCTGCTGGACAAGCCGGGAGCCCGGCTCGGCTTGGACGTGCCGCAGATGCTGCGCCGGGCCGACCGCTGGGACCTCAGTCTGGTCGCCAACCGCCACTCCGAGCTGGTCTGGGAGCGGGCCTACCCGTGCCACTTCACCTCGGCGCGCACCGGCAGCCCCCGCAATGACGTGCTGGTCAGCCGTGATCGCGGTGACTTCAGGCAACGGCACGGCATCCCCGAGGGCAACAAGGTCGTGCTGTACGCACCGACCCGCCGGGACTACCGCAGGGGCGGCCACGTGGACCGGCTCGACCTGGCCAGGTTCGCGGCCGACCTCGGTGAGGGGTTCACGCTCGTGGTCCGGCTCCATCCGTCGCTGGCCGGCGGTCCCGCACGGGGCATGGGCCTCACGGAGCAGGCCCGGCGCGGGATCGTGGTCGACGCGACCGACGAACCCCGTGTCGAGGAGGTACTGCTCGCCGCCGACGTGCTGGTCACCGACTACTCGGCCGTGATGTTCGACTACGCCGTCCTGGACCGGCCGATCGTGCTCTATGCCGATGACTGGCCCGCATTCGTGGCGAGCCGTGGTGCGTATGTCGACATCACGGCCGACCCGCCGGGTCAGGTCGCCCGTTCCTACCGGGAGCTGGCCTGGCTGTTCGCCTCGGGCTCGTGGCGGGACGAGGAGTCGGCGCGGCTACGGGCGGACTTCCGGGACCGGTTCTGCGAGTTCGATGACGGGCGGGCCGCCGAGCGCGTGGTGCGGACGCTGTTGCTGGGAGAGGCGATGCCCCCGGTGGGGGTCGCACGGATCCCGGGCCAGTCCTCCGGCCGGGAGGTGCCGGCATCGGCGTAGAGCCGGGTGGCAGGGGCCGGTCCCGGGACCAACGGCATCCCTGGGGGAACCGGCCCCTGCAGGAGGCTGACGGTCACTCGATGACGAGCTCGACGTCGATGTTGCCGCGGGTGGCGTTGGAGTACGGGCAGACCTGGTGGGCGGTCTCGACCAGCTTGCGGCCGGTCGGCTCGTCCACGGTGCCGGGCAGTTCGACGCGCAGGGTCACCTTCAGCCCGAAACCCTCGCCCTGCTTGCCGATGCCGACCTCGGCGGTCACCGCAGCGTCGCTGACGTCCACCTTCGCCTGCCGTCCGACGAGCCCGAGGGCACTACCGAAACAGGCGGCGTAACCGGCAGCGAAGAGCTGCTCCGGGTTGGTGCCCTGGCCGGTGCCGCCCAGTTCCACCGGCATGGCCAGGGCGAGGTCGATCTTGCCGTCGGAGGAGACGGCACGGCCCTCGCGGCCGTGGGTGGCGGTGGCGACAGCGGTGTAGAGCGCATCCATGGAAGACCATCCCTCATGAAGTCGGAGATCACGGTGGCCCCTGTTCCCGCCACCGCACGACCATAAGTAGAGCACACAATTAAATTGTGCACAACTAAATGGCTCGCAAGAGCTATCCTGGACGTATGACCGCCACGCCGCCTCCTGCCACCCCCTCCGGTACGCCCCCGGGCGATGTCGGCTGGCTCCGTCTGGACCGCCAGATCTGCTTCTCCCTGCACGCGGCGTCCCGCGCCTTCAACGGCGTCTACCGAGTGATCCTCAAGGACCTCGGGCTCACCTACCCGCAGTACCTGGTCATGCTGGTGCTGTGGGAAGAGGGCGACCTGCCCGTCAAGAAGCTCGGCGAGCACCTGCGGCTCGATTCCGGCACGCTGTCCCCGCTGATCAAGCGGTTGGAAGGGGCCGGCCTCGTACGACGCGAGCGCAGCGCGCACGACGAGCGGTCGGTTCGGGTGCGGCCCACTGAGGAGGGCATCGCATTGCGCGATCGCGCCCTGGAAGTACCACGGCGGATCGTGGCGGCGACCGGCTTCGACCTGGAGGAGATCGCCGAGCTCCGCACACGGCTCGACCAGCTCACCACCGCCCTGGACGCGGCAGCATCGGCACAGGCGCGGGACGTTCGCTGACCCGGCGGACGTAGAGCCGGACGGTCACCCCGTTCCGCGCCGTGTCCTCCCGCTCCCAGAACTCCTGGTTTAGCACTGCGAGTTTGGCGCGCTCGGTGCGGCTGCCCGGGATCCAGCGGCCGGTGACCAGGTCCAGGTCGGCCACGACCCACACCCGGTCCAACCCGGCCAGTCTGCGGCGCAGTTCGCCGGGCCCGACCTCACGCCCGTACAGCGTCCCCGAGGCGCGTGCTCCCTCCACCAGGGCCACGTCCCGGACTCCGCGGAACGCCCCCGGGTACGTGAGGGCCACATTGCGCGTGTGCGCCGGTAGGAACAGCACCGGGTCCCCGGGGCTCAGCTCCCTCCCGGCAACCCGGGAGACGGCTGCGAGATCGTCGGGCCGGGTGCCGGGGTTGCGGTCCGCGCGCAGCAGCGGCAGCTGGTGCAGAAGGGAGACGGCTGCGGCCAGCACCCCGGCGAGGGTGACGAGCCAGGACCGCGAAAGGGGGCCGCGCCACGGCAGGCAGTCCCCTCGCGTACCGCGGGCGGCCGACCGCGCCACCGCCCCGGCCACCGCATCCGCTCCTGCAGCCACCAGCAGCACGGCCCCGCCCAGTGCGTACAGCACGTACCGGTCGACGTACAGCGGCGAGAACTGTGACACCAGCATCAGCACCAAGGGCGGCACCACCGCCAGCGGCAGAGCCACCCTGGCGCAGGTGACCTCCCCCGGCCGCCCGGCCAGTCCCGCCAGCCCCGCCACGGCGAGCCCCAGACACACCCAGTACACCCCTGCCGTCGGCCCCAGAAACCCCCGCAGCAGTCCCTCCGCGGTGGCCACCGTGGGCCTGCGCAGCCATGCCACCTGGGCCGCCTGGGTCCGCGACACCAGGACCAGTGGCAGCAGGGCGAGCACGACCGCGCCCGCCGCGCACCCCCAGCCCCGCCACACCCGCGCACCGGCCCGGGCGAGCACCAGCGACACCGCGTGGGCGAGCAGCAGCAGCACCGCGAACTCGTGCAGCCAGCAGGTGACGCCGAGGACGGCTCCGTACGCCCACCACGAACCCCCCTGCGCAGATCGTACGAACAGCAGCGTGGCGCCGGTGGCGCCGGCCGCCACCAGGGCGTAGGAACGACCCTCCTGGGCGTAGTGGCCCGCCATCGGGGCGACGGCGTAGAGCAGGCCGGCCCACAGGCCGACGCGCGGCCGGACCAGTCGGCTACCGAGAGCGCCCACTAGGCCGGCCGTCACCGCCGCCGCGCACACCGACGGCAGCCGGAGGACCACCTCGCCCGGATGGACGGCGAGCACGGCGTGCACGAGGAGGTAGTACAGACCGTGCACCGCGTCCACATCGTGCAACAGCTGCCAGATCTGCGGCACCGTGCGGCGCGCGACCTGGAAGCTGACGGCCTCGTCGCGCCACATCCCACCCCGGTCGAGCCCCCATAGGCCCAGCCCGAGCATCACCAGCGCGGGCGCGTACACGGCGACCGCCCGATGCGACCGCGGTTTCCATGACTGCACCCTCCGCAAGGACGGAATCTGCACCTGCGGTTTCCGCGGCTGCGGTTTCACACGAAGCCCGACGTTCACCATGGACCGATCTTTTGCGATTAGTCAGCCTTTGCCGGTCATTGACGGCGTATCGGCGTGGATACACCATCCGCACCGCTTAGGCTCCCATGCGATGAACCGTCACCGTGTCACCTCCGGCCCGGTCCTCGCCCTCACCGCCCTCTGGCTCGCCACCCGCACCCTGATGCTCTGGCTGTTGGTCCACGACAGCGCCCCCCTGCTGGGCGGGGGCTCGGTGACCCGGGAGGTGTGGCGGCTATACCACCACTGGTACGGCGTCCTCGCGCACGGCGCCTTCCCGACCCACGACGCGCTGTGGCAGTACCCTCCGGGCGCTGGCGCGGTGCTCCTGGCACCGGGCCTGCTGCCGGGAGTGACGTACTTCCAAGCGTTCGTGGTGCTGACCCTGGCCGTGGACGCGCTGACCGCCGCAACGCTGGTCCGCACCGGCACCCGTCCCGGACGGAGCCTGCGCGGTGCGGCCCTGTGGACGGGCGGGCTGCCGCTGCTGCTGCACATCCCGCTCGCCCGGTACGACGTCCAGGTCACCGCCCTGGCCGTGCTGTCCCTGCTGCGGGCGTCGCGTTCCCCGCGCGCGGGCGGGGCGTTCGCGGCGTTGGGCGCGCTGGTGAAGGTGTGGCCGGCGCTGCTGCTGCTCGGCACGCCCCGGGGGCGGACAACCCGCACGGCATGGGGGTGGGCGGCGATCACCGGAACCGCCTGCCTCTGCCTGCTCTCCTTCTGTTTCACCGATCCGCTGTCCTTCCTTCGGGAACAGAGCGGGCGCGGGGTGCAGATCGAGTCGCTCGGCGGCACGGCGCTCAACCTCGCACGGCACGCCGGCTGGTCCGGCCGGCCCCGCTACCAGTACGGCGCGATCGAACTGGTCGGCCCGTACGTGCACGTCGTCGCGACCGCCTCGCTCGCACTCACGGGACTGGCCTTCGGGCTGCTGGTGCTGTGGCGGCTGCGCGCCAGGCGCTGGAGCGAGGCCACGCCGTATGACGCGGCCCTGTGCGCGGTGCTGCTGTTCACGGTCACCAGCCGGGTCATCAGCCCGCAGTACCTGATCTGGCTGCTGGGCCTCGCCGCCGTGTGCCTCACCTCGCGGCACACCGGCCAGCGCCCGGTGGCCCTGCTGGTCCTGGCGGCTTCCGCGCTGAGCACGGTGGCGTTCCCGATGTGCTACCGCGAGGTGATCGCGGGAACCTGGACCGGCTGCCTGTTGATGCTGGGCCGCAACGCGCTGCTGGCAGCCGCCGCCGCGCTGTCGTTCGTCCGGCTGTGGCAGTCCACCCGGACATCCTCCGGAAAGAACGCGCCAACCACGCAACCCCGCCCTGTTTCCCACCGTCTTCTGAATCGACCACTAAGCATCTCCTAACGGACTATTACCCCGCATTCCTACGCTTCCGGCCCGTGGACCCCATGCATCCAGACCCGTCAGACCAGCCGTCCGACCATCAGGTCGAGGCCGCTGCCGTCGCCGTCGTCGTCATCGGCTACAACGACCGTGCCCACGTGGGCGATGCGGTGCGTTCCGCGCTCGCCCAGGGACCCGCGGTCACCGAGGTGATCGCGGTGGACGACTGCTCCACCGACGACAGTGCCGAACTACTCACCCGGCTGGCCGCCGGCGAGCCCAGGGTGCGGGTGGTCCGCCGGGAGGAGAACAGCGGCGGCTGCGGCAGCCCGCGCAACACCGGGATCGACGCGGTGACGGCACCGTACGTGATGTTCTTGGACAGCGACGACGTGCTGCCGCCGGGTGCGGTGGACGCGCTGCTGGCGGCGGCCACACAGGCCGGTGCCGAAGTAACGAGCGGACTGTGCGTGCGCCGGGAACTGCCCTCGGGCCGCGAACAGCCGTGGCAGGCCTCCCTCTACGCGGCCCACGCCGTCCTCGCCCATCCCTCCCAGCGCCCCCGACTGGTCCACGACACACTGTGTGTCAACAAGCTGTACCGCACCGGCTTCCTGCGCGCGCACGGCATCCGCTTCCCCGAGGGCCGCTTCCTCTACGAGGACTTCGTCTTCACCGCACGCGTCCTGGCCGCGGGACCGCGCATCGCACTCGTACCGGACACCGTGTACGTGTGGCACGTGCGCCGGTCCGCCGAGCAGTTGTCGCTCTCCCTTGACCGGGGGCGCATAGCCAACTGGAAAGCGCGCGTCGAGGCGTGCACGCTGGCGTACGACATCCTGCTGGGCGCCGGGCAGAAGGAGCTGGCGCGGGCCGCCCGGGCCAAGTTCCTCGACCACGAGGTGCGCATGTACACACGCGAGCTGGGCCTGCGCGACGCTCACTACCAACGCGAGTGGTGGGCGCACACCCGCGAATACCTCGCACGCTACGACGCCACCGACTGGGAACTGAACCCCGCCGCCCCCGGCCGCCTGATCGCCCAGGTCATCCTGGCCTCCCCCGAGCCACGCGACCTGCCCCGCCTGCGCGAACTGGCCGCCCGCCCGGCACGGCTGCTCCCGCCCCACGCCCGTACCCCCGACGGTGTGCCCGTCTGGTCCACGGACCTGCCGCAGGTCACCCTGGCCCCGCTGCAGACCCGCCCCACCGGGGCTCTGCCGCTCACGGTGGAGGCGCAGGTGCGTCCACGCGCACGCACCTCACTGCTGTGCCTGCGGCTGCACGAGCTGTACGGCAGGGTGGCCGAGGCGGGCCCGCGCGAGCTGGAACTGCACTGGCGCTCACGGGAGGGCGACCGGACGACCGCCCACATGACGACCACCCTCACGGCCTCCGACGCAGACACCTGGTCGGCCGAGGTGCCCGTCGTCCTGGCCGCGTTCGGTGAAGGCACCTGGGACCTGCACCTGACGCTCCGCTTCGCGGACGGCACGCACCGGGACGTCACGGCACACGCGCTGGCCGGCGCCGACCGGCTGCGCCGGCACGCCGTCCCCAGCGTCCGGCACGGCGTGCTGCTGGTGCAGCCGTACGCGACGCACTCCGGGGCACTGGCCCTGCGCATGGCGACGGGGCTGCACGGAGTTGTCAAGGTGGTCCGCGGCCGGCTGCGCCGGCTGCTTCACTGAAGACATGGGCCGACCGGCGAACGACAAGCCGGCAGGCTGACGAAGGTAAGAGGAGACAGTCGCACATGACCTGGCTGATCACCGGCGGCGCCGGATACATCGGGGCGCACATCGTCCGGGCGATGACCGAAGCGGGCGAACGCACGGTCGTCTACGACGATCTGTCCACCGGCGTCGCCGAGCGGGTGCCGGCGGAGGTCCCGCTGGTCCGGGGCTCGACACTGGACGCCGACCGGGTGGCCCGCACGCTCGCCGACCACGACATCACCGGGGTCGTCCACCTGGCGGCGAAGAAGCAGGTAGGCGAGTCGGTGGATCGCCCACTGCACTACTACCACGAGAACGTCGAAGGGCTGCGGGTCCTCCTGGAGGCGGTGACCACGGCGGAGGTCCCGTCTTTCCTCTTCTCCTCCTCGGCCGCCGTCTACGGCATGCCGGACGTCGACCTGGTCACGGAGGAAACCCCCTGTCGTCCCCTGTCCCCCTACGGCGAGACGAAACTGGCCGGCGAGTGGCTCGTCCGTGCTGCGGGCCGGGCAGCAGGGCTGTCCACCGCGTCTCTGCGCTACTTCAACGTGGCCGGCGCGGCCGCCCCAGAACTCGCCGACACCGGGGTGTTCAACCTGATCCCCATGGTCTTCGAGAAGCTGACCGAGGGCGCCCCGCCGCGCATCTTCGGCGACGACTACCCGACCCCCGACGGCACCTGCGTCCGCGACTACATCCACGTGGTGGACCTGGCCGAGGCCCATGTGACCGTGGCCCGTGCCCTCAGCTCCTCCCCCGGCACCGACCTGACCCTCAACATCGGCCGCGGCGAAGGCGTCTCCGTCCGCGAGATGATCGACCGGATCAACGGGGTCACCGGCTACAACCGCCCTCCGGTCGTCACACCCCGCCGCCCCGGCGATCCCGCCCGCGTCGTCGCCTCCGCCGACCGCATCGCCACGGAACTGGGCTGGCACGCCAAGTACGACGTCCAGGACATGATCACGTCGGCCTGGGAGGGCTGGGTGCGCACGCATCCGGGGGCGGCACGGTCATAGGGGAGCCCTCGCCCCGGGCACGGCGGCCCGCGTCCCTCCGGTGCCCGGACGGCCCGTGCCCGGCCCTCGGATGCGGAGCGATCGCCGGCGCGCGCACTGCGCGCGCCGGCACCACGACCTTCCTGGCGGGCCAGGGGCGGGCGCTGCGGCCGGAGTCACACCGCCCGCAGCGCCCCCGCGGTCGCCCTCGCCAGTTTCTCCAGGTACCCCTTCGGCAGCTTCGGTGCGCGGATCACCACCGAGCGCCAGTACAACGGGCCGGAGATCAGGTCCAGGGCCAGGTCCGGGTCGATGCCCTGCTGGATCTCGCCCCGCCCCTCGGCCGCCGCCACGATCTTGCTCGCCACGCCCTCCTGGCCATCCCGCAGAGCCTTCTGGAGGGCCTCGGCGATGTCGGGGTTGCGGGCCGCCTCGGCCTGGAGATCGGGGATGATCTGGGAAGCCACGGGGTGGCGGAGCGCGCGGGCCGTGACCTCGTAGAGCAGGCGGAGGTCACCCTCCAGGGAGCCCGTGTCGGGCACCGGGAGACCCAGTACCGCCATCGCCGAGACGACGTCCAGGACCAGGTGCAGTTTGGAGCGCCAACGACGGTACACCGCCGTCTTGCCGACGCCGGCCCGGCGGGCGATCCCCTCGATGGACATACGCGCGTAGCCGACGGCCGCGAGTTCCTCGAAGACGGCCGCCCGGATGGCCTCGGTCACGTCCTCCCGCAGCACGGCCGCCCCGGCGGGGGTCCGGCGGCGCGGACGCGGCGGCTCCTCGGCGTTCGTCGTCATGCCGACAGCATAGGGCGTCACGACGAAACGGTTGCGTTCCGACGCGTATTGGGCCTACGCTCGCGTTGCGACGATACGGTCCCGTCCCGACGTAAGAAAACGATAGGGAAAGCACGAGGAAACGCCGGGCGACGGACCACGGACGCGGCCGGACGCAGCCGGACGCGGCACCCCCTCCCCCCGAGCGAAAGCAGCGGATGTGAGCCAGGTCCTCCACACACCGCCCCCGACCCAGACCCCTGTCCGACCCCCGACCGGTCACGACCTCACAGCGCTGGCCGCCCGGCACGGCCTGTCGGTCAGCGGGGCCCGCCCCTCCCTGCCGGAGTACGTCCGTCAACTGTGGGCCCGGCGCCACTTCATCACCGCCTTCGCCACCGCCAAACTCACCGCGCAGTACAGCCAGGCGAAGCTCGGACAGGTGTGGCAGGTCATGACCCCGCTGTTGAACGCGGCGGTCTACTACTTCATCTTCGGCGTACTGCTCGGCACCAAGCGCCACGTACCCGACTATGTGCCGTTCCTGGTCACGGGCGTGTTCATCTGGACGTTCACCCAGAGCTCGATCATGGCGGGCACCCGGGCGATCGCCGGCAACCTCGGCCTGGTCCGCGCCCTGCACTTCCCACGCGCTGCCCTGCCGATCTCCTTCGCACTCCAGCAACTGCAGCAGCTGCTGTTCTCGATGGCTGCGCTGATCGTCATCCTGCTCAGTTTCGGCGTCCCCGTCGCCGCCTCCTGGGTCCTGGCGGTCCCGGCGCTCGTTCTGCAGTTCACCTTCAACGCCGGAATGTCGATGATCATGGCGCGGCTGGGCGCCAAGACTCCGGACATCGCGCAGCTGATGCCCTTCGTCCTGCGCACCTGGATGTACGTGTCCGGCGTGATGTGGAGCATCGACAAGATCACCCATAGCGATCACCTGCCGCACGTGGTCACCGTGCTGCTGCAGATCAACCCGGCCGCCGTCTACATCGACCTCATGCGGTTCGCACTGATCGACAGCTTCCACTCCAGCTCCCTGCCCCCGCACGTGTGGGTGGTGGCCACCGGATGGGCCCTGCTCTCCGGGATCGGCGGCTTCATCTACTTCTGGAAGGCTGAGGAGACGTACGGCCGTGGCTGAGCACAACAGCGGGACGACCGGGCAGTCCGGGTCGTCCAACAGGTCCGGAACCAGCGACAAGGGCGAGAAGGCCCCCACCATCGTCGCCGACGACGTCGACATCGTGTACCGGGTCAACGGCACCGGGGCCGGACGCGGCACCGCCACCGCCGCCCTCAACCGCATCCTGCGCCGCAAGCAGGCGGAGAAGGCAGCGGGCGTACGCCGGGTGCACGCGGTGAAGAAGGTGTCGTTCGTCGCCTACCGGGGCGAGGCGATCGGGCTCATCGGGACGAACGGTTCCGGCAAATCGACCCTGCTCAAGGCAATCGCCGGACTGCTCCCGGTGGAGAGCGGACACATCTACACGAACGGCCAGCCCTCCCTCCTGGGCGTGAACGCCGCCCTGATGAACGACCTCACCGGCGAGCGGAACGTCTTCCTCGGCGGACTGGCCATGGGCATGTCCCGGGAGCAGGTCAAGGAGCGCTACCAGGACATCGTCGACTTCTCCGGGATCAACGAGAAGGGCGACTTCATCACGCTACCGATGCGCACCTACTCCTCCGGCATGGCCGCCCGTCTGCGCTTCTCCATCGCCGCCGCCAAGGACCACGACGTCCTGCTGATCGACGAGGCGCTCGCCACCGGAGACCGCTCCTTCCAGAAACGTTCGGAGCGGCGCATCCGCGAGTTGCGCGAGCACGCCGGCACGGTCTTCCTGGTCAGCCACAACAACAAGTCGATCCGTGACACGTGCGAGCGGGTGCTGTGGCTGGAACGCGGCGAACTGCGCATGGACGGGCCGACGGAGGAGGTCCTGAAGGAGTACGAGGCCTTCACCGGCGACAAGAAGCCGGCCCCGAAGAAGTCCGCCCCCGGAAAGAAAACCGCGGCCGGCGGACCCCCACCGCAACCGGACGCGCCGAAGATCCCTCTTCCTTCGTAAGCCCGGCTCCATCCGGGTTTCTTACCCCAGGTTTGATTATCCCTTTCATTCATTCAGTGACATTATGTTACGAAAGGCACCCCAAGCCGACTAGCCTAAGGAGTCCCCTGCGATGCCCCACCTCAGCGTCATCGTTCACGGACCGAACGCACAGGGGCATCTCACCGAACTACTCGACTCCCTGGAGGCACGCCCGCTCCCCGGTGTCGAGGTGGTCGTCGCCGCGGTCGGTGACTGGGCGCGGGAGACAGCCGAGGGCCACGCCCCCGAGACGATCGTCGTCCCCCTTCCGGAGGGCACCGGTGACGCGGAGGCCCGGGCGGCCGGCGCGGCCCGGGCCTCCGGCCGCTGGCTGCACTTCGTGCACGCCAAGGACGGCCTGCCGGCCGGCGCGCCCCGCCTGATCGCCGAACGGATCGCCGAACTCGACGAAGTCCACGGCCCCGACGACACCCATGAAGACGAACTCGGTGAACAGGCCTCCACCGTCGACGTCCTCCTCCTGGACCACGTCACCACCACCTGGCAGACCGCTACCGCCCCCTCCCGCGACGGCCGTTTCCTCGCCGCCGTCGGCCGGACGGCCCTCCCCCTGGACGAGGCCGCCGACCTGCTGCGGATCACCCCGCTGCTCGGCAACCGCGTCCTGCGCACCGCGTTCTGGCAGGCGCACGAGCACCAGCTGAGCAGCGACGACGAAGCACAGGCCGCCTACGCGGCCCTGCTGCACGCCGACCGCGTCGCCAGCCTGAACCAAGTGGCCTACGAAAACCGCGTGCTGCGCCCAGAGAGCCTGCCGCCACTCACCCCCGCGGACCGACTCGCGCTCATCGACCGCTACGAGTCCCTGTTCCCGCTGACCAAGGACCGGCGCGCACCCCGCGCGGTGCTGTACGACCTGATGGTGCGCCACCTGATCCGCACCTTCGCCCGCGAGGACCTGCCCGCACCGGTGGCCCGCGAGTTCTTCCGGCGGTCCTCCCTGGCGGCGGTCCGCTGGCGCCCCGAAGGCCACCAGCACCCGGCGGGTCTGGAAGGTGTGCGCCACGCCCTGCTGGAGGAGGGCGCCTACACCAAGTACCGGGCCTTCCAGTCCGCCAACCGCACCCGCCGCGGGGCCCGCAAGGCCGTCCGGTCGCGTAAACGCCAACTGGGTGCGAAGGTCCGCGACCACCAGTACCGCCGTGCCCTGGACCGCCCGGTGAACCCGGAGCTGGCGGTGTTCACCGCCTACTGGGAACGCGGAGTGGCCTGCAACCCGGCCGCGATCGCCGCCGAACTGGCCCAGCTCGCCCCGCACATCCACCAGGTGTGGGTGGTGAACAAGGAGAACGCGGCCCTGCTGCCGCCCGGCACGGACCACGTCATCCCGGGCACTCGCCGCTACTGGGAGACTCTGGCCACCGCCAAGTACCTGACCAACAACGTCAACTTCCCCAACGCAGTGGTCAAACGCCCTGACCAGGTCCACCTCCAGACCCACCACGGCACCCCGCTGAAGCGCATGGGCCTGGACCAGATGGACCATCCGGCCGCCGCCAAGGGCCTGGACTTCGCCGCCCTGCTGGCGCGCATCGACAGGTGGGACTACAGCGTCAGCGCCAACAGTCACTCCACCCGGATGTGGGAGCGCGCCTACCCGGCCCGCTACACCTCCCTGGACTACGGCTACCCACGTAACGACGTCTTCTACCGGGCCACGGCGGCCGACGTCCGTGCGGCGCGCGCCCGCCTCGGCATCGCACCGGGCAAGACGGCCGTCCTGTACGCCCCCACCCACCGCGACTACGAGGCCGGCTTCGCCCCTCGTCTCGACCTCGCCGCCCTCGCCGACCGTCTCGGCGACGACACGGTCCTGCTGGTCCGGGCCCATTACTTCTACGGCGGCGCCGCCTCTCCGCTGACCGGTCTGCGCCGCTCCGGTCGGATCATCGACGTCTCCTCCTACGACCCCGTCGAGGAGTTGTGCCTGGCCGCCGACACGCTGGTCACGGACTACTCGTCGATCATGTTCGACTACGCCAACCTGGACCGCCCGATCGTCGTCTACGCCGACGACTGGGAGACCTACCGAACGACCCGGGGCGTCTACTTCGACCTGATGGCGGAGCACCCCGGCCAAGTCGCCCGCACTCAGGAGGAACTGACCGAGATCTTCCTCTCCGGTGCCTGGCGCGACGAAAGCGCGGCAAAGGCGCGGAACGCCTTCCGTCGCCGGTTCTGCGAGTACGACGACGGCCGCGCCGCCGAACGGGTCGTACGGCGGGTGTTCCTGGGCGAACCGGAGACCTCACTGCCACCGGTGATCCCGCTGGAGGACCGGACCCCCGCCCCGACCCCCGAGGAGGCCACGGCATGACGGCCCCCGACGTCACCGTCACGGTGATCGTCTACAACGACGCGGCCCGCCTGCCCCGTGCGGTCGCGTCCCTGCGCGCGCAGACCCACGCCAACATCGAGATCGTCATCAGCGACGACCACTCCACGGACGACACGCCTTCCGTGGCACGGGAGCTGGCGGCACAGGACGACCGCATCCGCTACCTCCGTCTGCCGGAGAACAGCGGTGGCTGCAGCGCCCCACGCAACCGGGCCATCGAGATCGCCCGCGCGCCGTACCTGATGTTCCTCGACAGTGACGACGAGCTCCCTTCGCGAGCAGTGGAGTTGTTGTTGGCTGCCCACCAGGAGCGGGAGGTGGACTTCACGATGGGTGCGGTGCGCCGCGTCCGGGTGGACACCGGCCGCCGCTCGACGTGGATGCCCCACCTGGTCGCCGAGCGCCGCACGCTGGACGGCATCGAGGCGGACCCGAGGCTGCTGTTCGAGCACCTGTCCACGAGCAAGATGTACGCCCGCTCGTTCCTGGACCGCCACCAGCTCCGCTTCCCCGAGGGCATCCATTACGAGGACCAGCTGTTCTCGGCGCAGGCGTACTGCCTGGCGAAGGCGTTCACCATCATCCCGGACCCGGTCTACGTCTGGTACATCGAGCCCTTCGCAGCAGCGGCCTCCGCCTCCATCTCCAACCAGCGGCACAAACTCTCCAACGTCCGCGACCGCGTCCACGTGCAGCACCTGATCGACGACTTCCTCGTGAGCAGCGGACACGCCGGATTGCGGGAGGACAAGGACTTCAAGTTCCTCAAGCACGACTTCCGGATGTACGCGGGCGACCTGCCCTACCGGGACGAGGAGTGGCTGCACTCCTTCGCCGAGGCCACGAACCCCTACCTCGAGACCCTGTCGCCCGGGGCGTACGCCCGTCTGCCCCGATCCGAACGGGTCGTGTTGCAACTGCTGCGGGACGGCCGCCTGGCCGACGCACAACTCGCCGCACGCGGCCTCGGCCACGGGGTGGCACCGAGGCAGGTCACCACCGACAGCACCGGCGTGCCGTATTGGGGCGACAGCGTCCCCGGCACCGGCCCGGCCCGTCGCGAACTGGACGTCTCCGACCTGGAGCTGGACACGCGTCCCTTCCCCACCGCCCAGTTCCGGCACGAGATCACGGAACTGACCCCGGGCACCGGGGCCTGTCTGACCCTCACCATCCGCACCTACGATCCGGGCCTCCGCCTGCCCGTCGGGCCGCAGCGCGCCGGCCTGCTGCTGTCCCCTGGCAGACGCCGTATGACGGTGCCCTTCCGCCTTGACCCGATCCGCCCCGGCGTCTTCGAAGGGACCGTCCGACTGGACCTGGCCTCGGCGCCCCTCCCCTTCCAGGGCTTCGAGGGCGTCCGCCATCCGCTGGTCCGCCTGCAACAACAGGGCCTGTCCAACTCCGGGCTGCTGCTGGCCCCGCTGGACTTCCCGGCCGTCACCACACGCGTCGACTACCGCTCGGGCGCGACCCCGCACGACGTCACCATCGAGCCGGAGAACCGCACTCCAGGCCGTCTCCAGATCCGCTGGCGCCCGGTCGGTGTCACGGCCCAGGTGATCCGGCCGGTCGTGCACACGGTGGCCCGGCCGAGGGTACGGAGGGCAGCGCGGCTGATGGCGAGTCTGATGAGGTGAGAAGTCCGGGCCATCTGCAAGGGTCCCGGTAACCGCGATAGTCAGGCGGCGCTGGCCGCGGGCACTGGCTCCCCCGCTCCTGGAGCGGGGGAGCCAGTGCGTTTTCGGAGTGGGGCGAGCCCACGCACCCTCGGAGCGGGGCGAGCCCCAGGCCGGCACGGGCGGCCCGCCGGCGCTGGTCCGCCCCCGGTCCGTTGCGGGCTCAGGGCTCCACGCGATACAGCACCTGTCCGTCCGGCCCGGCAGCCACTCTGTGCAGCCCCGGGCCTGCCGTGGACCGGCCTCCCACGACCCACTGCACCCGGTACTCCCGGAGAATCCCGCGCCGGTCCTGCACGCTCGTCCCCGCCGCGAAGTACCGCTCCATCGCGGTCTCCCGGCGCCCCGCGTCCGGCAGGAACACATCGGGATACCCCGGTGCCACCGTGTACGGGCCGTACGCCGGAATCTGCCGGGACGCATACGTCCGCGCCATCACCACGTCCCCGTACTTCACCCACGGTGTGATCCACTGGTACCCCACCCACGGCGTCCGGTACTTGGCCGCGACCGCCCCGGGCAACGCACTCCGCTTGACCACGTACCCGAGCGTCCCGGCCTGTGCCCAGGCCCCCACCGCCAGTGCGACCAGCAGCGCACACGCCCATCCCGCCCGCACTGCCCGCCGTCCGGCCGACACGGCTTCCAGCGCAGCCGCGATCTGAGCCGGGATCAACGCGGCGGGTAGCGCCCGGCCCCACGAATAATGGCCCGTCAACCCGCCCGCGGCGAACACCAGCGCGCCGAGCACGAAGAAGAGCACCAGGGGATCCCGGCGGTCGCGCCGAGCGCGCAGGGCCAGGGCCACCACCCCGAGCAGAACCAGCCCGAAGCGCCCCATCAGGTCCTGGTACAACGGCTGGTGGATGGCCTCCAGGTCGGCGCTCGCGGAGAACAGCGCGAAGAAGTCGTAGTACGGCCACAGCCAGAGCAGGACCGCGGCGAACGCCAACGCGGCGCCGAGCCGCGCCAGCACCACCCGGCCCGGCCGCGCGGAGATCAGTACGGCCAGCGCACCGAGCGACGCCACGACCCCCGTGAACTGGTGGCACAGCAGGATCAACGCCCACAGCGTGCCCAGCGACAGCCATCTCCCCCACCCGGCCTCGCCCCCTACCGTGCGCGTCAGCCACGCCCAGAAGTGGAAGGTGAGCCCGAGCGCGAACACGCTGGGGTACGACACCGTCAGTGCCAGGGAGTTGAGGCCCAGGAACCCGCTCCAGTTGAAGGCGACCGTCCCCCACAGGAAGACCAGGCTCAGCAGCGCCAGCGCGGGTGCGGCACGATGGCCGCTCAGAGTGCGGACGTACCGCCACACTCCCGTGACCAGCAGCCCGAGTCCGACGAGGGCCCCCATGCGCAGGATCACGAACACCGACAGGCCGGTCAATCTGGCGAGGCTGCCGAGCAGCAACATCCAGGGCGAGTAGTAGGGGCTCGGCGTGTCGGCGTCGACCAGCGGGTTGCCGGGATGCGGCAGGCTGTGCCGCAGTCGCTGGATCGTGGCCGCGTGCATGCCGAGGTCGCCCGCCCACGGCAGCCGGACAACCACCAGGAGGAGCAGGACCAGCACGAGCGCGGCTGCTGCCTGCGGCAGCACACGACCGGCCCGCGCGCCGCCGGGTTGTGCCGTGCGGCTCACCGGCTCGGTGTCAGGCGGCGCGGCATGCATCCTGCGGGAACACTCCGGGTCGGTGGACAGGAGAACGATTCTCGATGAGGTTCACGATCACACGGCAGACCCTATCGGAAGCGCACCGACCAGCAGGAAACGGTAAATTCGCCGCACGTTTTCTCCTAAGAGTCGGCAAGAAACGGCAGAGGTGGGAAGCACGAAGGCGCCCTGGACCAAGACGGGTTCAGGGCGCCTTCGGTGCCGTACGGCTACGAATGTGTACGCAGCAGCGTCCGCATCGTGCGCATCGCCACCGACAGGTTGGCGAGGTCGAAGGAGTCCGAACCGCGGATCTCCTCCAGGGTGGTACGCGCCCGGGTCAGGATCGCCTGGTTCTTCACTTCCCAAGCCTGGAAGCGGTGTTCCGGGGTCGAGGTGCCGTTGCCCGCCGCGAGCACGTCTGCGGTGAGCGCCGCATGGGCCGAGTACAGGTCCTCGCGGATGGAGGCACGGGCCATGGACTGCCAGCGGTCGGTGCGGGGCAGCTCGATGATGCGGTCCATCAGTTGGGTGATGTTCAACCGGTCCGCGAGGTCGTAGTAGACCTCCGCGACATCCAGCGGCTCCCTGCCCATGCGGTCGGCCACCGAGACGATGTCGAGCGTCGGGAAGGCGGAGGAGAAACCGGCCACCCGGGTGGCGAGTTCGTCCGGGACGCCGGCCGCGGACAGCTCGTCGTACACGTGCTGGTACCACTCCAGGTCCGCGCCGCGCAGCAGCTTCGGCAGCTCCTGCCAGACCTGCTCGACCCGCTCGGCGAAGAACTCGACCGTCTCGGCCAGCTGCAGCGGCTGCGGCCGGTTGTTGAGCAGCCAGCGGGTGCCGCGCTCGACCTGACGGCGGGAGTGCAGCCGGATGCGGGTCTGGACGGCCGCGTCGACCTTGTTGTCCAGCGCCTCGACCGCGTCCCACACCGGCGCCGAGCTGAAGATCACACGGGCCGCGGTCTGGGCGCGGACGATCTCCTCCAGTGAGGCACCGGTCTCCTCGCGCAGACGGTGCAGGTACGTGGTACCGCCCGTGTTGACCGTGTCGTTGACCAGGACGGTCGTGGTGATCTCCCGGCGCAGCGGGTGGTGGTCGATGGCGTCGGCGAACCGGTCACGCAACTGGGTCGGGAAGTAGGCGTGCAGCAGGCCGCGCAGGTACGGGTCGTCCGGCAGCGAGGTGTGCAGCAGTTCCTCCGCGACCGTGATCTTCGTGTACGCCAGCACGACGGCCGTTTCCGGGCCGCTCAGACCGAGGCCCTGGGTGAGGCGTTCGCGAATCTGCCGGTCGGCCGGCAGGAACTCCAGCGCCCGGTCCAGGTGGCCTTCGCGCACCAGGTGGCGGAGGAACCGCTGCTGGGCGTGGAGCATGTCCTTGGCCTGGAACAGCGCGTTGGCGAGGGCGGTGTTCTGCGCGTAGTTGTTGCGCAGGACCAGCGCGCCGACCTCGTCGGTCATCTCAGCGAGCAGCTTGTTGCGCTGCTTGACGGTCATGTCGCCGTCCGCGACCAGACCGTTCAGCAAGATCTTGATGTTCACCTCGTGGTCAGAGGTGTCCACACCGGCGCTGTTGTCGATCGCGTCGGTGTTGATCTTCCCGCCCTGCATCGCGAACTCGATGCGGCCGAGTTGGGTCAGGCCCAGGTTGCCGCCCTCGCCGACGACCTTCACCCGCAGGTCCTTGCCGTCGACGCGGATGGCGTCGTTGGCCTTGTCGCCGACGTCCGGGTTGGACTCGCCGGACGACTTGACGTACGTGCCGATGCCGCCGTTCCACAGCAGGTCCACCGGCGCCTGCAGGATCGTCTTCATCAGGTCGGCCGGAGTCATCTTGGAGATCTTCTTCTCGATCCCCAGGGCCTCACGGATGTGGCTGTTGAGCTGAATGGACTTCGCACTGCGCGGGAAGATCCCGCCGCCCGCCGACAGCAGCTCGGTGTTGTAGTCGGCCCAGCTGGAGCGGGGCAGCTCGAACAGACGGCGGCGCTCCGCGTAGGACACGGCCGCGTCCGGGGTGGGGTCGATGAAGATGTGCCGGTGGTCGAAGGCGGCGACCAGCTGGATGTGCTCGGAGAGCAGCATGCCATTGCCGAACACGTCACCGGACATGTCGCCGATGCCGACGACCGCGAAGTCCTCGCTCTGCGTGTCGACACCCAGCTCACGGAAGTGCCGCTTGACGGACTCCCAGGCACCGCGCGCGGTGATGCCCATGCCCTTGTGGTCGTAGCCGGCACTGCCACCGGAGGCGAAGGCGTCGCCCAGCCAGAAGGTGTACTGGTTCGCGACCTCGTTGGCGATGTCGGAGAACGTGGCGGTGCCCTTGTCGGCGGCGACCACCAGGTAGGTGTCGTCGCCGTCGTGCCGGACGACGTCCTGCGGCGGCACCACCTCGCCGGCGACCATGTTGTCGGTGATGTCGAGCAGCGCCGAGATGAAGGTCCGGTAGCTGGCGATGCCCTCGGCCAGCCAGGCGTCACGGTCCTGGGCAGGGTCCGGCAGCTGCTTGGCGACGAAGCCGCCCTTGGCGCCGACCGGCACGATGACCGTGTTCTTCACCATCTGTGCCTTGACCAGGCCCAGGATCTCGGTGCGGAAGTCCTCACGCCGGTCGGACCAGCGCAAGCCTCCGCGCGCGACCTTGCCGAAGCGCAGGTGGACGCCCTCCACGCGTGGGGAGTACACCCAGATCTCGTACGCCGGGCGCGGCGCGGGCAGGTCGGGGATGGCCTGCGGGTCGAACTTCATGGAGACGTAGTCGTGCGGCTTGCCGCCGGTCGCCTCCTGGAAGAAGTTCGTGCGCAGCGTCGCCTTGATGACGGTCAGGAAGGACCGCAGGATGCGGTCCTCGTCGAGCGAGGCGACCTGGTCCAGGGCCGCGTCGACCTCTTCGAGGAGGGCGTCGATCAGCTCCAGGCCCGCGCTCTGCCGCTCCGGGGACATCCGCGCCTCGAACAGCGAGATGAGGAGCCGGGTGGTGTGGACGTTGTTACGGAGGGTGTCCTCCATGTAGTCCTGCGAGAAGGTCGAGCCGGCCTGCCGAAGGTACTTGGCGTAGGCGCGCAGGACCATCGCCTGCCGCCAGGTCAGCCCGGCGCTCAGCACGAGGGCGTTGAAGCCGTCGTTCTCCGCCTTGCCGGTCCAGGCCGCGGCGAAGGCTTCCTGGAACCGCGTACGGCCGTCGTCACCCGCGTAGTCGCCGTTGCCGCCGCCGGGCGCCTTGGGCATACGCAGACCGAAGTCGTAGATCCAGGAGGTGCTGCGGTCGACGCAGCGCAGCTCGTACGGCCGCTCGTCGGTGACCTCGACGCCGAGGCGGGTCAACACCGGCAGCACGTGGGACAGGGAGACCAAGCCGCCCTTCTGGTAGATCTTGAAGCGGCGTTCGTCGGGCGCGGCTCCCACCGGCTCGTACAGGCTGAGCGAGAAGGGCTTCTCCTCGCCGAGCTGCTCCAGGTGGACGAGGTCGGCGACCGCGGCGCGGGGAGGGTGGTCGGCCTTGTAGCCCTCGGGGAAGGCGTGGTTGTAGCGGCGCAGCACCTCGGCCGCGTACTCCTCGCCGCACTCGGCGGTCAGTGCCTCGGCGAAGGCGTCGGTCCACGAGCGGGCCGCCTCCACCAGGCGGAACTCGATGCGTTCCTTGTCGGTGTCCGACAGCTCGGACAGCTCGGTGCCCGGTGGGACACGGACGACGAAGTGCAGCCTGGAGAGGATCGACTCGGTGTTCCAGGCGGTGAAGTCGACGCTGATGCCGCCGAGTTCTTCCTTCAGGATGTCGATGATGCGCAACCGGACACCGGTGGTGTAACGGTCCCGGGGGAGGTAGACGAGGGCCGAGTAGTAGCGTCCGTACTCGTCCTGGCGCAGGTAGAGCCTGAGCCGCCGCCGCTCCTGCAGGTACAGCACGGACGTGGCGATGGACTGGAGTTCGGGGGCCGACGTCTGGAACAGCTCGTCGCGCGGGTAGGTCTCCAGGATCTGGAGCAGGTCACGGCCGTCGTGGCTGTGCGGCGAGAACCCGGCGCGGGCCAGGACCTCGTCGACCTTGCGGCGGATCACCGGCACGCGGCGCACGGACTCGGTGTACGCGGCGGAGGAGAACAGGCCCAGGAAGCGGCGCTCGCCGACGACGTTGCCGTCCGCGTCGAACTTCTTGACCCCGACGTAGTCCAAGTACGACGGCCGGTGCACGGTGGCCCGACTGTTGGCCTTGGTCAGCACCAAGAGCTTGTGCTCGCGCGCCTTGGCGCGGGCGTCGGCCGGGAGCCGCTCGAAGGAGGGGCTGACCGGGTGCTGGTCGTCCTTGGCGTGGTGCGGGTCGGAGCGCAGGATGCCGAGGCCGGTGCCGGGCACGGCGGCGAGCGTGTCGTCGTCGCGCAACTGGTACTCGCGGTAGCCGAGGAAGGTGAAGTGATCGGCGGACAACCAGCGCAGCAACTCGCGGGCTTCCTCGACCTCGGGCCGGGGCAGGTCGCCGGGGAGGGCCTCGTCCTCCAGGCCGTCGGCGATCCGGATCGCCGCGTCCCGCATCTTCTCCCAGTCCTCGACGGCCTCGCGGGCGTCGGACAGGACGCGCAGCAGGTCGGCGGAGATCTGCTTCAGGTCGGAACGGTCGGTCTCCCGGTCGATCTCGACGTGGATCCACGACTCGACGTGCGCGTCGTGCGGAAGGGCGCCGGTGGGCTGGGCCGGCACTACCTCGATCAGTTTGCCGGTCAGATCGCGCCGGACGACGAACTGCGGGTGGATGACGACATGGATGCCGCGCCCCTGGCGGGTCAGCTCGTTGGTGACCGAGTCGACCAAAAAGGGCATGTCATCGGTGACGACTTCCACCACGGTGTGGCTGCAGGTCCAGCCGTTCTCTTCCACGGTCGGGGTGTACACCCGGACGTTCGCGGTGCCCTGGGGCCGGTTCTCGGCGAGGCGGTAGTGCGAGACCGCCGCACCGAACGCGTCGACCGGGTCACGGCCAGTGAGGTCTTCGGGGGCGGTGTGCAGGTAGTAGCGCTGGAGGAACGCGAGCACCGACTCGCCGTCCGGGGAGCCGGGGGTGCCCTCGCTCGTCGTCCCGGTCGGTAGGTGCCCCCCGACCGGGCTGTTCTCAGCTACCCGGGCGGCCCGTTCGAGCAACTCGGCCTTGGCTTCGTCCAGCTTGGTCTGCATTGTCCTCTGACTCCTGTCGCGCGCCGTTGCGTGACGTAGAAGGAAGTACGGTCTCTTCCCCTCCGGGGCAACGCCACGGCCCGGGGTGTCCGGTCCGTTCCGGCGCAACGCCGCGAGGTGAGATGAGCGGGGGGACTTCGGCCGTTCTCGACGTACCTACCGGGTGCGACGCTGCGCTCGGCACCGCCGCGTCCCGGGCCGTCCCCGGCGTCGTGGGAGCTCCTGCGGCCCCCTCCCGCCCACGAAGACCAGCGACCGCCGCCCGGTCACGGAGGTGCTCCGTGCAACCCGGGCGCAAGGCAGGAGCAGAAGCGCCCCCGCGAGATATCGCGCTGATCACGCCACAAGGCTATCGCTCCTCACCCCGGACCCGTCATGAGCCGTATGTGTACAAAACCAGGGGGTGAACTTTGACGTTCTGCACAGCGCCAAGGCGGGGGCGGGTGACATATCCAGCCATGCCCGATGTGCCGTCCGGCCCAGTGTGAACATCGGACCCCGGCCCTGACCGAGTACCCCTTCCGGTCACCATCAGCTACCCCCAGGCCGGTCACGGCGCAGGTGCCTCATCCGGTCGCGCCGTCCCGCCCTCCGGCAGGACACTCTGAAAAAGGTGACGGGCCCTCTTGGCAGACGAGCCTGGCGGGGGCACGTTGCGCAGGACAGTGAGCCAGTGCGCTCCGCCCGGACTTCTCTCCAGGGGTCCGGTGGAGTCAGCCCAGAGGAGCCGACATGCCCGCGAAGATCCTCATCGTCACCGGAGACGCAGCGGAGTCCCTGGAAGTCCTCTACCCTTACCAGCGCCTACGCGAGGAAGGCTACGAGGTCCACATCGCGGCCCCCTCCCGCAAAACCCTCCGATTCGTCGTCCACGACGTCGAACCCGGCCACGACACCTACACCGAGAAGCCCGGCTACACCTGGCCCGCCGACCTTGCCTTCTCCGAAGTGGACCCGGGCGAGTACGCGGCCCTCGTCATCCCCGGCGGCCGGGCTCCCGAGTACCTGCGCAACGACCCCGAACTCCGCAAGATCGTCAAGGGGTTCTTCGACTCCGACAAGCCAGTCGCCCAGATCTGCCACGGCCCCCTGATCACCGCCGCGATGGACGGCCTGCGCGGTCGCCGGGTCACCGCCTACCCGGCGCTGGAGCCGGACATGCAGGCGGCCGGAGCGGGCTTCCAGGACACGGAGACGGTCGTCGACGGCACCCTCGTCTCGTCCCGCGCCTGGCCTGATCATCCCGCGTGGATGCGCGAGTTCCTCACCGTGCTGCGCTCGAAGGCACCGGTGAACTGAGCGGCCCCGCCCGCAGGCACGGGCGGGCGGGGCCGCCCGTGCCTGCGGCGGCACCGCACCCGGGGACCCTACTCACGCCGCCATCCGCTGCGCGCGCGCCACCGCGTCGGCCAGCGTGTCCACCACCGGTACCCCGGCCTCCTCCAGGCTGGCCCGGCTGTGCGACCCCCCGGTGTACAGCACGGCCCGCACCCCCGCGTGCTGTGCCGCGACCGCGTCGTCGGCCGCGTCCCCGATCACCACCGTGCGCGCGGGCTCGGCCGATCCGGCCAGTGCGCGCAGGTGCCGGACCATGTGTTCGGCCTTGCTCCCGCCGGAGGGTCCCGTACGCCCCTCGACCCGTACGAAGTGCGCCTCTATGCCGAAGCCGCGCACCAGCGGCACGAGTTCCTCGTGCACGTACATGCTCAGCAGCGACTGGCTGTGCCCTGCCGAGCGCCACTCTTCGAGCAGCTCCGCCGCGCCCTCGGCCAGGCCGCACCGCACCCGGTGCTCGGCGTAGTGCCGGTGGAAGACATCGTCCATCAGTTCCCACTCGGCATCGCTCGGCAGCCGGCCGAGCAACCGCTCGTAGAACTTCGGCACCGGCACGCAGTACAGCGACCGGTACTGCTCCAGCGTGATCGGCGCGAGCCCCAGCTCGGCGAAGGCCGCATTCGTCGCCCCGATGATCGCGTCATTGTCGTGGAACAGGGTCCCGTTCCAGTCCCAGACGATGTGCGCGCTTACCTGCATCCCCATGTCCAAGACCGTACCCGTCACCACCGACATTCACCGGCGGCGGTGGTCACCACCGGCGCCGGTCACCACCGGTCTGGGCAGCAGCCCTGCTCAGCCGCGCCCGACCAGGTGGGGGATCTCCTGCGTGGCGTACCAGAGCAGTTCGTGGTCGTCCGCCCCGTCCACGACGTACTGCGCATCGTCGTCCCCACCGGCAGCCGCCCGGAGCGCGTCCGCCGCCGCGGACACGTCCGCCTCCGCGTCGTCGGCGTCCACGTGCACGGCGGCCGCCTTCACGAGCGGCACGCTCGCGGTCACGGTCACCTCGCCGAGCGCCACCGGGTCGAGCCCCCGATCCGGACCGGCCGTGGCGGTGTCCTCGGTTACGTCCACGGCGACCACGACCCGCCGCCGCGCCGCACCCGGCTCGGCGGCCAGCAGCCGCAGCGAGGCCAGGGCGGCCCGGCTGAGCGCCGCGTACTCCAGCTCCTCGACGTCGTCGGAGAGGTACCACTCGCGCAACGCGGGCGTGACGGCGTACGCGGTGAAGGTGCCGCTCCCCAGCTCCCCCGTCTCGTGCGCCTCGGCGAGACCGGGGAGGGTCAGGGGGACGTAGACGCGCATGCTCGGCCGCTCATTCCTGGTCTGGGGCTCCATTGGCACCCGGGAAGGCCTGCCGGCCTGCTTCCCGGAGGGCTTCAGGATACGTGCGCCGTCCCCTTTCGGGCCCCTGACCGCATCCGGGGAGGCGTCTACTCCACGCCGTGCGCCTCACCCGGCGCGACCGCTCCCCCGGGCGGCCCCCGCCGCCGTCCTTCCCCCGGATAGGTGAAGTTCTCGGCGCCAGCGTGTCCTGCCCGCCTTCCTTGCGGCTTCCTCGTTCGCGCCCGTACAAGATCCCCAGCCAGCGAGTTGCCGCCCGGTACCACCCGGGCCCGCCGAACGGGGTCTCCCATGAACAAGGTCATGAGCCGCACCGCCCGGTCACGCCCGCGCCACCGCCCGCCGACCCGCCACGACACCCGCCGTCCCAGCGGCGCACCGCCGCGCGCACCGGCCCGGGTCGCCTCCGTCCGCACCGCCACCCGGCAGCCCACACCCGCTGCCGCCCGCCCGGACGCGGCCCGGACGACCACCGAACGTCCAGGCCGCCCTGAGGCGGCCTGGACCGCCGTGGAGCAGCCCAGGCCCACGGATCTCTTCGCGGACCGCCTGCTGGCCGTGCTGAGCGGCCAGCGCCCCGTCCACTGGATGCTGCGCCACACCGCGGGTCGCGCCTACGACGATCTGGTCCGCCTCGCCGCGCTCGGTCCCCTGCGCACCCGCGGCGCCCGCCCCGTCGTCCAGGACATCGGCTACTTCATCCCGCGCGCCGGTGCCATCGAGGCCTTCGCCCGCATCGCCGCGGGCACCCGGCTGCGGGCCCTGGCCTTCCGGCTGGAGCAGGGCGCTGACCTCCGCTGGCGCTGCACAGCCGTGGAAACGGGCGGCACGAGGCCGCGCGGCCCGGTGGACGGCTGACGAAGGACCCGGCGGACACCTGCACCCACCGGAACGGGCCGGGCTCCACAAGGAGACCCGGCCCGCACGTTCCTGCTCGGCGGCCGGCGGACCGCCGGACCGCGCTACTTCTTACGACGCCGCCCGCCCTTGGCCTGCCGGCGCCGCTCCGCGCGCGTGAGCCCGTCCGACTCGGACCGCACCGGCTCGTCGTCGTCCAGGTCACGCTCGACGACGCCACCCTCGCCGTCCACCGTCGGCGCGGAGAAGTGCAGCTCGCGCCGCTGCGGTGCGTCCAGCCCCTTGGCACGGATCTCGGGGCGGGCCCCCGCCTGCGCCGGCACCGTGTCCTGCACGCCCTCGCCCACCGGCTGCGGTTCCTCGACCGGAACCTCCTCGACCTGCTGCTCGACCTGGACCTCCAGGTTGAACAGGTAGCCGACGGACTCCTCCTTGATGCCCTCCATCATGGCGGTGAACATGTCGAAGCCCTCACGCTGGTACTCGACCAGCGGGTCCTTCTGCGCCATCGCGCGCAGGCCGATGCCCTCCTGGAGGTAGTCCATCTCGTAGAGGTGCTCGCGCCACTTGCGGTCCAGGACCGACAGCACCACCCGGCGCTCCAGTTCACGCATGATCTCGGAGCCGAGCTGCTCCTCGCGGGCCTTGTACTGCTCCTGGATGTCGTCCTTGATGGACTCGGAGATGAACTCGGCGGTCAGCCCGGCCCGGTCGCCGGCAGCCTCCTCCAGTTCCTCGACGGTGACCTTCACCGGGTAGAGCTGTTTGAAGGCACCCCACAGCCGGTCCAGGTCCCAGTCCTCGGGGAAGCCCTCGGCGGTCTCCGCGGCGACGTACGCGTCGATCGTGTCGTCCGTGAAGTGCTGGATCTGCTCGTGCAGGTCCTCGCCCTCCAGAACGCGCCTGCGCTCGCCGTAGATGACCTCGCGCTGCCGGTTGAGCACCTCGTCGTACTTCAGGACGTTCTTACGGGTCTCGAAGTTCTGCTGCTCGACCTGCGACTGCGCGGACGCGATCGCGCGGGTGACCATCTTGTTCTCGATCGGCACGTCGTCCGGCACGTTCGCCATGGACATCACGCGCTCGACCATCTGCGCCTTGAACAGACGCATGAGGTCGTCACCCAGCGACAGGTAGAAGCGGGACTCACCTGGGTCACCCTGACGGCCGGAACGACCGCGCAGCTGGTTGTCGATGCGCCGCGACTCGTGCCGCTCGGTGCCGAGCACGTAGAGACCGCCGCTCGACTCGACCTCGTCCTTCTCGGCCTTGACCGCTTCCTCGGCCTTCTCCAGGGCGGCGGGCAGCGCCGCGGCCCATTCCTCGATGTGCTCCTCGGGGTCGAGGCCGCGCTGCCGCAGCTCCGCCTCGGCGAGGTCCTCGGGGTTGCCACCGAGCTTGATGTCGGTACCACGGCCAGCCATGTTGGTGGCCACGGTCACAGCGCCCTTGCGGCCGGCCTGGGCGACGATCGACGCCTCACGCTCGTGGTGCTTGGCGTTGAGCACCTCGTGCTGGATGCCGCGCTTGCTCAGCTGCTGCGACAGGTACTCCGACTTCTCGACGGACGTGGTGCCGACGAGGATCGGCTGGCCCTTCTCGTGCTTCTCGGCGATGTCGTCGACGACCGCCTCGAACTTGGCTACCTCGGTGCGGTAGATCAGGTCGGCCTGGTCCTTGCGGACCATCGGCCGGTTGGTCGGGATCGGGACCACGCCGAGCTTGTAGATCTGGTGGAACTCGGCGGCCTCGGTCATCGCCGTACCGGTCATGCCGGAGAGCTTGTTGTAGAGGCGGAAGAAGTTCTGCAGGGTGATCGTGGCGAGCGTCTGGTTCTCGTCCTTGATGTCCACCCCTTCCTTCGCCTCGATCGCCTGGTGCATGCCCTCGTTGTAGCGGCGACCGGCGAGGATACGGCCGGTGTGCTCGTCGACGATCATGACCTCGCCGTCGATGACGACGTAGTCCTTGTCGAGCTTGAAGAGCTCCTTGGCCTTGATGGCGTTGTTCAGATAGCCCACGAGCGGGGTGTTCACCGACTCGTAGAGGTTGTCGATGCCCAGCCAGTCCTCGACCTTGCTGACACCGGCTTCGTGGATGGCGACCGTGCGCTTCTTCTCGTCGACGTCGTAGTCGCCGGTTTCCTCGACGCCCTTGAGCGGGTTGCCTGCCTCACCCTTCTTGAGCCGGGTGACGAGCTTGGCGAAGTCGCCGTACCACTTGGTGGCCTGGTCGGCGGGGCCGGAGATGATCAGCGGCGTACGGGCCTCGTCGACGAGGATGGAGTCGACCTCGTCGACGATGGCGAAGTTGTGGCCGCGCTGGACCAGCTCGTCCTGCGACCACGCCATGTTGTCGCGCAGGTAGTCGAAACCGAACTCGTTGTTCGTGCCGTAGGTGATGTCGCACCCGTACTGCTCGCGGCGCTGCGCCGGCGTCATGTTGGCCAGGATGCAGCCGACGTTCAGGCCCAGGAACTTGTGGACGCGACCCATCATCTCGGAGTCGCGCTCGGCCAGGTAGTCGTTGACCGTGATGAGGTGGACACCCTCACCGGACAGGGCGTTCAGGTACGCGGGCAGCGTACCGACGAGGGTCTTGCCCTCACCCGTCTTCATCTCGGCCACATAGCCGAGGTGGAGCGCGGCACCACCCATCAACTGCACGTCGTAGTGACGCTGACCGAGGACACGCTTGGCGGCCTCACGGACGGTGGCGAACGCCTCGGGGAGCAGGTCGTCCAGGGACTCACCGTCCGCGTACCGCTGCTTGTACTCGTCGGTGAGGGCCCGCAGCTCGGCGTCGGAGAGGTCCAGGAAGTCCTCTTCGATGGAGTTGACCTGGTCCGCGATGCGGTGCAGCTTGCGCAGGATCTTGCCTTCGCCTGCACGCATGATCTTCGAGAGGACGGACACGGGGGCTGGTCTCCTTGCCGGTCGGGCCTGGGACGGTCGGTTTTCCTTGTGACGTACTGAGCAACCGCCATCGTATGCGAGGACCCGGCCGCGCCGGGAGGCCCGGCGACCCGACGGCTGCTTCATCCGGGACAACGGACGGGACACACGGATAGTGCCGCACCGGTTCGGGGAACCTCACGACATGTGATCAGACGGTCACACCCCGGGAAAACCGGTGGTCTCCCGGCGACGGCCCGAACAGAATCAGCCGATGGAACCCGTCACGCTCACCACCGGCCGTCTCGTGTTGCGCACCGTCGGCCCGGACGACACCGATGCGGTGTACGAGGCCGCCCAGGACCCTGACATCCAGCGCTGGACCGTCGTCCCCTCACCGTACCGGCCCGAACACTCCCGCAGCTTCACCGAGCAACTGGTCCCCGACGGCTGGTCGCAGGATTCGGCGTTCACCTTCGGAGTCTTCCTCACCAGCGGCGAGCTGGCCGGCATGCTCGGTCTCACCAGGCAGGCCCCGGGCACGGCCGAGGTGGGGTTCTGGGCGGCCAGGGAACACCGCGGCCACGGCTACATCACGGAGGCCACGCGCACCGCGTGCCGGTGGGTCTTCACCAAGGCCGGCGTCGACCGGGTCGAATGGCGTGCCGAGGTCGGCAACCTCGCCTCCCGCGCGGTGGCCGAACGCGCCGGCTTCACCATCGAGGGCACCCTGCGCTCGGGGATGAGCAACAAGGGGGTACGACGGGACTGCTGGGTCGGCTCCCTGCTCCCCTCGGACCTGGGTCTTCCGTCCACGGCCCCTTACCTACCCGCCCCTTCCTGACCACGGCCGAGGCGGAACTCGGCTCACCGCGGCCCTCAGTCGGCACCGGGCCAGGACCGCCGGTACCTGGGCATCAGCCTCAATGTCAGTGGCACCCTCTATCGTCCGGGGCATGACTGCCCTGCCGCGCCCCACCACCACGCTCACCACGGACGACGCCCGCCGTATCGCCCTGCGGGCGCAGGGTTTCCTTGGTGCGCCCGACCGACGGGCGGGTGTCCGCGGGGTGCTGCGCCACCTCGGCGCGGTCCAGCTCGACACGATTTCGGTGCTCGCCCGCTCCCACGAGCTGGTGCCGTACGCCCGGCTTGGCGCGGTCGGCCGCAGAACCGTCGAAGCCGCGTACTGGAAGGGCACCCACGCCTTCGAGTACTGGTCGCACGCCGCGTGCATCCTCCCCGTCGAGGAGTGGCCGCACTTCGCCTTCCGCCGCCGCGCCTACCGGGGCCGCCCACACTGGAACCACGAACTCCCGGACGGCGCCTACGAGCAGGTCATCAAGCAGTTGCGCGCTCAGGGCCCGCTGACCGCCACGGAGCTGGGCGGCGCGAAGAAGACGAACGATTGGTGGGACTGGTCCGGTACCAAGGTCGCGGTGGAACGCGCACTGATGTACGGCGAGGTGGTGTGCGTCGAGCGCCGCGGCTGGAAGCGGGTGTACGACCTAGCCGAGCGCGCGATCCCACAGGTTCTGCTCCACGACCAGCTGGACGACGCCGAGTGCCTGCGCCGTCTGGTACGGCTGGCCGGTGAGTTCCTGGGCGTCGGCACGCGGGCGGACATCGCCGACTACCACCGTCTCAAGGGCGAGCAGGTCGACGCGGTGATCGCCGACTCGGGCCTGGTGCCGGTCGAGGTCGAGGGCTGGGGCAGGCCGGCCTGGGCTGACCCGGCGGCCCTGGCTGCACCCCTGCGCGGCCGGCATCGCACCACGCTGCTGTCGCCGTTCGACTCGCTGATCTGGGAGCGGGCGCGCACGGAGCGGATCTTCGGGTTCACCCACCGCCTGGAGGCCTACGTTCCCAAGCCCAAGCGGGTTCACGGCTACTTCGCGATGCCACTGCTCGCCGGTGGCCAGCTGGTCGGCCGGGTCGACCCGGCCCGCGAGGGTCGCACCCTGGTGGCCAAGCAGGTCACCCTGGACGGCCCCAAGGCCGTTCCGGCGGCGGCCCAGGCGTTGATCGAAGCGGCGAGCTGGGTGAACTGCACGGACGTGCGTGTGGAGCGGGTCAATGCCCCCGGCCTCCGCGAGCCCCTGACGAGGGAGCTCGCCCGCGTCCTCGCCTGACCGGCGCCCGGATGGCGGAGATTCGCTACCGGATCTCCAGGATCTTCTCCCGCATCGCGTAGACCACGGCCTCCATCCTGGAGTGCAGCTGCAGCTTCTCCAGGATGTTGCGGACGTGGTTCTTCACCGTGTTCTCGGAGATGAACAGTTCCTTGGCGATGTCCCGGTTGTTCATCCCCGTGGCGACGAGTTTGAGGACTTCCAGCTCCCGGTCGGTCAGCCGTGGCGCCGGCACCAGGCGCCGTTCGTCGGTGCGCTGGATCATCGACTTGAATTCGGTGAGGAGTTTCGACGCCATCGAGGGACTGATCTGCGACTGTCCGTCGGCCACGGCCCGGATGGCGGTGGCCACCTCGTCCGTGGAAATCTCCTTGAGGAGGTATCCGGTCGCACCCGCCTTGATCGCGTCGTAGAGGTCGGCCTCCTCGTCGCTGATGGTCAGCATGATGATCTTCGCGCTGGGAGCGACCTCCTTGATGGAGGTGCAGGCCTCGATCCCGCCCCGCTTGGGCATGCGAACGTCCATCAACACGATGTCGGGCAGTAGATCGGCGGCCTTGCCGACGGCCTCGGCGCCGTCGCCCGCCTCGCCGACGACTTGGATGTCCTCCTCGGCCGCGAGCACGATCTCCAGTCCCCGCCGGAAGAGGGCATGATCGTCAACGACCAGGACTCTGATCGGCTCCTGGCGTGAAGAGCCCTCGCCCGGGCCCATACCGCCGACGCCGCCGGTGTCATCGTCCCGCATCGGTCCGAAGGTGTCCGCCATCGTTCCTCCCCCTGAAGGCTGTGGCCTGTGGTCCTGTGCCACCATCGCCAACCCAAGGCAGCGGCCCACTGGTTGGGCCGGTGCGACCATGATTTCATGCCCAGCTGCCACGTAAGTGACCTGCGGGACACGAAGCGGTCGCACGCCGGTGCCCCTGGGGGCGCACACGCGCTCCAGGGGCACCGGCTCAGCTTGGGCCGGGTGGGTCAGCTGCCGGGTGTGCCACCAGCCGCGGGGGGGCGCGCCTCAGCGACCATCGGGTCCGTGCTGAGGTGGATCACACCGTAGTCGTACGCATGCCGCCGGTAGACGACGCTCGGTTCCTTCGACTCGGAGTCGATGAACAGGTAGAAGTCGTGGCCGACCAGCTCCATCTCGTAGAGGGCCTGGTCGAGACTCATCGGGGAGGTGACGTGGGTCTTCTCGCGGACAACGAGGGGGCCGTCTCCCTTGACCTCCAGCGAGCCGATCTTCTTGGTCGGCACTCCGTCCGCCGCCTCTTCCTGGACGGGGAGGCCGTTGCCGTTGAGCGTCGCAGCGCCCGGAACGTGGTCGGGGACCTCGGCCGCCGAGATCCGTCGTGCGCCACGGCGTGAGAACCGCTTGTCGTGCTGCTTGCGCAGCCGGGCATCCAGCTTCTCCGCAGCCAGGTCAAGTGCCGCGTACGGATCGCTGGCCGCTGCCTCCGCCCGGATCACCGGACCGCGGGAGCGGAGCGTGATCTCCACTCGGTCACAACGGTCGGCCTGTCGGGGGTTGGGCTCCTTGGACACCTCGACGTCGAGGCTGATCACCTTGCCATCGAGCTTCTGGATCTTCTCCAGCTTCAGCTTCTCGGCCACGTGCTTGCGGAACCGCTCGGGCACCTCGGTCTTGCGGCCTTTGACGACGATGTCCACGCAGAACTCCGTTCCCGGATCGCTCCGCTACGTCGGCGGAGCCTCTCCCTTTTGCACCAGGTCCGGTGTGACCGGACCTCGGACTCGGTGACTTCCACCTCCTCCTCCCCCATGGGCGCGATCTCCATCCCACCGCCGCGGGTGATTGCGCAAAACCCGCAGCACAGCATTCGGATACGAGAGGTGTGGCCTGCGCCTTTCCTCACAACCGAACATATCTCGCCCGGACGGATGTCGTCACCCTCTACCGCGACGTACCTCCGTTCAGGTGAATTCCCCCTCTCGCTAGCTGCAACGATGCAACTCAGTGGTCAGTTCCTGTTTCTTTCGAAAGAATCCCGCGGAGCGGCGATCACTGCGGCAAGGAGCGCCTGCCCGACGGCGTTCGCCGCCGCCTTTTCTGGTGCACGATGCACCCATTTCTCCTTCTCCGGGTGCGCTCCCATCCGCCGTTCCCCCCTTCCTTCCCGACGTACGGCCCCGTACACGACGTGTCTCACTCCACATCCCTTCTCATGCCTCCTCCCACCGCTGTCATAGCCCGATTCGGCCACCGCCCGCACAGCACGCGCCGCCTCGGCGAGAGTGGCACCCGTCGTGATCAGGTCGTCGACGAGCACGATCCGGCCCCTGTCGAGCAGCCTGCCACCGCTCGTCGTCACCTCCAGCGCGCCCGCGAGGTTCCGCAGACGGTGTGCCGCGTCGAGCCGCGCTTGGTCAGCTACGGCCCGCCGCTGGCGCAACACGGCCGCCACACGGGCAGGCGTACCCGTGCGCCGCAGCTCCCCGGCGGCCACCAGCGCCATCCGCCGCACCGGATCGTGTCCGCGTGCCCGCACGGCCCATCGGGCTGAGGGCACCGGCACGAGCAGGACAGGCGCTCGCCTGCTCGATCCCACCAGTCCGCCGCTGCCACGACCGGCACCGGAAATGCCCAGGCCGAGCCCGGCCCGTACAGCCCCTGCCAGAGCCGGACCCAGTGCTCCCGCGAGGGTCAGCGCGCCCCGCTCCTTGTGGGCGAGGAGGAGCGCCCGCACTTCCTCCGCATACGGAGCCACCGCGTACACCACCGGTAGCCCGGCCAGCTCCGGAACCGGTCGCACCCGCTGCGGCGGGCCGTCCTCCAGGGTGACCCGGCACGACGGACAGAGGGCCGTACGAGGTGCCCCGCAGCCCGCGCAGTCGGTTGGTAGCACCAGGTCGGTGAGGTCCTGCCACCACCTCCGCATGGCCATCACTGTGCCAACGTCGACGACGACTGACCACCCCTGTGGACAACGTCCTGTGGACAACCCCGAGCTCTCCCCTCCCCCCTCCGTCCCCGCGCGGGAGGGCGGGAGTGGGCAAGTGCCCAGGAAGGACGAGGCGCGGAGAAACGGACAGCTCTGCCGGGTCGGGCACCCGCACCGTACGAACCAGTGGCCGAGGCACCGTGTGGGGGAAGGGCCTGCAAGCCGCCGCTAGGGCCGCGGCAGGCGACGTTTACGCGACGGGGCGAACGTTGCTTGTTGCAGCATTAGCCCGGGTAGACCGGTGCCGTCCCGTCCTTGTCCACCTTCTGCCACTGCGTCCCGGACGGGAGCCGTACGATTCCGTCCCCCGAGCAGGCCACCAGCGGCACCCGCTCGTCCTCGGACGCGGCGATCGCCTTGACCCCGGTGAGCGCCCCGGGAGCCGGACCGTCCAGCGTGGAACCGTCGACCTGGACGTACCGAAGCTGCTGCACGCCACCTTGCTCCTGGCCGACAACGAGCAGCCTGCTGTCCCCGGCCCAGGAGATGGCGCTGACCTGTTCCAGGTCGGGGGCGGCCGACCGCAGTTCGACCACCGAGATGCCCTGCCCGGTCCCGTCGTCACGCTGGATCCGGCCGATCAGCAGAGACTGCTTGCCGTCCTTCTCCACGACCAACGCGATCCGCACCCCGTCGGCCGCCACCCGCGCTTGCTTGATGCGGCCGGGCAAGTCCGGGACGGCCACGTCCTCAGGCTCGGTGACACCGTGTTCCAGGACCTTCAGCCGCTGGTGCTTCGGGTCGCGATCGGCCACCCACAGGTCACCGCGGGCGTCCCAGCTGGGTGTGGTCAGGCGTTCTGCGGGTGTCGGACCGCTGCTGCTCACCCGTGCCGGCCCGAGCGAACCGCCCGACGCCAGCGACGTCACGTACAACGAACCACCGTCGTTGCCGACCCCGGCCGCGGTGTGCTCATCCCGCGACACCGCCACGGACTGCAGCGCCCTCAGGCCCTCGCCCAGCGGACCCGGCACCGGAAAGGCGCTGGTGCCGGTGCTCCCGGTCGGGATCCGCACCAGCCTGCGCTTTCCGTCGAGGAAGTACAGGTACTCGGGGTGCTTGGACGCCCCGTGCCAGGCGGCGGACTCGGCGTGCTCGGCGGTCAGGTCGCACAGCCGCACACCGCCGGTCCCCCGCAACTCGACGGACTCCAGTGTCGGCGCCAGGTTCCGCAGGGTGAACAGGGTCTGCGCCGCCATCTCGGTGCATTTGGCAGCTGCGACCTGGGACGCCTTGAGGTTCAGGGGCACGGTCAGCCGGTTCTGGTCGTCCGGTGTCAGGCCCGACACGTCCCTCTGTAGTGCGGTACCGGAGGGGAAGCTGGACCTGACGACGGGGCCGAGCCAGGTACTGGGGCCCTTCAGTAGTGAGCGGACCACCTGGGTCATCGGGTCCACCTTGCTGCGCACGAACACCGGATCGGCCACCGCCACCGGCTGCCTGTTCGGACCGACCGCCGTGTTGGAGGCGAAGTAGTACTTGTTGACGGACATGTAGTTCCGCTGGAAGTCCGACTTGCCCATGACGACCCCGTCGGGCAGCCTATCGATGCGCCACTGCCCGTTCTTGGGGTCCTTCGTCAGATGGAGCTTCTCGCGGTAGGACCCGGTGGCGGGCTGGTACGCCTGCTGCGCGTCGACCGTGGCGACCCTGTTGCCCGCCAGAAGGCAGGTGACGCTGCTGGTTTCCTCCCGGCCCCCCGGCTGGCAGGTGCTCTCTATGCTCGGCCCGTTCGCCAGGACCGTGGTCGACCGCTTCGGCCGCCAGGTGCGCACCGCGTCGGCCGTCAGGTATTTGCGAGCGGTGTCGTATTCCGGATCGTCGCTGGTCAGGGCCTCCAGAAAGCCCTGCATGATCTCGCCCGGGGTGGCGTTCTCAGCCGGCGGCATGGCGAACACCCGGACCCCGGTCTCCTGCCGCGGCGTGGACTCCACGTCCCGCAGGCCGCCGCTGTCGGGCATCGAAGCGCAACCGGCCAGTAGGACGGCTCCGAGGGCGGCGTACACCACCGCGCGCCCCGGCCGCCGCTGGGCGCCCCCCTTGCGGTCAGCGCCCACGAAATGCCTCCCCAGGCTCGGTTGCATCCTCGGTCGAACTCTCCTGCCCGGCGGCGCCCGTACCGGGCACCGGGTCTTCGGCGGGCTGGTCGTGGTGGAGCGCACCACCGGCGGGCCGCGGCACCACGCGCGCGCCGATGCCGTTGCCGGGCAGGGCGGTCGGGTCGGCGGCGGGGGTGACGGAGGCCAGCCGCGGGGAGATGGGGGCGCGCGGCGGCAGGGACGGCCTCTGCGCGGCGGCCTGCTGCACCGGAACGGTGGCCTTCTTCTCCCCTGCTCCGCCGGGCCGTCCGGTCTCGTCGAGGCCCTGGTTCCGGCGTGAGTCCCTGGGCTCCAGCGGTATCGGCGAGCCCCGCAGCGGCTCGTCCGCGGTCCTCGGCAGTGTCAGCCGGAACTGCGAACCGCCGCCCGGCTCGCCCCAGGCCTGCAGCCAGCCGCCATGCAGCCGCGCGTCCTCCAGGGCGATCGACAACCCGAGCCCGGTGCCTCCGGTGGTACGCGCGCGCGCCGGGTCCGCCCGCCAGAAGCGGCTGAAGACACGGGTTGCCTCGCCCGGCTTGAGCCCGACGCCGTAGTCGCGTACCGCGACAGCGACCGCGCCGCCCGCCGCGGCGAGCTTGACGATGACGTCCTTGCCCTCGCCGTGCTCGACCGCGTTGACGACGAGGTTGCGCAGCACCCGTTCCACACGCCGGGCGTCCGCCTCGGCGACGACCGGCTGCTGGTCGCCGGTCACGCGTATGTGCGTCCCCTTGCGCTCGGCGAGGGGTTCTGCACCGGTGACCACACGCCGCACGACCTCCCTGAGGTCTATCGGCTCGGCCTCCAGCGCCGCTGCACCCGCGTCGAAGCGGCTTATCTCCAGCAGGTCCCCGAGCAGCGACTCGAACCGGTCCAGCTGGTCGGCGAGCAGCTCAGCTGATCGAGCGGTCACCGGGTCGAAGTCCTCGCGCGCCTCGTGGATGACGTCCGCCGCCATGCGGACGGTCGTCAGCGGGGTCCGCAGCTCGTGCGAGACGTCCGACACGAACCGGCGCTGCATTCGCGACAGATCCTCCAGCTGCTGGATCTGGAGCTGGAGGTTCTGCGCCATCTTGTTGAAGGCCTCGCCGAGGCGCGCGATGTCGTCCTCGCCAGTGACCTTCATCCGCTCCTGGAGCCGTCCGGCGGACAGCCGCTCGGCGATGCCGGCCGCCATCCGCACGGGCGTCACCACCTGCCGCACCACCAGCCAGGCGATGGCGCCGAGCAGGACCACGACGAACAGCCCGGCGGTCGCGAGGGTGCCCTTGACCAGGCTCAGGGACTTCTCCTCCTGCGTGAACGGGAAGAGGTAGTACAGCTCGTAGGGGTGCCCGTTGGGGTCGTTCACCTGCTTGCCGATGACGAGCCCCGGCTGGGATTCCTTGCCGTTGTAGTAGACGATCCGCGTGTAGCTCTGCGCGGCCGTGGTGCCGCTGTTGACCCGCTCACGAAGGTCGGCGGGCACGCTCGACGTCGGGTCGACGTTGCCGGAGCCACGGGGGCTGCGTCCGCCACCACTGTCGTCGCCCACGGGCAGCGTCACCACGTCGAACGCGCCGGCGCCGCCGCTGGACAGCGACTCCACGAGGTCACTCATCCATTGGATGACGTTCTGGGACTGCCGTCCGTCCGCGGTCGAGGTGGTGTCACCGGTGCCCGTCGCCGCGGTGGCCCCGCCGTTTCCGGCGCCGCCGGCCGCCTCGTCGGCCTTCGTCCTGGCCACCGCGAAACCACCGGTCGCCTGGCTCTGGGAAGCCCGCACCTTCGCATCCAGCAGGCCGTTGCGCACCTGCCCGATCACTACGAAGCCGAGCAGCAGGACGACACCCAGCGACATCAGCAGGGTCGTGGCGACGACCTTGAGCTGGATGTTGCGCCGCCACAGCCGCATGACCGGAAGCAGTGGTCGACGCACCCAGCGCAGGAACAGCCGCAGGACCGGGCTGCCCTGCACTCCGCCCTGGAGTAGCCCGCCCTCGAAGAGGCGGCTGAAGCGCGCACCCGCCGACGCCCGGCCGACAGGCCGCCCCGGACGGGCCCCGGACCTGCCGGGAGCCGAAGCGGCACTGTCCCCGGACACGTCAGCTCGGTCCGGCCTTGTACCCGACACCACGTACGGTCACCACGATCTCCGGCCGCTCCGGATCCTTCTCGACCTTGGAACGCAACCGCTGGACATGCACATTGACGAGCCGCGTGTCAGCGGCGTGGCGATAGCCCCACACCTGTTCGAGCAGCACCTCACGGGTGAACACCTGCCACGGCTTGCGCGCGAGCGCCACCAGCAGGTCGAACTCCAGCGGGGTCAGCGCGATCGACTGCCCGTCCCGCTTCACCGAGTGCCCGGCCACGTCGATGACCAGGTCGCCGATGGTCAGCTGCTCCGGCGCCGGCTCCTCGGACCGCCGCAGCCGCGCCCGGATCCGGGCCACCAGTTCCTTCGGCTTGAACGGTTTGACGATGTAGTCGTCAGCGCCCGACTCCAGGCCGACCACGACATCGACGGTGTCGCTCTTGGCGGTGAGCATCACGATCGGCACCCCGGATTCCGCCCTGACCAGACGGCACACCTCGATACCGTCCCGGCCGGGCAGCATCAGATCGAGCAGCACCAGGTCGGGCTTGGTCTCACGGAAAGCGGCCAGCGCCTTGTCGCCGTCAGCTACGAAAGACGGCTCAAAACCTTCACCACGCAACACGATGCCGAGCATCTCGGCCAGTGCGGTGTCGTCGTCGACGACAAGGACTCGTCCCTTCATAAACGACATCATCCCATTCTCATAACGGTGGTGAAGGTGCAGGTGAGCAGGGTCACTGGGCCGTGACGATAGTCGCACTCGGCCGTTACTGTCTGCGTCGGCCTGTCGGCGTCGCCGCCCACGGCTGATGCCGGCTGCCCAGCGTAGGCGCAACGGGACCGTGCGGCCGGCTCGGCAGAGCCTTCCGCGGCGACGCGACGACGACGGTCCCGTGCAGCGCGGAGAACGACACCGGTCCCCGTCGCCGGGACCGCCGGGCGCCGCAATCTCGCCTTCCGGGCGTCATCCCAGCTGGAGGGGCCGTTCCCGAGGGGACTTCCCATCAGTCGTTCGTCACCTGCGGTGACCTGGTGCGGAGTTGCACCAGAGCCTCGGCCGTCACGGGCGAAACGACCCCTTTCTCGGTGACGATGGCCGTCACCAGCTCGGGTGGCGTCACGTCGAACGCCGGATTATACGCCTGAGTTCCCAGAGGCGCCATAGGAATCCCGCCTCCCGCTCTCGGCGTCGACACCTGAGGTGGCGTGGCCTCGGTGACTTCTGCGCCAGGGCGCTGCTCGATGTCAATGGACGCGCCGTCGGGGGTGTCCGGATCGACCGTCGTCACCGGGGCCACCGCGATGAACGGCACATGGTGGTAGCGGGCGAGTACGGCGAGTGGATAGCTCCCGACTTTGTTCGCCACCGAGCCGTCAGCCGCGATCCGGTCCGCCCCGATCAGCACCGCGTCCACCTCACCCGCTGCGAACAGGGAACCCGCCGCGTTGTCGGTGAGCAGGGTGTACGCCATGCCATTGCGGGCCGCTTCGTACGCCGTCAGGCGAGCGCCCTGCAGCAACGGACGTGTTTCGTCCACCCACAGCCGCTGCAGCCGGCCTTTGCGGTGTGCCGCGAGCGCCACCGCGAAGGCCGTGCCCTCCCCGCCCGACACCAGCGATCCGCTGTTGCAGTGGGTGAGGATCCGAAGCCCGCCGCCAGGCAGCAGTTCGTCCAGCAGCGCCAGACCGTGGGCGGCCATCCGGGCACTGGCCTCGGCGTCGTCGGCGTGCACCGTCCGCGCCGCGGCCAGCGCAGCCGCGGCGGCTGCGGCCGGGTCGCCGGTGCGGGCCAGCACCGCCCGGTGTGCAGCCTGGGCCCGGCGCACACCGACGGACAGGTTGACCGCGGTGGGACGGGCGCCTTCCAGCGCTCCCGCGGCCTCGGCCACGTCGAAGCCGCGCACCGCGGCAAGCGCGACGCCGTATGCCCCCGCGATCCCGAGCAGCGGCGCCCCGCGCACGGCGAGCGAACGGATCGCCTCCACCAGTGCCGGTGCGTCCGTGCACACCAACTCAACCTCTTCGGCCGGGAGCCGTGTCTGGTCCAGAAGGACCAGTACGGGGCCTTCGGGAGGTTCCTCCCATCGGATCGCCGGTATCCGCCTCGGACGCTTGTCCCCACCGGTTCGCGCCTGCTGATCAGCCATGCGGCCAGTCTGCCCCGGATCCGGCGGACAATTGAAGGAGCCCAGCCTGTACCGCGGCCGATCGCCTGGTGACCACCCCATGGGACGATGGCTGCCCACCTGCCGCCGCGATCGCGCACGGGCACCGAGAAGGAGCTTCGATGACAGACACTCCGGGCTGGGCCTCGCCCGGATCCGCCCCGTCGTCCGAGGGGCGGGAACCCGGTGCATCCGGCCCCGCCGACCACCCCGGCCCTACAGAACCGGCGCAGCAGCCGGGCCCGATCCCACAGGGCCCAGGCGTGAAGTGGTCGAAGGAGCAGCCCCCGCCTGGTCAGTGGTCCGCGCCCACCGGTGCCCCCACACCCCAGGCTCCGCCGCCACGGCCGCCTTCCGGACCGGGCTGGGGTGGCCAGCAGCCCGGCGGCCCGGGCCCCGGAGGTTACGGCGGCCCTCCCGCGGGCCCCGGCGGATACGGTGCCTGGGGCAGCGGGTGGGGCGGTCCGCCACCCGCTGCCAAGCCCGGTGTGATCCCGTTGCGCCCGCTGGGCGTCGGTGAAATCCTCGACGGTGCCGTCTCCACCATGCGCACCTACTGGCGCACGGTGCTCGCTGTCTCGGTTGCGGTCGCCCTCGTCGTGGACACCAGTCTGGTCCTCGTACAGGGACTGATCATGAACGACGCCGTCACCACGTCGACGTTCAACGACCGCAGTGCCACCCCGGACGAAGTCTTCCACGCCCTGCGCGCCTCCATGATCGGCACCGGCATAGTCGCCGCGATCTCCATGGTCGCCGTCATCGTCGCAACCGCTCTGCTGACGACCATCACCAGCCGGGCCGTCCTCGGCAGACCGATCACCGCCGTCGAGGCCTGGCGCGAAGCCCGCCCGCAGATCCCCAAGCTGTTCGGCATGCTCGTCCTGCTTGCTCTGATCGTCGGCGGTGTGGTGTTCGTCGGGGCGCTGCCGGGGCTCATCATCATGTTCGCCGGGAGCGGCAACGGAGCCGGGGCGGCACTACTGGCCCTGGGTATCGTCGCCGCCCTGATCGTCGCGGGCTGGCTGATGATCCGCTTCTACCTGGCCACGCCCGTCCTGATACTGGAACGGCAGTCGATCCTGAAGGCCCTGAGCCGCTCCGCCAAGCTGGTGCGCGGCTCCTGGTGGCGGATCTTCGGCATCATGCTGCTCACCGGGCTCATCACGAACATCGTCGCATCGCTGGTTGGCATCCCGTTCACCTTCATCGGGGCAGCCGTGAGCGGCGACAGCATCGGCAACCTGCTCGGCGCCAGCGGTGGGCACCTCAGCTGGACGTTTCTGATCATCCGCGGGATCGGCTCGGTGGTCGGCACCACGCTCACCCTCCCGATCAGTGCAGGCGTCACGGTGCTCCTCTACATCGACCAACGGATCCGCCGCGAGGCCCTCGACCTCGAACTGGCCCGGGCCGCCGGCGCGCAGGGGGCCGGCAGCGCCGCCGGTACCATCCCGGGGAGCTGATGCGGTGAGCGTCACGGGGGGAATACTCACGGCGGCCCAACCGGGCACCGTCGGCACGGCTGTCAGAGGCCTGTTGCGCGCGGCGGGCAACGCCGTCCCAGCGGCGGACGGCTCGGGAAACCTGCCGCCCGTCACCATTCCGCGTGATCCCGCGCAGGATGCGGCCCGGCACGAGCTGGCCAAACGGATGTACCACGAGAACGACCCCGGTCTGTTCGAGCGCACCCTGAACGCGTTCTGGCACTGGCTCGACAAGCTGTTCAGCACCGCCAGCTCGGCGACACCCGGCGGCACGGTCGGCTTGCTCGTCGTCGTCCTGGCCGTCGTCGCCGTACTGACGGCCCTCTGGTGGCGCCTGGGCGTCCCGAGACGCCAACCCGCCTCCTCGGCCGTCCTGTTCGACGACCGCCCCCGCAGCGCCGCCGAGCACCGCTCGGCCAGCGAGGCGCACGCGGCGCAGGGGCACTGGAACCAGGCCGTCCAGGAACGTATGCGAGCCATCGTCCGCTCCCTGGAGGAACGGGCCCTGCTCGACGCCCGCCCCGGCCGCACGGCGGACGAGGCCGCCGCCGAGGCCGGCCGCGCCCTGCCCGCGCACACGGACCGGCTGCGTGCAGCCGCCGCAGAGTTCGACGACGTCACATACGGCGGCCGCAGCATGAGTGAGGAGCCGTACCGGCGCGTCGCCGAGTTGGACCGCGACCTCGAACGCACCAGGCCCGTCGTCGTGGGCGAGACGGCCGGCTCGGCCCCCAGCACCCACCGGGGGGCCGCCGAGTGAGCACCGAAGCCTCCGCGCGACCGAGCACTTCCACCGCGCCCACGGCCCGCCGGCTGTGGACCCGTGCCCGGGGTTTCGTCCTCGCCGCCGTACTGATCCTGGCCGCGGCCATCGCCATGGCGGCCGTACGCTCCACCACGCGGCACGGAACACTGGACCCGCGTTCCGCCGACCCCTACGGCAGCCGAGCCGTCGCCCAGCTTCTGGCCGACCGCGGTGTGTCCACCCGCGTGGTCACCACGCTCGGCGCCGCCCGCGCAGCAACCGGCCCCGACACCACTCTCCTCGTCGCCGTCCCGGATCTCCTGACCAGCGGCCAGCAGACCCGGTTGCACGAGGCGACCGAGACCTCTGGGGGGCGCACGGTCCTCGTCGCGGCAGGCAGCCCGTCCGTCGAGCAGCTCGCCCCCGGCGTGATCGCGGACCCCGCCGACAGCGTCCACTCCACACTCGCTCCCGGCTGCACCCTGCCCGAGGCCCGCCGTGCGGGCACCGCCGACACCGGCGGCATCCGCTACACCACCACCCACCTCGACGCCGACTCCTGCTACCCCAGCGAGCGCCTCGCCACCCTGGTGCGCATCCCGGCGGCGTCCGGAGGCGGCGACACCGTCGTCCTCGGCGCGCCCGACATCCTCTACAACGACCGTCTCGACAAGCAGGGCAACGCCTCGCTCGCCCTCCAGCTCCTCGGCTCCCGCCCCCATCTCGTGTGGTACCTCCCCTCACTCTCCGACTCCGCCGCCACCGATACGGGCGATCGGAAGGACTTCCTCGACCTGCTTCCCTCGGGTTGGCTCTGGGGCACCCTGCAGTTGTTCATCGCAGCGGCCCTCGCGGCCTTCTGGCGGGCACGGCGCTTCGGTCCCCTCGTGACCGAGAGACTTCCCGTCGCGATCCGCGCCTCCGAGACCACCGAAGGCCGCGCCCGCCTCTACCGCAAGGCCAATGCCCGCGACCGGGCGGCCGCCGCTCTTCGCTCCAGCACCCGCACCCGCCTCGCCCCCTTGGTCGGGATCCCCGTCACCCGGGCACACAGTCCCGAGGCCCTGCTACCCGCGCTGTCCGCGCACCTCTCCGGTGGCGGGACGGCCCTGCACTCCCTGCTCTTCGGACCGCCGCCCGGCGACGACGCGGCCCTCATCGCATTGACCGACCAACTCGACGCCCTCGAAAGAGAGGTACGCCGTTCATGATGGACCCGACCACTGACAACGCCGGTCGAACTGGGGACGCGGACACCGCCCGTGCCTCTCTGGAAGCCCTGCGCTCCGAGATCGCCAAAGCCGTGGTCGGCCAGGACCCCGCCGTGACCGGTCTCGTCGTCGCCCTCCTTTGCCGTGGACACGTCCTCCTTGAAGGAGTTCCCGGCGTCGCCAAGACGTTGCTCGTCCGCGCACTCGCGTCCGCCCTCGAACTCGACACCAAGCGGGTCCAGTTCACGCCCGACCTGATGCCGAGTGACGTCACGGGCTCCCTCGTCTACGACACCCGCACCGCTGCATTCTCCTTCCAGCCGGGTCCGGTCTTCACCAACCTCCTGCTCGCGGACGAGATCAACCGGACCCCGCCCAAGACCCAGTCATCCCTCCTGGAGGCCATGGAGGAACGCCAGGTCACGGTCGACGGCACTCCGCGCCGGCTCCCCGAGCCTTTCCTGGTCGCCGCGACCCAGAACCCGGTCGAGTACGAGGGCACCTACCCGCTCCCCGAGGCGCAGTTGGACCGGTTCCTCCTCAAGCTGACGATCCCGCTGCCCTCTCGGCAGGAGGAGATCGACGTTCTCAACCGCCATGCCTCGGGATTCAGCCCGCGCGATCTGCGCGCCGCGGGGATTCGCCCCGTCGCTGGTCCCGCCGACCTCGAAGCGGCCCGCGCCGTGGTCGCCAAGACGACCGTGTCTCCCGAGATCACCGGCTATGTTGTGGACATCTGCCGCGCCACCCGCGAGTCGCCCTCGCTCGCCCTGGGTGTCTCCCCGCGCGGAGCCACCGCCCTCCTCGCCACCTCACGAGCCTGGGCGTGGCTGACGGGCCGCGATTATGTGATCCCCGACGATGTGAAGGCACTGGCGCTCCCCACCTTGCGCCACCGTGTGCAGTTGCGCCCTGAGGCCGAGATGGAGGGCGTGACGGCCGACTCCGTCATCAACGCCGTCCTCGCCCACGTCCCGGTTCCCCGCTGATGGCGCTCACCGGACGCGCCGCCCTCCTCGCGGCCCTCGGCTCGATTCCCGTCGGCATCCTGGAACCAGGCTGGACGGGCATCCTCGCGGTCAACGGCCCTCTGGCCCTGGCCTGCGCCTGCGACTACGCGCTCGCCGCGCCCGTACGACGTCTCCTGCTGACCCGTTCCGGCGACGCCTCCGCCCGCCTCGGCGAAACCGCCGACGTCACCCTCACCGTCACCAATCCCTCCCGCCGCCTCCTGCGAGCACATCTTCGGGACGCGTGGCCGCCCAGCAGCTGGCAGCCCGCCACCGAGACGGAGGCCTCCCGCCACGGTCTGTCCGTGCCCCCGGGTGAACGCCGACGTGTGACGACTCGACTCCGTCCCACCCGGCGCGGCGACCACCACGCCGACCGCGTGACGATCCGCTCCTACGGTCCTCTCCGGCTCTTCTCCCGCCAGGGCTCCCACAAGGTGCCCTGGACAGTACGAGTCCTGCCCCCCTTCACCAGCCGCAAGCATCTCCCGTCGAAACTCACCCGATTGCGCGAACTCGACGGCCGTACAAGCTTGCTGACCCGCGGTGAGGGAACGGAGTTCGACAGCCTGCGCGAGTACGTCCCCGGCGACGACACCCGCTCCATCGACTGGCGGGCCACCGCCCGGCAGTCCGCCGTCGCCGTGCGGACCTGGCGCCCTGAACGCGACCGCCACATCCTCCTGGTCTTGGACACCGGCCGCACCTCGGCCGGCCGGGTGGGCGACGCCCCGCGGCTGGACGCCTCCATGGACGCCGCCCTGCTCCTGGCAGCACTCGCCTCCCGCGCCGGTGATCGTGTGGATCTGCTGGCCTACGACCGCCGGGTGCGTGCACTGGTCCAGGGCCGGTCCGCACGTGACGTTCTGCCGTCCGTGGTCAACGCAATGGCCCCGCTGGAGCCGGCGCTCGTCGAAACCGACGCCCGTGGTCTGACCGCGGCAGTCCTCCGTACTGCACCGCGCAGCTCTCTGATCGTGCTGCTGACAGCACTCGACCCTGCGCCGGTGGAACAGGGTCTGCTCCCCGTCTTGCCGCGACTCACTCAGCGCCATACCGTCCTCGTCGCCTCAGTGGCGGATCCGCACGTCGCGCGGATGGCGAAGGCCCGGGGCGACGCGGGAGCGGTGTACGAGGCCGCAGCGGCGGCCCAGGATCAGAGCGAGCGACGGCGCACCGCGGAACAGCTCCGTCGTCATGGAGTGACGGTGGTGGACGCGACCCCGGAGGTGCTGGCGCCGACCCTGGCGGACGCCTATCTGGCACTCAAGGCGGCGGGCCGCCTTTGAACGTACCGAGCTGTGGTGTTCCGCCGCCCCTTCGGGGCCCGCGGCGTCTTCCAAACGCAGAAAACCCCCGCACCGGAAGGGTGCGGGGGTTTTCTCAAAAACTGTTCGGCGGTGTCCTACTCTCCCACAGGGTCCCCCCTGCAGTACCATCGGCGCTGTGAGGCTTAGCTTCCGGGTTCGAAATGTAACCGGGCGTTTCCCTCACGCTATGACCACCGAAACACTATGAAACAATCAACAACCGAAGGCTGTTCGTGGTTTCAGAACCAACACAGTGGACGCGAGCATCAATGGACAAGCCCTCGGCCTATTAGTACCAGTCAACTCCACCGGTTACCCGGCTTCCATATCTGGCCTATCAACCCAGTCGTCTACTGGGAGCCTTACCCCATCAAGTGGGTGGGAGTCCTCATCTCGAAGCAGGCTTCCCGCTTAGATGCTTTCAGCGGTTATCCCTCCCGAACGTAGCCAACCAGCCATGCCCTTGGCAGAACAACTGGCACACCAGAGGTTCGTCCGTCCCGGTCCTCTCGTACTAGGGACAGCCCTTCTCAAGACTCCTACGCGCACAGCGGATAGGGACCGAACTGTCTCACGACGTTCTAAACCCAGCTCGCGTACCGCTTTAATGGGCGAACAGCCCAACCCTTGGGACCGACTCCAGCCCCAGGATGCGACGAGCCGACATCGAGGTGCCAAACCATCCCGTCGATATGGACTCTTGGGGAAGATCAGCCTGTTATCCCCGGGGTACCTTTTATCCGTTGAGCGACGGCGCTTCCACAAGCCACCGCCGGATCACTAGTCCCGACTTTCGTCCCTGCTCGACCCGTCGGTCTCACAGTCAAGCTCCCTTGTGCACTTACACTCAACACCTGATTGCCAACCAGGCTGAGGGAACCTTTGGGCGCCTCCGTTACTCTTTAGGAGGCAACCGCCCCAGTTAAACTACCCATCAGACACTGTCCCTGATCCGGATCACGGACCCAGGTTAGACATCCAGCACGACCAGACTGGTATTTCAACGACGACTCCACAAACACTGGCGTGCCCGCTTCAAAGTCTCCCAGCTATCCTACACAAGCCGAACCGAACACCAATATCAAACTGTAGTAAAGGTCCCGGGGTCTTTCCGTCCTGCTGCGCGAAACGAGCATCTTTACTCGTAGTGCAATTTCACCGGGCCTATGGTTGAGACAGTCGAGAAGTCGTTACGCCATTCGTGCAGGTCGGAACTTACCCGACAAGGAATTTCGCTACCTTAGGATGGTTATAGTTACCACCGCCGTTTACTGGCGCTTAAGTTCTCAGCTTCGCCCACCCGAAAGTGAGCTAACCGGTCCCCTTAACGTTCCAGCACCGGGCAGGCGTCAGTCCGTATACATCGCCTTACGGCTTCGCACGGACCTGTGTTTTTAGTAAACAGTCGCTTCTCGCTGGTCTCTGCGGCCACCCCCAGCTCAGGAAGTAAATCCCCTCACCAGAAATGGCCCCCCTTCTCCCGAAGTTACGGGGGCATTTTGCCGAGTTCCTTAACCATAGTTCACCCGAACGCCTCGGTATTCTCTACCTGACCACCTGAGTCGGTTTAGGGTACGGGCCGCCATAAAACTCGCTAGAGGCTTTTCTCGACAGCATAGGATCATCCACTTCGCCACAATCGGCTCGGCATCAGGTCTCAACCACATGCAAGGCGGATTTACCTACCTCACGGCCTACACCCTTACCCCGGGACAACCACCGCCCGGGATGGACTACCTTCCTGCGTCACCCCATCACTCACCTACTACCAGCTCGGATCACCGGCTCCACCACTCCCCCTGACGGCAAAGCCGACAACGGGCGGTTTCACGGGCTTAGCATCACTGGATTCAATGTTTTTCGCTTCACAGCGGGTACCGGAATATCAACCGGTTATCCATCGACTACGCCTGTCGGCCTCGCCTTAGGTCCCGACTTACCCTGGGCAGATCAGCTTGACCCAGGAACCCTTAGTCAATCGGCGCAAACGTTTCTCACGTTTGTATCGCTACTCATGCCTGCATTCTCACTCGTCAACCGTCCACGACTACCTTCCAGTGCCGCTTCACCCGGCAGACGACGCTCCCCTACCCATCACAGCCTCCGTTAGGAGTACATACTGCAATGACACGACTTCGGCGGTACGCTTGAGCCCCGCTACATTGTCGGCGCGGAATCACTAGACCAGTGAGCTATTACGCACTCTTTCAAGGGTGGCTGCTTCTAAGCCAACCTCCTGGTTGTCTCTGCGACTCCACATCCTTTCCCACTTAGCGTACGCTTAGGGGCCTTAGTCGATGCTCTGGGCTGTTTCCCTCTCGACCATGGAGCTTATCCCCCACAGTCTCACTGCCGCGCTCTCACTTACCGGCATTCGGAGTTTGGCTAAGGTCAGTAACCCGGTAGGGCCCATCGCCTATCCAGTGCTCTACCTCCGGCAAGAAACACACGACGCTGCACCTAAATGCATTTCGGGGAGAACCAGCTATCACGGAGTTTGATTGGCCTTTCACCCCTAACCACAGGTCATCCCCCAGGTTTTCAACCCTGGTGGGTTCGGTCCTCCACGAAGTCTTACCTCCGCTTCAACCTGCCCATGGCTAGATCACTCCGCTTCGGGTCTTGAGCGTGCTACTCCACCGCCCTATTCGGACTCGCTTTCGCTACGGCTTCCCCACACGGGTTAACCTCGCAACACACCGCAAACTCGCAGGCTCATTCTTCAAAAGGCACGCAGTCACGAGAAACACCAAAGTGCTTCCGACGCTCCCACGGCTTGTAGGCACACGGTTTCAGGTACTATTTCACTCCCCTCCCGGGGTACTTTTCACCATTCCCTCACGGTACTATCCGCTATCGGTCACCAGGGAATATTTAGGCTTAGCGGGTGGTCCCGCCAGATTCACACGGGATTTCTCGGGCCCCGTGCTACTTGGGAAATGAACAAGCAAGCCGTCACGATTTCAGCTACGGGGGTCTTACCCTCTACGCCGGGCCTTTCGCATGCCCTTCGCCTACCGCAACGGTTTCTGACTCACCCAGCCGCCGGCAGACGACTGAAGCTCACTCCCACAACCCCGTATACGCAACCCCTGCCGGGTCTCACACGCATACGGTTTAGCCTCATCCAGTTTCGCTCGCCACTACTCCCGGAATCACGGTTGTTTTCTCTTCCTGAGGGTACTGAGATGTTTCACTTCCCCTCGTTCCCTCCACACTGCCTATGTGTTCAGCAGCGGGTGACAGCCCATGACGACTGCCGGGTTTCCCCATTCGGAAACCCCCGGATCAAAGCCTGGTTGACGACTCCCCGGGGACTATCGCGGCCTCCCACGTCCTTCATCGGTTCCTGGTGCCAAGGCATCCACCGTGCGCCCTTAAAAACTTGGCCACAGATGCTCGCGTCCACTGTGCAGTTCTCAAACAACGACCAGCCACCCATCACCCCGAACCCCCACAAGGAGCCCAAGTACACTGGGACCGGCAACCGAGGAAAATCATTCCCTCAGACACCCAACAGCATGCCCGACACAGCCAGCCAATGACCATCACGTTCCACGCCGAAGCAGTACTAGCGATCCCATACAGACCCACTGTGCCGAATAGTCAACGTTCCACCCATGAGCAACCAGCATCAGACACTCGCTGATGTACTGGCCTCTGAACCAGGCAAAAACCCGGCTAGAAATGCTCCTTAGAAAGGAGGTGATCCAGCCGCACCTTCCGGTACGGCTACCTTGTTACGACTTCGTCCCAATCGCCAGTCCCACCTTCGACAGCTCCCTCCCACAAGGGGTTGGGCCACCGGCTTCGGGTGTTACCGACTTTCGTGACGTGACGGGCGGTGTGTACAAGGCCCGGGAACGTATTCACCGCAGCAATGCTGATCTGCGATTACTAGCGACTCCGACTTCATGGGGTCGAGTTGCAGACCCCAATCCGAACTGAGACCGGCTTTTTGAGATTCGCTCCACCTCACGGTATCGCAGCTCATTGTACCGGCCATTGTAGCACGTGTGCAGCCCAAGACATAAGGGGCATGATGACTTGACGTCGTCCCCACCTTCCTCCGAGTTGACCCCGGCGGTCTCCCGTGAGTCCCCAGCACCACAAGGGCCTGCTGGCAACACGGGACAAGGGTTGCGCTCGTTGCGGGACTTAACCCAACATCTCACGACACGAGCTGACGACAGCCATGCACCACCTGTACACCGACCACAAGGGGGCACCCATCTCTGGATGTTTCCGGTGTATGTCAAGCCTTGGTAAGGTTCTTCGCGTTGCGTCGAATTAAGCCACATGCTCCGCCGCTTGTGCGGGCCCCCGTCAATTCCTTTGAGTTTTAGCCTTGCGGCCGTACTCCCCAGGCGGGGCACTTAATGCGTTAGCTGCGGCACGGACAACGTGGAATGTTGCCCACACCTAGTGCCCACCGTTTACGGCGTGGACTACCAGGGTATCTAATCCTGTTCGCTCCCCACGCTTTCGCTCCTCAGCGTCAGTATCGGCCCAGAGATCCGCCTTCGCCACCGGTGTTCCTCCTGATATCTGCGCATTTCACCGCTACACCAGGAATTCCGATCTCCCCTACCGAACTCTAGCCTGCCCGTATCGACTGCAGACCCGGGGTTAAGCCCCGGGCTTTCACAACCGACGCGACAAGCCGCCTACGAGCTCTTTACGCCCAATAATTCCGGACAACGCTTGCGCCCTACGTATTACCGCGGCTGCTGGCACGTAGTTAGCCGGCGCTTCTTCTGCAGGTACCGTCACTTTCGCTTCTTCCCTGCTGAAAGAGGTTTACAACCCGAAGGCCGTCATCCCTCACGCGGCGTCGCTGCATCAGGCTTGCGCCCATTGTGCAATATTCCCCACTGCTGCCTCCCGTAGGAGTCTGGGCCGTGTCTCAGTCCCAGTGTGGCCGGTCGCCCTCTCAGGCCGGCTACCCGTCGTCGCCTTGGTGAGCCATTACCTCACCAACAAGCTGATAGGCCGCGGGCTCATCCTGCACCGCCGGAGCTTTCCAGCCCCCACCATGCGGTAGGAACTCATATCCGGTATTAGACCCCGTTTCCAGGGCTTGTCCCAGAGTGCAGGGCAGATTGCCCACGTGTTACTCACCCGTTCGCCACTAATCCCCTCCCGAAGGAGGTTCATCGTTCGACTTGCATGTGTTAAGCACGCCGCCAGCGTTCGTCCTGAGCCAGGATCAAACTCTCCGTGAATGCTTTCCCCGTCATCGGGGTGAACACCACGAGAGCGGAACAATCAGGGGAAATAACCCCGACCGTTCACAGCGTCCTCGCTGTGTGTTTTTCAAAGGAACCTCGCCACCGGAATGATCCGGTAGACGGGGTATCAACATATCTGGCGTTGACTTTTGGCACGCTGTTGAGTTCTCAAGGAACGGACGCTTCCTTCGTACTCACCCTCTCGGGCTTTCCTCCGGGCGCTTCCCTTCGGTGTTTCCGACTCTATCAGATCTTTCCGATCCGATTTCCTCGGTGCTTTCCAGGTTCCCGCTTCCGCGTTTCCCTTTCCGGCGTTCCCGACTCTATCAGAAGTTCCTGGCCGGTCTGACCGGCCGCTCATTCTTGAGTAGATCGGAAAAGGTGCTTCTTCGAAATGCGTCTCGCGATTTCTTAGATAGCGAAGTAGATTCTAGTGGCTGCCAGTGGATGTGTCCACTTCCAGGCAACTGTTTGAATCTACCTCCCCGCGCCACCCGTGTCAACGGTTCTTGCGGAACGAAGTGAAGAGTAGCAGCTCACAGGGGTGGAACGCACATCAGGCGGCCGTCGGCACGGAGGCGCTGCGCTCCGCAGATTCCACGTCACCTGTCTCGCCCTCGCGTGCCGCACGACCGCCCAGCACGAAGACGTAGGCGAGGAAGGCCAGCTCGGCCAGGACCCCGATGCCGATGCGGGCCCAGGTCGGCAGTCCAGACGGGGTGACGAAGCCTTCGATGGCGCCCGAGACGAACAACACCAGGGCCAGTCCGATGGCCATGGCGATCGCCGCCCGGCCTTCCTCGGCGAGAGCGGTGCGCCGGGCGCGGGGGCCGGGATCGATGAGCGTCCAGCCCAGGCGCAGCCCCGTACCAGCGGCCACGAAGACCGCGGTGAGTTCGAGCAGGCCGTGCGGAAGAACCAGTCCCAGGAAGGTGTCGAGACGCCCGGCCGAGGACATGAGGCCGAAGCCGACACCCAGGTTGAGCATGTTCTCGAAGAGGATCAGCAGGACGGGCAGGCCCAGGAAGATGCCCAGGACCAGGCACATGGCTGCCGCCTGGGCATTGTTCGTCCACACCTGCGCGGCGAAGGCGGCTGCCGGATGGCTGGAGTAGTAGGTCTCGTACTCACCGCCGGGACGGGTCAGCTCGCGCAGCTGACTGGGGGCCGCAATGGACGACTGCACCTCCGGGTGGGTACCGATCCACCAGCCCAGGAGGATCGCGATGACCGTGGAGACGAGAGCAGTGGGTACCCACCAGTGGCGTGCGCGGTAGACGGCGGCCGGGAAGCTCTGTCCCAGGAAGTGCGTGACGTCGTGCCATGACGCGCGGCGGGTTCCGGTGACCACGCTGCGCGCGCGTGCCACGAGTTGGCTGAGTCGCCCCGTCAGTTGGGGATCCGGAGCGCTGGACTGGATGAGGGAGAGGTGGGTGGCGGTGCGCTGGTAGAGGGCGACGAGTTCGTCGGCCTCGGTTCCGCTGAGCCGGCGCCGACGCCGGAGCAGGGCATCGAGGCGGTCCCATTCAGCACGGTGTACGGAGACGAAGACGTCCAGGTCCATCGGTCTGCCTGCTCCTCGGCTGGTCGCCAACTGCTCGTCGTAGGTGCGCGTGATCGCTATCAGCTTGTCGCACTGCAGCGGGGTGTGCCCACAGCTTGGCAGACTTGCTGTTCACGCGGCGGACCAGGGAAGGACGGCAAGCGTGAGTGAGCTGGTGACGGGCGAGGCGGTGGCGCTCGAACTGCGCCCCGCAAGACTGCCGAGCAGAACGCTGGCCGTGCTGCTCGATCTGGTGGCGACCGTGGTCGCCTACATCTTCGTGACTTTGGTGCTGGTGGCGACGACCTCGTCTCTGGACAGAGCCGCACAGACGGCACTGTCCATCGCGAGCTTCCTGCTGGTACTCATCGGCGGCCCCATCGCGGTGGAGACGCTCAGCCACGGACGTTCCCTGGGGAAGCTGGCGTTCGGGCTGCGAGTGGTGCGCGACGACGGCGGACCGATCCGGTTCCGGCACGCATTGGTGCGGGGTGCGATCGGTGTGGTCGAGATCCTGATGACGTTCGGAGTGGTGGCCTGCATCGCCTCCCTGGTGTCGGAGCGAGGGCGCCGGCTCGGGGATGTGTTTGCGGGCACCCTGGTCGTACACGAGCGGATACCCGCCGCACGGACCGGTTTCGTCCCACCTCCGCCGCCGTGGCTTGCCGGCAGGTTCGCCGGACTGGATCTGTCGGCGGTCCCGGACGGGCTGTGGCTGGCCGTCCGGCAGTACCTGACGCGGACGCAGCAGCTCGATCCCCAGGTTTCCGCGGGTCTGGCACAGCAACTCGCGACCGATCTAGCGGCCCGTACGGGGGCCGCAGTGCCACCGGGAATCCCCCCGGCTGCCTTCCTGGCGGCCGTGGTGCACGAACGGCAGTCCCGGGAGGCCCGGCAGGCGTTCCACGGCGGCGTTTTCGCCCCGCCGGTGACGCAGCCCCCTTCCACGCCGGCCGGGTATCAGCCTCCGGCCGGGGCAGCGCCGCAGGGTTCCGTGCACCCCGAACAGGCCGACGGCTCGGCCCGGCAGCCGGAATCGCTCCCCCGGTCGCAAACCCTCCACGCACCGGTGGCACCACAACCGGAGTCACCGATCACACCGGCGGTGTCCCAGCGGGACGTTGTGCCGGCTGACCGCCCCGCCACGGGCTTCGCACCGCCGGTCTGACGGTGCCTGATGCCGGGAGCGCGACCAGTGGTGGTTGCCGTCACCCGCTGTACTCAGTGGGTGGCCACGGTGTGCGTGCCGGGCGATCCCGGCATCGCTCTCGCTGAGGGGCAAGAGGGGGTCCGCGGGACTCAGCCGAATCTCGACGGCGGCGACTGCAGCTCCTCAAGTTCGATCCCGGGCGCGGCCAGAACGACGTCGCCGGTCAGGTGGACGCTGTGCCGTTCGCCCGTGTCCAGGGCTGTGACCTGGTATTCGTCCACGGTCAGGGGGCCGCTGTCAGTGGCATGTGTTTCGCTGTCCACCAGAGCCCAGGACTGGTCCACGGTGCGAGGGGCGAGGACCGGGTCCGTGAAGGACACCAGCCGGACACGGGTCGCGGCGGAGAAAGGGGTGAGACGCAGGAGGCGGGCGGTGGCCACGAGAAAAGCGGGGGACGTTCCGGTGAAGGCGTGGGCGCGCACAGTGCCTTCGGTTGCATGAGTGCCGTCGGGGTCGGTGCGCACCCAGGTGACACCGTCGAGGGCGGCACCGCGCACCTGCCAATCGCCTGCATGGAGTTCAAGCCGGATGGGGCGCCCCAGGTCGTCGAGAGAGAGGTCGACCGAGCCACGATGGTCGCCGGCGGGGGAGGTCACCTGGGAGACATAGCGCCAGCCGGACGGGCCCGGGGCGCACTGAAAGTGTTCTTCTGCGAGGGGAGTGCGATCGTGCGGATCATGGAGCGAATAACGGCCGCGGGGCATGAGGGTCCTGAATCGTGACGGGCAGGTCGGGTCGCTCCGGCCAGTCGGTCCGGCGTCTGTGAGGATCCGGTCCGCCAAAGGGGCAGGCCCCCGACACGGGGGTGCGGGGGCCTGCCTCGGAGGACCTGCGTGAAACGCGGGGTGCGGTTCAGTAGCGGTAGTGGTCGGGCTTGTACGGGCCCTCGACCTCCACGCCGATGTACGCCGCCTGCTCCGGACGCAGTCGGGTGAGCTTCACACCCAGGGCGTCCAAGTGGAGCCGAGCCACCTTCTCGTCCAGGTGCTTGGGCAGCGTGTACACGCCGATCGGATAAGCATCCGGCTTGGTGAACAGCTCGATCTGGGCCAGCGTCTGGTCCGCGAAGGAATTGGACATCACGAACGAGGGATGACCGGTGGCGTTGCCCAGGTTGAGCAGACGGCCCTCCGACAGCACGATGATCTTCTTACCGTCCGGGAACGTCCAGGTGTGCACCTGCGGCTTGACCTCGTCCTTGACGATCCCCGGAACAGCGGCCAGGCCCGCCATATCGATCTCGTTGTCGAAGTGACCGATATTGCCCACGATCGCCTGGTGCTTCATCCGCGTCATGTCCGCGGCAAGGATGATGTCCTTGTTCCCGGTCGTCGTGATGAAGATGTCGGCCGTCTCGACAACCTCGTCGAGGGTCGTGACCTGGTAACCGTCCATCGCTGCCTGCAGCGCACAGATCGGGTCGATCTCGGTCACGATCACCCGCGCGCCCTGTCCGCGCAGCGACTCCGCACACCCCTTGCCCACGTCGCCGTAACCGCACACCACCGCCGTCTTACCGCCGATCAGAACATCGGTGGCCCGGTTGATGCCGTCGACCAGCGAATGTCGGCAACCGTACTTGTTGTCGAACTTCGACTTCGTCACCGCGTCATTGACATTGATCGCCGGGAACAGCAGAGAACCCTCACGCTGCATCTCATACAAACGGTGGACACCCGTCGTGGTCTCCTCCGTCACACCACGGATCTCCGACGCCAACTGCGTCCACTTCTGCGGATTCTCCCCCAGGGTGCGGTGCAGCAACCGGAGGATGACACGGTGCTCGTCCGACTCCGCGGACTCCACCGCCGGCACCTCACCGGCCTTCTCGTACTCCACACCCTTGTGGACGAGCAGAGTGGCGTCCCCGCCGTCGTCCAGGATCATGTTCGGACCACTCGTGGCACTACCCGGCCAGGTCAGCGCCTGCTCCGTGCACCACCAGTACTCCTCTAGCGTCTCGCCCTTCCAAGCGAACACTGGAACGCCCTGCGGCTCCTTTGGCGTCCCCTGCGGACCGACCGCAACAGCCGCGGCGGCGTGGTCCTGCGTGGAGAAGATGTTGCACGACGCCCAGCGCACCTCCGCACCGAGCGCGACCAGGGTCTCGATCAAAACCGCCGTCTGCACCGTCATATGCAGCGAACCGGTGATCCGGGCCCCGGCCAGCGGCCGCGCCCCGGCATGCTCCTCACGGAGCGCCATCAGACCCGGCATCTCGTGCTCGGCGAGAGTGATCTCCTTACGGCCGAACTCGGCCAGCGACAGATCGGCGACCTTGAAGTCCTGTCGGTTGTCGACAGTCGTCATTGCAAGCTGCTCCTCGGGATCGGGGCGAGGTGGGTACGGCTGGTCTGCGCGGCGGCGGGCACAGGGGTGCCCGCATCAGGACACTGGCATGCCCGCGTACGCGCAGCGCAGTCCGTCGGAGGCCCTCTCTCCCTCGGCCGGTCCACGCGGAACCGCCCGACCGCCATCAGCAGCGACGTCTGGCTCTGTTCCAAGCTACACCGCAGGACCCGGTCCTCCCCAGTCCGTCTTCGCACGCTTCAAGCCAGACCCGGTCCGGTTCGGTGCCGCCGCACGCGGTCCGGTCCCCCCGTTGGGCGCCGGTCGGAAGCGGCGAGCCAGCCTCACAGCGCTGGTCAGGAGGGCTACGGCGGGCGCGCGGGGGGCACCGGCGACGGCCGCTCGTCATCATGACCCGGTCCGCACCGGTCTTGGGGCCCCGCCCCGTGGCGGGAGGCACCCGGGCCGGGAACTCAGTGCCCGGCGGTTTGTGGATTCGGGCCGCCGGGGGTCGCCTCGGGGTCTGGGCCCCTCGCCGCCTCGACCTCGCTGTAGATGTCGGGTTCCAGATAGATGACGCGGGCGATGGGAACAGCGGCACGGATGCGGGCCTCAGCGGCGTTGATGGCGTTCGCCACCTCGGCGGCCGTGTCATCGTGCTGGACGGCGATCTTGGCGGCGACCAGCAGTTCCTCGGGGCCGAGGTGCAGCGTGCGCAGGTGGATGACACGGGTGACGGTATCGCCGTCGACGATCGCCTCTTGGATCTTTCGCACCTCGCCGGTTCCCGCGCCCTCGCCGAGCAGCAGCGACTTGGTCTCGGCTGCCAGGACGAGGGCGATGAGGACCAGGAGGACACCGATGCACATGGTGCCGATGCCGTCCCAGATGCCGTCGCCGGTGAGCACGGAGAGGCCGACACCGCCGAGGGCGAGGACCAGACCGATGAGCGCGCCGAAGTCCTCCAGCAGCACGACGGGCAGTTCGGGGGCCTTGGCCCGACGGATGAACTGCGCCCAGGAGAGCGAGCCGCGCAGTTCGTTGGACTCCTTGATGGCCGTGCGGAAAGAGAATCCCTCGGCGAGGGCCGCGAAGGCGAGGACGCCCACCGGCCAGTACCAGTGGTTGAGTTCGTGCGGGTGGCGAATCTTCTCGTAGCCCTCGTAGATGGCGAACATACCGCCGACCGAGAAGAGGACGATGGAGACGAGGAAGGCGTAGATGAAACGCTCGCGACCGTAGCCGAAGGGGTGTTGCGGGGTGGCCTCACGGCGGGCGCGCTTGCCCCCGATCAACAGCAGGAACTGGTTGCCGGAGTCGGCGAGCGAGTGGACGCCCTCGGCGAGCATCGAGGAGGAGCCGCTGAACGCGAACGCCACGAACTTCGATGCCGCGATCGCGAGGTTGGCGCCGAGTGCCGCCACGATCGCCTTGGTGCCGCCTGACGCGCTCATGTGTCGCGTTGTCCCTTCGCCTCTGTCGCCGTGGGACGAACGTGTCGTCCAGGCGGGTGCCCGGCTTTGCCCGGCCTTTGCCGGTGGGTCATTCTTGCAGCCCGGCCGGGCCCCGGCGCATCAGATGTCCACACCTCCGGTCATACGATCACAGTGGCCCGGAAGACGGTGCCCGCACCCGAGACTTCCGCCCGCTCTCCCGCCGGGACGAACACCGACTGGCCAGGAGACAGTTCGTGTTCACCCGCCAGGACGGAACCGGCCGTGCAGAGCAGGATCTGCGGGGTGTCCCGGGTGACGTCATGGGCGGCGCCCCCTTCGGGCAGGACCCACCGGGAGAGGCGGAACTCGTCGATCGGTGTGTCGTAGACCTCCTCGCCCTCCGGGGAGGCCTCAGGGCGCAGCACGGCCGCGTCGTCCGCTTCGAAGCGGACGACGCGCAGGAGTTCGGGGACGTCGATGTGCTTCGGGGTCAGTCCGCAGCGCAACACGTTGTCGGAGTTGGCCATGATCTCCACACCGAGACCGCTGAGGTAGGCGTGTGGGATGCCCGCGCCGAGGAAGAGCGCCTCGCCTGGCTGGAGGCGGACGAGGTTGAGCAGCATCGCCGCGATGACACCGGGGTCGCCCGGGTGGTGGTGGGCGAGGTAGGCGTAGGGGGCGTAGTCGCCGCCTAGGCGGGTGCAGGCGGCTACGGCCTCGGCGACCGTGTGGGCCATCTCCTCCCGGTCGGCGGTGAGGATCGCGGTGAGAACCTCGCGCAGGGCCGCGTCTTCGGGGTGGGCGTGCAACAGGTCGACGTACGGCTTGAGGGAGTCGACACCGAGTCCGTCGAGCAGTTCGGCGGTCAGGACGGGGTCCCGGAAGCCGCACAGGCCGTCAAGCTCAGTGAGCGCGCAGATCAGTTCGGGTTTGTGGTTGGCGTCCTTGTAGTTGCGGTGCGGGGCGTTTGCGGGGATCCCGCGCCGCTCCTCTTCGGCGTATCCCTCCCCGGCCTGCTTCAGGTTGGGGTGCACCTGGAGGGACAGGGGTGCTCCGGCGGCGAGGATCTTGAGCAGGAACGGCAGGCGGGGGCCGAACTTGGCGACCGCACGAGCGCCGAGCTCGTGCTCCGGGTCGGCCTCGATCACCTCGACGAGCGTCCCGCGTGCGGTGCGCGAGGGCGCGCCCGGGTGCGCGCCCATCCACATCTCCGCCTGCGGTTCGCCGGTCGGCTCGACGCCGAGGAGGTGCGGTATGGCGGTGGGGGAACCCCAGGCGTAGGGGCGGATGGCGTTGTCGAGGCGGTCCATGTGTCTTCTCTGTCTCCGTACGTACGCTGCTCGGCCAGAGCCGGTGCGTGTGCCGGCCCCGAGCGCCGGTCAAGGCGGCGGTGGTGCAACCGGTGGTGACCGCGGGTTGGGTGGCCCGGAGCCAGATCAGGCCCTGGAAGCGAGCGCCAGGTAAACGGCGGCGAAATCCGTGATGGCGATCAGTTCCGCGAGGCTCTCCAGTTCGCCGCCTTCCTCGGGTTCGAGTTCGCTGATCGGGGTGTCGTGGCTCAGGGCCAGATCACGGGCGGCGGGGGCGGCGGTGAGGCCACCGATCGGACGGTCGCGGAGCAGCACCACGCGCGCGTGCAACGCGGGCGGCTCCTCCACGCGGTCGCGGAAGAAGTCCTCCGGGTCAGCGCTGGCGGCCAGCGGACCGGCCAGCAGGGCACTGTGCTCGGCCAGGGCCTCGGGGAGTTCGGCGACGAGGGAGGGCCGGCCGGCGAGTTCGGCGAGGGCTGCGGCGAACCGGCGGCCCGCCGGGCCAGCGGAAGGGCCCTCCGTCCACACCACGGGAAGTGCGTCGGCGAGTTCGGCGGCGAGGGTCTTGGCGGGGTTGCTGTAAGTCGCGATGGCGGGCCCGCAGCGCTCGGCGACGTGGTCCAGGCGGTCGGCGATCTTCTCCAGCGCGTCTGGCCGGGCGCCTAGCAGGCCGATGCGGTCCAACAGGGCCAGCAGCGGGGTCAGCAGCGCCCAGAACACGCCTGGGGAGGATGCGGCGAGCGGTTCCTCCTGGTCGTACGGTGAAGTCGCCATCGGTACGAACAGGCCGTGCGCACCGGCGACCGCCTCGGCGAGCGGGGTGTGTGCGGGGGCCACGGCGACGACCGTGCAGCCGCGGCGGTAGGCCTGGTCGGCGAGGAGGGAGAGACTGGGTTCGCTGCCATCCGGCGTAGCGATCAGCAGCAGGTCCACGGAACCCGTCCAGCCGGGCAGTTCCCAGCGCAGGGCGCCCGCGGCCGGGGCGACACCGCTGGGGGCGAGGCGGACCATCGGGCTGCCGGCACCGGCCAGCGTGCCGAGGAGATCGGCGGTGTGGGTGGCGGCGGCACCCGGGCCCGCGATCAGGACGGCGCGGGGGCGGCCGTCGGGCTTGAGGTCGCCGATACCGGCCTCGACGGCGTGCCGGGCGGCGGTACGGACGCGGGCACCGGCTTCCGCCGCGCCACGCAGCAGGCCTCGGCGGTCGGCCTCGGCGAGGCCCTCCGGGGTGTCGAGCAGCGATTCGTCCAGCATGGGCGGCAGCCTCCGATCGCCGGGATCCTGTGAAGAGGGGTGAGCGCGGGGCAGTTGCCTCGTCGCTACGGCGCGAACGGCCTCGTCACTCCGGCTGGCGGGCCTCGTCGACGAGGAGGACCGGGATGCCGTCACGCACGGGGTAGGCCAGGCCGCAGTCCTCACCCGTGCAGATCAGCTCGGTGTCCTGTTCCTTGAGGGGGGCGTGGCAGGCCGGGCAGGCGAGGATCTCCAGGAGGCCGGCTTCGAGCGGCATGGGCTGTCCCTTCAAAGGAGTGTTGGCCTTGTATGGATGTGCCTGGTCAGCGTACCGCCGGCGGGGGCTGCCCGGGCTCGGTTGGCCCGGACACTGCCCGGTTCCCGAGCCCCATGGGCCCCGCCCGCCGGTACGTCCGGCGCCGGTCCCGGCGGACCTGCGGTCCGGGCCGTGCGCTCTGGTCGGCACGCCGCCGGAGGGAGGAGCCGGTGAGTGCCCGCCCGGCCGGGGTGCACAAGTGGGGGGACGGACCGGGGGACGTGGCTCAGGCCCTGATGATCGCCAGGGCCTCGTCCCTGATCCTGGTCATCGTCGCCTCGTCCTCGGCCTCCGCGTTCAGGCGGAGCAGCGGCTCCGTGTTGGAGGGGCGGACGTTGAACCACCAGTCGGCTGCGGCGACCGTGAGGCCGTCGAGGTCGTCGAGGGTGACGTCCGCGCGGCCCTCGTACGCGGCACGGATCGCGGCGAGGCGGGCGGTCTGGTCGGCGACGGTGGAGTTGATCTCGCCGGAACCCGTGTAACGGTCGTACTGGGCGACCAGGGTGGACAGCGGGCCGTCCTGGCCACCGAGGGCCGCGAGGATGTGCAGGGCGGCCAGCATGCCCGTGTCGGCGTTCCAGAAGTCCCTGAAGTAGTAGTGGGCGGAGTGCTCCCCGCCGAAGATGGCGCCGGTGCGGGCCATCTCGGCCTTGATGAAGGAGTGCCCGACACGGGTGCGGACCGGGGCGCCACCGTTCTCCCGCACAACCTCCGGGACGGTGCGGGAGGTGATGAGGTTGTGGATGATCGTGCCCTTGCCGCCGTTGCGGGCCAACTCGCGCGCGGCGACCAGCGCGGTAACCGCGGACGGGGAGACCGGATCGCCGTGCTCGTCGACGACGAAGCAGCGGTCCGCGTCACCGTCGAAAGCGATGCCGAGGTCGGCGCCCTCAGCCGGGACCCGCTTCTGAAGGTCCACGAGGTTGGCCGGGTCGAGCGGGTTGGCTTCGTGGTTCGGGAAGGTGCCGTCCAGTTCGAAGTACATCGGAACCAGGGTCAGAGGCAGACCGGCGAAGACCGTGGGCACCGTGTGTCCGCCCATGCCGTTGCCCGCGTCGACCACGACCTTGAGCGGACGGATGGCGGTGAGGTCGACCAGGGAGCGCAGATGTGCCGCGTAGTCCTCCAGCGTCTCGCGGGTGGCGAGGTTCCCGGGCTCGGCGACCGGCTCCGGGGCACCCGACGCCAACCACTTCTCGACCAGTTCGCGGATCTGCGAGAGGCCGGTGTCCTGGCCGACCGGGGCGGCTCCCGCGCGACACATCTTGATGCCGTTGTACTGGGCCGGGTTGTGGGAGGCCGTGAACATCGCGCCGGGCAGGTTCAGTGCGCCCGAGGCGTAGTACAGCTGGTCCGTGGAACACAATCCGATCTCGGTGACGTCCGCGCCACGGTACGCGGCGCCGCGCGCGAAGGCGCGGGAGAGACCGGGGGACGAGGGCCGCATGTCGTGGCCGACGACGATCGCTGTCGCGCCCGTCACCTCCGTGAAGGCCGCACCGAACAGTTCGGCCAATGACTCGTCCCACTGGTCCGGGACCACTCCGCGTACGTCGTACGCCTTCACGATCTGCGACAGATCAGCAGTCACGGCCAGACCCTCCTGAAAGTCCTGTGGTTGCCCACAAACTACCCGCCGGAAGTAAGGAGAAGGTGGGCAGAGGTCGGACAGACGGCCCCTGGACCCTCAGCAGTAACGGTGCTGCTCAGTTGTCCGGGGAGCGCAGGACCCGCAGATGGCCGCGGCGGGCGCCCTCCATCGGGTCCGCCGTGCGGGCCCCGCCGCCCGCCTCGGCCGCCCGCTCCTGGGGGCGGGCCGCCTCGCGCACCGCGTTGGCAAGCGCTTCCAGATCGTCCCCGCTGGGCCGCGCGGGAGCGGAACCGTCGAGGAGGCGCACGACTTCCCAGCCGCGCGGCGCGGTGAGGCGCTCGGAGTGCTCGGCACACAGGTCGTAGCAGTGGGGTTCGGCGTAGGTGGCGAGGGGGCCGAGGACTGCGGTCGAGTCGGCGTAGACGTACGTCAGCGTCGCGACGGCGGGTCGGCCGCAGGCGGTGCGCGAACAGCGACGTACAGGGCTCACGACGTTGGACGGTACCGCACTCTTGAGCGGGCCGCGACGACTCTCCACCAGGTCACTCCACCGTGTCGTGCTGTGAAACGCCCCACACACCCCTTCGAACCGGCCCCGCTGACCTGCACGGACGGGGTCTCGGCGAGTCATGGGCGTCACTCTAGTCGGTCATGGGTTGGTGCAAACACCGTCAAACGCCTTGAGTCAGGTGGTCTTGGAGGGTTACGGAAATGAGCCAGACCTTGGCTTGAACGGACATCCTCCGACACGGGCATACCGATGGCCGGTTGCCCGCCCGGATCCGGGCGGGACGAACGCTCGGGGACTAGGCTTCGCCAGTGATGGACAACCGTGTACCGCCCCGCACCACCGGCTCCGGGCCCCGCCGCCGTGATCGCCACGGGCGAGGCATGCGGGGGCCTATCGCACCGCCTCAGGTGCCGTTGGCGGCCAGCCGTGCCGAGGTGTTCGCGGATCTGGTACGGGACTCCGTGGAGCGCCTTGAGCGGCGATGGCCGCAGCTGGCAGAGATCGATTTCCTCGTGCTGGAGGTACCCCGGCTGGAGGGGCAGGGGAACCGGGCGGCGTGGAGCGATGAGGCCGTACCGCTCGGTGGAGTCGTCCCCGCGCGGGACGGACGCCGGGCTCGGGTAGTCGTGTACCGGCGGCCTGTGGAGCTCCGGACCAAGGGGCGGGACGAACGGGCCGCTCTGGTGCACGAGGTGGTGGTGGAGCAGGTGGCGGAGTTGCTCGGGCTCACACCGGAGACGGTGGATCCCCGGTACGGAGAGGACTAGGCGCCGCAGCGGACGCACGTGACCGGCGACGGCAGAGCCCCGGACCGCGGCCGGGCCCCGCTGGCCGGGTGCCGCTTGACGGCGAACGCTGCCCCCTAGTTCTGCACCACCGACACGTCCTCGTCCGTCTTCGGTACCGCGACCATGGCCCGGTCGTCCGGGAGGGTCTGAATGGTGAAGCCGGGGACACCAGCCTCGGTGGCCGCCAACATGCGGGAGGCGTAGACGGGGCCTCCGGAGACCGATTCCACGGTCAAGGCGTAGGTGCCCTTCAGTCCGGACGGCGTCGGGGCGTCGATGTTCTGGGTGGTGCCGGACTTGATCGTGTAGGTCTTCGTCACAGCGGTGCCGCCCTCACTGCCCGCCGAGGCGGTGACCTTGACCGTGGCGGTGGCGGTGGGCGCGGTCAGGGCGAGGGTCGTGCCCTTGGCACTGTTGTCGGCCGCAGTCGCGCGCGTGCCGACCGGAACGGTGGCCGGGATGAAGGCCGTCTCCTGGTTACTGCCCTTGCCACGGACGACGCGCAGTGCCGCGACCACCGGAACCGTCCGGTCGGTGGGGGTGAGGACCAGGGAGCCGGCCTCCCCGCGGGTGACGTCGCCCAGGTCGACCGCGGTCGTCATGCCGGACTTGACGTGCACGGTCTCATTCCCCGCCGGGGTGATCAGGCCGTCCGGCGAGGCCAGACGGACCTTCAGGTCGGCGTCATCGTCCCTGGGCGTGAAGGCGACCAGGCGGACGTCGGTGGCGTCCTTGGGGATGCCGGGAAGGACCAGGCTGCCGGCCGGGTCAGCGGCTGCAGCCAGCCAGTCCCCACCAGCCTTGTCGTCCAGGGCCTGCACCGCCGCTCCGACCCGCCCGCTGCGCACGCTGACGTGCACGGTCAGGTCGGTCTGGTGTTCATCGGTGAGCGTGGAGAGCAGGATCGGCTCGCTCGCATGCGGCTTGACGGTGAGGTCCTCCCCCAGCGGGGACTTGATCACGCCGTCCTTGCCGTACAGCTCGATGTCGACGACGGCCGCGGAGTCGTCGGGGTTGGTCAGGTGCACGTAGTCGGTGCGGCTGGGGGCAGTGCTGGCACCGGGGAACCAGAACTCGGTGTCCCCGGCCGTGCAGTTGACGCCCTGGAGACCGCGGCCGGTGCCCACGGCGACCTCGGTGGTCTCCTGGACGGTCCAGCCGGGCGCGAACTTCCCCTCGGCAGTGCCGACGAGCGCAGGCGCGTCGGCGCCGGAGGTGTCACCGGTGGCCGGCGTGCCGGGTGCCTTCGGCGTGAGCACCGGCTGGTCCGCCGTCTTCTTGGTGGACTTGCCCTTCTGGTCCTTCTGGGAGCCGCCCGTGGCGTCCGCCGACTGCCCGACTGCGGGTTGGAGCCGGGCCTTTCCGCTGTCCGTGGTGCCCTTCGTGACCGGTGTGAACGACGTGTACGACGTCTCCGCGACGTCCGAGATGCTCGGTGCCGGACACAGCAAGCTGGTGCGCGCCACCGGTAGTTGGGCGGCAGCTCTCGGGGCGGAAACGTCAGACGCGGCCGGTGTGTCGAACGCGGCAAACGCGGTGACGGCGGCGAGGGCAGTGGTGCCGGCGATCAGAGACAGGGTGGTGCGGTTCACTGCTGACTCCCGTCGGGGCGCTCGCTGCCGGTGCCGTGGGGGTGCTCAGCCGGGTCGTAACCCTGCTGGGCGGGGTCGTACCCCAGGTCATGGTCCTGCTGGGCGGGGTCGTACCCCGGGGCGTAAGCCTGCTGATAGGCCGCCGGGTCGTACGGCGACTGGTCCGCGGCACCGCTGTAGGCGTAGGGGTCGTACTGGGCCGCCTGGTAGGGGTCGTGCGGGTACCCCTGCTGGTCGTAGCCGGAGGCCTGGTACTGGCTGGCGTCGGTGCCGCGGTACTGGTCAGCGCCGTAGCCGGCGTACCCGGGTGCGCTGGTGTACGTGGTCGGGTCGCTTGCCCAGGCAGGGTCTGGCTCGCCCTGGGGGGTCAGCGTGTCGTAGGGCTGCTGGTGGGGTACGGCGGCCGGGGGCTCGGGCGGCGCGCCGCCGGACTGCTCCCCGGCGAGCGGTTCCTCGGCCTGGGCGCGCAGACGGCGGGCGCGGCGCCCCTCGCCCGCGGCGGCCTGGGCGGGTAGCGGCTGCGGATCGGGGAGGTCGTCGTCGACGTCCCGGCGGCGGCCGGGCAGGGCGAGGACGATCAGAATGACCGCGAGCGCACCCTGGGTCCACAACCAGGCGGTGCGGGCGAAGGGGGCGTCGTAGGTGACGGCTAGCTTGCCGCCGGCCGAGGGGAGCCGGAAGCCCTGGGCCCAGCCGTCGACCGTGGTGCGGGTGAGTGGCTTGCCGTCGAGGGTGGCGCTCCAGCCCTCGGCGACGCTGTCAGCGAGGCGCAAGATGCGGCCGGCCGGGCCGGAGGAAATGGTCGTGTGGATCTCCACCGGCCCCGCGGTGACCGGCTGGACCTGGCCCGAGCCCCCAGCAGGCACGATGGTGGCGCGGGAGACCTCCTGGCCGACGCGCCACAGGGCACTGCCGTCCTGTTGGCTCAGCCGGGCCAGGCCGGGCGTGGCGTCGAGGACACGGGCGATCTCACGGGGCGCACCCTTGTGGACGAGGACGTAGCGCACGGCGAACCCGCCGAGTTCGTTGGCCTGGTCGGCGCCGGAACCGGCGACGAGGTTGGCGACGACCTTGTCGAGGCGCGGGTTCCCGCCATCGGCGGCGGCCAGTTCGGCGTCCCCCATGCGGGCGCCGGAACCGCGGACCAGGGTGTAGCGCACGCGTGCGGCGGAGTCGCTGTCGAGGATGAGGGTGCGCGCCTGGTCGCCGCCGGCGGAGTCCTCGGCGACGAACGCCGGCACCTGAACCGGGTCGCGGCGCTCCAGGGGGCTGTCGGCGCCGCGGATCATCCAGCCGGCGGCGACGAGTAGCGGACCGGCGGCCGAGGCGAAGGCGATCAGGGCGGCGACGGGCTGGCGCCAGCCGAAGCTCTGCTCGGCCACGCGTGCGCGTGCGCCATCGGCGCCGAGGACGGAGGCGGCGAGCAGGGCGATGCCGTAGACGAGGGTGGCCGGTCCGGCCCAGGCCGACTTATTGGACAGGACGGCAAGGACGAGGCCGATCAGGGCGACGGCCCAGGCGGTACGGATGGCCGACTGCCGCTCGGAGCGAAGGAGTGCGGCGAGCGCGGCGAGCACGATGCCGATGAGCATCAGGCCGTGGACGGTGCCGGGGCCGCCGGGGGCGGCACCGAGCAGGTCGAGCGCGGAGGCGGTCGAGGGACCGTACTCCAGGCCCGCTTCCTGGAAGAAGCCGGTCGGGAGCAGGGTCAGCGACCAGGGCGCGAGCACCAGCAGCGGGGTACCGAGCTGGGCGATGAAGCGCAGGCCGTACGCGACCGGTTCGGAGCGGCGCAGCACGAGCATGCCGAGGCCGAGAATCAGCGCGAGGGGCCAGACGATCGGTGTGAACGCGGTGGTGACGGTCAGCAGCAGCGCGTACGCCCAGGTGGCGCGCCAGGTGCCGCGTGCGCCGGTGCGGCTCGCGAGGCCGCTCGCGGCGATGCCCGCGCGTGCCATGAGCGGCAGCAGCACGGCGAGGACGGCAGTGCCGATGCGGCCGCCGGCCAGGGCACCGGCGGTGGCGGGCAGGAAAGCGTAGGCGGTGGCCGCCCAGGCGCGCAGCAAGCGGGAGGTGACGAGGGGCCGGGAGGCGAAGTAGGCGGTGAATCCGGCGAGCGGCACCGAGCAGACGAGCAGAACGGTGACCGCGAGTCCGGTGGAGCCGAACAGGATCGAGGCGAGTGTCGCGACGATCGCGAGGTAGGGCGGTGCGGAGGAAGTGCCGCCGGCTCCGACCGGGTGCCAGGCATCCAGGTAACGGGACCACAGGTCGGCGGGGCCGGCCGGGGCGGGCAGCAGGGCGCCGCCCGCGAGCGCTCCGCCGCCGAGCAGGGCGCGGCAGGCGACGAGGGAGACCAGCAGCAGGGCGAAGAAGAGAACGGGGCCGGGTCTGCGGGCGATCCGCTTGAGCCGGGCGAACTGCTCGATCTCCAGGAAGTCGGCGTCCTCGGCGCCGGGCCCGGACTCCACCCCGCCGCCGTGCCGGCCTGCCATGGGCATGTCCGTGTCGGAGCCGCTGCCGAGGTTGCCGGCGACCTGTTCCACGGTGGCGCGGATGGTGGCGCCGGGCGGTGGGAAGAGCTGGCGCAGTTCGCCCTTGTCGATCTGTGCCCGGCCGCGGCGTCGCCGGGCGGCGATGATCCGCTCGGGCCGCAGCAGGGTGCTCAGCAGGCCGCGGATCTCGTCGACGGCCTGGCCCGGGACCTTGCCGACGAGGTAGGCGATGGTCCTGAGGAGGGTGCCGAGGACGAGCCGCAGCAGCACCCAGGGCAGGACGGCGATACGGGTGTTGACGAGCAGGGTGTAGACAGCGCCCGCCTTGTCGACCTTGTGCGGAGAGGCGGCGGTACGGCCGGCGCAGTCGACGGTGCGGCGTTCACGGGAGGCGGCCTCGGCGTGTCGGACGACGGCCTCGGGGGCGATCAGGACGCGGTGGCCTGCGGTGTGGGCGCGCCAGCACAGGTCGACGTCGTCGCGCATCAGGGGCAGCCGGCGGTCGAAGCCGCCGAGCTGCTCGAAGACATCGCGGCGGATCAACATGCCGGCGGTGGAGACGGACAGCACGGTACGGATGTGGTCGTGCTGGCCCTGGTCCTGTTCCCGGCGGTCCAGGCCGGTCCAGCGGCGGCCGGAGCTGGCGATGGAGACGCCGACCTCCAGCAGCTGGCGTCGGTCGTACCAGCCACGCAGCTTGGGGCCGACGACCGCCACGTCGTCGCGTCCCAGTTCGAGTTCGTTGTCGACGACCCGCAGCAGCTGGGCGAGGGCATCGGGTTCGGGTGCGCAGTCGTCGTGCAGCAGCCAGAGCCACTGGATGGGCTCGCCGTACGGCAGTTCGGGCATGTCGTAGGCGTCGTCGCGCCAGGTGCGCGTGACGGGGTCCCAACCACTGGGGCGCTTGAGGTACGGCAGTTCCTCCGCGGTGAGGACCGAAGCGGTGCGGCTCACCTCGGAGACGGCCTGGCCGAAGCCGGTGCGGCGGGCGAGGTGCAGCACATTGCCTTCGCCGAGGGCGGCGGTGAGGAGTTGGGCGGAGTCGTCCGCGCTGCCGGTGTCGGCGGCCATCGCGCACTGGACGGGGCGCTCCTGGGCGAGCAGGCCGGCCAGTGCGTCCGGCAGCCAGCGGGCACCGTCGTGGGAGACGAGGACCGCGGTCACCACATGACGCGGGAACTCGGGTGGGCGGGACGGGTCAAACGCCGCGGTGACGGCGTCGCTCTGGGCCGCCGTATGACTGTGCACGGACATCGAGGTACGGGCCCCGGTTCGATGGACTGCGGTGGACGCCTGCGCCTTCTCATGTGTCGAGGGGGCGACGGAGCGTCTCGGACGAGCGCCCACACTATCGGCTGACCGTAGCGGCGGCCCGCCGCCTGTGGATAACCCACGGGCGACGGGCCGTTCGTGACGTTTTCATGTGTGCGTGTGCGGCCCGGACGCCGTAAGGGTGTGTACCGCGCATGCGTTCCGGACGGGCGCGGTGAGTCAGACAGCGGCCTTCTTGAGCCTGCGGCGCTCCCGCTCGGACAGGCCGCCCCAGATACCGAAGCGCTCGTCGTTGGCGAGGGCGTATTCGAGGCACTCGGAGCGGACCTCGCAGGCGAGGCAGACCTTCTTCGCCTCTCTGGTGGAGCCGCCCTTCTCCGGGAAGAAGGACTCGGGGTCGGTCTGGGCGCACAGTGCGCGCTCCTGCCAGCCGAGTTCCTCGTCCGCGTCGTCGACCAGCAGTTGCTGCACCAGCTCGGTCATGTGCGCCCCTCGTCTGTCTTTCGCGTCCCCGTGCGTGGCCGTTACCGATTTCGGCCGAACGACACGAGTGAAATTACAAGTGTGCTGCTCCGGGCGAGTCAAGCCGAGATCTGCTATTGGGCCCGTTATTCACTCTGCGGAACCAAGGCCATGCGGAAAGTGTTCAAATCGCCATAAACTCCGACACCCAGGCGACCCGAAGGGTCAGCACCCTCTGTTCGGCTTCCCGCACGAGACCCCGTCCGGATCTCTGTACGAAGAAGGACGCCCTGGCGTTCGATAGCGTTCCGCGCGGCTGTGCGCGCCCGGTTGTGCGCCATGTGTCCTTGCGCTCCGATGAGCAAACCGTTCACCTGGGATATGAACCGGATGAGGTGAAACATGTCCCACATACCGGGCATCAAGTTGACATCACGGGTGTGAGCCGGTGTGCTAAGGGGCATGCTCGCGAACTTGGCCACCACCACCCGCACCGCCGGGTCCCACGGTGCCGCCCGCGCGCGCTGTAGCTGTTGTTGCTGTTCCAGCTGTTGAGCCACATCCGCTCCGGCTGTTTCCGAGTCCATCCCGGCTCGGCCGCGCCCGTCTCTTGGTGACCCCTCACCCGGGGGCATCCCGCCCGTGACCCAGGCGGACGGTACGCGTACGCGCCCCAGCTCCAGCCCCACCCCTTCTCCCGCCGAGGACCACCGCACCCATGAACAGCGACAACGACCTCCAGATCGCCGGCGACATCCTCGAAGTGCCACACCTGCTGCAACCGCCGCGTGAGCATCCGGCCACCGTGGCCGAGTTCGCCGGAATGGCCCGCTCGATCGCCAACGACCGCTCCCAGTGGGCGCACCACGTCCGCTACGACGCCACCGCCCGCTGGTACCACCGGCTGCGCACCGGCCCCGGCTACGAGGTCTGGCTGTTGTCCTGGGTACCGGGACAGGGCAGTGGACGGCACGACCACGGCCGCTCCTCCGGGGTGCTCACCGTCCTGGAGGGCTCCCTCACCGAGCACACCCGGCGCGGCGCGCGTACCTTGGCGGCGGGAGCCCAACGGGTGTTCGCCCCGGGGTACGTCCACGAAGTCCTCAACGATGCGCTGGAGCCGGCCGTCAGCCTGCACGTGTACTACCCGGGCCTGACCGAGATGCCGATGCACGCCGCCCAGCGCTGCGAGGCGCGCGTCTGATCCACTGGCCGCGCACCCCGTTCGCCGCGTGCGCGACCCGACGTCTGCGCGATCCGCCGTGTGACCCACCGGCTGCCTGACACGTTGTCGTACCCGCCTGCAAGACTTGGCGCATGCGCATTGTGGTTCTGGCAGGCGGCATCGGTGGTGCCCGGTTCCTACGCGGCCTGAAGCGGGCCGTGCCGGACGCGGACGTCACGGTGATCGGCAACACCGGCGACGACATCCACCTCTTCGGGCTGAAGGTCTGCCCGGACCTGGACACGGTGATGTACACGCTGGGCGGCGGCATCAACGAGGAGCAGGGCTGGGGACGGGCCGACGAGACGTTCCACCTCAAGCAGGAGCTGGCGGCCTACGGCGCCGGCCCCGAGTGGTTCGGGCTCGGCGACCGCGACTTCGCCACGCACATCGTGCGGACACAGATGCTGACGGCCGGCTATCCGCTGAGCGCGGTCACCGAGGCGCTGTGTGACCGCTGGAAGCCGGGTGTGAGGCTGATCCCGATGACCGACGACCGTGTGGAGACCCACGTAGCGGTCGACACCGACGGCGAACGCAAGGCCGTCCACTTCCAGGAGTACTGGGTGCGGATGCGCGCCTCCGTCCCGGCTGAGGCGGTCGTCCCGGTCGGTGCCGAACAGGCCAAGCCCGCACCGGGTGTCCTGGAGGCCATCGCCGAGGCCGACGTCATCCTCTTCCCGCCGTCCAACCCGATCGTCTCCATCGGCACGATCCTCGCCGTGCCCGGTGTCCGGGAGGCCATCGCGGAAGCGGGGACGCCCGTGATCGGCCTGTCCCCCATCGTCGGGGACGCGCCCGTGCGCGGAATGGCCGACAAGGTACTCGCCGCGGTCGGCGTGCGGTCCACAGCCGCCGCGGTCGCCGAACACTACGGCTCCGGGCTGCTGGACGGCTGGCTGGTCGACACCGTGGACGCGGCCGTGGTCGAGCAGGTCGAGGCGGACGGCATCCGCTGCAAGGCGGTACCGCTGATGATGACGGACGTGGACGCCGCCGCGCAGATGGCGCGGGAGGCGCTGGCGCTGGCCGAGGAGGTGCGGGAGGCATGAGCGAGGAGATGCCGCAGTACACGGTCCGGGCCCTGTCCGGTATCCCCGAGGTGCAGCCGGGCGACGACCTCGCCAAGCTGATCGCCGCCACCGAGCCGGAGCTGGCCGACGGGGACGTACTGCTCGTCACCTCCAAGATCGTCTCCAAGGCCGAGGGCCGGGTCGTGCGGGCGGCAGATCGCGAAGCGGCCATCGACGCGGAGACGGTCCGGGTCGTGGCCCGCCGCGGCACACTGCGCATCGTGGAGAACCGGCAGGGTCTGATCATGGCCGCTGCCGGGGTCGACGCATCCAATACCCCCGCCGGCACGGTGCTGTTGCTGCCCGAAGACCCGGACGCGTCCGCGCAGACGATCCGGGACGGGCTGCGCGACATACTCGGCGTCAACGTCGGCGTCGTCGTCACCGACACCTTCGGGCGACCCTGGCGCGCGGGGCTCACGGACGTGGCGATCGGCGCCGCCGGGGTGCGTGTGCTGGACGATCTACGCGGGGGCAGTGACGCGTACGGCAATCCGCTCAGCGCGACCGTCGTGGCCACGGCGGACGAGCTGGCCGCCGCGGGTGACCTGGTCAAGGGAAAGGCCACCGGGCGACCGGTGGCCATCGTGCGCGGACTGTCCCCTCTCGTGGACCGTCGTCGTGACGAACACGACGAACGCGACGAACACGACGAACGCAGTGGTGGGGGCAGTGAGTACGGCGGGGGCGCACGGGCCCTGGTGCGCTCCGCACGCGACGACATGTTCCGGCTGGGTACGTCCGAGGCGGTCCGCGGGGCCGTGACCCAGCGGCGCACCGTACGGTCCTTCACCAGCGAGCCGGTGGACCCTGGCGCGATCCGGCGCGCGGTAGCGGCGGCGGTCACTGCTCCCGCCCCGCACCACACCACTCCTTGGCGGTTCGTGCTGCTGGAGTCGGCTGAGTCCCGGACCCGGCTGCTGGACGCGATGCAGGACGCGTGGAGAGCCGACCTGCGCAGGGACGGCAGGGACGAAGGGTCCATCACCAAGCGGATCCGACGCGGGGATGTGCTGCGCAACGCCCCGTACCTGGTCGTACCGTGTCTCGTCATGGACGGCTCGCACCGCTACGGGGATGCCCGGCGGGACGGCGCCGAGCGGGAGATGTTCGTGGTCTCGATGGGCGCCGGCGTGCAGAACCTCCTAGTCGCGCTGGCCGGGGAACGGCTGGGCTCGGCCTGGGTGTCGTCCACGATGTTCTGCCGGGACGTGGTCCGCGAGGTGCTGGAGCTGCCGCCCGGCTGGGACCCCATGGGTGCGGTGGCGGTCGGACACCCGGCCGAGGAGCCGAGGCCAAGGGCTGAGCGGGACCCCGGGGCATTCGTCGAGGTGCGGTGAGGCTCCCCGACCGACTTCCGGCGGCCCGCCCGCCGCACACCTCCCACGCGGCAGGCCGACCTCGCCTAGTCTCATAGGACGCCCCTCGCGGACCATCACGGAAGACGATCCGGCAGCCGACCCCCGGCAGACCGCTCCTCCACACCAGCCCCAGCATCCCCAGGAGCCCACCAGTGGCAGGACGTTTCGCCCCTCGTCCCACGCGCACGACCGTGCGCGGCGGGGACGTCGGCGTACCCGCGCGAGCCGCTGCCGGGATACCACGGCAGACGGCCCCGACGCGGGTGCGGCGGTGGGTGCCGGACGGGCCGCTCGATCTCGGCCTGGTGCTCGGGCCACTGCGGCGTGGACCGGCCGATCCGACGTTCCGGGCCACTGCGGACGGCTCCGTGTGGCGCACCAGCCGCACGCCCACCGGGCCCGGCACGCTACGGGTGGGCACGTACGGCGGTGAGGTGTTCAGCGAGGCGTGGGGGCCCGGGGCCGAGTGGCTGTTGGACCGGCTGCCCGAATTGCTCGGTGCGGCCGACGCCCCGGACGTGTTCGTGCCCAGGCACCGGGTGGTGGCGTTGGCCCAGCACCGGCGGCCTGGCCTGCGGCTGACCTGCACCGGGCGGGTGCTGGAGTCCCTGATCCCGTCGGTGCTGGAGCAGAAGGTCACGACCGACGAGGCGTACCGGGCGTGGCGGTTGCTCGTGGGGAGGTTCGGGGAGCCGGCACCGGGGCCTGCCGGGGCGGGCGATCGGCCGATGTGGGTGATGCCCGCGCCGCGGACCTGGGCGCTGATCCCCTCCTGGGAATGGCACCGGGCCGGAGTCGACGACAAGCGGGCTTCGACGATTCTGCGGGCTGTACGGGTCGCCGGCCGGCTGGAGCAGACGGTGGAGATGGCCCCTGCCGAGGCTCAGGCACGGTTGGAGGTCGTACCTGGGGTCGGGCCGTGGACGTCGGCGGAGGTCGTGCAGCGCTCCCATGGGGCGCCGGACGCCGTGACGGTCGGGGATCTGCACCTGCCGGGAATCGTGGGGTGGGCTCTGGCAGGAGACCGGCATGCCGACGATGCGGTGATGCTTCGGTTGTTGGAGCCGTATGCGGGGCAGCGGCACCGGGCGGCTCGGCTGATCCTGCTGAGCGGAAAGGTGCCCGCCCGCAGGGCGCCGAAGATGCCCCGGATGGACATCGGAACGCTGTGAGGCATCCAGGTCCGCGGCGGCACGACCCCCTTCCGGCCCACTGCCGGTGTGCGGCGCGGGCGCCGGAGCTCTTCCGGCCCGCCCGAAACGCCACGGGCCCGGAACGTTACTGATCAGAGGAGAACCGCACCGCCCCCGCGGGTATGCAGGCGTCACACCACACCCGTACGCCATCGCGCAGCTCGTTGTCGGCGCCCACGATCGCACCGTCTCCGATGAACGCGCCGGTGAGGACGGAACGTTCACCGACGCGGGCCCGGGTGCCGACGAGGGAGTCGGTGACGACGGCGCCGGGTTCGATGACGGCTCCGGGAAGGATGGTCGAACCGAAGACCAGGGCACCCTCCGCCACGAACGCGCCCTCACCGACCACGGTGCCGCCCGTCAGCTTGGCGTCCGGGGCGACCGTGGCCGTGGGCAGGACGAGCCGGTCTCCGCGGCGGCCGGGGACGGCCGGAGAGGGGGCGCGGCCGAGCACGAGGTCGGCCGAGCCGCGGACGAAGGCCGCAGGGGTGCCGAGGTCCAGCCAGTACGTGGAGTCGACCATGCCCTGCAGGTGGGCACCGGCCGACAGGAGTTCAGGGAAGGTCTCGCGTTCCACGGACACCGCACGGCCCACCGGGATCGTGTCGATGACCGAGCGCCGGAAGACGTACGCGCCCGCGTTGATCTGGTCGGTGACGATCTCCTCGGGGGTCTGGGGCTTCTCCAGGAAAGCCAGAACACGGCCGGTGCCATCCGTGGGCACGAGACCGTAGGCGCGCGGGTCGGTCACCTTCGTCAGGTGCAGGGAGACGTCCGCGCCCGTCGACTCGTGCGTGTGGACGAGCGCCCTGATGTCCAAGCCCGTCAGGATGTCACCGTTGAAGATCAGTACGGGGTCGTCGGGGCCGGAGTGCAGACGGGAGGCCACGTTGCGGATCGCGCCGCCCGTGCCGAGGGGCTCCTCCTCGGTGACGTACTCGATGTGCAGGCCCAACGCGGAGCCGTCACCGAAGTGGGGCTCGAAGACCTCGGCCAGATAGCTGGTCGCGAGGACGATGTGATCCACACCCGCCGCTTTCGCCCTCGCCAGCTGATGGGTGAGGAACGGCACCCCGGCCGCCGGGACCATGGGCTTGGGCGTGTGCACCGTGAGCGGGCGCAGCCGGGTTCCCTTGCCGCCGACCAGGAGGATCGCTTCTGTCACCTGTCGTCTCTGCTTCCTGCCGGGACCGGCCGAACCGCTCGTCACTTCACTTCTCATTTCGGCTGGTCAGTGTATGCAGACCGTGCGACGGCGCCCTCGATGGCCACGGTGTCCCACGGGATCGGTACGCGGTGTTCCCTCCGAGCCGCCCCCGCCCGTCCCGCCGACGGCGGTGAACGTGCGCCCCGGTCTCAGCGCCCCTGGTAGCGCGCCGCGCTGGAACGGGTGGTACCGAGCTTGGCGTAGAGCCACTTGCCGGGGCACTCGGTGGCGAAACCGTCCCGATGACCGGAGATCACGTCCAGTCGTACGTTCTTCCCCTTGGGGTACACATTGCCACCTCCCGATGTGAGATGTGTCTTTCCGCGCGGATTCGCTCCATAGAGCCCGAGCTTCCAGGCGGTGAGCCGGGCAACGGCCTCCACCACCGCGCTCGACGGTCTGGTCACGCCGTACGTGCCGATCACGGCGATGCCCATGCTGTCGGTGTTGAACCCCAGGGTGTGCGCGCCCAGAACCGCTCTCGCCACGCCTCCAGCCCGGCCCTCGTAGATGGTTCCGCACTTGTCCACGAGGAAGTTGTAGCCGATGTCCCGCCAGCCCATGCTCGTGACGTGGTAGCGGTAGATACTGCGGATGACCGAAGCGGCCTGGGAGCAGGTGTACTTGTTGCCCGTGGCTGTGTGGTGCACGAACACCGCCTTGACCGTCTTTGTGTAGACGAACCCGCGTTCGCGCAGTGATTCGTCCGCGCCCCAGCCCCGGCGCGTGACGATCCGCGGACGCGGCCCGATGTACCGCTTCGCCCGCACCGGCCCTTGGAGCCGGACGAGTTCCAGCTCGGTGTCCCGCCTGTTCAGTTCGGGGATCTCGGTGGCACCGGAGCGGACGGGGTCGGTACCGGCCGAAGAGGCGGTCTCAGCCTCGACCGTGCGCAGTCCGGTGCGTGGCACATCGGCAGGCGCGTCCCCGGCCGGTGTCTGTTTGCCGGGGTCGACGAGTTCCAGGCGCAGCCCCGACGGCAGTGGCAGCGTGGATCGCGGTCTTCCGGCACGGCTGTCCCGGGGAGCGGCGGCGTCCGCACGGACCCGGACATCCACGCCATCCGACTCTCCGACCCACAGCGGCGCGGTGGCCCCGTGCAGGCGCCCCGGGACGTGTTCCGCCGCGCCCGGGTCGGCGCCGTGGTCAGCGTTGTGCGTCTCCACGTCCTGCCAGCCCGACCACTTCCCCGTCGCGACGGACCGGGTACGCACCTGGGCCCGACCGTGCAACTCGGCGTCGGGGTCGTCCCAGACGAGCCCGACCAGCGAGAAACGTCCGGTACCGGTGCGGTACACCCCCTGTTGCGGGGGCGCGCCGCGGAGGTGACGGCCAAGGGTGCGGACACCCGGGAGCGGGCCGAGGGGCAGCGAACGGGTGCTGCCCGGGATGCCCGCCCCGACCGGGTGAGCGTGAACGACGGCCCCGGCCCGGAGACCGGCTGCGACGGCCTCATCCGGGTACCCGGTGGCGACGGCTCCGGCCGGTTCGCCGACGACGGCGACCGGTCCCCTCCACGCGGGCGCCCCGGACGCCGCAGGGGCCCCGGACACCGCGGAGGCGGCGGGCGCCGCGGGCGCAGCCGTCGCGGGATGCGCCGACGGGAGGGCGAGGACCGCGACACAGGTGACGCAGGTGACGCCGATCGAGGAAGTGAGGAATCCACCCATACCCGTGATCTTGAACATAGTCATATAAATCTGTCCAACGGTGAACTGACGGGTCGTCGGAACCCGTTCCGCCGAACTGGTGGCCCCGCCACCCGGCGCGCGAGCCCGTCCGCGCGTAACCTGTCCCAGGTGAACGCCACCGACCGCACCCCCGCCGACCTGCTGACTTCCGCGCTTGCTGCAGACCCCGGCCGCCCCCTGGTGACCTTCTACGACGACGCCACGGGCGAACGCGTCGAACTGTCCGTGGCCACCTTCGCCAATTGGGTGGCCAAGACCGCCAACCTCCTGCAGGGCGACCTCTGTGCCAGTCCCGGCGACCGGGTCGCGCTGCTGCTCCCCGCGCACTGGCAGACGGCGGTGTGGCTGCTGGCCTGCTCCTCGGTGGGGGCGATCGCCGAGGTCGACGGGGATCCAGCAGCAGCCGACCTCGTCGTCAGCGGGCCGGATTCGCTGGACGCCGCACTGGCCTGCGCCGGTGAGCGAGTGGCGCTGGCGCTACGGCCGCTGGGCGGGCGCTTCCCGCAGTCTCCGGCCGGGTTCGCCGACTACGCCGTGGAAGTACCGGGGCAAGGTGACCGGTTCGTTCCGTTCGCCAGGGTGACGGCGGCAGAGCCGGCCCTCGTCGTCGGCGGCCGGGAATTCAGCGGGGGCCAGATCGTCGAGCAGGCCTTGGCGGACGCGCCTTCGCTGGAGCTGACCGGACCGGATTCCAGGGTCCTGACGGGGCTGCCGTACGACACCTGGGACGGCCTCAGCGCGGGCTTGTACGCGCCGTTGGCCTCCGGGGGATCCGTGGTGTTGTGCCGGAACCTCGACCGGCTGGGCGAGGAGGGTCTGGCCAAGCGGATCGAGAGCGAGAGGGTGACTTCGGTACGGCGGTGAGATCCCTCCCGCAGGGCAGGACGGTCCCCCACTTGGAGTAACACAGGGCGCCCGACTCCCCCTGCCCCGCCATGGTCGTAAGAGCAGGACGTGACGCTCGTACACCGTGAGGGGGCCCGCACCGTGACCGACACCGCAGGCAGGCCCCTCGGTCCCGGCCTGGGAGCCTCGGCCACCGGCGCGGGCCTCACACGGCGGCGCCGGCGGCGCTGGGCGAGAGGCATGGCGCTGGGAGCCACCGGAGTTCTCGTGGTGGCTGCCGGGGCGGGATGGGCCGTCTACGCCAAGCTCAGTGCCAACATCACCGCGGACGAAGCAGCCGCCGCCGAACTCGCCCGCTACGAGCGGGAGCGGCCCACCGAGCTGGTACGGGGCGCGCAGAACATCCTGTTGATCGGGTCCGACACCCGCTCCGGGGACGGCAACGCGAAGTACGGGCGGGACCTGGGAAGCGAGCGGTCGGACACCACGATCCTGCTGCATCTGGCCGCTGACCGGACCAGCGCCACCGCCGTTTCACTGCCCCGGGACCTGATGGTGGACATCCCCGACTGCCGACGGGCGGACGGCCGTCGCAGCGAGCCGGTGTACGCGATGTTCAACCACGCCTTCCAGGTGGGTGGTTCGGCGTGCACGATCCGGACCGCCGAAAAACTGACGGACATTCGGATAGACCACCACGTGGTTCTCGACTTCAGCGGGTTCAAGGAGATGGTGGACGCCGTCGACGGAGTGCAGGTGTGCCTGAAGGAGCCCGTCGACGACAAAGCGGCCAAGCTGAAGCTTTCCGCGGGGAAGGTCACGCTCGACGGAGAACAGGCGCTCGGCTATGTACGGGCCCGCAAGTCGCTCGGGAACGGCAGCGACACCGAACGGATGGAACGCCAACAGCGATTCCTCGGCGCGCTCGTCGACAAGGTGCAGAGCAATGACGTCCTGCTGAACCCGGTGAAGCTGTTTCCGGTGCTGGACGCAGCGACCTCCTCGCTGACCACCGATCCGGAATTGGCGAGTCTGCGTGGCTTGTACCAGTTGGTGCGCGGCCTGCGCGACATCCCCACCGCACGCGTGCAGTTCCTGACCGTGCCGAGGACGTCGTACGCACACGACACCAACCGTGACCAGCTCGTGGAACCGGATGCCCAGCGGCTGTTCGCACGGCTGCGGGCCGACCGGCCGCTGGCGGTGACGCGGGATCTGCCACCGGAAGAGCACAAGGACTCCCCGTCGGCCGACGGCCGATCGCACCCTTCGCCCGTCCCGACGTTCCGCGGGAGCACCGCCGCCGAGCGCGACTGCGAGTAAGGCAAGCGCAAAGACAACGAACTCCCGTTCAGGAATATGAGGGGGATTGCCCAGTTGTAGGGAGGCGGAATTTGTCATGGGCGTCGCTTGACGCTGAACTGGGCGGATAGTGTGAGCGGTCCAGTGCACCCGGCCGCGAGGTCCGTCCCGGGGCCGTGCACTGAACCACTGAGACCCGAGCGCCTTTGAGGGGGAAGGCGCCGCGTGGCCCCGACGGAGGATTCGGACAATCGTGGACGCGCAAGGCCGTGGGCGGGCGGACAACATCGATCCCGCCGACCAATGGGTACTCAATCCGAACACCGGTGAATACGAACTGCGATTGCCCGCTTCCGCACCGCAGTCACCGGTTCCCGGGCCACGGCGACCGGCTCCCCAGGACACCGGCGGCGCGGCCCGCACCCGCGGCGACGCGGCGGCGAGCCGGACACCGCAGGCGCGCGAGACGAGGCGGACGCGCGGCACGGACGTCGTGCCACCGTCACGGCGCCGCCGGAGCACCGAGCCCGAGCCGCCGCCAGGGCGGCGCGGCCGACGGCCGGTGAAGAAGAAGTCGAAGGTCAAGAAGATTCTGGCCTGGACCGCGGGTGGCACGGCGTTCGTCCTGGTCGCGATCGGCACGGCCGGCTACCTCTACCTCAAGCACCTCGAGGGAAACGTCACCACGACGGACATCGGCAGCGCGGGCAAGAGTGGCTTCAGCAAGGACGAGGCCTTCAACATCCTGATCATCGGCACGGACAAGCGCACCGGCAAGGGGAACGGGGGCTACGGCGACCGCAACAGCGTCGGCCATGCCGACACCACCATCCTGCTGCACGTCTCCAAGGACCGGACGAACGCCACCGCGCTGAGCATTCCGCGCGACCTCATCGTGAACGTGCCGGACTGCCCGACGAAGCAGCCGGACGGCAGCGAGAAGGTCATCCCCGGCACCGACAACACCCGCTTCAACGTCAGCCTCGGGCAGGAGGGGCGCGACCCCGGCTGCACCATGCGAACCGTCGACGAGGTCACCGGGATCACGGTCGACCACTTCATGATGGTGGACTTCAACGCCGTGAAGACGCTGACGACGGCGGTCGGCGGCGTCGACGTGTGCCTCAAGCACGCCGTGGACGACAAGGACTCGCACCTCAAACTGTCCGCGGGCAAGCACAAGGTCCAGGGCGAGCAGGCCCTCGCCTTCGTCCGTACCCGGCACAGCTGGGGCAACCAGGGCGACCTCGACCGCATCAAGGTGCAGCAGCAGTTCATGGCCTCGCTGATGCGCAAGATGTCCTCCAGCGACACCCTCACCAGTCCCACGAAGCTGATCAACCTGGCGGAGGCGGCCACCAAGGCGCTGACCGTCGACAAGGGCATCGGTTCCGTGAGCACGCTCAAGGACATCGCACTGGAACTGAAGAAGGTGCCGCCGAAGAACATCTCCTTCATGACGGTGCCCGTGCTCGACAACCCGGCCGACGGCACTGTCCACAAGACGGTGATCATCAACCCGAACACGGCTCCCGCGGTCTTCAACGCGATCAACAACGACGTCTCCTTCACCGAGGTGAAAAAGAAGAAGAAGGCGGCCAAGGACGCTGCGGCCGCCCGTCTGAAGGGCAGCAGGTCCGCGCCCTCCGAGGTGCGGGTGCGCGTCCTGAACGGCGGCGCGCCGGCGGGCAGCGCGCAGGAGACCCTGCAGTGGCTGCAGAACAAGGAAGGCGTGCTCAAGTCGGAGAACGCGGGCAACGCGCCGAAGGCACTGAGCAAGACAACCTTGGAATACGCGCCCGATCAGGCGTCCCAGGCCCGGGAGCTGGCCGCCCTCATGGGGTTGCCCGGAACCGCCCTGAAGCCCGGGAAGAGCGTGACCAACTCCCAGGGGCTGCCCGCGATGACGCTGACCCTGGGCAAGGACTTCAAGGGCGCGGGTGTCTCCCTCACCGCGCCGAAGAAGGCGCCGAGCGTCGACAAGTCCACGGCGGACACGGTCCAGTGCGCGAGCTAGGCCCCCGGGCACACGGACTCTTCCCCGCGGGGAGGGCCCGTGTGCCCGGGAGTAGCTGCTGAAGGTCGTCGGGCCGGCCGAGGTCAGACCGAGGTCAGGCGGGGCCGGTCAGAGGCGGTCACCGCCGGTCGCCGAGCGGCGATGACCTTCTTCGCCAGTGACTTCGGACTGGTCAAGAAACCCCAGCCCCACGACATGTGCATGGTGGCCAGGGCCACCGGAATCTGCAGCCGGGACTTCAGTGGCAGTCCCCTGCCTGCCGGGACCGAGCCCGCGGCGATCGCAGCCAGGTAGCCGCCGGGAATGACGAAGCCCCACGGAGTCAGCGCCGCGCCCACCACGAGGCCCGCGGCCATCGCGCACACCGCCACCGGCGGGGCGAGGTAGCGCAGATTGATGGAGCCCGAGTGGTAGCGCGCAACGACGTGCCGCCAGCGGCCGTAGTCCTTGTACTGCTTGGCCAGTGCCCGGACCGAGGGCCGTGGCCGGTACGACACCCTCAGCTCCGGCGAGAACCAGATCAGGCCGCCCGCCTCGCGGATGCGGAAGTTCAGCTCCCAGTCCTGGGCACGGATGAACTCCTCGTTGTATCCACCCTGTTGTTCCAGTGCCTCGCGGCGGAAGACGCCGAGGTACACCGTCTCGGCTGGTGCGGCCTCGCCTCCGGTGTGGAAGGCGGCGTTGCCCACACCGATCTTCGAGGTCATCGCGGCGGCGACCGCGTGCTCCCAGTCGTTCTCCCCCTCGGCGTGCATGATGCCGCCGACGTTCTGCGCGCCGGTCTCCTCCAGGAGCCGCACGGCGGTGTCGATGTAGTTCGGTGAGAGCATGCCGTGGCCGTCGACGCGGACCACGATCGGATGCCGGGACGCCTTGATGGCCGCATTCAGCGCGGCGGGCGTGCGGCCGGTCGGGTTCGGCACGGTGTGCACACGCTTGTTCTCGTCGGCAGCGGTCTCGGCGACCAACTCGGCGGCGATCTCGTCCGTGCGGTCCGTGGATGGACCGAGGGCGATGACGACCTCCATCTCGCCGGCGTACTCCTGCGCGAGGATCGCTTGGACGGCCCTGCGTAGATGCCGCTCCTCGTTGAGGACGGGCATGATCACGGATACAGCGGGGAGCCGCACGTCGGGCTTGGCGTTCATAAGAGGGTCACGTTACCGCGAACGGGGGACACCGGTGCGCGCCGCCGGGGCTGAACGGCGGGCTGGAGATCGTATCGGCCTACGGTGCTCACGGATCCACGTGCGGCCTCGTCCGGAGGTGTCCCCCTTGCCCAGTCCGCCTCGGTCTCCAGCCCGGCCACAGCGCCGCCCGCAGCCGCCCCGACGGGGGCCGCGTGCACCCCAGCAGCCGACGCTGCCCGTCCGGCCGCCCCGGCGGCCCCGGTGGGCCATGCGGGCGGTCACCACGCTGTCCGTCGTGGTGCTCGCCTCCGCCGGGATCGGGCACGCGGTCGTCACCAGCCTGGACGCTGGCATCGCCCGGGTCGACGCCTTCAAGGACATGAAGAACCGGCCGCGGGCCGGCCACGGCATGAACGTGCTGCTGGTCGGTACCGACGGCCGGGACAAGATCAGCGAGCAGGAGCGGCGCGCCTACCGGCTCGGTGGTGCCCCCTGCCACTGCACGGACACGATGATGATCGTGCACATCTCGGAGAACCGGGAGCGGGCCAGCGTGGTGAGCCTGCCGCGCGACTCCTACGCCCAGCTGCCCGCGCACGTCGACCCGAAATCCGGGCAGCGACACGGCCCGCACCCGGTCAAGTTGAACGCGGCCTACGCGGAGGGCGGCCCGCAGCTGACCATCCGTACGGTCGAGAGCATGACCCACCTGAAGATCGACCACTACCTGGAGGTCGACTTCACCAGTTTCATGAAGACCGTGGACGTGCTCGGCGGGGTGCGGATCTGTACGACGAAACCACTGAAGGACTCCTACACCGGACTCGACCTCGCCCCCGGCACGCACACGCTCATGGGCGGCCAGGCCCTGCAGTACGTGCGCGCCCGGCACACCGACGGGACGAGCGATCTGAGCCGGATGAAGCGACAGCAGCGGTTCCTGGCCGCGCTGATCGAGAAGGCGACTTCCTCCGGGGTACTGCTGAACCCCATCAGGTTCCGGGACGTGGCCCGGGCCGTGCTCGGCTCGGTCCGCGCCGACGAGGGTTTCGGCACCGACGAACTGCTCGATCTCGGCCGCGCGATGCGGAACTTCTCCCCGTCCTCCTCCGAGTTCACCACCGTTCCGATCGGGCAGATGAACTACCCGGTCAAAGGCATCGGCTCGACGCTGAAGTGGGACCAGCCCAAGGCGGAGCGGCTCTTCCGGGCCTTGCGCGACGACAAGCCGCTCAGCGTGGAGCACCGGCGGCGCGGCCCAGCGTCCACGGCGGCGGAGGTGGAGGTGGATCCGCGACAGATCCGGGTGCAGGTGGAGAACGGCACGGGCACGGCCGGGCTGGCCAGGCAGATCGACACGGCGCTCGGGGCGGCCGGTTTCGCCGTCACCCACCAACCGGTGACCGCCGCGGCCCACGACGTCAAGCGCACGGTGATCTCCTACGACCCCCGTTGGGACCGCTCCGCCCGCTCCCTGGCCGCGGCGCTGCCGGGCAGTGAACTGCACCCGGTACCGGGCCGGGGGCCACTGATGAAGGTGACCGTCGGGGTGGACTTCACGAAGGTGCGGAAGGTGCGGTTCGAGGACCCGGCGCAGCCGGAACCGAGCGTGGTACGGGGCAACGAGGTGGTGTGCTCAGGGAGCACGTGAGCGGGTCGGCCGCCGGGCTTCAGTCCTCGAACCCCTCCGCGGCCCGCTTCTCACGCAGCTCGCGGATGGCGCGGCGGCGGGCCAGGCGGTGGGTGCGCCGGATCTGGGCCTCCTGATAGCGGCGGCGGTCTCGGTCGGTCTCCGGGATCACCGGCGGTACCCGCCGCGGTGTGCCGTCGGCGTCGACGGCCGCGAAGACCAGGTAGGCCGAGCCGACCCGGGTGGGCGGGGCGGATTCGTTCCAGCGCTCGGCGAGGACCCGGACCCCGATCTCCATGGAGGTCCGGCCGGTCCAGTTCACCTGGGCCTTCACATGGACCAGGTCGCCGACACGGACCGGCTCCAGGAATGCCATCTCGTCCATGAACGCGGTGACGGCGGGACCGCCGGAATGGCGGCCGGCCACCGCACCCGCGGCGTCGTCGACGAGCTTCATGATCACACCGCCGTGCACCGTCCCCAGCAGGTTGGTGTCGTTGTGGGTCATGATGTGGCTGAGGGTGGTGCGCGAGGCGGACGTGGGCTTGCCCGGGATATCCGGTTCGGTATGCGTTTCCCTGTCCGCGGCCTGGTCTGTCATGCCCCCACCCTATGCCGAAGCGGCATTCGCGGAATTTGTGTCAGCTTCGCAACAGCGCCGCTCTGATTCTCCGACAACCCTTGTGGGGCACACAGCGGCGCCCTGCACACTGGGGCGCATGAATGACTGGCCCGAGGGGGGACCCGGCGACAACCGCGGCCCCCAGTACGGACGCGGCAGTGCCGGCGCGCAGCCGGAGGGTGCCCGCGTCATGCGTCAGGTCCGGCGCGGCCCGGCGGTACCGCCGGGGCAGCGCTCCGCGCACGGCGGCCCCGGTTCCTCGGCGCCGCCGTACGGGTCCGGTGTCCCGCAGCAACCGTCGTACACCGACGGCCGCGGACACGACGAGCACACCGGCTCCGACGGCTACGACAGCGGCTACAACACGGGCCAGGTCTACGGCACCCCCGGCGGCCGTGGGCCGGGCGGCCCCGAGGGTGGGCCCACCCGGGCGCCGCGTCCGGCGCCGAACTGGCGGCGCCGCGCCAAGTGGACGGCGATCACCCTGGCGACCGTGCTGGTCGTCACGTCCGTCGCGACGTACTTCTGGGCCGATTCCAAACTGCGCCGCGACGTCGACCTGTCGAAGGTGATCGACCGGCCCGGCTCGGGTTCGGGCACGAACTACCTGATCGTCGGCTCGGACAGCCGCGAGGGCATGTCCAAGGCGGACGAGAAGAAGTTGCACACCGGATCCGCTCAGGGCAAGCGCACGGACTCGATGATGATCCTGCACGTCGGCGACAACGGCGACACGCTGGTCTCGCTCCCGCGCGACTCAGACGTGGTGATCCCGTCGTACAAGGGGTCCACCTCCGGGAAGGTCTACCCGGCCCAGGGTCGGCACGTGAAGCTGAACGCCGCCTACGCCGAGGACGGGCCGACGCTGCTGGTCCGCACGGTCGAGTACAACACCGGACTGCACATCGACCACTACGTGGAGATCGGCTTCCAGGGTTTCGCGGACATCGTGGACGCGGTGGGCGGTGTGGAGATCACCATCGACAAGGGCTTCAAGGACAAGTGGTCGGGCGCCGACTTCAAGGCCGGCAAGCAGACCCTGAACGGCGCGCAGGCCCTGGCCTTCGTCCGGACCCGGCACGCGTTCGCAGCGTCCGACCTGCAGCGCACGAAGAACCAGCAGAAGTTCCTGGCGGCCCTGGCCCACCAGGTGGCCACCCCGTCGACGGTACTCAACCCGTTCAAGCTCTACCCGACTCTGGGCGCCGGCCTGGACTCCCTGATCGTCGACAAGGACATGTCGCTGTGGGACCTGACCTCGATGTTCTGGGCGATGAAGAGCGTGAACAGCGGTGATGGCACATCGATGAACATGCCGATCTCCGGATCCACGGGCGGCAATCTCGTCTGGGACAAGGCGAAGGTGAAGACGCTGGTGAACGAGCTGAAACAGGACCAGAAGGTCACGGTCTCCGGTACCTAGTGCCGCGGCAGGCAGCGTCACCAGCGAACCGCGCAGGCGAGCACCGTCACACGGTTCCGTACGAAGATGCCGGCCACGGCATCGAACTCACCGCCTAAGAAGAGAAGTTCGGGCAGCGCGGCGACTTCGGCCGCAGCCGCGCGCCGATGCGCCCGACCACCATCGGCCGCATCTACGTCTGCTGCCCGGACCAGCGCGCCCCCCTGGGCCACCAGGGGGGCCGTACCCATCCCCGCGCCCACGTCAAGGACCCGCGTACCGTCCGACGCCCGTGCCGCGTCCGGCAGTTCGGGCGCCGGACAAGCGCACAACCGGTCGAAACCCGCAGCGGAGGCGTCCGTCCGGCCAGCCCACATGAGCCGCTCGACGGCCTCGAAGGCCTCCGGGTCCGTCCGGGACGATGGCGGAACGCCGGGAACACGGGAGTCAGGCTGCCGCACGTGGCCCGGCCTTCCGGGAGACGAACTCCCTTGAGGGTAAAGCCGGAACAAAGGGGCGATCTTGATTCCCTAGATATGGGGCGAATCAACCGGTTGTACGGGAGTGGGGTTTGTCACCGCCCTGATCAGGCGCTGAACTGTCCGGATAGTGTGCCGTCCGGTGCGAACGGTCACGGCGCCGCGCACCGCCCGACCGAACCAAGCGTCTTGGGGGACGGCTCACCGCGTGATCCCGACGGAGGACGAAGCGATCATGGACACGCAAGGCCGTGGGCGGGGGAACCACATCGACCCGTCGGAGCAGGGAAGCCCCAGCAGCGGACCAGCGGATACGCACACCGGCCGGCGTCACCCGACGGGAAGTCGGTCGGCCCGGACCCCCGGTGGGCCGCACCTCACCCCAGCATTGACCGAGTGCAGTCAGGGCGTCTCGCGTCCCGACGAGTCCGCAGCCGGCGCCGGGAGGCCGACACTCGGCAAAGTGCGGTGCGCGTCGTGACGTCGGGGCCCCGTTCCGCGTCTCACTGAACGCAAGGACGAGGCGGCGCCACGGCACACGGCCGGGCCACCCCGCGCTGCGGCCCGTGCCCAGCCGCCACAGCACACGGTGCACGGCCGAAAGACAACCGACAGAGCGCCTCCGGCCTCCGCCGAGGAGGAACTGGCGCGCAACGAAGCCGCGGTGAACGGTGCCGAGGGCGGGAGGACGGAAGATGGCACGCAGCAGCGTGGAGGAAGAGGGGGTTGTACCGCGCGCCCGGCGCGCCGGCGGACGCGGTACCAGCAGCGAAACCGACCACGGGGGGAACGGCCAACGGCGGAGCAGCGGGCACCGGCGCGGCGCAGGCTCCGGGCCGCCGCGCCCCAGACGCCGGATACTGCGCTGGTCGGCGATAACCCTGGCAGTCGTCATACTCGGCACCGCAGGCGCGGGCTATCTGTACTACGAGCATCTCAACGCCAACATTCAGAAGGACAAACTGAACCTCGGCGACACCGACGTGCCCAAGGCGACCCCGAACGCCGCCGGCCAGACGCCGCTGAACGTCCTGCTGATCGGCTCGGACAGCCGGAACACCAAGGAAGACCTGAAACTCGGCGGCTCCAAAGCGGACGTGGGCCGCCCACCGCTGGCAGACGTGCAGATGCTGGTACACGTCTCGGCAGACCGCACCAACATGTCCGTGGTCAGCCTGCCGCGCGACACGATGATCCCCATCCCCAAGTGCACCGACCCGCACACCGGCAAGCAGTACCCGGCACTCTCCCTGGCCATGGCGAACGAGTCACTGGGCCGCGGCGGCCCGGGCTGCACCGTAGCCACCTGGCAGAAGCTCACCCACATCCACATCGACCACTTCATGATGGTCGACTTCTCCGGCGTGGTCTCGATGGCGGACGCCATCGGCGGCGTCCCGGTCTGTGTCAAACAGAACGTCTGGTCGCACACCTCCGAGGGCCACGGCTCTGGCCTGAAATTGAAGAAGGGCACCACGTACGTCAAGGGCGAGCAGGCCCTGGAGTGGCTGCGCACCCGTTACGGCTTCGAGGACGGCACCGACCTCGGCCGCACCCACGCACAGCACATGTACATGAACGCGATGGTGCGCCAGCTGCGGGAGAACGCGACCCTGAGCAACCCAGGCAAGATGCGCGACCTCGCGGAGACAGCGACGAAGTCACTGAAGGTCGACGAGGACCTGGGGACGATCAAGAAGCTGTACGACCTGTCCGAAGAGTTCAAGAAGGTACCCACCAAGCGCATCACGATGACGACGCTGCCCACCGAGCAGTGGTCACGGGACCACAACCGCCTGGTGCCGACCCACGACGCCGACCAGCTCATCTCCATGGTGCGTGACGACATCCCGTTGGACGGACGCGGCACGAAGCACAAGGCCGAGCAGAAGTCGAAGGATCCGGCCGCACCGGACGACCGGATCGCGGTACAGGTCCGCAACGGCACCGGAGCGGACGGTCAGGCGCCGGCGCCGCAGCGGGCCGGCGCGGTCGCGCAGATCCTGCGGAGCAAGGGCTTCACCGAGGTCACGGTGGACGCCACGGCCGCCGCCGAGACCAGGACCTCCGTCCTCTTCCCCAGCGCCGACCTGGAGGGGGACGCCCAGGCGGTGGCCGAGGGGCTCGGGGTCCCGCTGAAGCAGGTCCGCAAGTCGACCGACGTCTCGGGCGTCACGCTGATCGTGGGCGCCGACTGGCGCACCGGCACCGCCTACAAGGCGGCCAAGGAGCCGACCACGGCCCCGTCCTCGGCAGCGGTGCTCCCCGGTGACAAGAAGGACGCCTGTATGACGGTCCAGAAGGGGTTCACCTGGTGACCGGAGCCCGGCGCCCCGGGCAGCCTGGTGGCCGAAGCCCAGTGGCCCGGGAGCCCGGTGACCGGGGTACGTGACCGGGCAGCCCGGTGGCCGGACCGACGGAGACGACGTCCGCGCGGGGATCCGCATGCCTGAAGTTCACACGTCACGGCGCCGCACGACGACCAATCGGGCCTCCGGCGCACGCTGGTGGCGCTGCGTCAAGCCGACCCCGAGTCTGTGGCCTCGGGGCAGGCACCTCTCGCGCCCTCGCCAGGTCCGGCGGACATCGAAGGGCTCGCGGAGGCGACCGCGGACGCGGGGGTGCGCGTCGACGTGCGCTTCAGCGGGAAGCAGCGGCCCTTGCCCGCCGACATCGGCCTGTCCGCCTACCGTATCGTGCAGGAGGCGCTGACCAACGTGGTCCGTCACGCGGGCACGGGGCGTTGCCGGGTGGCCGTCGGCTACGAGGACGAGGAGCTGACCGTGGAGGTCCTCGACGAGGGGCGCGGCGCCACAGAGAACAGTTCGACCCATGGGTTCGGACGCGGACTTCGCCCAGCGCCCTGTCAATGCTCCGGAGCGCTCCCCGCGGCCGGTCGTGGGCCTCGACAGCCCCCGGCGTCATGCCGGGGGCTGTGTTGTTTGTGCAGGTCAGCGGCTGTTTTCAGTCCGGCGTCTGCCCAGGATTCCCCCAGCATGACGCCCAGGAACGGCCCTGATCGGGCCGCAACAGACAGAAGGCCAAGGAGTGTCCCTCCGGACCTTCGAAACAGCTTCTGACGCGTAAATAGAACCTGTTCAGGGTGGGTGTGGGCAGGGCTGGGTGCCCGGTGGTCGCGATGGGCCGCCGGGTGTCTTGCCCTGTCGGTCAGGCCGCGGTCTCCCTCGGGTTGAGGGTGACGGTGTAGCCGAGCTGGTTGAGCTGGTTGATGGCCCGGCGGGTGGCGCGTTCTGGATCGCGTTGGGTGAAGTAGGTGCCGCCGAGTTCCTGATAGGCGACGTTGTCGGTGAGCATGTGCCAGATCGCGGTGATGATCGAGTGCTCGACGGCGACCAGTGCCCTGAGCGGGCCGCGGCGTGCGGTCAGCCGCTTGTAGCGGGCCTGCAGGTAGGTGTCTTTGGTTCTCACCGCGCCGAACGCTGCCAGGCCGAGGGCGCCTTTGAGATATGGGTTGCCGGGCCGGACCTTGGTCTTCTTGGTGCGGCCGGCGGACTCGTGGTGGCCGGGACAGACCCCGGCCCAGGAGGCGAGGTGACGGGCGGAGGCGAACCGGCTCATGTCTCCGCCGGTCTCAGCGATGATCACTTCGGCGACCGCCCGGTTGATCCCGGGGATGGTGTCGAGCAGGTCCAGGGCGCCTCGAAAGGGGGCCATCGCCTCCTCGATCCGCTCGTCCAGTTGCTCGATCATGGCGGTGAGCTGGTCGTACTGGTCCAGATGCAGGCGGGTTAGGAACGCGTGATGCTCGCGGAAGCGCCCGGTCAGGGCCTCGGTCAGTTCAGGGATCTTGTTGCGGAGCCTGCGCTTGGCCAGGTCTGCGAGGAGTTGCGGATCGTGTTCTCCGGCGATGAGGGCTTCGAGCATGGCCCGGCCGGAGACGCCCATGATGTCGGAGGCGACCGCGGAGAGTTTGATGCCGGTGTCCTCCAGCAGCTTCTCCAGCCGCTGGACCACCCGGCCGCGTTCACGGGTGGCGGTGGTCCGGGCCCGGGTCAGGTCCCGGAGTTCACGGACCGGCTCGGGCGGCACGAAGGAGGGCCTCACCAGGCCGTGGGCGCCGAGCTGGGCCAGCCAGGCCGCGTCCGAGACGTCCGTCTTGCGGCCGGGGAGGTTCTTGACCTGCCGCGCGTTGACCAGGATCACGTTCAAGTCCTCGGCCAGCAGGTAGTAGAAGGGCTTCCAGTAGTCCGAGGTCGCCTCGATGACCACCAGCGTCACCCGCGCGGCAAGCAGGTGATCCCGCAGGGCCAGGACCGCATTCGTCGTCGACCCCCATGTCGTGGTCTGGGTCGTGAAGGATCCCCGCCGCTTGGTACTCGGGGTGCGGACACACGCCTTGGCGTCCTTCTTGCTGATGTCGAGGCCGGCGCAGCGTTCGTGCAGCACATCCACGGCCTTGCTCCCTCCCTCGCCGGACAGCCGGGTGCGTCGTTCCGGGAGGACCAGGGCGGATCAGGAATTCTGACGCACGTGCTTCGCAGCAACACTCCACGGTTCCCGTGGGCGGTCCCCAGCACCATGCTGACCTGCGAGCTCACCGGCATCACAGAGGCTTCGGTTTCGGCCGGAACGAACCAGCTCAGCGTCCCGTACCCCATCAGTCCACGTCAGGGCAGACAGAAGCACCCCCGGCGCGCGCCACGGCATTTACCACGCCCCCGGCGCGCACCGAAGGTGCGCTGGATTGCTGACCTGCAAAAACCCTGCTAGGGAAGGTTCCTTGCCATCACGATGCGCTGCACTTGGTTCGTGCCCTCGTAGATCTGCGTGATCTTGGCATCGCGCATCATGCGCTCCACCGGGTAGTCGCGGGTGTAGCCGTATCCGCCGAGGAGTTGGACGGCGTCCGTGGTGACCTCCATCGCCACGTCCGAGGCGAAGCACTTGGCCGCCGCGCCCTGGAAGGTCAGGTCCGAGTCACCGCGCTCGGACTTGGCGGCGGCCGCGTAGGTCAGCTGGCGGGCGGCCTCGATCTTCATGGCCATGTCGGCGAGCATGAACTGGATGCCCTGGAAGTCGGCGATCGGCTTGCCGAACTGCTTGCGCTCCTGGACGTAGCCCTTGGCGTAGTCGAAGGCGCCCTGCGCGACACCGAGCGCCTGGGCGGCGATGGTGATGCGGGTGTGGTCCAGGGTCTTCATCGCCGTGGCGAAGCCGGTGCCCTCCTCACCGATCATCCGGTCGGCGGGGATGCGGACGTTATCGAAGTAGACCTCGCGGGTCGGGGAGCCCTTGATGCCGAGCTTCTTCTCCGGGGCACCGAAGGAGACGCCCTGGTCCGACTTCTCGACGACGAAGGCGGAGATGCCCTTCGAGCGCTTGGAGGGGTCGGTCACGGCCATGACCGTGTAGTACTCGGAGACGCCCGCGTTGGTGATCCAGCGCTTCACGCCGTTGAGGACCCAGTGGTCGCCGTCACGGACGGCCTTGGTCTTCATGCCGACCGCGTCCGAACCCGCCTCCGGCTCGGAGAGGCAGTAGGAGAACATGGCGTCGCCCTCGGCGAGCGGGGCGAGGTACTTCTTCTTCAAGTCTTCGGAACCGGAGAGGATCACCGGAAGCGAGCCCAGCTTGTTCACGGCCGGGATCAGGGAGGAGGACACGCAGGCACGGGCCACCTCCTCGATCACGATGACCGTGGCGAGCGCGTCGGCGCCGGCGCCGCCGTACTCCTCGGGGACGTGCACGGCGTGCAGGTCATTGGCCACGAGGGCGTCGAGGGCCTCCTGCGGGAAGCGGGCCTCCTCATCCACCGCCGCGGCGTGCGGCGCGATCTTCGCCTCGACCAGGGAGCGGACGGCGTCGCGGAGCATGTCGTGCTCCTCGGCGGGGCGGTACAGGTCGAAGTCAGCCGATCCGGCCAAGGTCTCTCACGCTCCAATGACGCAGTGATATACACGCTAACTACCGTTAAGTAACTCAAATTTTAGAGCTCTGGCCCGAAGACGCCTACGTGAGCTTGGCGACAGCGGGGAAGTTGCCCGCTGAAGGGCCCGGATATGCTCAGGCACCGCGTCGCAGAGTCCCCGAGCTGGAGTGCACCCATGAGCCTGAAGATCACCGTGATCGGCACCGGCTATCTTGGCGCCACACACGCCGCGGCCATGGCCGAGCTCGGCTTCGAGGTGCTGGGTCTGGACATCGTGCCGGAGAAGATCGCCATGCTGGAGCGCGGCGAGACCCCGATGTTCGAACCGGGGCTGGAGGAGTTGCTGCGCAGGCACGTCACCGGTTTCGAGGGGTCCACCGGGCGGCTGCGGTTCACCACGGACTGGGCCGAGGCCGGAGCCTTCGGCGAGGTGCACTTCGTATGCGTGAACACCCCGCAGAAGCACGGCGAGTACGCCTGTGACATGTCGTACGTCGACGCCGCGGTCGCCTCGCTCGCCCCGCATCTCCACGGTCCGGCCCTGGTGGTCGGCAAGTCGACCGTGCCGGTGGGCTCGGCCGACCGGCTGGCCGCCTATCTGGCCGAGCACGCGCCGGCCGGCGCCGATGCCGAGTTGGCCTGGAACCCGGAGTTCCTGCGGGAGGGCTTCGCCGTTCAGGACACGCTGCACCCGGACCGGATCGTGGCCGGGGTGCGCAGCGAGCGGGCCGAGAAGCTGCTGCGCACGGTGTACGCCGGCCCGATCGGTGAGGGCACGCCGTTCGTCGTGACCGACTTCCCGACCGCCGAACTGGTGAAGACCTCCGCGAACTCGTTCCTCGCGACCAAGATCTCCTTCATCAACGCGATGGCGGAGGTGTGCGAGGCCGCGGGCGGGGACGTGGCGAAGCTGGCCGAGGCCATCGGGTACGACGACCGGATCGGGAAGAAGTTCCTGCGCGCGGGGATCGGGTTCGGCGGCGGGTGCCTGCCCAAGGACATCCGGGCGTTCATGGCACGGGCCGGTGAGCTGGGCGCGGACCAGGCGCTGACCTTCCTCAGGGAGATCGACTCCATCAACATGCGCCGGCGCGGCCAGATGGTGGAGATGACGCGGGACGCGCTCGGCGGCGGTTCCTTCCTCGGCAAGCGGGTGGCGGTGCTCGGTGCCACCTTCAAGCCCGACTCGGACGACGTCCGCGACTCGCCCGCGCTGAACGTGGCTGGTCAGATCCATCTGCAGGGCGGTCAGGTGACCGTGTACGACCCGAAGGGCATGGACAACGCCCGCAAGGTCTTCCCGACCCTCGCGTACGCCGGCTCGGCGCTGGAGGCGGTCCGGGGCGCCGATGTCGTACTGCACCTGACGGAGTGGCGGGAGTTCCGTGAGCTGGACCCGGCGGCGCTCGGCGAGGTGGCGGCGGCCCGGCTGCTCCTGGACGGACGCAACACCCTCGACCCGCAGCTGTGGCGGCTGGGGGGCTGGACGTACCGGGCGATGGGCCGCCCCACCGCATAGCGCACCGCCCAACGACGTCGGTTCGGCCGAGGCTCAGTCGGCCGAACCGGCGTCTGCCCGCATTCTGCACCACATCGCTGTGCGTCATGGCCCCTTCGCCCGGTACCGGCGCATCTTCTCGCGGGCTCCGCACACGCGCATCGAACACCAGCGGCCTCGTCCGGCGGGGCTGCGGTCGTAGTACGCCCAGTGGCAGGTCTCGGCCTCGCAGGCCTTCAGCCTGACCCAGGTGCCGTCCACCAGGGCCTCGGCAACGGCGGCGGCGACCCGGGAGGACAGCGAGCGCGCATCGGCGGGGGTGAGGGCCGCGGAGCCGTCGCGCTCGTCGACGGACACGTGCAGCGGAGCGTCTGCCAGCAGGGTGCCGAGCGGGGTGACCGAACGGTGCGGCGGGTGCCCGGCGTGCGCGAGCAGCGTGGCTCGCAGTGACTCCCGCAGTTCCCGCGCCCCGCCCAGTTCGTCCTCGGTGAGCCCGATGCGCGCCCTGCCGTCGGCGGTGTCGAGCGAGTCACGTCCGGTCTCGATGTCCAGCGTGTTCACCAGGGACTCGATCAGCGCCAGGCCGCCGGGGGCAGCTGTTCTCTCGCTCATGCCCGCAAGTTACCTCCCGGAATTCGGTTGAGCCGTTACCTCTTGTACGGCATCATGCGGTAACCGTTACCTGTTACCTGGATTCACAGGTAACACGAGGAGGTATTCATGGCTCTCGCCACGCTCGATGCCGTCGTCCTGGACTGTCCCGATCCCGTTGCGCTGGCCGGCTTCTACGCCGGGGTGCTGGGTGGCACTGTGGAGAAGCACCAGGGGCAAGATCAGGCACCAGAGGGAGAAGGTGCGTGGGTGGACCTGAGGGTGCCGGGCGGGCAGACGCTGGCCTTCCAGCGTGCGCCCGGCTTCGTGCCGCCCCGGTGGCCCGCCCCGGACGCCTCTCAGCAGTGTCACCTCGATCTTGTGGTGGAGGACCTGGACACGGCAGAGAAAGGGGTACTGGCGCTGGGGGCACGGCCCCTTGACACCGAGGATCGCGAGCGCAGCTTCCGGGTCTACGCCGATCCGGCCGGGCACCCGTTCTGTCTCTGCACCGGCTGACACGTCCTAAGGGGAGCGCACGGTGACGCGGACCGGCCGGGCCTCCGCGGCACCGGGCACCGGACCCGTCGCCCCCGAGTCAGCCGGGGTTGGACGTGGCGGGGCCCGCGGTTCTCGCCGCCGAGGCGTCCCGGCGGTGCTGCGCGGCCCGGGCGGTGAAGTCAGCGCTGCGCAGCACCCGCTGCACATTGCCCCAGGTCAACAGGGAGAGTTCGGTCTCAGACCAACCGCGCCGGAGCAGTTCGGCGATCAGGTGGGGGTAGCGGGAGGCGTCGGCGAGGTCGCGGGGGTGGACGGCACCGGAGTCGTAGGTGCCGGACAGGCCGACGCACTCCGGACCGGCCACCTCGCGGACATGGTCAAGGTGGTCGGCGACATCCCGAACGGTCGGGCCGACCTGCTCGGCGGTCAGCGGCACCATGCACAGCCCCTTGGCCGCGCCGAGTCCGGCGAGCAGGTCGTCGGGCAGGTTCTCCGGGTGCGGGCGCAGTGCATGAGCGGCGGAACGGGTGCACAGCACGGGGGTCTTGGACAGGGCGACGGTCCGTTCGACAGTGGCCGCCGACGCACCGGAGACGTCGGCGAGGACGCCGAGCCGGTTGATCTCGCGTACGACCTCCTCGCCGAACCGGGTCAGCCCCGTCTTCCCCGTCCAGGCCGCGCCCGTCAGGGTGAGTACCCGCAGGCCGAGGGCGTGCAGCATGCGCAGGACGCTCAGGGAGTCGTCGAGCGCGGCACCGTCGGCAGGGCCCAGCACCACGGCGACCCGGCCGCAGTTGCGGGCGTCGATGACCTGCCCGGCGGTGCGCACCAGACGCAGCCCCTCGGGGTGAGCCTCGATGACCTTGCGGGCCAGGTCCAGCTGCTCCAAGGTCGCGGCGACCGCCCGGCTGTCGCCGGGCCCCTCGGGCAAGTGGAGTGACCAGAACAGAGCGCCGACGTGCCCCTCCCGCATCCGGGGCACATCCGTGTCGACGGCGGCCTCGCCCAGCTCCAGGTCGTACCAGGGAAGGTGCCTCAGCGCCCATGGCAGGCCGCTGTAGCCGTCGGCCACCGGATGGGCGGCGAGCAGGGCGTGCGCCTGCTCCAGGGCCTCGCCGGTCCCCTCGCACGGCTGCGTGCGGAAGGGGTCGTCCGGCAGGTCGTCGTCCTGGCCGACCTCGGTCGTGGTGGGGATGTCGTCCTGGAGGTCGGCCATGGCGGGCTCCGTACGTCGTCGTGAGCTACGTCGGTCGTGAGCTGCGTCGTGGTGAGGCTGCGTCGTGGTGAGGCTGCGCAAGGGGCTCGCGTATCGCCACGGTCGCACGGAGAGGACGGAAACTGCCTGGTGAGTGGGGCGTTCGGGGGTACCCGGGCCGGGACTCGGCGGCTGTGCGGATCACCTCGTGCGGGGGCTGACGTGACTGCTTCGGGCCCGCAGGCGGCCGGGACACGTCAGTCGTGGCAACGGGCGGGCCTTGAGGCGGCGAGCCTGGCTCGCGCTTGTGGTCGGCTACGGCCGTCCCATCCTGCGGTGGTACCGGACGTCGTACCGGTCGGTGCGACGTCCGGTACCACCGCAGGGGGCTGCTCAGCCGTCCAGCGACTCGATGGTGGCGTTGGACGGCGCCCGCGTCGCCTGGAGGTCGTGGGCCACGTCCTCCGCCGCGCCCAGCACCCGTACCGAGTTCTGCCAGGTGAGCTTGGCCAGGTCGGCCTTGGACCAGCCGCGGTCCAGCAGTTCCGCGATCAGGTTGGGGTAGCCGGAGACGTCGTTCAGGCCGTCCGGGGTGAACGCGGTGCCGTCGAAGTCGCCGCCAATGCCCAGGTGGTCAACACCGGCCACCTCACGCATGTGGTCCAGATGGTCCGCCACCGTCGACACCGTGGCGATCGGACGCGGGTTGCGCTCCTCGAAGGCGCGGTGGATCTTCATCGCCTCGGGGCTGGTGTCCAGGTGGTGCAGGCCATGGGCACGCATGTTCTCGTCGGCTGCCGCCGTCCAGTCCACGGCCGCCTGGAGCACGAACTTGGGCACGAACGTCACCATCGCCACACCCCCGTTGGCGGGGAGCCGCTCCAGGACGTCGTCGGGGATGTTGCGGGGGTGGTCGCACACCGCCCGCGAGGACGAGTGCGAGAAGATCACCGGCGCTGTCGTGGCGTCCAGCGCGTCCCGCATCGTCGTCGCGGCCACGTGGGAGAGGTCGACGAGCATGCCCAGCCGGTTCATCTCCCGGACGACCTCGCGGCCGAAAGCGGACAGGCCGCCCGTCCTCGGCTCGTCGGTGGCGGAGTCCGCCCAGTCGACGTTGTCGTTGTGGGTGAGCGTCATGTAGCGCACCCCGAGAGCGTGAAGGCCGCGCAGCGTGCCGAGGGAGTTGGCGATGGAGTGGCCACCCTCGGCACCCATCAGGGAAGCGATACGACCTTCCGCTCGGGCCGCCTCCATATCGGCGGCGGTCCGCGCGGGCACCAGATCGGCCGGGTAGCGGGCGATCAGCTGGCGTACGCAGTCGATCTGCTCCAGCGTGGCCGGCACCGCGTCCGGCAGGTCCGATCGCACGTACACCGACCAGTACTGGGCGCCGACGCCGCCCTCACGCAACCGAGGGATGTCGGTGTGCAGATGGGCCTTCTGGTGGCCGGCGATGTCACGGGCGTCGAGGTCGTAGCGGACCTGTTCGCGCAGCGCCCACGGCAGGTCGTTGTGGCCGTCGACGACCGGGAACTCACGCAGCAGCGTGCGGGCTTCGTCCAACGAGGTCACGGGCGTCACTTCCCGAAGCCGAAGCCGCCGCCTGCGCCCTCGACCCGGGAGCGCAGCCGCTTGCCCTTCTCGGTGGCCTGGTCATTGAGGTCCTGCTGGAAGTCGCGCATCCGCTGCAGCAGGTCCTCGTCGTGCGCGGCGAGCATGCGGGCTGCGAGGAGGCCGGCGTTGCGGGCACCGGCGACGGAGACCGTGGCAACCGGGACGCCGGCCGGCATCTGCACGATCGACAGCAGGGAGTCCATGCCGTCCAGGTACTTCAGCGGCACGGGCACGCCGATGACCGGCAGCGGGGTGACCGAGGCGAGCATACCGGGCAGGTGGGCGGCGCCCCCCGCACCGGCGATGATCGCCTTCAGTCCGCGGTCAGCGGCCTGTTCGCCGTACGCGATCATCTCGCGAGGCATACGGTGCGCGGAGACGACGTCGACCTCGTAGGCGATCTCGAACTCGTCGAGGGCCTTGGCGGCGGCCTCCATCACGGGCCAGTCGGAGTCCGACCCCATCACGATGCCAACGACTGGGCTCATTCGGTGATTGTGCCTCTCAGGTAACCGGCTGCGTGGCGGGCGCGCTCCAGCACGTCGTCCAGGTCGTCGCCGTAGGTGTTGACGTGTCCGACCTTACGGCCGGGCTTCACGTCCTTGCCGTACATGTGGATCTTGAGCTTGGGGTCGCGCGCCATGCAGTGCACGTAGGCGGAGTACATGTCCGGGTAATCGCCGCCGAGAACGTTGACCATCACCGTCCACCTGGCCCGGGGACGCGGGTCGCCGAGCGGCAGGTCGAGGACCGCGCGGACGTGGTTGGCGAACTGCGAGGTGGCCGCGCCGTCCTGGGTCCAGTGTCCCGAGTTGTGCGGACGCATCGCCAGTTCGTTGACGAGGACGCGGCCGTCACGGGTCTGGAACAGCTCCACGGCGAGATGACCGACGACCCCCAATTCCTTGGCGATGGTCAGAGCCATCTCCTCGGCCTTGAGCGCCAGGGCCTCGTCCAGGTCGGGGGCGGGCGCGATCACGGTGTCGCAGACACCGTTCACCTGCTGGGACTCGACCACCGGATAGGCGACGGCCTGGCCGTGCGGGGAACGGACGACGTTCGCGGCAAGCTCGCGGAGATAGTCGACCTTCTCCTCGGCGAGGACCGGCACGCCCGCCTTGAACGGCTCGGCGGCCTCCGCTACGGAGCCGACGACCCACACGCCCTTGCCGTCGTAACCGCCGCGGACGGTCTTGAGTACGACCGGGAAACCATCACCCCCGGCGTGCTCGGGGAGACCCTCGCGCGCGAACGCGGCCACGTCCTGCGGGTCGGTCACGATCCGGTGCCGCGGACACGGGATGCCGATCGCGTCGAGCCTGGCGCGCATCACCCCCTTGTCCTGGGCGTGCACGAGCGCGTCGGGCCCCGGGCGCACGGGGATGCCGTCCGCCTCCAGGGCCCGGAGGTGCTCGGTGGGTACGTGTTCGTGATCGAAGGTGATCACGTCGCATCCGTGCGCGAACTCGCGCAGCGTGTCCAGGTCGCGGTAGTCGCCGATGACGACGTCGCTCACCACCTGCGCCGCGGAATCCTGGGGAGTGTCACTGAGAAGCTTGAACCTGATGCCCAACGGGATGCCTGCCTCGTGCGTCATACGCGCGAGCTGCCCCCCGCCAACCATGCCGACTACCGGGAACGTCACCCCCCTAGCGTATCGGCCACACCGGGGTGACCGGATCGCGTCCCCAGCACAGTCTCTTACCCGCTGTTTTCCGGCCTCTTTCCAACCCGTTTCCCGGCTGTGGCCTAGCCCGCAGGCAACGACGGGCCCGCCTGGATAGCATGGCCGGGTTGACGAAATCTACCGACGGGAGCTGCACAGCCATGGAACCTCGTTCCTCGGGGCTGCAAAGGCTCGTTCACGAGGTGGCCAAGTTCGGCGCCGTCGGCGGTGCCGGCGTCCTTGTCAACCTCGGCGTGTTCAACCTGGTCCGGCATGTGTCCGACCTGCCCGTGGTGCGCGCCGGCATCATCGCGACGGTCGTCGCGATCGCCTTCAACTACGTCGGCTTCCGCTACTGGACGTACCGGGACCGCGACAAGGGCCGCCGCTCCCGGGAACTCACCCTGTTCCTGCTGTTCAGCGCGGTCGGACTAGTGATCGAGAACGGTGTGTTGTACCTGGCGACCTACGGTTTCGGGTGGGACAGCCCGCTGCAGAACAACATCTTCAAGTTCCTCGGCATCGGCATCGCGACCCTGTTCCGGTTCTGGTCGTACCGCACCTGGGTGTTCCGGGCGCTGCCGCCCCGGTCGGCTGAGTCGATCCTGGCGGCCGAGGCGCGCGGACCGGGCCCCCAGCCAGAGGGGTCGCGGTCCGCCCAGCGCGTACCGTAGGCCAGGCCGCAGTCCCCCGGGCGCGGGCGCCGTCCCCGGCACCAGCGCCTACGGATCACGGCCGGGTCAGCGAACCGTGGGCCGGCTCTCGTCCGGCCTGTGGACCGGGGGTGTGCGCGAGAGGAAGAGGCCGAACACCGGTGGCTGGGCCTGGAGCAGTTCCAGACGCCCCCCGTCGGCCTCCGCGAGGTCACGGGCGACGGCCAGGCCGATTCCCGTGGAGTTCCGGCCGCTGATCGTGCGCTCGAAGATGCGGGCGCCGAGGTCGGCCGGAACTCCGGGCCCCTCGTCGGTGACCTCGATCACGGCCTGGTTGCCGGTGACCCGGGTGCGCAGGGCGACCGTGCCGCCACCGTGCATGAGGGAGTTCTCGATCAGCGCCGCCAGCACCTGGGCGACGGCGCCCGGGGTGCCGACGGCCTGCAGATGCCGCTTGCCGGAGCTGACGATGGCCCGGCCAACGTTGCGGTAGGCCGGCCGCCACTCGGCGAGCTGCTGCTGGATGACCTCGTCCAGGTCGAAGGAGACCGCGGAGCCCGTGCGCGGGTCGCGCGAGTTGGTCAGCAGCCGCTCCACCACGTCCGTCAGCCGCTCGACCTGCGTGAGCGCGACGTTCGCCTCTTCCTTCACGGTGTCCGGGTCGTCGGTGAGGGTGATCTCCTCCAGACGCATGGACAGCGCGGTCAGCGGTGTCCGGAGCTGGTGGGAGGCGTCGGCTGCCAGGCGCCGCTCGGCCGTCAGCATGCGCGCGATCCGTTCGGCGGACGAGTCCAGTACGTCGGCGACCCGGTCCAGCTCGGGGACGCCGTACCGCTTGTGCCGGGGGCGCGGGTCGCCGGATCCGAGCCGTTCGGCGGTCTCGGCGAGGTCGGTCAGCGGGGAGGCGAGTCGGTTGGCCTGCCGTACGGCGAGCAGCACGGCCGCGACCACCGCGAGCAAAGCGACCAGGCCGATGATCAGCAGGGTCCGGCCGACCTCGCGGGTCACCGCGGAGCGCGGCTCCTGCACGGTGACCGTCTCGCCCTCCTCGCCCATCTGCGTGGAGCGGATGACGTCGCCCTGCGGTTTGGTGCCGATCTCGATCGGGGCCCTGCCAGGCATCCGGATCACCGCGTACTGGTCCTTGCTGACCGGGTTGCGCAGCACGTCCGCGTTGACCTTTTCCGAGGCGAGGACCCGGCTGTCCACGATGCTGGCCAGCCGTAGTGCCTCGGACTCCACTCGTGCCTGGGCGCTGTTGCTGATGGTCCGGGTCTCGACGATCACGAGGGACACGCCGAATACGGCGATCACCACGAGGACCACGGCGAGGGTGGACTGGATGAGACGTCGGCGCATGTTCCGTCACTTGGGGTGATCGCTGGGCCCGGGCGGGCTCAGCTCTTCTCGAACCGGAAACCGACTCCCCGCACCGTCGCGATGTACCGGGGGTTGGCCGCATCGTCGCCCAGCTTCTTGCGCAGCCAGGAGATGTGCATGTCGAGCGTCTTGGTGGAGGACCACCACGTGGTGTCCCAGACCTCGCGCATCAACTGGTCGCGGGTCACCACCCGTCCGGCGTCGCGCACCAGCACCCGCAGCAGGTCGAACTCCTTGGCTGTGAGCTGGAGTTCCTCGTCCCCCATCCACGCACGGTGCGACTCGACGTCGATCCGCACCCCATGCGTGGCCGGCGGCTGCTGCGGCTCGGCGGCGCCGCGCCGCAGCAAGGCCCGTACGCGGGCGAGTAGTTCGGCGAGCCGGAAGGGCTTGGTCACGTAGTCGTCGGCGCCCGCGTCCAGGCCGACGACGGTGTCCACCTCGTCGGCCCGTGCGGTCAAGATGAGGATCGGCACCGTGTGGCCGTCGGCGCGCAGCCGGCGGGCGACCTCCAGGCCGTCCATACCGGGCAGGCCCAGGTCCAGTACGACCAGATCGACGCCGCCCTGCATTCCGGCGTCGAGCGCGGTGGGTCCGTCCTCGCGCACCTCGACCTCGTAACCTTCCCGGCGAAGGGCGCGGGCCAGCGGCTCCGAGATGGACGCGTCATCCTCGGCGAGCAGTACACGGGTCATGAAGTGATGGTAGACCGCCCGCGTCCACTGCCGGAGCGTGATCGGCTCCAGGGATTCTTACCTTCGCGACCTACTGGTACGAACCATTGGTCTGAAGATGCGATCGGAGGGGATACCTTCGAATTCACCCTCACGGTTCCATCGACACCTGTGATCCGTGTCTCAAGTCCTTCCATATCCGGCACTGTCCTGCCGTATGGTGACCTGAACGCCTGTAGCACCCTGAGGACCTTCAGCGGGCATTGTCGCTGAAGGTCTCTTTTGTGTGCGGGCTGACCAAGATCAGCCTCGAAAGGAATGACCTCTGGCCGGGCTCCGGACGCAGTGACGCGTCACGGGGCGTGGATCCCGGTGGTCGCCGTCCGCCGCTCCGCGATCCGGAGCGGACTCCCCCTGGGCGTGGGGGTGGACGACCGACCTGCCGGTGCCGGCCGCCCCCCACCGGGCGCGCAGCGCTCCAACGCGCGTCCCGACCAGCAAGGAACGACCATGGCGTCCAGCCTGACGAAGGACTCGGTCCGCCCGGGCACCCCCGGTTCCGAGAAGACCTTCTTCGGCCACCCCCGCGGACTGGCCACCCTCTTCATGACCGAGATGTGGGAGCGCTTCTCCTACTACGGCATGAAGGCCCTGCTCACCGTCTACCTGCTCTCTGGCGGCCCCAACGCCGGTAAGGACAGCATGGGCGGCGGCCTGGCCATGGACGTGGCCACCGCCACGGTGATCGTCTCCGTCTACTCGGCGATGGTGTACCTGCTCGCCATGCCCGGCGGCTGGCTCGGCGACCGCATCTGGGGCCCGCGCAAGACGGTGGCCGTCGCGGCCGTCACGATCATGTCGGGCCACATCGTGCTGGCCCTGCCCGGCGGCCAGGCACCGTTCTTCGCGGGTCTGGCACTGGTCGCGGCCGGTTCGGGCCTGCTCAAGGCCAACATCTCCACGATGGTGGGCCACCTGTACGACGGTCCGAACGACCCGCGTCGCGACGGTGGCTTCACGATCTTCTACATGGGCATCAACGCGGGCGCCTTCTTTGCCCCGCTGGCCATCGGCACCGTCGGCCAGGAGATCAGCTGGCACCTCGGCTTCGGCATGGCCGCGGTCGGCATGGCGATCGGCCTGGCCGCGTTCCTGCTCGGCACCCGCCACCTGAGCCCGAAGAGCAACGTCGTCCCGAAGCCGCTGAACACCGAGGAGCGGACCTCCTGGCTGCGCAAGGGCCTGACCTCTTTGATCATCGCGACCGTCTTCTACGGCATCGTCGGTGTCTCCGGTCACTTCACCCTGAACTGGGCGATGATCCCGCTGACCATCATCGGTCTGGTCGTACCGGCGGGCGTGCTGCTGCGCATCAAGCGGGACAAGGACCTCTCAAGGACCGAGCAGTCGAAGATGACCGGCTACATCTGGTTCTTCGTCGCGGCCGCCGTGTTCTGGATGATCTACGACCAGGGTGCGTCCACGGTCCAGGCGTTCGGCGAGGGCAAGACGTCCAGCTCGCTGCTGGGCTTTGACTTCCCGTCCTCGTGGTACCAGTCGCTGAACCCGCTGTTCATCATGGCGCTGGCCCCGGTCTTCGCCTGGTTCTGGGTGTGGCTGAACCGCAGGGGCAAGGAGCCCAGCACCATCGTGAAGTTCGCGATGGGCCTGGTCCTGATCGGCATGTCGTTCTTCTTCTTCGTGATCCCGCTGGCCATGGCGGTGAACGGCACCACAGTCAGCCCGATGTGGCTGGTCGGCGTCTACTTCATCCAGACCGTCGGCGAGCTGTGCCTGTCGCCGGTCGGCCTGTCGGTGACGACGAAGATGGCCCCGGCCAAGTACGCCAGCCAGATGATGGGTGTGTGGTTCCTCGCGGTCACCGCCGGCGACTCCATCACCAGCCTGCTGTCCAACCCGGCCGTCGCCGGGGTCGACTTGAGCGGCAAGGGCGCCGTCTTCGGGGAGGCGCTCCTCGCAGCCCTCGCCGGATTCGCGGTGTGGATGTACCGCCGGAAGGTCAAGACGCAGATGGGCGAGGTGCACTGACACACCGCCCTGCATACGGCGAGGGCCGCCGCACCCCAGGTGCGGCGGCCCTCGCCGTACCGGCGGCGCGAGACCTGTGTCCGGGCGGGGTGCATGTCGTGGTCGTGTCGAGCTCCTTGACCGTCCGGACGCCGGGGGAAGGGCCGCACTGCCGCTCGCACCGGGCTCGTGGGTGCCGGTGAAGCCGGCGAACTCGACCGGGCCGACGGACTCTGTCGTGCCGGCCTGCGCCGCGGTACCCCTCCTCAGCCTGCTCACGTGGGCCCCTTGGTGGTGGGAGTGGTGGGACTCGTCGGGGCCTCGCCGGGCGGTGCGGGATTCCGGCCAGCCGCAGCAGCCGGAGCGGAATCCGGGGTGAACCACGGCAGGGCCGGAGCCGTGGGGGGCGGGGCGGTCTCAAGGGTGCGGGCGCGCCGCACCCGCACCCGCGGTGCGAGGCTCATCGGTGGCCGGGACAGGCGCCGGTGGCGGACACCGCCCGGAGGGTGTGGCCGTACCCGGTCCACCAGGGCCATCCCGGCGCGGAACAGCGCGGCTGGTACTACCAGGCAGAGCAGGAGCCAGAACAGGGTCACGCCCCACGGACGGGCCACGCCCCACGCCTGTTCGGCGAGGATCCGGCCGTCGTACCTCAGGGACACGGTGTAGTCGCCGTGCGCCCCGGCCGACAGCTCGACCGGCAGCTTGATCTGCGCCTTCCGGCCGGGCTCCAGGGTGCCGTGCCACTGCCGGTCGTCCCACTGCGGGGCGAAGACACCGTGCGCGGTGCCGACCTGGAAGACGGGGTCCTTGACCGCGCCGGAGCCGGTATTGCCGACGGTGAGGACGAGCGTCCGGCCGGGGGGTGCCCCGAACCAGGTCAGCAGGCCACCGGAGCCGGTCAGCCGGGCGGCGGAGAGCGCCACCAGACGACCGCCGGAGCGCTCAGCGGGCAGTGGGGCGACGGGATGTCCGGCAACCTGTAGGACGGCGTCCGCCCCCGCCTTCGCCCCGGTGACCGTGGCCACGTGCACCACGCAGGGGCAGGGTACGGGCGGTTCGACGACCGGCAGTTTCCGGCGAAAGGCCCCCCGGGCGTCAGCGGTTACGGCCCGGCCGTCGGCATTGGCACAGGAGTTGGTGCCGCCGATGACGCCTCGGGACGGTGTGGCCCGCCCGCAGATCAGCAGCATCAGCAGGGTGTGCGGCCGCCATCCGGTGCCACTGACGGTGACCGAACCTCCCGTCCCTGCGGTGGCCGCCGACAATGTCACGGCGGGCCGGTCCGCCGCGCCGGCCGGGCTCACGGGCCGCAGCAGGAGCAGCACGGTGGCCAGCGTGGCCACCACTACCCGCGCAGCGGTCCGCTTCACGACCCCACTCCCCTCGACTCGATCTGCTCGCATGGGTGGCCGGCTTCTTCGGTGCGCCCCGTACCGCGTGGGCGCCGCCGTACGAGGAGCCCGGCAACGGCCGCGGAGTCCCACAGGACCGTTCCGGGCATGCCCTCGGCGTAACGCTCGGGGCGTCCTCCGCCGGTCGGCGTGAGGGACCGTCCGCCCGTGGGCGCGGCGGCGGAGGGCGGCACGGGCGGCGTGAGCAGGAGGAGTGGCGTGAGCGAGTGCACGCCGAGGACGCGTACGGCGGACGGCATGGGCGGCTCCAGCAGTACGACCGGATGATTCAGCGGCGTGCGGCCTGGCCGCGCCGGGTCAGCCACAGCACGCCCGCCGCACCGACGAGGACGACCGTGCCGCCGAGCGTGCCGAGGGCGACCGTGGAGTCCTCGGGGCCGGTCTGCGGGAGCTGGCCGCCGGAGGAGGAACCGCCCGAGGACGAGGAAGCAGCGGTGGTATTACCGGAAGAACCAGAAGAACCGGAGGAACCGGAGGAACCGGAGGAACCGGAAGAGCTGGAGCCGCCGGAGGGGGACGAGCCTCCAGCCGCCGTCACGTCCAGGATCAGGGACGGCTTGGGATTGTTGGTCGGTGTGCAGGTCGTCGTCGTGCCGAGCGCCTTGATGGTGAGTGTGCCTGCCGTGAAGGTGACCTTGCCGGACTTCTTCGGTGTGTAGGTGCCGCTCAAGTCGCTGATTTTGATGGGGGTGTCGGCGGGGATCGCGGCCGCGTTCGGGGGGCCGCTGACTTCGAGCGTGCCGCTGCCGACACCGCCCAGTTCGATGGTGGCACTCGGGCTCATCGCCCCCTTGCCCAGCTCCACCGGGCTGGAGGAGACGCCCTTCTGCCAAGACATGGTGATCTTGTAGCCTCTGACGCCCTTGACGCCCTTGATGTCGATGGGTGACACGGCGCTCTTCACACCGATCGGCGTCTGACAGTGGTAGTCGACGTCGACGACGTCGGCGTGGGCGGCCGGTGCGGCCAGCAGCACCACAGAGCCGGCCAGGGCGGCGGACGCGAGCGCGGCGGTTCGTCTCGGGTACGACACGATCGGTCCACCCCATTCATTTCACGGCGGTCGACGACGACACGATGACTGACGGCGCATCAGATGTGGCCGACAAGGTACGCCTGGGTCCGTGAGGAAGGAAGACGCGGCACACGCCGGAGTTGACGCGATCCGAGGTGTGCGGCGAGGTGCTCGTGGGGCGACGCAGCCGCGCCGGTGCCGCCCTTGGAGCGCGGATGCCGGATCACCCGGGACGCGCCAGGAACTCGGCACCCGGACGCGACAGGAGCTCGGCCCCGGGGGGACCGCTACGCCGGAGCGCCCAGTTCCGCCCAGACGGTCTTGCCGGAACGGCCGGGGGGCCGGACCACCCCCCAGTCGAGGCACAGCCGCTGCACGATGAACATGCCGTGGCCGCCGGGGCGACCGGCACGGTGCGGGGTGCGGGGAGCTGGCTGGCCGACGCCGCGGTCGGAGACCTCCAGGCGAATCACCTTGTTGTCGCAGGAGAGGACCAGTTCGTCGGGCCCCTCGGCGTGCAGGCACGCGTTGGTGACCAGTTCGGACACGACGAGCAGCACGTCCTCGGCGGCAGCCCGCTGGTCTGCGGTGGTGGCGGGCAGCCAGCCCCACGCGTACAACGCCTGACGGGTGAAGTCGCGGGCGAGCGGGACGACCCCGCTCTCGCCCTCCAGAACGAGTCTGCGGACCTGCCCGCCCTCTGCTTCCCGGGCGCCGTCGGCAGGCCCGGACGGCACGGACGGCGCGACTGCCCCCGCGGAAGCGCCGGAAGCCGGCGCACCCCCCTCGGACGCCCCGGAAGCACCGCTGGGCTCCGGGCCGCGGTCGCCCGGCGAGCAAGGCCGGGTGGTGCTCATCAGCGCTTCACCTCACCGATTCACCAGTTCACGATTCAAAAGTCCGACACCGGCCAGTGCTGGACACTCTGCAAGTCCGCGGCCCATGGTCCGTGGTCCGCCGTCCGCCGGAGTCTCCCGCACGCACGCCCATCGCACAAACGTCCGCTCAGATGGCTCCGTGCTCCCAGGACGGTCCGACGGCCGGGCGTGCCACTGGCAGCTTGCCCTCTGCCCTCTCCTGCCCAGCCGGCCCGGCGGAACACCCCCGCACTCGGCGTGACGGACCGGCTCGCGGACAGCCGGGACACAGACTCAGTCGACGCCGCCGGCCAGCGCCGCCTCCACGGAGTCGTGGACGGTGAAGACCGCCTCGGCTCCGGTGATCTCAAACACCCTGGCGACCACCGGCAACATCCCTGCCAGATGGACCCCACCCCCGGCAGCCTCCGCTTTCAAGCGGGCTCCGAGCAGGACGTTCAGCCCCGTGGAGTCGCAGAACTCCAGACGCGAGCAGTCCACGACGAGCCGCGCGAAGCCCTTGGCCAGAAAGTCGTCGAGGGGTTCACGCAAAAGATCGGCGGTGTGGTGATCAAGCTCACCCACTGGTGTCAGAACGGCGCTGGAGCCCTCTTCCCGCACCTCCACCAGAAGCCGGCCCGACTGTGCGCTGCCGACCATCCCGTGGTCCATGCCGTCTCTCTCCCGAGGTCGTGGCTGTTGATGCCCTCGAACATTACGCCTTCCTTCCGCACTCCGACACCCGAAGAACCTCAATGAAATAGGTCATAGAGCCACAGAACGCACTTGCGGCGGCTTCAAAGAAGCGGGTAGGGCTAGTAAAGACACGTACCGCTACACGCCGGCTTTGGAGGCGCCGCACACCGCAGTGCACGTATTGGCTTCGGCAGCCATATGCCGAAAACGATGGAGGACACCCATGTCACCCCGGCTCGACGCATCGCATACCCGGGTCGCGACGTCGACACTCCCACCGGAACAACTGGATCATCCCATCGACCCCCTCGACCCGTTCGAGGGACTCCAGGAGATCCCCCCTTACGACGAGATCGGCGCGGTCGATGCGCGGGCCCTGTCCAAGACGCTCTTCGAGCGCCTGGAGTCGTTGGAGGAAGGGACGCACGAGTATTCGTACGTCCGCAACACGCTCGTCGAGCTCAACCTCGCGCTCGTCAAGTTCGCCGCCTCGCGTTTCCGCTCCCGCAGCGAGCCGATGGAAGACATCATCCAGGTCGGCACGATCGGCCTGATCAAGGCGATCGACCGCTTCGAGCTCTCCCGGGGCGTCGAGTTCCCCACCTTCGCCATGCCGACCATCATCGGCGAGATCAAGCGTTTCTTCCGCGACACCTCGTGGTCCGTGCGCGTCCCGCGCCGGCTGCAGGAGCTGCGCCTGGACCTGGCCAAGGCCGGGGACGTGCTGTCCCAGCAACTGGACCGCGCGCCGACGGTCGCGGAACTCGCCGAGCACCTCGGACTCTCCAAGGACGAGGTCGTCGAGGGCATGGCGGCGTCGAACGCCTACACCGCCTCCTCGCTGGACGCACAGCCCGAGGAAGACGAATCCGAGGGCGCGCTCGCGGACCGCATCGGGTACGAGGACCACGGACTGGAGGGCATCGAGTACATCGAGTCACTCAAGCCCCTGATCGCCGAGCTCGCGACCCGGGACCGGAAAATCCTTTCGCTGCGGTTCGTGGCGAACATGACGCAGTCGGAGATCGGCGAAGAGCTGGGCATCTCCCAGATGCACGTGTCGAGGCTGCTCTCACGCACCCTGGTACGACTACGCAAGGGGCTGACCCTGGAGGAGTGACCTTCGCGGCCCGCACAGCCTGCCCCGCGGCGGACCTCCGGGTTCCCTCGTGAACCCGTCGAAGCGGCCCAGCCGTCGGCGCCGGGCCGCGTCACTGTGCCCGCGGGGCCCGACCCGCACCCATCCGACCGAACCGGGCCCCTGGGCCGTCCACCGCGCGGTTACCGACGGAAACCTCTTTCCCAGGGCGTCCTCCTCCACCACTATGGGGCCCCCGAACCGGCTAGTAGGCCGGACCGGGGCCGCTCGGACACGGCCCCGCGGTGTCGCGAGGAGGAAGAACGATGGCTCAGGGGGACCGGGCCGCAGCGGACGGGGGCCACGAGGACGTACCGGACGCGCGGTTGACCGAACTCCTGCGGTCCCCCACGGCGACGGCGTACCCCGCGCTGCAGGAGCTACGCAGGCGGCACCACCCGGCGGTCCTCGCCTATGCGCGGCTGTGCGCCGCGGGCGAGGCCGCGGCGCACAGGCTGGCGGCGGAGGCCATCACCCGCGTGGCCAGGGAATCGGCCCGCGGTGTGGAGCCGAACGTCCCGCTGCGCCACCGGCTCCTGCTCCTCACCGCGAAGTCGGCAGCCGGCTGGGCACACGACGAACGCTCGGCGAGTGTCGATCCGGGTCTACTGCTGGTGCTGAACCTGGCGGGCCTGCCCGACGGCCCACCCCCGCCTCTCCTCCCCGCATTCCAGTCACTGCCGTCCCGCACCCAGGGCCTGATCTGGTACGGCGTGCTGGAGGAGGAGCCGCCGGAGCGGACCGCCGCCTTCCTCGGCCTGAGCCGCGCAGACGTGGCCCACGGCACGCCGCAGGCCCTCAAAGCCCTGGCCCAGGCCTGCCTCACGCACCGCCTGAACCGGTCGGACGACCCCCGCTGCGCCGACTTCCGCAGGCTGATCGAGGAAGCGGTACGGCCGGACGCCCCGCGCCACAGCACCGACCTGGACGCCCACATGGCGCGCTGTCCGCACTGCACAGCCGCGTTCGAGGACCTACGAGCGCTGCGGGACGCCCCGCGGCAGACGCTCGCGGAGGGCCTGCTGCCGTGGAGCGGTGCGGCGTACATGCACTGGGAGGCACCCCCGGTGGCCGCCGACGCGACGGGAGAGGGCACGGGGCGGCCACCCCGACGCCGTGTCCTCCTGGCCTCGGCGGCCCTGGGCGTGGCTCTGACCCCGCTGCTGGGGTTCCTGCTCGTCCCGGTACACCGCTCGGACCAGCAGTCGGCGGCGACGACGCCCGCGCCTCCCCGCGTGACAGTGACGGCGACGGTCTCCATCGCCCCGTCCCCCGACGTCCCCCCGTCCGCTTCCGCGGCTCCTTCCCCGTCGTCCTCCCCGCCGTCCTCCCCGGCCCCGTCAACCACCTCCGGGGCCCGTTCCCCCGCCCCCGTCACGCACCGGCCGCCACCGCCCCATCGGGGGACTCCCGCCCCGGCGCCCTCGCCCGCGCAGCCGGGCACTTCGTACGCCCAGGTGGTGAACGTCGCCACGGGCCGCTGCCTGGACATCCGCGACGGTGACCTGTCCCAGGGCAACGACGTGATCACCGCGCCCTGCTCCTCCTCGCGCACCCAGCGTTGGCGTGTCGACACGTACCTGGGCGTGCTCCGCTCGGCGGCCGACGACGGCTTCTGCCTGGACAGCAGGGGCTCGGTGGACCGGGGCCTCGGAATCTGGGGGTGCGACTCGGTCTACGGCAGAAACGGCGAGAACCTCCGCTTCACCGTCGATGTCGACGGCACGATCCGCCCGGACATCGCCATCGAGACGGCCGTGGCACCGGCTGGCCGGTACGGAGTGGCCCTGCGGCCGCTGGACGGCAGCCAGGACCAGCAGTGGCGGGCCGGGGCGGCGTAACCGGTCAGGGCGATGTGACCGACCACGGCGACGGCCCGGCCCGGTGGACGAAGTGACTGGACATGCCCCGCGCGGCTGCTCAGAGCATCCGCTGGCCCCGCCGCCACACCCCGCTGACCAGCGGCACCCCCGGGCGGTAGGCCAGGTGCACGTGACTCGGGGCATCGAGCAGGATCAGGTCGGCGTAGGCACCGGGGGTGAGGCGGCCGATGTCCGTGCGCCGCAGGGCCACCGCACCGCCCGCCGTGGCCGACCAGACCGCCTCGTCGGGTGTCATCCGCATGTCACGGACGGCCAGGGCGATGCAGAAGGGCACGGAGGAGGTGAAGGACGAGCCGGGGTTGCAGTCCGTGGACAGGGCGACCGTGGCTCCCGCGTCCAGCAGGCGGCGCGCGTCCGGCCACTCGGCCCGGGTGGAGAACTCGGCGCCGGGCAGGAGCGTGGCGACCGTACGGCTGTTGGCCAGGGCGTCCACGTCCGCGTCCGTGAGGTGGGTGCAGTGGTCGGCGCTGGCCGCGTCCAGTTCGACGGCCAGTTGGACGCCGGGGCCGTAGGAGAGCTGGTTGGCGTGGATGCGCGGGTGCAGGCCCTTCGCCTGGCCGGCGGTGAGGATCGCGCGGGCCTGGTCGCCGTCGAAGGCGCCCTTCTCGCAGAACACGTCGATCCAGCGGGCGTGCGGCACGCAGGCGTCCAACATCTCGCCGGTGACCAGGGCGACATAGGCCGCCGGGTCGTGGGCGTGGTCGGGCGGGACGATGTGCGCGCCGAGGTACGTCACCTCGTCGGTGTGCCGCGCCGCGATGCGCAGGGCGCGGGACTCGTCCTCCACGGTCAGGCCGTAGCCCGACTTGGTCTCGAAGGTGGTGGTGCCCTGGCGGAGCGCCTCCGCCAGGTAGTGGGTGAGGTTCGCCTCCAGTTCGCCGTCGCTCGCGGCCCGGGTGGCCGCCACCGTGGTACGGATGCCGCCCGCCGTGTAGGAACGGCCGGACATCCGGGCGTTGAACTCCTGGGTGCGGTCCCCGGCGAAGACCAGGTGCGAGTGGGAGTCGACGAAGCCGGGCAGCACCGCCCGGCCGGCCGCGTCGATCCGCTTGTCAGTGGCGGGTGCTTTGCTGGATTCACCGGTCCACGCGACGCGGTCGCCGTCGATGACGACGGCCGCGTCCTGGATCAGACCGAGGGGGGAACCGTCACCGAGGGAGGGGTCGTTGGTGACCAGTGCGGCGATGTTGGTGACGACGGTGCTGCTGCTCATGGTGTCCTCAAGGGTGGCCGGGTGGGGGGCGTCGGGGTTCAGCCGCGCAGGACGTCGATCGCGTCCGCAAGCGCCGAAGGCACATCCGGAACACGTGCGTGCGCCCCGTCCCGTACGATCTGGTGCCCGCCGACGACCGTGTGCCGGACGTCCGCCGCGGTGGCGGCGAATACGGCCGTCTCCGCACCGAGTCGCGGCACCGGCCCCGCTGTCCTGACGGAGTCGAGGGCGATCGTCGTGAAGTCGGCGAGTGCCCCCGGCTCCAGAGTTCCCGCGTTCTGCCAGCCCAGGGCCGCGTGCCCGTCCGCCGAAGCCGCGCGCAGCAGTGCCGCGGCCGTCCAATGGCCCCGGGAGCGGGTACGCAGCCGTTCGTTCAGCTCCATCGCGCGGGCCTCTTCGAGCAGGTCGATCACGGCGTGGCTGTCGGAGCCGAGGCAGAGCGGGGAACCGGCCCGCTGGAGGGCGACGGCCGGACCGATGCCGTCGGCCAGGTCGCGCTCGGTCGTCGGGCACATGCAGGTGCCGGTGCCGGAGTCGCCGAGCAGGGCGATGTCCTCGTCGGTGAGATGGGTGTTGTGCACACCGGTGGTACGCGGTCCGAGGACGCCGTGGTCGGAGAGCAGCCGGGTGGGGGTGCGGCCGTGCGCGGCGAGGCAGGCGTCGTTCTCGGCGGTCTGCTCCGAGAGGTGCACGTGCAGCGGGGCCCGCCGCTCCTCCGCCCAGTGCGCCACCGTCGCCAGCTGGTCCGCGGGCACGGCCCGTACGGAGTGAATCGCCGCCCCGATCCGTGCGTGATCCCGCCCCTTGAGAACTGTGCAGCGCTCCGCCCAGGCCTCCGCGCTGCCGTCGGAGAACCGCAGCTGGTGGGGGGTGGGCGGCTCGCCGAAGCCGGAGGAGAGGTAGCAGGTGTCGAGGAGGGTGATCCGGATGCCGGCCTCGGCGGCGGCCTCGATCAGCGCCTCCCCCATGGCGTTGGGGTCGGCGTAGGGGGTGCCGCCGGGCGCGTGGTGCACATAGTGGAACTCCCCGACGCAGGTGATGCCGGCCAGCGCCATCTCGGCGTACACCGCGCGGGCGAGGGCGTGATAGGTCTCCGGAGTCAGCCGGTCGGCGACGGAGTACATCACCTCGCGCCAGGTCCAGAAGGTCCCGGAGCCGACCTGGACGGCACCGCGCAGCGCCCGGTGGAAGGCGTGGCTGTGGGCGTTCGCCAGGCCGGGGAGGGTCAGCCCGCGCAGGATCTCCGCGCCGGGCGGCGGGGTGGGTACGCCGGTGCGGACGGCCGTGATCCGGCCGTCCTCGCCCGCGGCCGGTCCGCCGGCCGACACGGTGACGGCCACGCCCGGTTCGGTGGTCGTACCGAGCCAGGCGTGTTCCAGCCAGTAGGTCCGCTTGGTCACCTGCAGGCCAGTCCTTCCAGTACGTCTGCGAGCGCGCGTACCCCGGCCAGGCAGTCGTCCTCGGCCGCGGACTCGGCCGGGGAGTGCGAGACACCAGTGGGGTTGCGCACGAACAGCATGGCGGTCGGGATGCGCCCGGAGAGGATCCCGGCGTCGTGTCCGGCGCCCGTGCCGAGGACGGGCACCTTCAGTGCGGTGTCCCCGCCGGCGCCGCCCAGGATGTCGCCGAGTTCGTCACGCAGCGCGTGGTCGAACTCCACGACGGGGGTGAAGGACTCCCGGACGACGTCCAGGTCGATGCCGTGGGCGTCCGCGTACTCCCGGGCCGCCTTCTCGATGCCGGCGACCACCGTGTCCAGGGTCTCCTGGTCGGCGGCGCGGGAATCGAGCCAGCCGCGCACCAACGACGGGATGGCGTTGACTCCGTTCGGTTCGACGGAGATCTTGCCGAAGGTGGCGACGGCACCGGCGAACTGGGCCTCGCGGCGGGCGGCGAGCACGGTCTCGGCGTAGCACAGCATCGGGTCGCGGCGGTCGACCAGCCGGGTGGTGCCGGCGTGGTTGGCCTCCCCCCGGAAGTCGTACCGCCAGCGGCCGTGCGGCCAGATGGCACTGGCGATACCGACCGGGTCGCCGGACAGGTCCAGCGCACGGCCCTGTTCGACGTGGAGTTCCACGAAGGCGCCGATCCGGTCCAACCGCTCGGGGTCGGGGCCGATGGCGTCGGGGTCGTAACCGGCGGCCTCCATGGCCCGCGGCAGGCTGACCCCGTCACCGTCGGTGAGCCGGTGGGCCTGCTCGACGGTCAGCTGTCCGGCGGTGAGCCGGGAGCCGACACAGGCGAGCCCGAACCGGGCACCCTCCTCGTCACCGAAGTTGACGATCGCCAGCGGCTTGGTGAACTGCACGTTCCTGCCGCGCAGTTCGTCCAGGGCGGCGAAGGAGGACACGACCCCGAGGGGACCGTCGAAGGCGCCACCGTCCGGCACCGAATCCAAATGCGACCCGGTGACGACGGCGTCCCCGGCGGCCGGATCCCCCAGCCAGGCCCATTGGTTGCCGTTCCGGTCGACCTCGTACACCAGCCCGCGGTCCTCCGCCTGCTGTGTGAACCAGGCCCGGCAGTCGGCGTCGGCCGCGGTCCAGGCATAGCGCCGGTAGCCGCCGGAGGCGGAGCTGCGACCGATCGGCAGCAGCTCAGCCCACATGCTGTGGAAGGTCACGCCTGGTCACCCTCACGCATCGGCACCCGCACCCCGCGTTCCTGGGCGACGGTCTCGGCGGTGTCGTAGCCCGCGTCCACGTGCCGGATGACCCCCATGCCGGGGTCGTTGGTGAGCACCCGGCGGATCTTCTCGCCGCCCAGCTTCGTGCCGTCGGCCACCGTCACCTGCCCGGCGTGGATGGACCGCCCCATGCCGACGCCGCCACCGTGGTGGATGGACACCCAGGAGGCGCCCGAAGCCACGTTCACCATGGCGTTCAGCAACGGCCAGTCCGCGATCGCGTCGGACCCGTCGAGCATGGCCTCGGTCTCACGGTAGGGCGACGCCACGGAACCGCAGTCGAGATGATCGCGGCCGATGGCCAGCGGGGCCGCCAGTTCACCGCTCGCCACCATGTCGTTGAAGCGCTCGCCGGCCTTGTCGCGCTCGCCGTAGCCCAGCCAGCAGATGCGCGCGGGCAGGCCCTGGAAGTGGACGCGCTCGCCGGCCATCTTGATCCAGCGGGCCAGGGACTCGTTCTCCGGGAAGAGGTCCAGGATCGCCTTGTCGGTCTTGGCGATGTCGGCGGGGTCGCCGGACAGGGCCGCCCAGCGGAACGGGCCCTTGCCCTCGCAGAAGAGGGGCCGGATGTACGCGGGGACGAATCCGGGGAAGGCGAAGGCACGGTCGTAGCCGGCCAGCTGGGCCTCGCCACGGATGGAGTTGCCGTAGTCGAAGACCTCGGCGCCGGCGTCCAGGAAGCCGACCATGGCCTCCACGTGCTTGGCCATGGACTCACGCGCCCGGGTGGTGAAGCCGGCCGGGTCCTTGGCGGCGGCGTCGGCCATGTCCTCGAAGGCGATGCCGACCGGCAGATACGCCAGGGGGTCATGGGCCGAGGTCTGGTCGGTGACGATGTCGATGGGGGCGTTCATCGCGAGGAGCTGCGGGACCAGTTCGGCCGCGTTGCCGAGAACGCCGATGGACAGCGGACGGCGGGCGTCGCGGGCCTCGACGGCCAGCTGGAGGGCGTGGTCCAGGCTGTCCGCCCTGACGTCGAGGTAGCGGTGCTCGATGCGGCGCTCGATGGCGCGCGCATCGCAGTCGATGCAGAGGGCGACGCCGTCGTTCATGGTCACGGCGAGGGGCTGGGCGCCGCCCATGCCGCCGAGGCCGGCGGTGAGCGTGATGGTGCCGGCCAGGGTGCCGTTGAACTTCTTCGCGGCGACGGCGGCGAAGGTCTCATAGGTGCCCTGGAGGATGCCCTGGGTTCCGATGTAGATCCAGGAGCCGGCGGTCATCTGGCCGTACATGGTCAGCCCGAGGGCCTCCAGACGGCGGAACTCCTCCCAGTTGGCCCAGTCGCCGACGAGGTTGGAGTTGGCGATGAGGACGCGCGGAGCCCACTCGTGGGTCTGCATCACGCCGACCGGACGGCCGGACTGGACCAGCATGGTCTCGTCCTGCTTCAGCGTCCTGAGCGTGCGGACCATGGCGTCGAAGGAACGCCAGTCACGGGCGGCCTTTCCGGTCCCGCCGTAGACGACGAGCTTGTCGGGGTGCTCGGCGACCTCGGGGTCGAGGTTGTTCTGCAACATCCGCAGGGCGGCTTCCTGCTGCCATCCCAGGGCGCTCAGTTCCGTGCCGCGCGGTGCTCGTACGGGGCGGGGTCCCGACATCGTCTGCCTCCTCCTGTTACTTCTTCTATTCACATCCTGTCGCCATGAATAGAACTAGTCAATACGTGGGGCGGCCGTGTCCGGGCGCAATCAGTGTTTGGCTGGAAGCACCGGTGACCGAGACGGGACGGTGAAGCCGTGGCACACGAACGGGAGCAGGACGCCGGGGACGCGGACACGGGTCGCACCGTGCGGCGGGACCGGGCGGTACGGGCGGCGGTCGAACAAGGCCTGCTGGGTCCGGACGCAGCCGTGGCAGGACTGCTGGACGTGACCGGCATCCGGGAGTCGGCAGCCACCCTGCGGACGGCGTTCGGTGCCGTCACGGCCCCCGGGACGCCGGTGCTGCACGCCTTCGCAGTGAAGGCGACCCCACTGGTTCCGGTGCTGCGGCTGCTGCACCAGGAAGGCTTCGGCGCGGAGGTGGCGAGCCCCGGAGAGCTGGCGCTGGCGCGGGCGGCCGGGGTGCCGCCGGCCCGGACAGTGCTGGACTCACCCGCCAAGACCCCGGCGGAGCTGCGCGAGGCACTGGCCCTGGGCATCGCCGTGAACGCCGACAATCCGCAGGAGCTGGACCGACTGGACGCCCTGGTACGGTCCGCGCCCACCGGGTCCCCGCTCGGCGTCCGGATCAACCCGCAGGTCGGCGGCGGCACGATCGGGGCCACCTCCACGGCGACGGAGACCTCGAAGTTCGGGGTGGCACTGCGGGACGAGGGAGCACGCGAGTGGGTCGTGCGGGCATACCTCCAGCGGCCGTGGCTGACCCGCCTGCACGCACACACCGGCTCGCAGGGCATCCCGCTCCCGCTGATGGCACAGGGCGTGGCGGAGACGTACGCGCTCGCGGAGGAGATCAACACGCGGGCCGGGCGCCGCCAGGTCGACACACTCGACATCGGCGGCGGGCTGCCGGTGAACTTCACCTCGGAGCGGACGGCGCCGACGTACGCACAGTTCGCACGGCTGCTGGCCGAGGCCGCACCGGGCCTGTTCGGCGGCCGGTACGGCCTGGTGACCGAGTTCGGGCGGTCACTGCTGGCCAAGCACGGGACGGTGCTGGCGCGGGTGGAGTACACCAAGAGCGCGGGTGGCCGGCGGATCGCAGTGACACACGCGGGCGTGCAGGTGGCGACGCGCACCGTGTACGCACCCGGCGCATGGCCGCTGCGGATCGCGGCGTACGACGCCGAAGGGCGGCCGAAGCAGGGGCCGGAGGTGGTGCAGGACGTGGCCGGCCCCGCCTGCTTCTCGGGCGACCTGTTGGCCGAGGCGCGCGCACTGCCGGCCCTGGAACAGGGCGACTACGCGGCGGCACTGGACACCGGCGCGTACTACTTCGCGCACCACTACGCCTACAACTCCCTGACCCGACCGGGCGTGTACGGCTTCGCCCCGGACGGTGCGGGAGGGATCGCGTTCGCCACGGTACGGGAGCCGCAGACCATCGCGGAAGTGGTGGCGGAGTCCGGCGAGGCGCACGCGTCGGCACTCACCACCTTGCTTCCGCCCAGGAGCCGTTGACGCACTCCGGGCACCCCTCGAACAAATGGTTTAACTCGCTCGACGCACGGGTCAGCCGACCAACACTAGTACGGCGGACGCATGTTCCACCGGAAAATGCCAAACCCGACTGCCCCGGCAGACACGTTGCGTAGTGTCTGCGTCACTCAACCGGAGTCCCAGGCATGAGGGGAGCCACGGTGCCCGGAATCGACGAGTGCCTACTCGAAGCAATGCGCCTGCCCGGTGCCCGGGGAGCCGCGCTGGTGGACTGGACGAGCGGACTGCCGCTCGGCACGGTCGGAGACGCCCCCGGCGGCGACCATGAGACGACCGCCACCGAGGCCTCCGAACTGGCCCGGATGGCCGCTGAACACGGCGCCTTCGCGGTCGGTGACAACAAGGGCGAGGACGACCTGCCACCGGTGGAGGACGTGATCGTCAGCAACCGCGACAGCTACCACCTGCTGCGGTTCGTGGACACGTCCTTCGACAGCAGTGTGTTCCTGCACCTGTGGCTCAACCGCGAGGAGGGCAATCTCGCACTCGCCCGCATCCGCCTCGGGGAGATGGCAGAGCGGCTGGTGCTGGGATGACCATGGTCCGTACCCCTCCACCGCCGCTACCGGTGCGGGACAAGACGTCCCCCCGCACGCTGACGCCGATGCTGACGCGTCTGGCCGAAGAGTGCGCCACCGGCATCCTCATCCGCGAGCACGGCACCCTGCACCTCGCCGAGGGCCGGGTGATCCATGCCGAGAGCTCCCTCTCCCCCGGCCTCGACGTGCTCCTCACCGCCCACGGCACCCTTGCCCCGGCCGCCTGGCAGCGGGCCGCCGCCCGGAGCGCCGGCCCGCTCCAGGCCGCCGAGCTCCTGCTGGCCCGGGGGCTGCTGCCCACCGGAGCGCTGGAACTGTGCCACCTAGACATGGTGTACGACGCGGGGTACTTCGCGCTGGCCCCGAGCAGCACTCCGGGCCGCTTCCGCTACGCCGAGGCGCCCCGGACCGGCCCGCTGCCCTCGGTCCCGCTCCTCGCGCTGGAACGCGAGACGCTGCGTCGCCGTCTGCTGTTGCACCGGCTGTGGCCCGACCCGGTGACCGACGGTGCACCGCTGGTCCGCACCGACCCGGCGACCGCCGGCGCACCGATCACCCCCCGGCAGCGGGCGGTCCTGGACCGTGTGGACGGTGTCCGCACGGCCGTCGCGATCGCCCGGAACCTAGGCCGGCAGGCGTTCCACACGCTGGTCGACGTCCGTCGACTCGCGGCGGCCGGGCACGTCATCCCGGCGCCGAGGGCACCGGTTCCCCCGCCCCTGCCCCCACCCCCGGTCACCAACCCCGACATCGCGCTGCTGAAGAGGCTCAGGGATGCGCTTGAGGCGCTTTGAACGGCACCGCCCCGCCGAGGAGAGGAGAGAGCTGGTGCTGTCCGAGGAGGACCTTCAGGCCGTCCTGGGCGAGCTGCGTCGGCTGCGTACCCGGGTGCCACAGCTCACCGGCGCACTCGCAGCGGGCGTCGACGGTCTCGTCGTCGCCCACGACACCCCGGGCGTCGACGCGGAGGGAGTCGCGGCGCTCACCGCCGCCGCCCTCGGAGTCGCCGTGCGGTTGGCCGACACCACGGGCAACGGCGGCTTCCGGGAACTGCTGGTGCGCGGCGAGTACGGCTACCTCGCCACCTATGCGGCCGGCCGCACCGCCGTACTGACCCTGCTCGCCCAGGACCGGGTCAACGTCGGACGGCTGCACCTGGAAGGCCGCCGTGCCGGCAGCCAGATCGGGAAGCTGCTCGACGCCGCCGAGGAAACCGCCCGGGCCGCACCCCCGGTCACCAGAACCACCCCTGCACGAACCCGAACCACACGCGGGCCACGCACCACGGCCAGCGAAGCGCACACCACAACCGACAGCTGAGAGGATCATCATGGCCAACACCGAGATCGCGCTGAAGGAAGCCCTCACCAACATCGAGGGTGCCACCGGCGTCGCGCTCGTCGACTACACCAGCGGGATGGCGCTGGGCACGATGGGCGGCAGCAAGACCTTCGACCTGAACGTGGCCGCTGCCGGCAACACGGACGTCATCCGCTCCAAGATGCGCACCATGGAACACCTGGGCCTCAAAACCGAGATCGAGGACATCCTGATCACGCTGTCGGACCAGTACCACCTGATCCGTCTGCTCAAGGGCCGCGGCGGCAACGGTCTGTTCCTCTACCTGGTCCTGGACTCCAGCCGGGCCAATCTGGCGATGGCCCGACACCAGCTGAAGCGGATCGAGGAGAACCTGGAGGTCTGAGTCACCCCGTACGCAAGAGCGTACGAACGTACCCGCACACAGGCGTCAGACGAGTGCCGCGGTACGGCGGCGGGCCCCGCCCGGGGCCGCGTCGCCGGCCGCGATCCCGGTACCGCGCAGGCCCCGCACGGCCTGGCCCGCCGGGCGCCCACCGCGCTTGTCGAGCCGGTCGACGCACACCCACAGCAGCGTCTCTTCAGCCTGCTCGCGCCGTCCGAGCCAGGCGGCCTTCAGCCACAGCCCGGTGCCGAACCCCGCCCACAGCAGGCCGCCGGCCGCGGGCACCGCGAAGGAGCCACCGAGCGCGACCGTGAAGCCCAGGAGCAACCACCAGCGGTGACCCCGGCGCCAGTTGCGCACGGTCACGGCCCGGTCCTGAAGGATGTCGTACTTGCCCGCGCGGACAGCACCGCGGGCGAGGGCGGCATACCGGCCCCGGCGCGCCAGGGCCACGACGGCCGCGCCGACGACGAACAGAACCGTCCCGGCCAGGAGACCGATCCTGCGTCCGGTCACCCCCTCCGGCACGGCACCGATTCCCGCAGCGAGAACCCCGAGCCAGACCATCGGCGCGGCTCCCGCCCTCACCACGACGGCCACCCGGGCCAGTGCCTGTCCTCCGCGCGCCACGTCAGCCTCCCGTGTCACGTGTTCGCAAAGCGTCCTGCGTTCCAGGGCAAAGCTAGTGGCAGAACGTGAGACGAGTCTGAGAGCGCGCCCAACGCTTCACTCCACGAAGAGCCCCCGCGCAGCCGCGTTCGCATCGAACTCCTCCAGCCGCGCCTGCGCGTCCGGCAGGTCGTCGCAGAGGGCCTCCAACAGCACCCGCCCGAGCAGCATCGGTGCGCACGCGGTGTCGAAGGCCAGCCCGGTGCCGACGGCGGCGGGCAGCAGTAGGTCGGAGTACCGGGCGACCGGCGCGAACACGGAGTCGGCGACCGTGACGACGGTCAGGCCGGCGTCCTTGGCATGGGCGAGAGTGTCGACCACCTCACGCGGATGCCGCGGCAGTGCGAAGCACATCAGGGCGGTCGCGCCCGCGCGGACGGCCGCGTCGATACGGTCGTGGATCATCGTTCCGCCCTCGTTGAGCAGCCGGACGTCCGGGTGGACCTTGGCGGCGAAATAGGCGAAGCCGTGCGCCTGGGAGGCGGCGGCGCGCAGCCCGAAGACGGGCAGCGCACGCGACGATGCGAGGATCCGGCCCGCCCTCTGCACCGGTCGGGGGTCGGCGAGCAGCTCCGCGAGGTGCCTGAGGTTCTCGATCTCGGCCTCAACGGCCTTCTGGTACTCGTTGTAGGCGCCGGCTTCGGCGACCGGCTCGGTGGGCACGACCTCGCGCAGGTGCTTGCGCAGCGCCGGGTAGCCGTCAAAGCCCAGTGCGACCGCGAACCGGGTCACCGAAGGCTGGCTGACCCCGGCCAGTTCGGCCAGTTCCACGCTCGACAGGAAGGGTACGTCGGCGGCACGGCGCACCATGTTGTGCGCGATGCGGCGCTGGGTCGGCGTCAGCCGGTGGCCCTCGAAAAGGGCCTGCAACCGGGTCGCAGGGCTGTCGGTCGCGCTCATGGCGTACTCCCCCTCTGCATGTCCTCGACGTCCCGGGAGAGTACAGCGCCGAGGCATTGCCGGACACGGGAAGTCCATTCAGATGACGTCCTTCTGCATACCGTTATACAACCCAGGGTGGGGAGTCCGCAGGGCACGGTGGCCGACCTGCGGGGTTCTGACCGTGACCCACACCGCGAACAGGGGGGCTGTCCCCAGTGCGGCGAAGATCGACCGCTTCCTAAGGTGGGACGCATGAACGCATCGGACCCACGGAACGCCGGCCTCGGGAAGGACCCCGACCTGAGGAAGGACCTCGACGCCACCATACGGGCACGCCGGGAACTGGGGGAGGCATACGACTCGGCGCTGGTGGACTCGTTCCTGGAGAAGGTCGAACAGCGGATCGACGGCGCCGTCGACCGCCAGGTACGGCGGCACCTGGCTGAGCAGCACCTAGTGGCGGCGCGCGGCACACAGCGACCGAAGCCGTCCGGTTCCTGGGCCGAGCGTTACGGCTTCGCCCTGATCACTCTGGTCCTGGCGGTCCCGCTGTCCGCGATCGTCAGCCCCCTCACCGGGACGTCCGGGCTGGTGGCCACCTGGCTCGGCATCGTCGGCGTCAACGCGGTGCAGGCCCTACGGCTCGACCCGGAACACCTTGCCGGCCGACGGCCCGGACGGGACCGCGGCGTCCAGGACCGCTGACCGGCCCGGCAGACGTGCTGCCGGGCCGGTCAGCGGCACCACGATCCGGCCGAGGCCGACAGGACGGGACCCCGCCCTACGAGACCTGGACCGGCCCGGCGCACCCCGCGCCGAGGGCCAGCGGGACGGACATCACTCCACCGTCACCGACTTCGCCAGGTTCCTCGGCTGATCCACCTCGTTTCCTCGTGCGGTGGCCAGCTCGCAGGCGAAGACCTGCAGCGGGACCGTGGCCACCAACGGCTGCAGCAGCGTCGGCGTCACGGGGACGCGGATCAGGTGGTCGGCGTAGGGGACGACGGCTTCGTCCCCCTCCTCCGCGATGGCGATGGTCCGCGCCCCACGCGCCCGGATCTCCTGGATGTTGGAGACGATCTTGTCGTGCAGGACCGAGCGACCGCGCGGCGACGGGACGACCACCACCACCGGAACGTCCTCCTCGATCAGCGCGATCGGCCCGTGCTTCAGCTCGCCCGCCGCGAAGCCCTCGGCGTGCATGTACGCCAGCTCCTTCAGCTTCAACGCGCCCTCAAGGGCCACCGGATACCCCACGTGCCGGCCCAGGAACAGCACCGTGTTCTTGGTGGCCAGGGTGCGTGCCAGGGCCCGTACCGGCTCCATCGTCTCCAGGACCCGCTCGACGTCCTCGGAGATCCGGGACAGGTCCTTGATGGCCGCCTGGATCTCGTCGCCCCATTTGGTGCCCCGCACCTGGCCCAGGTACAGCGCGACCAGGTAACAGGCCACCAGCTGGGTCAAGAACGCCTTCGTGGAGGCGACGGCGACCTCGGGGCCGGCGTGCGTGTACAGCACCGCGTCCGACTCGCGCGGGATGGTCGAACCGTTGGTGTTGCAGATCGCCAGGACCTTGGAGCCCTGCTCACGGGCGTGCCGGAGGGCCATGAGGGTGTCCATGGTCTCCCCGGACTGGGAGATGGCGATCACCAGGGAACGTCCGTCCAGGATCGGGTCCCGGTAACGGAACTCGCTCGCCAGCTCCACCTCGCACGGGATGCGCGTGAAGTGCTCGATGGCGTACTTGGCGATCAGTCCGGCGTGGAAGGCCGTGCCGCAGGCGACGATGACGACCTTGTCGACCTCTCGGAGCTCGGGCGGGCTGATCCGCACCTCGTCCAGGGTCAGCGAGCCGGACGGGTCGATGCGCCCGAGCAGCGTGTCGGCGACCGCCTTGGGCTGTTCGGCGATCTCCTTGAGCATGAAGTAGTCATAGCCCCCCTTCTCGGCGGCGGAGGCGTCCCAGTCCACGTGATAGGAACGGACCTCGCCCGGGCGGCCGTCGAAACCCGTCACCGTCACGCCGTCGCGGCGCAGTTCCACCACCTGGTCCTGGCCCAGCTCGATCGCCGACCGCGTATGGGCGATGAACGCGGCGACATCGGAGGCGAGGAACGCCTCCCCCTCGCCGACGCCCACCACGAGGGGGGAGTTCCGTCGTGCCCCCACGACCACGTCCGGCTCGTCCGCGTGTACCGCGACCAGCGTGAACGCGCCCTCCAGCCGCCGGCACACCAGCCGCATGGCCTCCGCCAGGTCAGCACTGGTGGAGAACTCCTCGGCAAGCAGGTGCGCGACTACCTCCGTGTCCGTCTCGGAGGTCAGTTCGTGCCCCCGCTCGGTCAACTCCGCCCGCAGGACCGCGAAGTTCTCGATGATGCCGTTGTGGACCACGGCGACCCGGCCGGCGTTGTCCAGGTGCGGGTGGGCGTTCGTGTCCGTGGGACCGCCGTGCGTCGCCCAACGCGTGTGACCGATGCCCGTCGAACCCGCCGGCAGCGGCCGTTCGACCAGTTCCTTCTCCAGGTTGACCAGCTTTCCGGCCTTCTTCGCAAAGGCCAGCCCGCCGTCCGCCAACACGGCGACACCCGCCGAGTCGTACCCCCGGTACTCCAGCCGCTTCAGCCCGGCCATCACGACATCGAGCGCCGACTGCGACCCTACGTATCCCACGATTCCGCACATGTGCGGCAGCCTACGGCCCGATGGGGGCCCGAAGGGGCCGAAGCATGCCCGAAATCGGAAATTCCCACCGTCGTACGAAAGGACCGGAGAACGACGACCCGGGGTGAGCACACACGGCGGTACGCGTGACGGACCCCACCCGCCGTACCGTTCGGATTCCGTTAACAATGGATTGTGATCTCACCGGTCTCCTCCATACCCCGGAGCGCCCACCGGCACAGGCCGGAGGCGACTCCCTACGTGGACCTCACCCGTACCGAGTGGAGCGCGCTGCGCGACAAGACGCCGCTGCCGCTCACCGCCGAGGAGGTCGAGAAGCTGCGCGGTCTCGGCGATGTCATCGACCTGGACGAGGTGCGGGACATCTACCTCCCGCTTTCCCGGCTCCTCAACCTCTACGTCGGTGCCACCGATGGACTCAGGGGAGCGCTGAACACGTTCCTCGGCGAGCAGGGGTCCCAGTCCGGCACCCCGTTCGTCATAGGGGTCGCCGGATCGGTCGCGGTGGGGAAGTCGACGGTTGCCCGCCTGTTGCAGGCGCTGCTCTCCCGCTGGCCCGAGCACCCGCGCGTGGAGCTGGTGACCACGGACGGCTTCCTCCTACCCACCCGGGAGCTCCAGGCCCGCGGCCTGATGTCGCGGAAGGGCTTCCCCGAGTCCTACGACCGCCGGGCCCTCACCCGCTTCGTCGCCGACATCAAAGCCGGCAAGGACGAGGTGACGGCGCCCGTCTATTCCCACCTGATCTACGACATCGTCGCCGACCGGCGACTGACGGTCCGCCGCCCGGACATCCTGATCGTCGAGGGCCTGAACGTCCTCCAGCCCGCCCTGCCCGGCAAGGACGGCCGCACCCGGGTAGGCCTCGCGGACTACTTCGACTTCAGCGTGTACGTCGACGCGAGCGCCGAAGACATCGAGCGCTGGTACCTCAACCGCTTCAGGAAACTGCGCCAGACGGCCTTCCAGAACCCCGACTCGTACTTCCGCAAGTACACCCAGGTCTCCGAGGAGGAGGCTCTCGACTACGCCCGCACACTGTGGCGAACAATCAACAAGCCCAATCTGGTCGAGAACATCGCCCCGACCCGTGGCCGCGCCACCCTCATCGTGCGCAAGGGAGCGGACCACAAGGTGCAGCGGCTGAGGCTACGCAAGCTGTAGTCGCGCCGGCGGACGGCGGCACCGCCGACGTCCGGGAACGTCCCGGTGCGCTCGCCGGGGCGTCCCGGCCGCACCGACGGCGCCGAGTGCCGATCCGCCCGAGCCGGGTGCCCTCACGGCACCGGCCCGGAAGCGGTCCGGCTGGGAACCGCTTCCGGGCCGGACCGCGGGAACCTCCCGGCCGGGGCAGCAAGAGTGCCTGGGGCCGCTATCCCAGTGCCGACTTCACCGCGTCGGCCAGTCGTCCGGCAACCGACCGGGCCTGCTCGATGTCCGCGGCCTCGACCATCACCCGGACCAGCGGCTCCGTACCCGACGGCCGCAGCAGCACCCGCCCGGTCTCGCCCAGCTCCCGCTCCGCCTCGCTGACCGCGGTGGCCAGGTCAGCCGAGGTCTTCACCCGTGACTTGTCCACGTCGGGCACGTTGATCAGTACCTGCGGCAGCCGCTCCATCACCGAGACCAGCTCCCGCAGCGTACGACCGCTCTCCGCGACCCGCGCCGCCAGGAGCAGGCCGGTCAGCGTGCCGTCACCGGTCGTCGCATGGTCGAGGATGATCACGTGCCCGGACTGCTCGCCGCCCAGGGCGAAGCCGTGCTCCTTCATCGCCTCCAGCACGTACCGGTCGCCCACGGCCGTCTGCACGAGCCGGATGCCCGCTCGTTCCATGGCCAGTGTGAACCCGAGGTTCGACATCACCGTGGCCACCACGGTGTCGGCCCGCAGCTCGGAGCGTTCCCGCATCGCCAGGGCGAGCACCGACAGGATCTGGTCGCCGTCGACCTCCTCGCCGGTGTGGTCAACGGCCAGGCAGCGGTCGGCGTCACCGTCGTGCGCGATGCCGAAGTCCGCACCGTGCTCGACTACTGCAGCCTTGAGCTTGCCCAGATGGGTCGAGCCGCAGCCGTCGTTGATGTTCAGTCCGTCCGGTTCGGCACCGATCGTGATGACCTGCGCACCCGCCCGGGAGAACGCCTCCGGCGAGACCCCCGAGGCCGCACCGTGCGCTTCGTCCAGGACGATCTTCAAACCGTCGAGCCGGTTCGGGAGGACGGTGAGCAGATGGCCGACGTACTGCTCGAAGCCCTCGTCGTACGACCGCACGCGGCCGACCCCGGCGCCGGTCGGCCGTTCCCAGGGCTCGCCGTGGCGGTGGGACTCGTACACCGCCTCGATCCTGTCCTCCAGCTCATCGGCGAGCTTGTGGCCGCCGCGGGCGAAGAACTTGATGCCGTTGTCCGGCATGGCGTTGTGACTGGCGGAGAGCATCACCCCCAGGTCGGCGCCGAGCGCGCCGGTGAGGTAGGCGACCGCCGGCGTCGGCAGCACGCCGACCCGGAGCACGTTCACGCCCGCGCTGGCCAGGCCCGCGACCATGGCCGCTTCCAAGAACTCCCCGGACGCGCGCGGATCCCGTCCGACCACCGCTGTCGCCTTGTGGCCCTCGAAGGTGCCCGCCTCGGCCAGCACGTGCGCCGCGGCGACGGAGAGGCCGAGCGCCATCTCGGCCGTCAGATCCGCGTTGGCGACACCGCGCACGCCGTCCGTGCCGAAGAGTCGTCCCACTTGTCCTCCTGAGGATGCGTTGCTGTCGGAAGCTGACAGGCGCCGCGTCTGATGGGCAGGCGCCCCGGCATCCGATCACACAAGCCTTTGAGCGTCTTGTGTCGTTATACGCCCTTGGCTGGAATAAACGAACGCCCCGGCGGCACATGTGGCGTGCCGCCGGGGCGTTCGGGGTACGAGCAGCAGCTCCTGGTTAGCGCTTGCTGTACTGCGGGGCCTTGCGAGCCTTCTTCAGACCGGCCTTCTTGCGCTCGACCGCACGGTCGTCGCGGCGGAGGAAGCCGGCCTTCTTCAGCGGGCCACGGTTGTTGTCGACGTCCGCCTCGTTCAGCGCGCGGGCGACACCGAGACGGAGCGCACCGGCCTGACCGGAGACACCGCCACCGGCGATGCGGGCGATGACGTCGTAGCGACCCTCAAGTTCGAGCACCTTGAAGGGCTCGTTGACTTCCTGCTGGTGCACCTTGTTCGGGAAGTAGTCCTCAAGGGTACGCCCGTTGATCTTCCACTTGCCGGTGCCCGGAACGATCCGGACGCGGGCAATGGCGTTCTTGCGGCGGCCCAGGCCGGCGGCCGGCTGGGGCTCACCGAAGTGCGAGGCGAGGGACTCGGAGGTGTACTCACCCTCCACCGGAACCTCGGACTCGGTGGTGTAGCTGTCGATGTCAAGCTCTTCGAGCGGCTGCTCGGCAGTGGTCTCGGCCACGATTCTCCTCAGATTCTCTTCAGTCTTAGGGGGTGGCCGGACTTACTGCGCGACCTGGGTGATCTCGAACGGCACCGGCTGCTGGGCAGCGTGCGGGTGCTGGTCACCCTTGTAGACCTTCAGCTTCGAGAGCATCTGACGGCCCAGGGAGTTCTTCGGGAGCATGCCCTTGACGGCCTTCTCGATGGCCTTCTCGGGGTTCTTGTCCAGCAGCTCGTCATAGCGGACGGAGCGCAGACCACCCGGGTAGCCGGAGTGGCGGTACGCCATCTTCTGGGTCCGCTTGTTGCCGGACAGGTGCACCTTGTCGGCGTTGATGATGATGACGAAGTCACCAGCGTCGACGTGCGGCGCGTAGATCGGCTTGTGCTTGCCCCGGAGGAGGGTCGCTGCGGTGGTGGCGAGACGGCCCAGGACAACGTCCTGAGCGTCGATGACGTGCCACTGGCGCGTCACATCGCCGGGCTTGGGGCTGTACGTACGCACGGTTCGTAGCCTTCGCTTCGAGTGAATGGTCCTAAACAAGGCCACCGAAACGATCACGACAGCCTTGACCCCACGGCGGCGACGCAAACCGCATGCGTGGAATCGCTGGTCATCGGCCCGGCGGACCGGTGTAAGGGCCCGTCCCGTGAGAATGAGCAAGCCAATACACAACGAAGAAGCAGGTTACCCGGGCGCCCCCGGACGGGTCAAAACGAGGCATGCCGATAGACAGCCGGCGGACAAACGCGGCATGCGGGCGGACGCGCTCCAGGCCCCCGCGCGCCCCGTCTAAGATGCGCCCCATGAGTTACGGGCAGGGGGGACCCCAGTCTCAGTGGGATCCCTGGAAACCTCAATCCCAGCAGTCCTGGAGCAGCGGCAGCGATGACGGAACCCCGGACTGGGCCGCGCTCGCGGAGGCCTCGGAAGCCCGGAACAAGCGCCGGAAACTGCTGTTCATCGGCGGCGGCACGTTCGCCACGATCGCGATCGGCGCGGCCGTCGCCATGACCGTCGTCTCGACCAACGGCACACACGGCCCCTCCGGCAACCCCACCAATCTGCCCGTGAGCGCGTCGCTGCCCGCCTCGACCACCGCGGCGCCGTCCTTCGCGCCGACCAGTGCCCCGCCGCCACTGGATCCCAAGGACTTCATATCCAGTGTCACGAAGGACACCGCCCCCCTCGGGCCCGGCACCCTCTTCCCGGGCAGTCAGCTGACCATGGGTGACACGGTGTACAAGAAGGGCGCCACGGCCGACACCGTGAACTGCGCCTCGGCCGTCGGCGGCGCCCTGCCGAAGGTCCTCACCGCCCATGGCTGCACCCGACTGATACGGGTGACCTACGCCGAAGGCCCCGTCGCCGTCACCGTCGGCGTCGCCGTCTTCAACACAGCCGCCGAGGCCGAGAAGGCCAAGACACAGGCCGCCGGCAAGAAGAGCATCGTGCACTCGCTCCCCGGCAAGGGCGTCAAGAACTTCTGCGACGCCGCGATCTGCCGCACGACCGCGAACGCCTACGGCCGCTACGCCTACTTCACGATCTCCGGGTTCACCAGCGGCAAGAACGTGACCACCAAGGACACCCAGGTCTTCCGCACCGGCGACGACCTGGCCCAGTTCACCGCCAACCAGATCCACCGCCGGGGCGAGGCCCAGGCCTCCGCGGCGGCGAACCGCTGACGTCCGCTCCGCAGGAAGTGCCGCGGCGTGTGCCGTCAGTCATCGGCGGCACCATCGCGCCCGGCCACACAGCCCCCAGCACCGCTTCCGGGTGCGGGTGGACCTCAGCGGGTTTCGCCCGGCCTGCTCAGGCCCGGCCGCAGCATCCCGCCGACGGCAGCGAGCGCTTGTTCCGCGCCTCCTTGTTGCGCGCGGCCAGCAGGTCGTCGGCGGGGTAGCCCACCTCCTCCAGGGTCAGCCCGTGCGGCCGTACGACGTGCACGGCGGAGTCCCGCACCCCCGCGGCCAACACCTTTCCGGGCCACTTCGGCGTGCGGTGGCCGTCCCCGACGAACAGCAGGGCGCCGATCAGCGAGCGCACCATGTTGTGGCAGAACGCATCGGCTCGGACCGTGGCGGTGATGATGCCGTCCGGCCCTCGCTGAAGGCTCAGCTCCTGCAGTGTGCGGATGGTGGTCGCTCCCTCCCGCTTCTTGCAGTAGGCGGCGAAGTCGTGCTCCCCCAGCAGCCCCCGCGCGGCCTCGTTCATGGCGTCGACGTCGAGGGGCCAGTCGTGCCAGAGGATGTGGTTGCGCAGCAGGGGATCGACACCGCCGGGGTTGTCCGTCACTCGGTACGCATACCGCCTCCAGATCGCCGAGAACCGGGCGTTGAAGCCCGCAGGGGCCTCGGTGAGCCGCCACACCCGCACGTCCTTCGCCAGCCGTCCGGCGAGCCGCTTCAACAGCTTCTCGCGGTGTTCGGCCCACAGCTCCACCGGCAGGTCGACATGGGCGACTTGCCCGCGTGCGTGCACGCCGGCGTCCGTCCGCCCTGCCACGGTCAGCTCGTACGTCTTCTCCCTCGACCGCGTCACGGTACGCAGCGCATCCTCGATCTCCCCCTGCACGGTCCGCTTGCCGCCGGCTTGTTTGGCCCAGCCGTGGAAGTCGGTGCCGTCGTAGGAGACGTCGAGGCGGATGCGTAGATGCCCGGGCTGTACTTCGTCACTCACGTAGGGATCCTCTCAGGGCAGACCCGTGTGCAGAAACGTGAAAGCGGGCCCGCCCCGAAGGGCGAACCCGCTTCCAGCGTCAGGCAGGGCCTCAGGCGTCCTTGGACTCCTCGGCGGCGGCCTCCTCGGCCGGAGCCTCGGCGGTCTCCTCCGCCTTGACCTCCTCGGCCTCCTTGACCGCGCGCTTGGTGGCGGCCTCGGCCTCACCCACGGCCTTCTGCTGCACCGTCAGCGCCTCGACCAGCTCGATGACAGCCATGGGGGCGTTGTCGCCGCGGCGGTTACCGATCTTGGTGATGCGGGTGTAACCACCCGGACGGTTCTCGTAACGCGGGCCGATCTCGGTGAAGAGCGTGTGGACGATGCTCTTGTCCGTGATGACCTGGAGCACCTGACGGCGGTTGTGAAGGTCGCCCTTCTTCGCCTTGGTGACCAGACGCTCGGCGTACGGGCGTAGGCGGCGGGCCTTCGCCTCGGTGGTGGTGATGCGGCCGTGCTCGAAGAGCGCCTTCGCGAGGTTCGCGAGGAGCAGCTTCTCGTGCGCGGCGCTGCCGCCCAGACGGGCACCCTTGGTGGGCTTCGGCATTGTTTCTTCTCCTGTGTGTCTGCCCCGGCCGTGTCAGGTACCGGGGTCAGTATCCGAGCGAGCGGTTGCCCGTCGGAGATCCGGGGGCCTCGGTGAGGCCCCCGGAAGGGGTACCGATCAGTACTGCTCGGTCTCCACGAAACCCGCGTCCGTGTCGTCGTCGGCGCCGAAGGCGTCCGCGGCGGCGGTCGGGTCGAATCCGGGCGGGCTGTCCTTCAGGGCCAGGCCCATGCCGGCCAGCTTCGCCTTGACCTCGTCGATCGACTTCGCACCGAAGTTGCGGATGTCGAGGAGGTCGGCCTCGGAACGCGCGACCAGCTCACCCACGGAGTGGATGCCCTCGCGCTTGAGGCAGTTGTACGACCGAACGGTGAGCTCCAGCTCCTCGATCGGCAGCGCCAGATCGGCGGCGAGCGCGGCGTCCGTCGGGGACGGACCCATGTCGATGCCCTCGGCGTCGATGTTCAGCTCGCGGGCGAGGCCGAACAGCTCCACCAGGGTCTTGCCGGCGGAGGCCATGGCGTCGCGCGGACGCATCGCCTGCTTGGTCTCGACGTCGACGATCAGCTTGTCGAAGTCGGTGCGCTGCTCAACACGCGTGGCCTCGACCTTGTAGGTGACCTTCAGCACGGGGCTGTAGATCGAGTCGACCGGGATGCGGCCGATCTCCTGGCCGACCTGCTTGTTCTGGACAGCCGAAACGTAACCGCGGCCACGCTCGACCGTCAGCTCCATCTCCAGCTTGCCCTTGCCGTTGAGCGTGGCGAGGACCAGGTCGGGGTTGTGCACCTCGACGCCGGCCGGGGGCGCGATGTCGGCGGCGGTGACCAGACCCGGGCCCTGCTTGCGCAGGTACATCACGACCGGCTCGTCGTGCTCCGAGGAGACGACGAGCTGCTTGATGTTGAGGATCAGGTCGGTGACGTCTTCCTTGACACCCGGCACGGTGGTGAACTCGTGCAGGACACCGTCGATCCGGATCGAGGTGACGGCGGCACCCGGGATCGAAGACAGGAGGGTACGACGGAGGGAGTTGCCGAGGGTGTAACCGAAGCCCGGCTCCAGCGGCTCGATCACGAACCGGGAGCGGAACTCGTCGACGACCTCTTCGGTCAACGAGGGACGCTGAGCGATCAGCATGTGTGGATCAGATCCTTCATTCGTGGACGCCCGCTATTTGACGTCCGACAAAAACCGCACCCGTGGGAAGTGCGGGTACTGCAAGGGTACGGGCGGTACGCCCCCCTTGCGAGGAGGTACCGCCCGTATACCCGGATCCGCCGTGCGTCAGACGCGACGACGCTTCGGCGGACGGCAGCCGTTGTGCGGGGTCGGGGTGACGTCCTGGATGGAGCCGACCTCGAGACCCGTCGCCTGCAGGGAGCGGATCGCGGTCTCACGACCGGAACCCGGACCCTTGACGAACACGTCGACCTTGCGCATGCCGTGCTCCTGGGCGCGGCGGGCGGCCGACTCGGCGGCCATCTGCGCGGCGAACGGCGTGGACTTCCGGGAGCCCTTGAAGCCGACGTGGCCGGCGGAGGCCCAGGAGATCACGTTGCCGGACGGGTCCGTGATGGAGACGATCGTGTTGTTGAACGTGCTCTTGATGTGCGCGTGGCCGTGAGCGACGTTCTTCTTTTCCTTGCGGCGCACCTTCTTGGCAGCGCCCTGACGACCCTTGGGGGGCATCTACTAACTCCTAGGGAGGTGGTCGGTCCTACAGCGAAGACCGTGGACGGGTATCCGCTGCGGACTACTTCTTGCCCGGCTTCTTCTTGCCGGCGATGGCGCGACGCGGCCCCTTGCGGGTGCGGGCGTTGGTGCTGGTGCGCTGACCGCGGACGGGCAGACCGCGACGGTGACGCAGACCCTGGTAGCAACCGATCTCGACCTTGCGGCGGATGTCGGCCTGGATCTCGCGACGGAGGTCACCCTCGGTCTTGATGTTGTTGTCGACGTACTCGCGGATCGCGACGAGCTGCTCCTCGGAGAGGTCGCGAACGCGGGTGTTCGGGTCGACGCCGGTCGCAGCCAGCGTCTCCTGCGAGAGGGTCCGGCCGATGCCGAACACGTAGGTGAGGGCGACCTCCACGCGCTTGTCGCGCGGGATGTCAACACCGGAAACGCGTGCCATTCAATGGCTCCTGGTGATTCTTCGGAGGTCTTCCGCAGAACCGGTTCCCGGCCGCCGTACTAGGTACGAACCGGGTCCCCGGCCTCCGACCGGGGGTGTCAAGCCGCTCGCGACGGCTTGGGTCCTGCGTATGAACATATTCAGCTCGCGTCGCGCGAATCTCTGCGATGGCTGTGCAGAGGGTGTGTGGTCGTGCGTCAGCCCTGGCGCTGCTTGTGGCGCGGGTTCTCGCAGATGACCATGACCCGGCCGTGACGGCGGATCACCCTGCACTTGTCGCAGATCTTCTTGACGCTCGGCTTGACCTTCATTGGGTGAGGTTCTCCGGGTCAGTGCCATCGCCCCGGGCGGGCCGGGGCGCGGGCAAGATCTACTTGTATCGGTAGACGATCCGGCCACGTGTCAGGTCGTACGGAGACAACTCCACCACGACCCGGTCGTCAGGGAGGATACGGATGTAGTGCATCCGCATCTTGCCGCTGATGTGGGCCAGGACCTGGTGGCCGTTCTGGAGCTCAACCCTGAACATGGCGTTCGGCAGAGACTCGACGACAGTGCCCTCGATCTCGATGGCACCCTGTTTCTTGGCCACGCTTTGTCCTTCGAATCGACTTCCTAGATCGACTCCCAGGCTTTCCCTTACGGGTGCATGCGGACATGCGGGTGCACAAGAGCCGACGAGTCAGTCTACGACGGCGCACCCGGAAAGGCGAATCGAGGCAGTCTTCCCCACGCAGGACGTCGCTATGCGAGCGGGTCCGGCGCCGCGGCGATCCCGTACTCCGCCAGCTTCGCCTTGCCCCCGTCCACGGCCGTCAGGACCAGCGGGCCCTGCTCCGTCAGGGCGACCGAGTGCTCCCAGTGGGAGGACCACGTGCCGTCAGTGGTGATGACCGTCCAGTCGTCTTCGAGGACCTTTGTCCTCGGGGTGCCCAGGGAGACCATCGGCTCGATCGCCAGGCAGAAACCGGGGACCAGCTTGGGGCCCTTGCCGCGGCGGCGCTCAACGTAGTTCAGCAGGTGCGGGTCCATGTGCATCTCGGTGCCGATGCCGTGGCCGCCGTAGTCCTCGATGATGCCGTAGCGCCCGCCACCGGGCTTGGGCTGGCGGCGGATGTAGGTCTCCACGGCGCGGGAGATGTCGACCAGCCGGTTGCCCTGCTTCATGGCCGCGATGCCGGCCCACATCGACTCCTCGGTCACCCGGGACAGCTCGATCAGCTCCGGGGCGTGGCCGGAACCGACGAAGGCCGTGTAGGCGGCGTCACCGTGCCACCCCTCGATGATCGCGCCGCAGTCGATGGAGATCATGTCGCCGTCCTTGAGGACGACGTCCTCGGACGGGATGCCGTGGACGACGACGTCGTTGACCGAGGTGCAGATCGTCGCCGGGAAACCGCCGTAACCGAGGAAGTTCGACTTGGCGCCGTGCTCGGCCAGAACCTTCCGGGCGACCTCGTCCAGGTCCTTCGTGCTCGCGCCGGGGACGGCGGCTTCACGCGTGGCCGTGTGGATGGCCGCTACGACCAGGCCCGCCGCACGCATCTTGGCGATCTGCTCGGGGGTCTTGATCTGCACCATGGGGGCCTGCGCTCTCCGTCACTCATGCTGGCTGGGTTACCTGTACAACACTACGGCCGCGGCGCCCAGAGGGTCCCCGGACTGGAGTCCGGGGGAGGGCACCGCGGCCGGAAGGACCGGAAGACTACTTCTCGGCCTTCTCCCGCTTGAGGGCTTCCAACGCCCGCTGCGTGATCTCGTCCACCGGGCCCAGGGAGGAGATCGTCACGACCAGCCCCTGCGCCTTGTAGTAGTCGATGATCGGCTCGGTCTGCGTGTGGTAGACCTCAAGCCGCTTGCGGACGGTGCCCTCGGAGTCGTCGTCGCGCTGGTACAGCTCACCGCCGCAGACGTCGCACACGCCCTCCTTCTTCGGCGGGCTGTACGAGACGTGGAACACGTGCGAGGGCTCCTTGCGGCACACACGCCGGCCGGCGATCCGCTTGACCACCTCGTCCTCGGGGACCTCCAGGTCCAGGACTGCGTCCAGCGCGATGCCCTCGGTCTCCAGCAACTCGTCCAACGCCTCCGCCTGCGAGACGTTGCGCGGGAAGCCGTCCAGCAGGAACCCGCCCTCGGCGTCCGGCTGCTCCATGCGGTCCTTGGCCATCGCGATGGTGACCTCGTCGGGGACGAGGTTACCGGCGTCCATGTAGGACTTCGCGAGCTTGCCCAGCTCGGTCTGTTGGCTGATGTTGGCCCGGAACAGGTCACCCGTGGAGATGTGTGGGACGGCCAGCTTCTCAGCGAGACGGACGGCTTGCGTTCCCTTACCGGCACCGGGCGGCCCGACGAGGACGATACGCATCAGCGGAGGAACCCTTCGTAATTGCGCTGCTGGAGCTGGCTCTCGATCTGCTTCACCGTTTCGAGACCGACACCCACGATGATCAGGATGCTGGTTCCCCCGAACGGGAAGTTCTGGCTTGCATTGAAGCCGACCAACGCCATTGTCGGTACGAGAGCGATCACACCCAGATACAGCGAACCCGGCCAGGTGATCCGGTTGAGCACGTAGCTCAGGTACTCAGCGGTCGGTCGGCCAGCCCGGATGCCCGGGATGAAGCCACCATACTTCTTCATGTTGTCGGCGACTTCCTCGGGGTTGAAGGAGATCGCCACGTAGAAGAACGCGAAGAAAACGATGAGCAAGAAGTACAGAGTGATGTAAATCGGGTGGTCGCCCTTGGTCAGGTTCTGGGTGACCCACCGCTTCCAGCCCGAGTTGCCCCCCGCGAACTGCGCCACGAGCGCCGGGATGTAGAGCAGCGACGAGGCGAAGATGACGGGAATCACACCCGCCTGGTTCACCTTGAGCGGGATGTACGTGGACGTACCACCGTAGGAACGACGGCCGATCATGCGCTTCGCGTACTGCACCGGGATGCGGCGCTGGGCCTGCTCGACGAAGACGACCAGGCCGACCATGACCAGTCCGACGGCGATGACGGTGCCGAACTCGATCCAACCGCCGGCCAGGGTGCCCTGCTTCTTGATGGCCCACACCGCGGACGGGAAGGTAGCGGCGATCGAGATGAACATCAGGATCGACATGCCGTTGCCGATACCGCGGTCGGTGATCAGCTCACCGAGCCACATCACGACGGCCGTACCGGCGGTCATGCAGATGACCATGGTGATCGTCGTGAAGATCGCCTGGTCCGGGACGATGCTGCCGGCGACCGAGCAGCCGCTGAACAGCGCACCACTGCGGGCGGTGGCGACCAGGCCGGTGCCCTGCAGGATGGCGAGCGCCACGGTCAGGTAGCGGGTGTACTGCGTGATCTTCGCCGTGCCGGCCTGGCCCTCCTTCTTCAGGGCTTCCAGGCGCGGGATGACCACGGTCAGCAGTTGAAGGATGATGCTGGCCGTGATGTACGGCATGATGCCGAGCGCGAAGACCGTGATCTGCAGCAGCGCACCGCCGCTGAACATGTTCACGAGGCCGAACAGGCCCTGGTTACCCGACGCCTCGGTCACGCACTGCTGGACGGCCTTGTAGTTGACGCCGGGGATCGGAATGTGGGTACCGACCCGGTAGACCACGATGATGCCCAGCGTGAAGAGCAGCTTCTTGCGCAGGTCGGGCGTCCTGAACGCCCGGGCGAACGCGGTGAGCACGGTGCCTCCTGCGACCCCCGCGCAACTGCGTCAAGGGTGACGGTCTTGAGGTTCCAATGAAACAACGACATGGATAACGGTCAACTGCCGCTCAGGGTGCCCCATGGGGACCACCCGGTGAAAGTGGGCAGTGCAGGCCACCTTACCGGCGATGGCACCGCCCTAGGAACGACCAACCGGGGATACCCCATTTGTGGGGTATCCCCGGTCGGGATCGTTCACGTCATCGAGGCGCCCGAAGGACTCAGACCAGCTCGGTGACCGTACCGCCGGCGGCGGTGATCTTCTCCTTGGCGGAGCCGGAGACGGCGTCCACCGTCACCTGCAGCGCCACGGAGATCTCGCCCTGGCCAAGAACCTTGACAAGGCTGTTCTTGCGAACGGCGCCCTTGGCCACGAGGTCCTGGACGGTGACCTCGCCACCCTGCGGGTAGAGCGCGGCCAGCTTGTCGAGGTTCACGACCTGGTACTCGGTCTTGAACGGGTTCTTGAAGCCCTTCAGCTTCGGGAGGCGCATGTGCAGCGGCATCTGGCCACCCTCGAAGCGCTCCGGAACCTGGTAGCGGGCCTTGGTGCCCTTGGTACCACGACCGGCCGTCTTACCCTTCGACGCCTCACCACGACCGACACGGGTCTTGGCGGTCTTGGCGCCCGGGGCGGGACGGAGGTTGTGGATCTTCAGCGGGTTCTGCTCCGCCATGATCAGTCGACCTCCTCGACCGACACGAGGTGGCGGACGGTGTGCACCATGCCGCGGAACTCGGGACGGTCCTCCTTGACGACCACGGTGTTGATCCCCTTGAGACCAAGCGACCGCAGGGTGTCACGGTGGTTCTGCTTGCTGCCGATGTAGGACTTGACCTGCGTAATCTTGAGCTGCGCCATGATTACGCACCCGCCCCGGCACGCGCACGCAGCAGAGCCGCGGGAGCGACGTCCTCCAGGGGCAGACCACGGCGGGCCGCGATCTCCTCGGGACGCTGCAGGCCCTTCAGGGCCTCCACGGTCGCGTGCACGATGTTGATGGCGTTGTCGGAGCCGAGCGACTTCGACAGCACGTCGTGGATACCGGCGCACTCCAGCACGGCGCGCACCGGACCACCGGCGATAACACCGGTACCGGGGGACGCGGGCTTGAGCAGCACGACGCCGGCAGCCTTCTCACCCTGGATGGGGTGCGGGATGGTGCCCTGGATCCGGGGGACCTTGAAGAAGTGCTTCTTGGCCTCCTCAACGCCCTTGGCGATGGCGGCCGGCACCTCCTTGGCCTTGCCGTAACCGACACCCACGGTGCCGTCACCGTCGCCCACCACGACCAGCGCGGTGAAGCTGAAGCGACGACCACCCTTCACAACCTTGGCGACGCGGTTGATCGCGACAACGCGCTCAACGTACGCGGTCTTCTCGGCGGCAGCAGCGCCGCCGTCACGGCCCTTCCGGTCCCGCCGCTCGCCGCCACCGGCACCGCCACCGCGGCGCTGGGGTCCAGCCATTGGATTTACCTCTCTCTATTCCGCTAGCTACGGCGGCTCAGAACCTGAGCCCGGCCTCGCGGGCGGCGTCCGCCAGGGCAGCGATGCGCCCGGCGTACTGGTTGCCACCACGGTCGAACACGACGGCCTCGACACCGGCGGCCTTGGCACGCTCGGCGACCAGGGCGCCGACCTGCTTGGCCTGCGCGGACTTGTCGCCCTCGGCACCGCGGATCGAGCTGTCCAGGGTGGACGCCGACGCCAGGGTGTGGCCCTTCAGGTCGTCGATCACCTGCGCCACGATGTGGCGGTTGGAGCGGGTCACGACCAGACGGGGACGCTCCGCGGTACCGGAGATCCGCTTGCGGATCCGGATGTGGCGGCGCTTGATCGCGGCGCGCTTGTAGGCGTCGCCCTTGAGGATCTTCTGCCCGTATGCCATGGCTTACTTACCCGCCTTTCCGACCTTGCGGCGGATGACTTCGCCCTCGTACTTGACGCCCTTGGCCTTGTACGGGTCGGGCTTGCGCAGCTTGCGGATGTTGGCCGCAACCTCGCCGACCTTCTGCTTGTCGATGCCCTCGACCGAGAAACGGGTCGGGGACTCCACCTTGAAGGAGATGCCCTCGGGGGCCTCGACCAGGATCGGGTGGCTGTAGCCGAGCGCGAACTCCAGGTTCGAGCCCTTGGCGGTCACTCGGTAACCGACACCGCTGATCTCGAGCTTCTTCACGTAACCCTGGGTCACGCCGGTGATCATGTTCGCCACCAGCGTGCGGGACAGGCCGTGCAGGGCCTTGCTCTGACGCTCGTCGTTGGGGCGGGTCACCTGCAGGGTGCCGTCCTCGCCCTTGGCGATGTCGATCGGCGCCGCGACGGTGTGGGTCAGCGAGCCCCTGGGGCCCTTGACCGCGACCGTACGGCCGTCGATGGTGACGTCCACGCCGGCGGGAACCGCGATGGGGAGCTTGCCGATGCGCGACATAGCTGTTTCCTCCGTTCCCTTCTGCTACCAGACGTAGGCGAGGACTTCCCCACCCACGCCCTTCTTGCCGGCCTGCTTGTCGGTGAGGAGCCCGTGGGACGTGGAGATGATCGCCACGCCCAGGCCGCCGAGCACCTTCGGCAGGTTGGTGGACTTCGCGTAGACCCGGAGACCGGGCTTGGAGATCCGCTTGATGCCCGCGATGGAGCGCTCACGGTTGGGGCCGAACTTCAGCTCCAGGACGAGGTCCTTGCCGACCTCGGCGTCCTCGACCTTCCAGCCCGTGATGAAGCCCTCCTGCTGGAGGATCTCCGCGATGTGCGACTTGATCTTGGAGTGCGGCATCGACACCGAGTCGTGGTAAGCCGAGTTCGCGTTCCGCAGACGCGTGAGCATGTCTGCGATCGGATCAGTCATGGTCATGAATTGGCCTGTGGCCTTTCTCGCCGGGGTTTCCTATATGCGCCATCCCTCTCCCCGTACGTGAGACGGGACGGGTGCGGTGCGGGGACCTACGGCGTAGTAAGTCGTTCAGGGCGGCAGAGGCCCAACCCTCCAAGCCTAAGCCATGAGGGGAGGCGCCCCTGCCGTCCCGGTTGCTTACCGAGAGGTCCAGGAATCCCGAATTACCGGGATTACCAGGAGCTCTTGGTCACGCCCGGCAGCTCGCCACGGTGAGCCATCTCACGAAGGCACACGCGGCAGAGGCCGAACTTGCGGTAGACGGAGTGCGGACGGCCACAGCGCTGGCAGCGGGTGTAGCCACGCACACCGAACTTGGGCTTGCGAGCAGCCTTCGCGATGAGAGCCTTCTTCGCCATCTCGCTCACGCCTCCTTGAACGGGAAGCCGAGGTGACGGAGCAGGGCGCGGCCCTCTTCGTCGTTGGTCGCCGTGGTCACCACGGTGATGTCCATACCCCGGACGCGGTCGATCTTGTCCTGGTCGATCTCGTGGAACATGACCTGCTCCGTGAGACCGAAGGTGTAGTTGCCACGGCCGTCGAACTGCTTCGGGGACAGGCCGCGGAAGTCGCGGATGCGCGGCAGCGCGAGCGACAGGGTGCGGTCCAGGAACTCCCACATGCGGTCGCCACGGAGCGTGACATGGGCACCGATCGGCTGACCCTCGCGCAGCTTGAACTGCGCGATGGACTTGCGGGCCTTGGTGACGGCCGGCTTCTGACCGGTGATGGTGGTCAGGTCGCGGATCGCACCTTCGATCAGCTTCGAGTCACGGGCGGCGTCGCCGACACCCATGTTGACCACGATCTTGACGAGGCCGGGAACCTGCATGACGTTCTCGTACTTGAACTCGTCACGCAGCTTGCCCGCGATCTCCTCGCGGTACTTCTGCTTCAGACGCGGAGTGGTGGTGGTAGCCATCAGATGTCCTCACCCGTCCGCTTGGCAACGCGGATCTTGTTGCCCTCTTCGTCGAAGCGGTAGCCGACACGCGTGACGACCTTCTCGCCGTCCTTCTCCACGACCAGCTGGACGTTGGAGACGTGGATCGGCGCCTCGGTCGTGACGATGCCACCGGCCTGGGAACCGCTAGCGGTCGGACCGGCCTTGGTGTGCTTCTTGACCCGGTTGACACCCTCGACCAGGACACGCTCCTCGCGCGGGTAAGCGGCAATGACCTTGCCCTGCTTGCCCTTGTCCTTGCCGGTGATGACCTGGACCAGGTCGCCCTTCTTGATCTTCATGCTTACAGCACCTCCGGCGCGAGCGAGATGATCTTCATGAACTTCTTCTCGCGCAGCTCACGGCCGACCGGGCCGAAGATACGGGTGCCGCGAGGGTCGCCGTCGTTCTTCAGAATGACGGCGGCGTTCTCGTCGAAGCGGATGTACGAGCCGTCCGGACGGCGGCGCTCCTTGACGGTGCGAACGATGACCGCCTTGACGACGTCACCCTTCTTCACGTTGCCACCGGGGATCGCGTCCTTGACGGTGGCGACGATGACGTCACCGATGCCCGCGTAGCGGCGACCGGAGCCACCGAGCACACGGATGCAAAGGATCTCCTTCGCACCAGTGTTGTCGGCGACGCGCAGTCGCGACTCCTGCTGGATCACGTCTATCTCCTGAATGTCTGCCGGTTCCCCGGGGGGCCGCTCACCCGAGCGGTCCCCCGGAGCCTGGCGGAACTGTCCTGCGAGGGATGCCCCGCAGGAGAATTACTTGGCCTTCTCGAGGATCTCGACGACGCGCCAGCGCTTCGTCGCGGACAGCGGCCGGGTCTCCATGAGGAGGACACGGTCGCCGACGCCCGCGGCGTTCTGCTCGTCGTGCGCCTTGAGCTTGTTGGTACGGCGGATGACCTTGCCGTACAGCGCGTGCTTGACGCGGTCCTCGACGGCGACGACGACGGTCTTGTCCATCTTGTCGCTGACGACCAGACCCTCACGGGTCTTACGGAAACCGCGAGCTTCCTTGTTCTCAGTCACGTTGCTCTCGCTCATCAGGCGTTCTCCACCGTCTCGATGCCGAGCTCACGCTCACGCATGAGGGTGTAGATCCGGGCGATGTCCTTGCGGACCGCCCTGAGACGGCCGTGGTTTTCGAGCTGACCCGTGGCCGCCTGGAAGCGGAGGTTGAACAGCTCTTCCTTGGCCTCGCGGAGCTTCGCCAGAAGCTCCTCGTTGCCCAGCTCGCGCAGCTCGGACGCCTTGGTACCGGCCGACATCACGCTTCACCTGCCTCGCGCTTGACGATCCGGCACTTCATCGGCAGCTTGTGGGCCGCACGGGTCAGCGCCTCACGGGCGATCTTCTCGTTGGGGTACGACAGCTCGAACATCACGCGTCCGGGCTTGACGTTGGCCACCCACCACTCCGGGGAGCCCTTACCGGAACCCATGCGGGTCTCGGCGGGCTTCTTCGTCAGCGGGCGGTCCGGGTAGATGTTGATCCAGACCTTGCCGCCACGCTTGATGTGACGGGTCATGGCGATACGAGCCGCCTCGATCTGGCGGTTCGTGACGTACGCCGGGGTCAGCGCCTGGATGCCGTACTCGCCGAACGCAACCTGCGTGCCACCCTTGGACATACCGTTGCGCTTCGGGTGGTGCTGCTTGCGGTGCTTGACCCTACGGGGGATCAGCATGTCGGTCAGGCCTCCGTTCCGGTGCTCTCAGCCGGAGCCTCGGCCTTGGGAGCCTCGGCCTTGGGGGCCTCGGCGCCGGCAGACTGCTGCGGCTTGCGACCGCGCCGCTCGCCACCGCGGCCACCACGGGCCGGGCGGTCGGAGCCACCGCGCGCCGGGCGGTTACCCGCACGGGCAGCGGCGTTCTCGGCGCGGACCTCGGCGATGTTCTTGACGTCGCCCTTGTAGATCCAGACCTTCACACCGATACGGCCGAAGGTCGTCTTGGCCTCGAAGAAGCCGTAGTCCACGTTCGCGCGGAGGGTGTGCAGGGGCACGCGGCCCTCGCGGTAGAACTCCGAGCGGGACATCTCGGCGCCGCCGAGACGGCCACCACACTGGATCTTGATGCCCTTGGCGCCGGCCTTCATGGCGGACTGCATGCTCTTGCGCATGGCCCGACGGAAGGAGACGCGGGAGGACAGCTGCTCGGCGACGGCCTGGGCCACCAGCTGAGCGTCCGTCTCCGGGTTCTTGACCTCGAGGATGTTCAGCTGGACCTGCTTGCCGGTCAGCTTCTCCAGGTCACCGCGGATGCGGTCGGCCTCGGCGCCGCGGCGGCCGATGACGATGCCCGGGCGAGCGGTGTGGATGTCCACGCGGACGCGGTCACGGGTGCGCTCGATCTCCACCTTGGAGATGCCGGCGCGCTCCATGCCGGACGTCATCATCCGACGGATGGCGACGTCTTCCTTGACGTAGTCCTTGTACAGCTTGTCGGCGTACCAACGCGACTTGAAGTCGGTCGTGACACCGAGTCGGAACCCATGCGGGTTTACCTTCTGGCCCATTACCGGGTTCCTTCCTTGCTGCTGACGACCACGGTGATGTGGCTGGTCCGCTTGCGGATCCGGTAGGCACGGCCCTGGGCACGCGGACGGAACCGCTTCAGGGTCGGGCCCTCGTCGACGTAGGCCTCGGAAACGACGAGGCTGTCGACGTCGGTGTGGTCGTAGTTGTGCGCGGCGTTGGCGATGGCGCTGTCCAGCACCTTGCCGACCGGCACGGAGGCGGCCTGCGGAGCGAATCGCAGGACGGCCTGGGCCTCCGTGGCGTCCATGCCACGGATGAGGTCCACCACACGGCGGGCCTTCATGGGCGTGACGCGGATGTACCGCGCCTGGGCCCTGGCTTCCATGGTTGTCCCTTCAGAGTTACTTACGTGTCTGAATGCGATCCGCTGTTAGCGGCGCTTCGACTTCCGGTCTTCCTTGACATGGCCCCGGAAGGTGCGGGTCGGCGAGAACTCGCCGAGCTTGTGGCCGACCATCGACTCGGTGACGAACACCGGGATGTGGGTCTTGCCGTTGTGCACCGCGATCGTGTGGCCGAGCATGGCCGGGACGATCATCGAGCGACGGGACCAGGTCTTGATGACGTTCTTGGTGCCGGCTTCGTTCTGCGAGTCCACCTTCTTCATCAGGTGGTCGTCGACGAAGGGCCCCTTCTTCAAGCTACGAGGCATCTCAACCCGTCCTTAGCGCTTCTTGTTCGTCTTGCGGCGGCGGACGATGTACTTGTTCGACGCCTTCTTGGGCGAACGAGTACGGCCTTCCTTCTTGCCCCACGGGGACACGGGGTGGCGGCCACCGGAGGTCCGGCCCTCACCACCACCGTGCGGGTGGTCGACCGGGTTCATGACCACACCACGGACGGTCGGGCGAACGCCCAGCCACCGCTTGCGGCCCGCCTTGCCCCAGTTGATGTTGCTCTGCTCGGCGTTGCCGACCTCACCGACGGTGGCGCGGCAGCGGACGTCGACCAGGCGGATTTCACCGGACGGCATGCGCAGGTGGGCCATGGAGCCCTCCTTCGCGAGCAGCTGCACGGAGGCACCGGCCGAGCGGGCGAACTTGGCGCCGCCGCCCGGACGCAGCTCGATGGCGTGCAGGGTGGTACCGACCGGGATGTTGCGCAGGGCGAGGTTGTTGCCCGGCTTGATGTCGGCCCCGGGACCGTTCTCGACGCGGTCGCCCTGGTTCAGGCCACGCGGCGCGAGGATGTAGCGCTTCTCGCCGTCCACGTAGTGCAGGAGCGCGATGCGCGCGGTGCGGTTGGGGTCGTACTCGATGTGCGCGACCTTCGCCGGCACGCCGTCCTTGTCGTGACGACGGAAGTCGATCACGCGGTAGGCGCGCTTGTGTCCGCCACCCTGGTGGCGAACGGTCACACGACCGGTGTTGTTACGGCCGCCCTTGCTGTGCAGGGGACGGACCAGCGACTTCTCCGGCGTGGACCGCGTGACCTCGACGAAGTCGGCGACGCTGGCGCCACGACGGCCAGGAGTCGTCGGCTTGTACTTGCGGATACCCATTGTCTCTCAGTCCTCGGAAGTGATTTCCGAAATCTGGACGATCCCGACCGCTTACGCGGTCGGACCGCCGAAGATGTCGATACGGTCGCCCTCGGCAAGGGTCACGATCGCGCGCTTGGTCGCGGCACGCTGGCCGAAACCGGTGCGGGTCCGCTTGCGCTTGCCCTGACGGTTGATCGTGTTGACCCCGGTGACCTTGACGTCGAAGACCGCCTGGACGGCCTCCTTGATCTGGGTCTTGTTGGCACGCGGGTCCACGACGAACGTGTACTTGTTCTCGTCGAGGAGCGCGTAGCTCTTCTCGGAGACCACCGGCTTCAGCAGGACGTCACGGGGGTCCGTGTACGCCTTGCTCAGCGGGGTCTCGACGGTGTTCTTGCCCTCGGCAGCGTGGCGACGCGCCTTGGCGACGCGCGCGGCCTTGGCGGCCTTGGCGGCCTTCGAGGCGATAGCGGGGTGACGGATAGCCATCAGACCTCGCTCCCTTCAGTGTCGTTGGCCTTCTTCGGGCCGGCGACGAAGGACTCGAAAGCGGCCTGGGTGAAGACCACGTCGTCCGAGACGAGAACGTCGTACGTGTTCAGCTGGCCCGGCTCCAGGATGTGGACCTGGGGCAGGTTGCGGGCGGACAGCCACGCGGCCTCGTCGGAGCGGTCGACGACGAGCAGCAGGTTCTTACGCTCGCTGATCTTGCCGAACAGGCTCTTGGCGGCCTTGGTGCTGGGGGTCTCGCCCTCGACCACGCCGGAGACGACGTGGATGCGGTTGTGACGCGCCCGGTCGGTGAGGGCACCGCGCAGGGCGGCGGCCTTCATCTTCTTGGGGGTGCGCTGCGAGTAGTCGCGCGGCACGGGACCGTGCACAACGCCACCACCGGCGAACTGCGGCGCGCGGGTCGAACCCTGACGGGCGCGACCGGTGCCCTTCTGGCGGTACGGCTTCTTGCCGCCACCACGGACCTCGCCACGCGTCTTGGTCTTGTGCGTGCCCTGGCGGGCAGCGGCCAGCTGTGCGACGACGACCTGGTGGATCAGCGGAACGCTGACCTTGGCGTCGAAGATCTCCGCGGGGAGCTCGACGGAACCGGCCTTGTCGCCCGCCGGCGAAAGGATGTCAACAGTGCTCATCGGTTACCTCAGGCCCCCTTGGCCGCGGTGCGGACCAGGACGAGGCCGCCGTTCGGACCGGGAACCGCGCCCTTGATGAGCAGCAGACCCTTCTCCGCGTCAACGGCGTGGACGGTCAGGTTCTGGGTGGTGACCCGCTCGTTGCCCATGCGACCCGCCATGCGGAGGCCCTTGAACACACGGCCCGGGGTGGCACAGCCACCGATGGAACCGGGGGAGCGGTGCTTGCGCTGGGTGCCGTGACCGGCGCCGAGGCCACCGAAGTTGTGGCGCTTCATGACACCGGCGAAGCCCTTGCCCTTGCTCTTGCCGGTGACGTCGACCTTGGTACCGGCCTCGAACACCTCAGCGGTGATCTCCTGGCCGAGCGTGTACTCGGAGGCATCCGACGTGCGGATCTCGACGAGGTGACGACGCGGGGTGACGTCGGCCTTGGCGAAGTGGCCCTTGAGGGGCTTGTTCACCTTGCGCGGGTCGATCTCGCCGAAGGCGATCTGGACCGACTCGTAGCCGTCAGTGTCGTTCGTACGGACCTGGGTGACGACGTTGGGGCCGGCCTTGACAACGGTGACCGGAACAACGCGGTTGTTCTCGTCCCACACCTGTGTCATGCCGAGCTTCTCGCCCAGGATGCCCTTGATCTGCTTAGTCATCTCTCAGATCACCGGGCCTCAGAGCTTGATCTCGATGTCGACACCGGCCGGCAGGTCGAGTCGCATCAGAGAGTCAACGGTCTTGGGGGTCGGGTCGAGGATGTCGATCAGGCGCTTGTGCGTGCGCATCTCGAAGTGCTCGCGCGAGTCCTTGTACTTGTGCGGCGACTTGATGACGCAGTACACGTTCTTCTCAGTGGGCAGCGGCACCGGGCCCGCGACCGACGCACCAGTGCGGGTCACCGTCTCGACGATCTTCTTCGCCGAGGAGTCGATGACCTCGTGGTCGTAGGCCTTGAGCCGGATGCGGATCTTCTGTCCCGCCATGGCTACTCAGTAGTCCTGTCTCTCTTACGCTCCGGAACCCGGCGGCCCCTGCTCTCCGACCCACGCGGTCGGGCGTGTCGCGCTCCCGCTGACACAGATGCCCCTTGTTCGAACATCCCTGCGGGGAATGCACACGGCCCTTCCGGAACCGCAAGCCGGGGACGGAAAGCCCACCGGGTGCCTGGCCGGTGCCGCGCCCACACTTCCCGGAAGATTCCCGTACGTCCGTCCCAGTGCTGCCCTGAGGCAGTTAGGACGACGAGTACTGTGGGACTCGCTTCCGGTCCTCCCGGCGGGAGACGTGCAGCATCAACACTCGACCGAGCAACTCGGACAGTCTGCCATAGGGGGCAGGGGGCTGGCCAATCGAGTGGATGACAGTACCCCGCACCGCCTGCGGATCAAACCGGTGAACGCCCGGACGGAGGCAGACCGCCCTCGGGGGACCCGGCGAACCGGTAAGGAACCGTGGGGGGGCGCGCCGGCGCACGGGTGCCGGGAATTCACCGACGCATACGTCAGGATCTCCCGCCGAGCCGTCCGAGGGGTCACCCGCCGCTCGATCTCGCCGCACCCAATCCGGTTCCCCAACTCCCGCTGCGCGAACCCGGCCGGCCCGGCTCCCCCCGAGATCCTCCTCGAACCCGGCGGCCCTCGCCGGTCCGCGACCGCCACGACGACGTGCCCGACCGCGTGGACGCGACGGGGCACGGTGTGCGCCGGGCTGACCGTCGGTGCCGAGTTCCGAGCGCAGTGGTCGTACGGTGACGAGGCGCACCGATATAAGGCGATCGACACTTGGAGGATTCATGCCCCGGTACGTCGAGGACCGCCGCATGATGGACGGCATGCCCGGCCTCGACCGGCGCTTCGGGGCGGGCTGCCCGTTCTGCCACATCGTGCGGGGTGTCGCACCCGCGCGCGTGGTGCGCGAGTGGGCGGACGTGCTGGCGATCCGGCCTCGCGGCGGGGGTGTCACACCAGGGCATGTGCTCGTTCTCCCCAAGACTCATGTGCCGGACGTGGCGGCCGACCCGGTCGTCTCCGCCCTCACGATGCGGCATGCCGCCGAACTCGCCGCGGAGGTCGGCGACTGCAACGTGATCACTTCGCGGGGTACCGCCGCCACCCAGACGGTGCTGCATCTGCACATCCATGTGGTGCCACGGCGGCCGGGGGACGGGATCCAGCTGCCCTGGACGGCAGCCCCGCAGACCCAGACCGGGGCGGGGGCCGAGCGTGGCTCCGGCCCCGGTCGGCCCGGCCACGAGCGACGGGCTGGGACGGCACGCCCGGCCAGCCGGTGAACCCGCACACACGAAGCGGTCAACCCAAGAAGAGGATCAGCATGCTGTCGGCGGTGGCGAGCACTCCATAACAGAACAGCAGGGGCCGCGACAACAGCACACCAAGCCAGGTGACCGAGCCGCCGTACCGCTGGGCGTCCATCGTGAACACGGGTGGCGGGTCGTCCCGGCCGGCGACGATCCTCTCGTACAAGGTGCGGAACAGCCGTTCCTGGCGGAGGTAGTAACCGTCGAGCAACCAGAAGCCGACCGTCACGGTGACGGCCACCAGGATGGCCGTCCAGGCGGGGCTGCGGTTGCCGGCGGCGACCAGCACGCTGTTGAGCGTGATGCACCAGCCCTTGACCAGGAACGAGTTGTTGCCGAGCCGGGAGATCACGCTCTGCAGGAGCTCCAGGTGCTTCAGGTCCTGCTCGCCGAGCGGGGGGTGCCCGGTCATCCGGCGGGTGCGGGTGGGGAGGGCGGCTCTTCGGCCGGGGGCGGCGGTGGGGTTGTCGGCGGTTCGCCCGCGGGCGGTGGCAGCAGGGCCGTCGGCGCTTCCATGTCCCCCAGCTCGAACTGGATGGTCAGCTCTCCGACGATGTCCTCCAGCAGGTCCTCCAGCACGTCCGGCGCGTACCGGCCCAGCAGTCCGTTGCGGTAGTGGTCCAGGGGATCCAGCTGCCGCAACGGGGGCCGTGGGCGGTCGGTCCCGCCGCCGTCCTCGCTGCGGTCCTGCTCGGCGGGCCACGCGTAGTCCCGCAGCGGCATGTCCAGGGTGCCGGCCAGGCCGGTCTCGGCGCGTTCCTCGACGATCAGGGCGCAGGCGTCGTCCACGACACGCTGCGCGTCCACCGTGGCCTGGTGCACGGCGGCGAACAGCCGGTGCCAGGACGCCTTGTGCGCGGCGAGCCGCCCCCTCGCCTCGGGCACCAACGCCTTCACTTCCGCCTCGACGGCGGACAGGGCGTCCTTCGCCGCGCTGTCGCTCTCCGCGTACGGATTGTGTGCGAGGACGGTGGTCGCCACGGTGGCGAGGCCGAGTGCGACGATGAGGAACACCGCCATGAGGTAGCCGTTCTCCCCGAAGGTCGCGGTGACCTGGTGACTCTCCTTCGCCCGGCTGTGGGCGGTCGCGGCGAGCAGACCGATGAGCAGCACGTTGGCGAGCACCGGCAGGGTCAGGCCGGCCCAGGGCAGGTCGTCGGGCCGCCGGGTCTCGACCCGGGGCCCGTCCAGCCGCCACCAGTGCCGCCAGAGCGCCCGGGGGCCGAGCCGTACGCGTTGGGTACGGCGGCCGGCCCGGACCCGCTGCCGGAAGAGCGACCGGGCGAGCAGGGATGCCAGGGCGAACTGGAGGCAGGACACCCCGAGCGCGGCCAGGTAGCAGAACCCGTAGACCGTGATGCCCCAGAAGCCCTTGGGGGCGACGTCCAGGAGCCGGGTCATGGCCTCACCGACGAAGGGCAGGTCGAACAGCGCGCTGAAGGCGAGCATGACCCACTGGAGCCATGCCCACGGCCGCCGGCTGCCGCGCAGGCTCTCCGGTCCGTCCGCTGCGTGCCGGGCCCGTACGGCTCCCACCTGGCACCGCGCCTCACCCGCCGACCGGCCGACCGTGAGCCGCTCCACCGCGTCGATCGCCGACTGCGCCGACTGGAACGTCCTCAGAAGTTCGGTGCCCAGCTCGCCGAGCGGCGTCTGCGCCTTGGCCAGGCCGGTGTTGGCCTGGGCGAAGGCGCGCATCAGCAGGGCGCACTCCCGGCTGTCCACGGCGTCCACCGGGCGTGCGGGCGTGCGTCCGGCCGGGCGGTGCCCGTTCTGGTCGATGAGGGGGAGGAGGGACTTGGGGCAGGGTATTGGCGCCTCACGCGGGTCCGCCCGCTCCGATCCGTTGCTGCCGTTCACGTTCATGGCTGGCTGTCCGACCTCACTTCCGGATGATGCGAATGTCCACGCGGCGGTCGCACTGCAGCCGCTGCCCGCGGGACATGCTGTCGGTGGCCACGTCCTGGGGGCAGCCCGGTGACACGCCCCGGCCGTACGCCTTCACCCGGGACTGGGGCACCCCATGCTCGACGAGGACCTCGCCCACGGCGTCCGCCCGGCTCTGGGAGAGCGACTGGTTGTTGTCGGATCCACCTCGCGGATCGACGTACCCCTCGACCTCGACGCGGTCGAGTCCCGGTGTGGTGCGGGCCCGGTCGGCGATGTCGGTGAGCGCGGGCACGGCCGAGGGGCGCACCCGCGCCGACAAGGTGTCGAACAGGGCGGCGCCCGGCAGCGGGTACGTCCGGGAGTGGCCGTTGCCGTACGACACCAACGGGTCGGCCGGGACGGACGCGGTGGAGGCCGAGGGAGGTGCCCCCGCACGAGTCTGTCCGAGCGTGGCGGAGGAAGCCGTGTCGACAGGCGTGTCGCTGCTGGTGCAGGACGCGGCGGCACCGCCCCCGCGGACGCACAGGGTCGTCCACAGCCGGCCGAGCCACGTGCGTTGGGCGCGGTTCGCGGACGGCTGGCCGCCGGCCGAGTGGCCGAGGGCCACGAACGTGACCCCGATTCCGTGCAGGTCGGGGAGTTCCGAGTACGCGCCCTTGGCGGCGCACACCGACGCGATGGCCTTGATCTCCTGCTCCGAGCCGAACTGCGCCGCGCGCAGGTCGGCGCAGCCGGTGGTGGACAGTCCGTCGCTCAGGACCAGCAGCCGCCGTGGGCCCTTGACCTTGTCGAACAGCCCGATGCCGGCCGCCAGGGCGGCGAGGATGTCGGTACCGCCGTCGGCGGGCACCGCACGCTGGGCGGCGGTGACGTCGTCGGCGAGACAGCCGACCGCGGCGTCCCGGTGGCCGCCCTGGTTGGCGGGGTTCTTCGCGCTTGCCTTCCAGTTGGCCGACCGCTTCCGGTAGGCCCAGTTGATGTCTCCCGAAGCACCGCCGAAGGTGCCGAGGGAGAAGGTGTCGCCCGCCTCGACCCTCTCTTGGAGCACGGCTTTGACCGCTTGGCCGTAGTCGGGGCGCTTGGTACCGCGTACGGACGCCGAGCCGTCCACCAGGATCACGGTGCTGCCGGCTTCGACGGCCGGCGCCTGTGTCTCCATCCAGGCGCAGCCGGCCCTCGGCTCGTCCGCTTCACAGCCGGTGAGCAGCCCGACCAGCGTGCTGACGGCGGCCAGGACGCCGACCGCACGGACAGTGGCGGGCGCCCGAGGCGTACGGCGGTGCGGCGCCCGTGTCTGCTGTCCGGCGCTCATCGGGCCGACCCGTCGGGGGCGACGGCGTCGTCGACCCAGGAGAAGGGGCTGAGCCCCATCTCTCGGCAGAACGCGCTGAGCGCCTTGTCGTAGGCGTCGGCGAACTCGTACAGGCCGGCCTCCTGGTGATCGCCTCGGGCGCCCTTCAGGGCCGCCACCAGCGCCTCGGTGCTCGTACGGCGTTCCCGGCGCAGCGCCTCCATGACCTTGCGGAAGTCCGGGTCGGCGAGTGCGGCGCCGAACGGGACCAGCAGGCGCCGCTGGTGCGCGTCCAACTCGCCGAGGAGTTCCAGCTCGCTGATCACCTTCAGCCAAGCCTCGGTGAGCTTCCGCGTCCGCTCCGCCCTGAGCCCACCCACCTCCTCCGTCTCCCTGAGCGTCAGTGCGTCCAAGCGGTACGGCAGTACGTGCTCGCGTACGGCCGGGTCCATCCGCACCCGGACCGAAGGAGTGCAGCGGATAAAGCCCTGGGCGTCGTCGAAGCACCAGTTGCCGTCGGTCGCCAGTCGCGCGTTGATCGCGTGCTCGGCGGCGACCGGGTCGGCAGGGTCGCATGCGCGCGCGGCCGACCAGGCGACCCGGAGCAGTTCGTCGCGTGCGGCCTCCTCGTGCTGACGCACACGCGTCGTCAGCGTGTCCCGTGACATCTCCCTGCTGCTCCAGCGGAAGACGGGGAAGACCTCGAAGGAGAACACGCCGTCCTGGGCCGCCACGGAGAGCGGCGTCTTCTGCACGAGCGACTGCACGAACACCTTCTTGCGCGGGGCCGCCGTCTCGGACTGGTCCGTGTCGGGCCAGGCGGCGTCCGTGTCCTCCTCGGTGGCGTTGTCGTACCTCGAACGCCACCACGCGCGTATGGCCTCGCGTACCGTGGCGAACAGGCCCTTGGGCCGTCGTCCCATGGGTGGTCCTCCTGCGGGTTGATCTGTCTGTCGGGTGTCGTGTTGCCGGCTGCGGTCGCCGTCGTCGTCGCTGTGGCCGTGTTGTGGCCCTGTCGTGGTCGTGGTTCCGGGCGCGTGGTCGTGGTTCCGATCGTGGTCACCGCCGTGGTGGTCGATGCGGCGGGAAGCCCCGGCTCACTCCCGGCCGAGCCTGCGCAGGATCCGGGCCACGCAGCTGGCCTTCGGGTGCTGCCGTGCCCAGCGGCCGAGGTGGAAGCGTGCCCGGCTGACGAGCCGGGGGACGCAGACCTGCTCCATGAACTCGTCCAGGAACACCGCCAGGTCCTCGTCCTCGTCGGCGGCCAGCAGCCACTGCCTCACCAGCTGCCACGCCTGTCCGGAGTGCGCCGGGTCGATCAGCGCGCGCTGCCACAACAGCACCAGCGCCTGCCTGCGCCGGGGATCGCCCATCGCCAGGTCCACGAGCTTCGGCCGGGACGGCAACTCGGGTCCGACGGCGTACGGGCCGAGGACGAGCAGGGTCCGCACGGCGTGCCGGGGCAGGTGGTCGTTGTCCGCGCAGATCCACCGTCCGAGCGCGTCCGCGATCGGATCGGCGCCGTCGGCCGTGAGGAAGAGTGCGGCGGCCGCGTAGGCGACGGAGACGTAACGGGCGAGCGCGGCTCTGCCGCCCAGCGCCTGCAGGGCTTGCAGGGTGGCCGGTACGTTCCGGGTGCCCACCGGCGTGCCGTAGGCCCGGGCTGCGCTGTCCTGCAACCAGCGTCTAGGGCTCGTGGCCCAGTCGGCGACCTGGCGGTTGACCCGTTCCGTCAACCACGGGTCGTCGGCCGCCATCGCCGCCGCCATGGCCAGGGCGGCGTTCTGCCGGTCCCTGACCGAGCTGCTGCGCGCCCAGTCCCGTACGAGGTCCCGGTACACGCTGTCGAAGTCGTGGCGCAGCAGCAGGCCGGCGATGACCGCGGCTCGTGACCGCACCCGCTCCAACTGGTCGGCGGCCAGTCGCCGCAGCCATCCCAGCAGCGGCTCCCGGAGCCATCCCAGGCCGTGCCAGATGACCTCGATGACGACCGGAACCAGTTCGGGCTCCGCGAGCCGAACACGGCGGGGGTTGTCGGACAGCGCGGCATCCGGTTCGGCGGCGACACCCATGCCGGGCGGGACCAACTGATCGAGGTCCATCTCGAAGACGGGCCGGACGGGTGTCTCGTCCCGGTTCTCGGCGCGCAGGACCTCGTCGGCGAGCAGGGTGCTCGCCCGGATGAAGTCGGACAGTGCCAGCTCGTCGCAGAGGATGTAGGCGATGCGCAGCGCCTGCCAGGGCGGATCGTGGGCCGCGGTCGCTGCCGAGTCGGACGCCGGGCTGGTCAGGCCCAGGAAACTCCTGACCACGGGACGCAGCCGATCGCGCCATGCGCCGAAGGCCTCGCCGAGTTCCTCCGCGTCCCGGTGGAGGTACGTGGCGAGCGTCGCAGCCAGGGGCACGGCCTTGCGCACCGGCAGGGTGGCCCCGAGTTCCCTGTCCACGCGCGGATCTTCGAGGACCTGCTTCAGGAACTCCTGCTCGCTCTGGTGCGTGCAGCCGTCCCCGTCGGGGCACCCCTCGGCGCGCCGCGTCTCCAGTGCCCACCGCAGGTGCGCTTCCAGAACCTTCTTCAGAGCGGGTCGGGGATGCCGGAAGGCGTACGGGGGCTGGGCGTCGGCCCCGGTGCTCTCGACGATCAGCCCCACGTAGGCCCCGCGCTCGCGGGCCCGCAGGCTCAGGGCCTCCAGTACGGCCGGTCCCGGCTCTTCGGTCCCCAGGTCCAGTATGACGCCGTGGCCACGGGTGAGGTGCTGGTCGGCGCGCTCGACCAGGGCCTGGGCCAGCCCCGTTCCCGCGCTGTGCAGGACGCTGAGACGGTCGCTCCCGCCGCACGCATCGGCCAGTGCGACCCGGGCCGTGGTGTCCCGCCCGCTGCCCCGCTGCCCGAGCAGGACGGCGAGGTGGGTGTCGGCCAGTCCGGAGGCCAGCCGGTCGAGGCCCGGGGGCCGCTGGTACAGGCGGTGGCGCCAGGCCGTGTCCCGGGCGCCGAGGGGCGTCTGCTGGAACTCGGCGGTCGCCCGGACCGCGCCGGTGCTGAGGTTGAACGCGACGGCCACGTTGCCGTGACCGCCGTACACGCTCGCGTTGCGGGAGGACTGGCCCACGATGAAGTCGAACCGCTCGTGGGACAGGGGCTCGGGGGCGTTGTCGTCGTCGTCCTGGGCGGTCCGGGGCGGCTGCTCCTGCGCTCGGGAGGGATCCCGGGGACGGGAAGGGCCCGGGCGGCCCGTTTCCTCCTGGTCGTACCGGGTGTCCCGCTCGTCGCGCCCGTCCTGTGCTTCTGGTGCGGCACCGGAGTCCCGGTCCCCGTCCGGGCGTCGGGCAGCACCGCCCTCTCCGCCGTCCGGGGGCTCGCCGAAGGCCGTGCGGGCTGCGCCGTCGTCCGGCTCGGCGAACCGGGACGCGGCCGCGTCGGTGCGGTCGTTGTCGGGGTGCGGGGCGTCCGCCCTCGGGGTGGGAGCGCCGCCGTCGAAGGCGTTGTCCGCCGGGTCTGCTGTCGTGCTCACAGGCGTTCCTAGTCGTCTTCCTCGGGTTCGGAGGCGTAGTTGTTGGTGGTCAGGCGGTTGTTGCTGCCGCCGAAGGCCATCGAGGCGCGGTCGATGCGGTCGATCCGGTCGAACCTGACCGTCGTTCCCCCGTTCCTGCGGTCCGGGTCGTCCGTGTCGCCCCGGCGCGCGGTCCGGAGGTCGGGGACCGCTTCACGGATCGCTTCGAAGAGGGGCGGAAAGTCGATGTGCTCCTGATGCGGGCGGAAATGGACGGCCTGACGATTCGCCAGTTCCGCGATGTCGCCCGGAAGGGCGTTCTTGTCCGGCAGGTCGGCGCCGTCGACCAGAACGGGCAGGACGGACAGTTTCCACTCAAAGGCGCGGGCGATCTCCTGGTGGACCCAGTCCTCCTCGTCGTCGATGAGGCGGCGGCCCGCGTCGTCCGTCACCGACGCCCATCGGTGGCCGATGACCGCGAGCAAGATGTCGCACTTCCTCAGCTTCCGCTCGATCTCCTCACGGAAGTCGGCGCTCTTCGCGATGCTGCGCTGGTCCCGGAACACGTTGTGCGCGCCGAACTCACGCTGGAGCGCGGTGTCGATGTGCGGCCCGGTTTCCCGGGTGTCGCGGCGTCGGAAGTTGACGAAAATGAGGGGGGCCATGTGGTTCCTCGCTCTGTGATGGCTCGCTCTGCGATGGCTGGCTCTGTGATGGCTGGCTCTGTGATGGCTGGGAAGGGGCGTGCGCCGGACGCGCCCGGCGCACCGGCCGGGTCAGAGTGGTGGGTGAATCCAGCATTTTCAGCCGCCTTGCGGGCGGTCAATGTGTTGCCTGTGGACACTTCCGTAGGCAACAGGACACAAGCGGTCCGGGAGGGAGCAGGCGGGACGAGGCGATGGTGGGCCGCACGTTCTCTACGGAGCCGCCTCCTTAGCCGTCCGGTCGGCTACTACGTCCGTCGGCGACTCCATCCAGTCAGCGGCCCCAGCCCGGTCAGCGACCCCGGCCCGGCCAGCCGCTAACGATGCCCGGTCCCGGCCCCCGGAGCGCCCCGCAGGCTCGCGGCGATGATGGGAAGGGCGTCGCGCACCGCGGGATGTTTGCTCCGCGTGGTCAGCGCCGACCGAAGCTGTCGCACGTCGGACCGGACGGTGGCCGAGTCGGTCGCCATGACGTCCCGGGCCACCGACTCGGCTACCTCACAGGCGCGTTCGACGCGTCCGGCGCCCGCCAGGGCCAGGGCCAGGCGTGCGTCGTGGCGGGCGCGGGCGCGCACGGCGTACGGCGCGATGGACTCCCGACCGGTGTCGAGCAGGGCGACAGCCGCCTCGGGGTCGCCGAGTTCGTGAAGGCACCACGCCCTGACGAACGCGGTGAGGTCAGGGAGATGCGTGCCACCGAGGGCGGGGCTGCCGTCACCCTGCAGTCCGGATCCGCCCGCGAGTTCGGCACCGCGGTCCAGCGCGCGACGGCAGGCGTTCTCGTCGCCCAGGAGGGCGTGCCCCTGGGCCTCGCGCTGCGCGGCCAGTTCCCTGAGGCGTCGACCATGGGCCCGTGCGGTGGCGGCCCGCGCGAGTTCCACGGTGGCCAGTGAGTCGCCCTGATAGAGGGCGAGTTCGGCCTGGCGCAGCAGCGCGTACGCGGCCAGTTCGCGGTCCCCGCCGGCCTCGGCCAGCTGGACCGTCTGATCGGTCCAGCATCGGGCGGCCCGGTCGTCGCCAGCCTCCTGCCACATCCACCCCGTGTACTCGGCGAAACGCGCGGCGAGCCGCAGAACGACCCCACGCTGTGCGGGCGGCGCACCGTGCACCAGGCCGCGCAGGGCGGCGGTCGCCGCGCCGCTCAGCGGGATCACGACGGCCGGACCGCAGCACTGGCCGAGCCGGCGGTACTCGTGGAACAGGGTCTGAAACACCGGGAGTGCTTCCTCCACCGGCGTCTCCTCGGGGAGGCCCGGGGCGATGACGCAGTGGGCCACCACGGAGGGTGGACCCCCGGCCGCGAGGGTGGCGGGATCGCCGGAGGTGAAGTCGCTCGCCCCATCGGCGTGCAGCCGCAGCGACCACGCGCCGGAACCGGTGGGCTCGGGGGCGGGCGTGCTGCGCTGCGGCGGCGGGGCCAACAGCGCGACGAGTTGTCCACCCGCATTCAGCCTGCTGTCCAGCAATCGGGCGAGCTTGCCACCTGGCTTCGCCTTCCCACCTTCGATCTTGCTCAGGTACGACCGCGAGATGTGCACTTTCTTGGCCAGTTGGGCCAGGGACTGGTCGGACTCGTACCTTCTCCGGCGTAATTCCTCGCCGAAGGCTGGCTGGCCTGGTGGCATGGTGACTCCCGCCTCGCGTCGTCGCTGGACGGAGTTTGCCACAACTCCGACTAAGATCATCAGGTTGGTGGATTTATGCGATGTAAGGCCTGACTCGCGTTCTACATACGTAAATTCATTCGAATGGCCGTTGTATGGCACCACGGGGCGCATGAGCGACTCGGCATCCCGGCACCCCCAACCCGGGCGCGTCCGCGCCTCGAACCGAGGAGCCTCAGGATCCGCTGCACGGACTCGCTCGACGTTCACGGGACGCAACTTCCACGTGATCACCGCGGCTGCGCCCGCTCCGCTTCCCGGGATCTCCCACTGACCGACTTCTGCCTGATGCCGGGTCACCGTCCTACTGCCCGCCACGACATCCCGCTCCACACCCATCAGGTTGCCGACAAGAACTCATTCCGAGATAATTCACCTCGCAATTACCACACAAAAGGGCGCCCGACCGGTGCGACAAGATGTCACACCTTCGGCGCATTTCCTTTTCGCGAGAGACACATCGCGGTCGATTGATTCGATTCACACACTCCCGCCTTGCTCTCATTCCACCCGAAGGCGCGGGCGTCTTCGCCCCGCACGGAAAGCAGGGAAGGGAGCGTCATGCGGGCCATGCGAGCCCTGCTCGTGGGAGCCTCCGCACTCACCGTCTCGGTGGGCACAACGGCCGCCTCGCAGGCCATGGGACGGGAACACCCCTGGGCGGCACACGCCGCCCAAAGCGCCACGCCGTCCCCGGCACACGACGGGGACGAAAAGGGGCACCACAAGGATCACAAGGGCCGCAAGGAAAGCTACGAGCACGACAAAGGGAAGGGCAACAAATACCAGCTCGCCCACAGCTGCAAGGGCACATTCGGCTATTGCACGAACAACGCGGTCTTCGCTCCGAAGCTCCTCGGTGATATCGGCCTCACCACGGGTCTCATCGGTCTGACCAGCGGAACCAACGGACAGACCACGTCGACCACGAGCACCACCACGCCGCCTCCCCATCAGTGGTGCTCCCCCGGGCTACTGGTTCAACCAGGGCCTCGTCATCGCCGCCTTCCTGTTGCGGGAATGGCCCTCCCGCCGCGTGCTGTACGGCGACCGCAGTCCGCTGTCCCACGACATGGCACCCGAACTAGCCTGCCTGGACGGCACTTTCAGCGTGCTGCAGTGGTCCGGCGGACGGCTCTGGTTCAAGGTCGTCTACTCCCTGACCATCACCTCGGCCTTCGCCGCCCTGGTGGGCCGGCGCACCAGGACGATGTCCGTGCTACTCATGACGGGGGTGCTCGCGTTGGAGAACCGCAATCCCCCAGTCAGTGACGGCGTGCCGGCGCACGGCGCACGAAGGGGGCATCCCGATGACATCCGGGACCAGGTGCCGGGCCAGAGCGCGGCGGACCAGGGAGGTGATGGGCGGGGACCTGCGCCCACCGGGCAACTGACCGCCCCGGACCGCGCCGTTGAGGAGCGGGTACCCATCTGCCGCGGCCCCTCCGTAGCCGACGGCGCAGCACAGGTCTGGACCAAACCCTTGCCCGCGCGCCGCCCACCGCGCAAGCTCCCTTCATGGAGCTGGAGTTGCGGCATCTGAAGACTGTGCGGGCCATCGCGGAAGCGGGCAGTCTCACCCGGGCGGCCACGGCCCTCGGGCTGGCGCAACCCGCGCTGAGCGCGCAGCTCAAACGGATCGAACGCGCCTTGGGCGGCGAGCTGTTCGACCGTGGACGGCACGGGGTGCGGGCCACCGCGCTGGGCGAACTGGTACTGGAGCGGGCGCGGTTCGTACTCCCCGCGGTGACCGAGCTGCAGCAGGAGGCGGTCCGCTTCACGCACACCGCGCGCAACGCACAGCGGCTGCGACTGGGCGGCACCCACGGCCCGCTACTGGGTGCCCTGGTGGCCCTGCTGACGGACGTCGCACCCGAGGCCCAGGTGACGACACAGGCGTCCTGGTCGGTGCGGGAACTCGCCACGCGGCTCACCGAGGGCCGCCTGGACTTCGCGGTGGCCGGCACCTGCGGCACCGCCGCGCCACCCGGCGCCGCACACCTGACCTGGCAGGAGATCGCCGTCGACCCGGTCTTCGTCATGCTCGCCGACGGGCACCCGCTCGCCCGTCACGGCGAAGTACGGCTGGCCGATCTGACGCACGAGGAGTGGGCCTGCGTGCCCGGTGACGGCTGCTTCGCGGACTGCTTCACCGCGGCCTGCGCCCGGGCGGGGTTCGCACCCCTGCGGATGTACGAGACGGACACCGCATCCTGTGTGCACTTGGTCCAAGTGGGCCGGGCGGTAGGCCTGTGCCGGGCCACCTTCCCGACCACGCCGGGCGTCACCACCCGCCCGCTGGCCGGTACCCCGCTGGTCTGGCGTCATCTGCTGGGCTGGCACCCGGCGGCCCAGCGCGCGGACACCGCGGCCACCGTGCTCGCCCAGGCCCGCAGCGCCCACGCGGGTGCGGCGGCCCGCAGCAACGGCTACGCGGACTGGCTGGCCCTGCGCGGGGCGGCAGGGAGGAGAGCCAGGGCATGACCGCAACCCCGGCCCCGCCCCCGCCCGCGAGCGGCTGCGCCCCGGCGGCACCTTCCGCACCCTCCGCGGCTCGTTCCACGCCTCCCCCGCGACACCGCCCGCGCTTCCGGTGGCACCGGTCACCCCGCGACACCGACCACACCCCTGGCGGCACCGTCCGCGCCAACCGACGGTCTCCGCCGTTCTATAACCCTGGACAGGGGGGTCAACTGAAGTCTTATGCCCGCTGGTTGACACTCCCTACGGTTTCGGCACCTCCCCACCGAAACCAAGGAGATCCCCCATGCTCCAGCGACCCACCAGAGCCGGCTACGCGGCCGTGGCGGCGGGTGCCCTACTGCTGACCGGGCTGTCCGGCGGCTCGGCGAGCGCCGCAGCCGCCACCGCGGACGTGCCGTCGGCGCCTTCGGCCGCCGCGACACTGCACACCGTCGACACTCCCCCCGCCATGCTGCGCGCCATGGAGCGCGATTTCGGTCTGGACCGGCGGCAGGCCGAACGCCGGCTGGCGAACGAGGCTGAGGCGGGTGCAACCGCGGGCCGACTGCGAGCCGCCCTGGGCAGCGACTTCGCGGGGGCCTGGGTGCACGGCGCCGAGTCCAGCGCACTGAACGTGGCGACCACGGACTCCGCTGACGTGGCGGCGATCGAGGCCCGGGGCGCCCGGGCCGTGGTCGTGCACCGCTCCCTGGTCGCGCTCGACGCGGCCAAGGCCCGCCTGGACCGGGCAGCTGCGCACCGCAACACGGACGACGCCCCGGTCTGGTACGTCGACGTGCCCAGCAACAAGCTGGTGGTGCAGGTGGTACGGCCGGCGGCGGGCCGTGCGCTGGTGAAGGCCGCCGGGGTCGACAGGTCGATGGTCCACCTCGTGAAGTCGGCCGAGCGGCCCCGGCCGCTGTACGACCTCAGGGGCGGGGACCCGTACTACATCAACGGCAACACCCGCTGTTCGATCGGTTTCCCGGTCACCAGCGGCACCCGACAGGGATTCGCCACGGCGGGCCACTGCGGCCAGGCGGGCAGTACCACCGCCGGCTACAACCAGGCGACGCAGGGCAGCTTCCAGGCGTCGATCTTCCCCGGAAACGACATGGCGTGGGTGGCGGTCAACAGCGGCTGGACCGTGACCCCGTACGTGTCCGGTGCCGGCGGCCAGGACGTCCAGGTAACCGGGTCGGCCCAGGCGCCCGTGGGCTCCTCGGTGTGCCGCTCCGGCTCCACGAGCGGCTGGCACTGCGGGACGATCCAGCAGCTGAACACCAGCGTGACCTATTCCGAGGGCACCGTCACCGGCGTCACCCGGACCACGGTGTGCGCCGAGCCCGGCGACTCCGGCGGCTCCTACCTCTCCGGCAGCCAGGCCCAGGGCGTCACCTCCGGCGGCTCCGGCGACTGCACCAGCGGTGGAACGACCTTCTTCCAGCCCATCAACCCGCTGTTGCAGACATACGGCCTCACCCTCGTGACGACCACCGGCGGCCCCGGCGGCCCCGGGAATCCTGGTGACCCGAGCGGCACCTGGGCGGCCGGCACCGTCTACCAGACGGGCGACGTGGTGACATACGGCGGTGCCAGCTACCGCTGCCTCCAGGGCCACCAGGCCCAGACCGGCTGGGAACCGCCGAACGTGCCGGCCCTGTGGCAACGCCTGTGACCGGCCCGGCTCCACAGCGGCACCCGGCGGCGTGAGGAGGGAAGCGGGTCCAGGCCCCCGGCGTACGAACCGCGAGCCGGCGGGGGGCCTGGGCCACGGGGGGGCGACGACCCGGGCGACCGAGCGGTGTGCGGTGGTGCGCGACCGGACAGCGGCCCCTGTCGTCACTTCGTCCCCGAACCACAACGCCACCCCGGACCACGACACTGCCCCGGACCGTCCGCAGATCACCGGACGTCCACAGATCTGGGGCACGGCGGTGAATAAGGACACGGTGCCCCACCTGTCCGTAGTCGCTCGGACGCGGGAGGTGCTCTGAAGAGAGGGTCCGCCCTGTCATGCGCAGCGCTGAACGTCACTTTGACGGCGTACTGGCCGGTTCTTTGTCCACATTTACGAGAACTGGGTCGACCGGCACCCCCTACGGTTTCCCGAAACCCGACGGCTTCGGGTCTCACACACGGGTTCCCGGCAGCACAGTCCCCCAGTTCGGGCCCGGTCGGCACCGATGCGTCGCCAGGTCGGCGGGTCGGCGGAAAGGATCAACCCCATGGCTCAGGTTCAAGCGCTGCAGCCTGCCCTCAGCACAATCCGCTTTCAGGCTCAGGGAGCGGAACACGGCTTTCTCGGACAGACTGAAGAAAAGATCAATTCGCTGTTCGATCCACTGGCCAAGGGGCTCGGCAACTTCGTCTTCGCAAAGGTCACCGTCTTCGGGACGACCTTCCCATGGATCGTGGCCTGGCTGGTACTGGCCGGGGCGGTCTTCACCGTCTATTTCGGTTTCATTCAGGTGCGCAGCATCAAACTGTCCCTGAACCTGCTGCGCGGCCGGTACAGCCGGCACGATGACCCGGGCGAGATCACCCACTTCCAGGCGCTGTCCTCGGCCCTGTCGGGAACGGTCGGCCTCGGCAACATCGCGGGCGTCGGCGTGGCGATCACCATCGGCGGCGCCGGGGCGACCTTCTGGATGGTGCTGTGCGGTCTGCTCGGCATGGCCTCGAAGTTCGTCGAGTGCACGCTGGGCGTGCGCTACCGCGACCGGCACGCGGACGGGTCCTACTCGGGCGGACCGATGAAGTACCTGAGCAAGGGCCTGGCGGAGCGCCTGCCCGGTACGGGCGGACGCGTCCTCGGCAAGGTCCTCGCCGCTCTGGCGGCCGTGATGATCCTGCTGTTCGGCATCGGCGGCGGCAACATGTTCCAGGCCAACCAGACGGTCACCCAGATCCGCAACGTCACCGGCGGTGACAGCGGTCTACTCGGCGGCAGTGGATCGGCACTGGCCATGGGCGTCGTGCTGGCCCTCGTCGTCGGCGCGGTGATCATCGGAGGCATCAAGTCGATCGGCAAGGTGGCCAGCCGTCTGGTACCGAGCATGGCCGTCATCTACTGCGGCGCCTGCCTGGTCGTCATCCTGACCAACATCACGGCCGTTCCGGCGGCGTTCGGTTCGATCTTCCACGAGGCCTTCACCGGTCAGGGTGTGGTCGGCGGTGCCGTCGGCGCGCTGATCGTGGGCTTCACCCGCGCCGCCTTCTCCAACGAGGCCGGCCTGGGCTCGGCGCCCATCGCCCACTCCGCGGTGAAGACCCGCTACCCGGTGACCGAGGGCCTGGTCGCACTGATCGGACCGTTCATCGACACGGTCATCGTGTGCACCATGACCGCGCTGACGATCGTCATCGCCAACAGCGGTTTCTGGAACCACGCCAAGGCGCAGTACGCGGCGGACGGCACCACCCCCGACGGCGTCACGGTCACCTCCTCGGCCTTCGAGTCCGTGCTGCCGTGGTTCCCGAAGGTCCTCACCGTGGCGGTCATCCTCTTCGCGGTCTCGACCATGATCACCTGGTCGTACTACGGCCAGAAGGCCTGGATTCACCTGTTCGGCAAGACGAAGACCAGCGAGCGCATCTACCAGGTGGTCTTCTGCCTCTTCATCGTGATCGGCTCGGTGCTCACCTTCGGCAGCGTGCTGGACTTCACCGACGCGGTGCTCTTCCTGCTGGCGCTGGTCAACATCGTGGGTCTCTACCTGCTCGCCCCGTTCGTCAAGCAGGAACTGGCCCGGTTCCGCCAGGCGCTGCACACCGGTGACGTGGGCGAGGAGCGTGCGCCGGAGGCGGTCATGGAGGAGGTCGGCTAGCCTCCGGGCCGGCGCCCGGCCCCGGCCCCGGTGGCCCCGATTCAGTGCCCGTGCGAGGCGTTCCGCACGGGCACTGCTTCCGTTTCCAGCAGCAGCTGGAGGTGCGAGAAGAGGCATTGGTGCGGGTCGGCCAGATCGATCCCGCTGATCGCCTCCGCGCGCTTCAGCCGGTAGCGGAGGGTGTTGGTGTGCACGTGCAGCAGACGGGCCGCCGCCCGCATGTTGCACTGGGCGCCGATGTAGGTGAGGACGGAGTCGACGAGCCCGGCGTCGTGCTCCCGGTCGTAGCCCAGCAGGGCGGTGATCCGGGGGTCGCGTAGCCGGGGGTGCTGCTGCAGCAGCGCGAGCGTGTCGCCGACGAGGACCTCCGAGCGCACGTCGGCGATGGTGGCAACGCGCCGTCGGCCATGGTGGGTGATGATGTCCAGGACCCGGTCCGCCTCCGCCTTGGACTCGACGACCGAGTCCAAGGCGCCGACCACCGAGCCGACGGCCGCGCGGACGTCCAGGTGCAGGCGCTGACCCGCGGACCGCACGATGTCGCCCGCCAGTCCGACGACGATGTCCTCGCCGGCCCCCTCCGGTAGCCCCGGCAGCAGCACGTACACGCGGTTGCCGCCGACGGACACCAGGGCCCGCCGGCGGAACGCACCCGCGTGGACGCTGACCAGACTGGCCATCTCGGCCCGCTGCAGCTCGAAGGCCGGCCGGTCCGTCCCGGTGTCGTCGTCCTTCAGGGCGAACGCGACGATCGCAGCCGGCTGCGTCAGCTCGACGCCGACGCTGGTGGCGAAGGAGCGCGGGTCTATGTGCCCCGCGAGCAGCCGGCCGAGCAACGCCTCCTCCGTCTGCGGGTCGGACCGGGCCCCTGTCCGGTGCCGTACGAGCAGCAGGGCGGCCGCACGGGCCGCGCCGGCCAGGGCCTGCTCCGCGCTGTCGGACAGGCTGTGCCGGCCCTCCTGCACCCAGATCGTGCCCAACCACTGGTCGTGGACGCGGATGCCGATCGCCAGTCGTCGCCGGATTCCCAGTTCGGGACGTTCCTCGACCCACACCACCTGGCCACCGGCCCGCAGCTGTTCGTACACACCCCACTGGCGCAGCAGGGCGAGGTAGTGGGCCGGGCCTTCCCATCCCAGGATCGAACGCCGCCTGAGTTCGTCCACCTCGTCGTCGGAGCGGGAGTAGGCCAACACCCGGTTGGCGCTGTTCTCGATGCTGACGTTGCCGCCGGTGAGGGCGGCGATCGTCTCGGCCAGCGCGAAGAGGTCGGTGGGCTGGTCAGGGTCCGGCACCCCGGCCATCCGAGCGTCGGCGACCGCACGTCTGACCAGGGAGTCCAGGGTGCCCCAGCGGACCTCAGGGCGGATGCCGAGCACCACGACACCCGTGTCCTCGGCGAGTTCCTTCAGCGCCTCGCGGTCATCGTCGCGATCGACCTTGACCACCACCACGGCGGCACCCTGCTCGGCCGCGGCCCGCGCCATGCCCAGCGCCTTGCCGCCCCGCGCCCCGATGACGAGCACCAGGTGTGCCTGGTAGGCGTCGGGCTGCTCATCGGCGTCCAGGATGGCCACGTCATCGACGTCGACGTCCAGCCCGTCGGGCGCGGCGACCACATCGATGACCGGCTCCCCGAGCGCGAGCAGCAACTGCCGCATGCCTGCTCCCGCCGACACCGTCTCATCCACGTTGAGCACCTGCTCCTGCCGCTGCGCGGTCCCGGGGAACCGCACTCCCCCGTCCAATGTTCGACAGGACAAAAATACAAAGATACGGAAGGCGCGGGAAGGGCGCCACGCAGCGCCGAGGTTCCCGTTCGCCCGGCGGGCCCGGATGTTCCCACGGGGCACCCGGGCAGGTGTCGCGCACGCGTACCGGTAGCGCCCCGATTCCCCCGTCAGGTACGCGTTCCCCCGTCAGGTACGCGTGACGTCTCCGCAGCCCTCGTCAAACAGGTCCTTCAAGGGCTGGCTGCGGTCGTAGGGGTCCTCGGCGGCTCCGGTGGCCGGCGCACCGGTGGGCGAGTCGCCGGGGAAGACGGGGTGCAGGTAGCCGTCGTAGATTCCGCACTCGTTGTTGTAGGTTTCGGCCTCGAAGGGCCCGACCGTAAGCTTCCCCTTCGTCGCGATCCAGCGGCCCGGATCGGCGAGGGTGGCGGTCACCTCGCGGCGGACGATGGCGCGCGTCACCCGGTCGTCGCCGCCACCGGCCCGCACCAGCGGATACACGAAGGTGTAGTCGGCGTGCACCTTCACCTCACCGGGTTTCCCGGCGGCGAACGTCATATGGCCGCGTACCTTGACCACCTTGCCCGCCAGCCGCACCTCGCTCGGATCGAAGCGGCTGACGAAGTTCATGGGGTCGTGCTTCTTGTCCGCGTGACGCAGTGACTGCCGCAGCCACGCCATCATCTTCCGCTGCAGCGGGTCGAGGAGGGACAGCGCCCGGGTGGGCTCTCCGCCGCGCAGCACGGCCGGGTCCAGGCTGGTGTCGACCAGGAACTCCTTGGTGCGGCGCAGGGCGAGTGCCACGTCGTCCTTGGTCATGCCGCCGACCGCCTTGGCGGGTGGCAGTTCGATGGCGTCGGCGCCATCGGCCCATGCATGGGCCGGCGAGCCGAGGAAGGGATGGTCACGCGTGGGCAGCACGGTCTGCCCGGCCGCGCTCGGGGCGCTGGAGGGCAAGGCCGTCTCGGCGGGCAGCGGTGCCGGGGAGGCGTCGGCCCCGGCCGTGTGATGGCCGGGCAGGTGGTCCAGCAGGAGCGAGGGGCGGATGGCGACCAGGGCGGTGGCCACCGCCAGGGCCACGCCGGCCACGGCCCAACGCCGGCGCCGGCGTTGGGCCTTTCCGTTGATCTCCTGCCACGCAGGTCCGGTGCGCCAGCCGGGCGGTGTCGCCGGCTGCGGTGCCTGCGCGGCTCTCCGACGCCCGCGGGGCAGCCACCATCGACGGCCCTTGAACCGGTTTGTCACCCGGCCCGTCATCCGCTTCTCCGCCTGGGCCCGCTGCGCTGCGTCGTCCGCCTCACGAAGCCTGCGCGCCACCACCCTGGCCCGCGCCGACGGCTCCTTGGGCGCGTCGGTGCCACCAGTCCCCTCGGTGACGTCCCGCAGAAACGAATCCCATTGCTCATCGGGTATGGACGGCTGCTCGCCGGGTTCCTCGTCGGGCCTCTCCGGTGGCGGGACAGTACTCACGGGCTCACTTTCGTCGGATGACCGGGCCTTGATCATTCCTAGGACGCCATCCGCCCCGCTCTCAAGCCGTGCACGACGTCGTGGACAAGCCGTGATCCATTCGGTACGGGTTTGAGGTGAACCCTTCATGGGAGGAGGGCAACCGGGCCTCAGGCGTCGCCGGGGCGCCGTCGCGCCCGGTGCCAACCACCACCGAAGCCTCCCTCGGCCCCTGCCACGCCGTCCGCCACGCCCGCTGCGCCCGTTGCGTCCGGGCCCGGCGGGTCCTCCGCCGGAGCACGCGAAGAGGCCCGTACGACCGGAGTCGTACGGGCCTCTCACAGGTCGGAAGACCTTCAGGTCAGTTGGTGACCCTCAAGCAAGCGAACTTACTTCAGGATCTTGGTGACCTGGCCGGCGCCCACGGTACGGCCACCCTCACGGATGGCGAACTTCAGGCCCTCTTCCATGGCGACGGGCTGGATGAGCTGCACCGACATCTCGGTGTTGTCACCCGGCATGACCATCTCGGTGCCCTCGGGGAGGGTCACCACGCCGGTCACGTCCGTCGTACGGAAGTAGAACTGCGGGCGGTAGTTGTTGAAGAACGGCGTGTGGCGGCCACCCTCGTCCTTGGACAGGATGTAGGCCTGCGCCTCGAACTCGGTGTGCGGGGTGACGGTGCCCGGCTTGATGATGACCTGGCCGCGCTCGACATCCTCGCGCTTGATGCCACGGAGCAGCAGACCGACGTTCTCACCGGCCTGACCCTCGTCCAGCAGCTTACGGAACATCTCGATGCCCGTAACCGTGGTCTTGGTCTTCTCTTCCTTGATGCCGATGATCTCGACTTCCTCGTTCACCTTGAGGACACCGCGCTCGATACGGCCGGTGACGACCGTACCGCGACCGGTGATGGTGAAGACGTCCTCGATCGGCATGAGGAACGGCTTGTCGACGTCGCGCTCCGGCTGCGGGATCGACTCGTCGACGGCCTTCATCAGGTTGAGGACGGAGTCCACCCACTCCTTCTCGCCCTCAAGGGCCTTCAGGGCGGAGACCTTGACGACCGGAACGTCGTCGCCGGGGAACTCGTACTCGGTGAGGAGCTCACGGACCTCGAGCTCGACGAGCTCCAGGATCTCCTCGTCGTCCACCATGTCGGCCTTGTTCAGGGCGACCACGATGTACGGAACGCCGACCTGGCGGGCCAGGAGCACGTGCTCCTTGGTCTGCGGCATCGGGCCGTCGGTGGCGGCGACCACCAGGATCGCGCCGTCCATCTGGGCGGCACCGGTGATCATGTTCTTGATGTAGTCCGCGTGACCCGGGCAGTCGACGTGGGCGTAGTGACGCGCCTCAGTCTGGTACTCGACGTGCGCGATGGAGATGGTGATACCGCGCTGACGCTCCTCGGGCGCCTTGTCGATGTTGTCGAACGGGGTGGCCTCGTTCAGTTCCGGGTACGCGTCGTGCAGCACCTTGGTAATGGCGGCCGTGAGGGTCGTCTTACCGTGGTCGATGTGACCGATGGTGCCGATGTTGACGTGCGGCTTAGTCCGCTCGAACTTCGCCTTCGCCACTGGGGTCCTCCTGTGGAGTGGTTCTGTACGCCTTACTTCATCGGCGCCAGGTGATCTTTGCTGTAAAAGCCCGGAACCCGGGGCATTCCGTCCGTGATTGCGGTGGAATGCCCCTGGAGGCTCCGGAGTCAAGCCTACGGCGTGTGAACGCGGAGCGTTACTCGCCCTTGGCCTTCGCGATGATCTCCTCGGCGACGTTCCGCGGAACCTCGGCGTAGGAGTCGAACTGCATCGAGTAGCTTGCGCGACCCGACGTCTTGCTGCGGAGGTCGCCGACGTAGCCGAACATCTCCGACAGGGGCACGAGGCCCTTCACGACGCGAGCACCAGCCCGCTCCTCCATGGCCTGGATCTGGCCACGGCGGGAGTTGATGTCGCCGATGACCTCACCCATGTAGTCCTCGGGCGTGGTGACCTCTACGGCCATCATCGGCTCGAGGAGCACGGGCGAAGCCTTGCGCGCGGCCTCCTTGAAGGCCTGCGAACCGGCGATCTTGAAGGCGAGCTCGGAGGAGTCGACCTCGTGGTAGGCGCCGTCGTGCAGGATGACGCGCACGCCGGTCATCTCGTAACCGGCGAGGATGCCGAACTGCATGGCCTCCTGGCAGCCGGCGTCGACCGAAGGGATGTACTCCTTCGGGATGCGACCACCGGTCACCTTGTTCACGAACTCGTAGGAGGTGTCGCCACCCTCGAGCGGCTCGATGCCGATCTGCACCTTCGCGAACTGACCGGTACCACCGGTCTGCTTCTTGTGGGTGTAGTCGACGCGCTCGACGGTCTTGCGGATCGTCTCGCGGTACGCCACCTGCGGCTTGCCGACGTTGGCCTCGACCTTGAACTCACGGCGCATGCGGTCGACCAGCACCTCAAGGTGCAGCTCGCCCATACCACCGATGATGGTCTGGCCGGTCTCCTCGTCCGAGTGGACCTGGAAGGACGGGTCTTCCTCGGCGAGGCGCTGGATCGCGACGCCCAGCTTCTCCTGGTCACCCTTCGACTTGGGCTCGATGGCGACCTGGATGACCGGTGCCGGGAAGTCCATGGACTCCAGGATCACCGGGGCCTTGTCGTCGCACAGCGTCTCACCGGTCGTGGTCTGCTTCAGACCCATGACGGCGACGATGTCACCGGCGCCCACCGACTCGATCTCCTCACGCTTGTTGGCGTGCATACGGTAGATCTTGCCGATGCGCTCCTTCTTGCCCTTGACGGAGTTCAGCACCTGCGTGCCGGACACCAGGCGGCCCGAGTAGACCCGGACGAAGGTGAGCTTGCCGAGGTGCGGGTCGCTCATGATCTTGAACGCCAGCGCGGACAGCGGCTCCTCGTCCGACGGCTTACGCTCGACGACCTGCTCCGCGTCCCTGACGTCGTGGCCCTCGATGGCCTCGACGTCGAGCGGGGAAGGCAGGTAGCGCACGACCGCGTCGAGCAGGGGCTGGACGCCCTTGTTCTTGAACGCGGTACCGCAGAACACCGGGGTCACGGTGGTGCCGGTGCCCTTGCCGGACGCGATGGTGATACGACGGATCGCGGCGTACAGCTGCTCCACGGAAGGCTCCTCGCCCTCCAGGTACAGCTCCATGATCTCTTCGTCGTTCTCCGCGACGGCCTCGAGCAGCTTGCCGCGCCACTCCTCGGCCGCCTCGGTGTGCGTGGCCGGGATGTCGACGGTGTCGTACATCTCGCCCTTGGTGGCCTCGGCCGACCAGACCAGGGCCTTCATCGTCACGAGGTCGACGACGCCCTTGAAGTCCGCCTCGGCACCGATCGGCAGCTGCATGACGATCGGCTGCGCGCCCAGACGGTCGCTGATCATGTCGACGCAGCGGTGGAACTCGGCACCGGTCCGGTCGAGCTTGTTGACGAAGCAGATACGCGGAACGCCGTAGCGGTCTGCCTGACGCCACACCGTCTCGGACTGGGGCTCGACACCGGCGACGCCGTCGAACACCGTCACGGCACCGTCGAGCACGCGCAGGGAGCGCTCCACCTCGACGGTGAAGTCGACGTGCCCCGGGGTGTCGATGATGTTGATGGTGTGGTCGACGTTCTCCAGCGGCCAGTGGCAGGTGGTGGCAGCAGAGGTGATCGTGATGCCACGCTCCTGCTCCTGCTCCATCCAGTCCATGGTGGCAGCGCCGTCGTGGACCTCACCGATCTTGTACGACACACCGGTGTAGAACAGGATCCGCTCGGTGGTGGTCGTCTTGCCCGCGTCGATGTGGGCCATGATGCCGATGTTGCGCACCTTGGCCAGGTCAAGTGAAGTGGTAGCCATAAGGCTTCAGTCTTCTCTCGGTCTCGATGTGGGTAGCGACTACCAGCGGTAGTGCGCGAAGGCCTTGTTGGACTCGGCCATCTTGTGGGTGTCCTCGCGCTTCTTCACGGCCGCACCGAGGCCGTTGGAGGCGTCGAGGAGCTCGTTGAGGAGACGCTCGGTCATGGTCTTCTCGCGACGGGCGCGGGAGTAACCGACCAGCCAGCGCAGCGCCAGGGTGTTGGCACGGCCGGGCTTGACCTCGACCGGGACCTGGTAGGTGGCGCCACCGACACGGCGGGACTTGACCTCGAGGGTCGGCTTGATGTTCTCGAGAGCGCGCTTGAGCGTGATGACCGGGTCGTTGCCGGTCTTCTCGCGCAGGCCCTCCATGGCGCCGTAGACGATGCGCTCGGCGGTGGAGCGCTTGCCGTTCAGCAGCACCTTGTTGATCAGGGAGGTCACCAGAGGAGAACCGTAGACCGGGTCGATGATGACCGGGCGCTTCGGGGCGGGGCCCTTACGAGGCATTCTTACTTCTCCTTCTTGGCGCCGTAACGGCTGCGGGCCTGCTTGCGGTTCTTGACACCCTGGGTGTCGAGGGAGCCACGGATGATCTTGTAACGAACACCCGGCAGGTCCTTCACACGGCCGCCGCGCACGAGCACGATGGAGTGCTCCTGCAGGTTGTGTCCCTCACCCGGAATGTAAGCGGTGACCTCGATACCGCTGGTCAGACGCACACGCGCGACCTTACGGAGGGCCGAGTTCGGCTTCTTCGGGGTGGTCGTGAACACACGCGTGCAGACGCCACGACGCTGAGGGGAACCCTCAAGTGCGGGCGTCTTGTTCTTCTCGACCTTGTCCTGCCGGCCCTTGCGGACCAGCTGCTGGATCGTAGGCACTACTTCTCCGGTTTCTGTGTGCCGATGGGTAAAGCTAACCTGGAACTTCTCCGACCCACGCGGTCGGGTGTGTCGAATCCCGCAGACTCCCGCCGCAAGGCGGAAAGGGCGCAGATTACGGTGGCCGGTGACGGCTCGCCATGCGGTTGAAGGCACGCACGAGAGCCAGGGCACACCCCAGGCACAAGGTCTGAGCGTACCTACCTCATTCGCTGCGGTCAAAACAAATGGGACCCGGCGACCCCGGTCTGCGGACACCGCCAACCCCGATTACGCTGCGCGATCTCCGGATCGACCTCGGAGCCCCTCATGGCACGCCTGGTGCGCCCGGAGCGGACGGCCGAGCGACGGGACTCCGCGCGCGGGTTCGACAGCGCGCGGACAGACCGGTGCCCGTGTCCGCGCCACAGGCGCGCCAGCCTGCTCCGCACCCCGGCTGCCCGGTCGTCCGTGCCGATGTTCACCGGAACGGTGACGTACGCCGCGACCCCCACCAACGACCGCCGTCGCCTTGCCCCGCCGCTTCGGCGGTAGTGCGTGGCGCGCCGGACGGCTCCCCGCTCCGTCACCGGCACGGGCAGCACCGCCGCCGCGGCGGGACTCCGTGCGACCGCTGAAGTCGCCCCCTCGGCACCCCTCTGTCTCCCCCCTCCGCCTCCCCCGTCTGCCTCCCCGGCCGGATGCGGCGCACCCTCGCGGACCGGCCGGCGGGGAGCGCGGACGACCTCACCGATGCGAAGCGATCACCCGAACGGGCACCCGGACACGCCGAAGGGCGGCCACCTCTTGAGGTGACCGCCCTTCAGTTCAAGCTGCCCGCTTACTGGTTGTACGGACCGTAGTCGTAGTCCTCCAGCGGAACGGCCTGGCCGGAGCCGGTGCCGAACGGCGAGTAGTCGATGTCGTCGTAGCCGACGGCCGAGTACATCGCGGCCTTGGCCTCCTCGGTCGGCTCGACCCGGATGTTGCGGTAGCGGGACAGACCCGTACCGGCCGGGATGAGCTTACCGATGATGACGTTCTCCTTGAGGCCGATGAGGCTGTCGGACTTGGCGTTGATCGCCGCATCCGTCAGGACTCGGGTCGTCTCCTGGAAGGAAGCCGCCGACAGCCAGGACTCGGTCGCCAGCGAGGCCTTGGTGATACCCATCAGCTGCGGACGACCGGAGGCCGGGTGACCGCCCTCCTGGACCACACGACGGTTCTCGTGCTCGAACTTCGAGCGCTCGACCAGCTCGCCGGGCAGCAGTTCGGCATCGCCGGACTCGATGATCGTCACGCGGCGGAGCATCTGCCGGATGATGATCTCGATGTGCTTGTCGTGGATCGACACACCCTGCGAGTTGTACACCTTCTGGACCTCGCCGACCAGGTGGACCTGGACGGCGCGCTGGCCCAGGATGCGCAGCACGTCGTGCGGGTTGGTGGCACCCACGGTGAGCTGCTGGCCCACGTCGACGTGGTCGCCCTCGCGGACCAGGACCTTGGCGCGCTTGGAGATCGGGAAGGCCGTCTCGTCGCTGCCGTCGTCCGGCGTGACGATGATCTTCTTCGTCTTCTCCGTCTCCTCGATCCGCACCCGGCCAGAGGCCTCGGAGATCGGGGCGACACCCTTCGGGGTACGGGCCTCGAAGAGCTCGACGACACGCGGCAGACCCTGGGTGATGTCGTCACCGGCCACACCACCGGTGTGGAAGGTACGCATCGTCAGCTGGGTACCGGGCTCACCGATGGACTGGGCGGCGATGATGCCGACCGCCTCACCGATGTCGACCAGCTTGCCGGTGGCCAGCGAACGGCCGTAGCACATCGCGCAGGTACCGACGGCGGACTCGCAGGTCAGGACCGAGCGGGTCTTGACCTCCTCGACGCCACGGCCGACGAGCTCCTCGATGAGGACGTCGCCCAGGTCGGTGCCGGCCGGGGCCAGCACCTGGCCGTCGACCACGATGTCCTCGGCGAGGCAGCGCGCGTACACGGAGGTCTCGACGTCCTCCGTCTTGCGCAGCACGCCGTCCGCGCCCCGGTCGGCGATCAGCAGCTTGAGGCCGCGGTCGGTGCCGCAGTCCTCCTCGCGAATGATGACGTCCTGCGAAACGTCCACCAGACGACGGGTGAGGTAACCCGAGTCAGCGGTACGCAGAGCGGTGTCCGCCAGACCCTTACGGGCACCGTGCGTGGAGATGAAGTACTCCAGCACGGACAGGCCCTCACGGAACGACGCCTTAATCGGACGCGGAATCGTCTCGTTCTTCGCGTTCGACACCAGACCACGCATACCGGCAATCTGACGCATCTGCATCATGTTGCCTCGGGCACCCGAGTTCACCATCATGAAGATCGGGTTGGTCTTCGGGAAGTTGTCGTTCATCGCCTCGGCGACCTCGTTGGTCGCCTTGGTCCAGATCGCGATGAGCTCCTGCGTGCGCTCGTCCTTGGTGATCAGACCGCGCTCGTACTGCTTCTGGACCTTCTCGTCCTGCGCCTCGTAGCCGCGGACGATCTCCTTCTTCGCCTCGGGAACGACGACGTCGGAGATGGCGACGGTGACACCGGAACGGGTGGCCCAGTAGAAGCCGGCCGCCTTCAGGTTGTCGAGCGTCGCCGCCACGATGACCTTCGGGTAGCGCTCGGCGAGGTCGTTGACGATCTCGGAGAGCTGCTTCTTGCCGACCTCGTAGTCGACGAACGGGTAGTCCTCGGGCAACAGCTCATTGAAGAGCGCACGACCCAGCGTGGTGTTCAGCCGGAAGCTGTCACCCTGCTGCCACTCCCCTGCCCCGACGAGGTCGTCCCCCTCCTCGGGGGCCGGCGGGGTCCAGCCGCGCGGCGGGATGGTACCCACCGGGAAGCGGATGTCCACGCGCGACTGCAGCGACAGCTCACCGGCGTCGAACGCCATGATCGCCTCGGCGACCGAAGCGAACGGGCGGCCCTCGCCCTTGATGTCCCGCATCTCGCCGTCGGTGGTGAGGAAGAACAGACCGAGGACCATGTCCTGGGTCGGCATCGTCACCGGACGGCCGTCGGCGGGCTTGAGGATGTTGTTCGAGGACAGCATCAGGATGCGGGCCTCGGCCTGCGCCTCCGCGGACAGCGGCAGGTGCACGGCCATCTGGTCACCGTCGAAGTCCGCGTTGAACGCGGTGCAGACGAGCGGGTGGATCTGGATGGCCTTGCCCTCGACCAGCTGCGGCTCGAAGGCCTGGATGCCGAGGCGGTGCAGGGTGGGAGCACGGTTCAGCAGCACCGGGTGCTCGGCGATGACCTCTTCGAGGACGTCGTACACGACCGTGCGACCGCGCTCCACCATGCGCTTGGCGCTCTTGATGTTCTGCGCGTGGTTCAGGTCGACCAGGCGCTTCATCACGAACGGCTTGAACAGCTCCAGCGCCATCGCCTTCGGCAGACCGCACTGGTGCAGCTTCAGCTGCGGGCCGACGACGATGACGGAACGCGCCGAGTAGTCGACTCGCTTACCGAGCAGGTTCTGACGGAAGCGGCCCTGCTTGCCCTTCAGCATGTCGGACAGCGACTTCAGCGGACGGTTGCCGGGGCCCGTGACCGGGCGACCGCGACGGCCGTTGTCGAAGAGCGCGTCGACGGCCTCCTGGAGCATGCGCTTCTCGTTGTTCACGATGATCTCGGGCGCACCGAGGTCGAGGAGGCGCTTCAGGCGGTTGTTGCGGTTGATGACGCGGCGGTACAGGTCGTTCAGGTCGGAGGTCGCGAAGCGGCCACCGTCCAGCTGCACCATCGGACGCAGGTCCGGCGGGATGACCGGCACACAGTCCAGGACCATGCCCTTGGGGCTGTTGGAGGTCTGCAGGAACGCGGAGACGACCTTCAGGCGCTTCAGGGCGCGGGTCTTCTTCTGCCCCTTGCCGGTGCGGATGATCTCGCGGAGCTTCTCGGCCTCCTCCTCTAGGTCGAAGGACTCCAGGCGCTTCTGCAGCGCCGCGGCACCCATCGAGCCGTCGAAGTACGTGCCGAAGCGGTCCCGCAGCTCGCGGTAGAGCAGCTCGTCGCCCTCCAGGTCCTGGACCTTGAGGTTCTTGAACCGGTTCCACACCTCGTCGAGGCGGTCGATCTCGCGCTGCGCACGGTCGCGCAGCTGCTTCATCTCGCGCTCAGCACCCTCGCGCACCTTGCGGCGCACGTCGGCCTTGGCGCCCTCGGCCTCCAGCTCGGCCAGGTCGGTCTCGAGCTTCTTGGCCCGGGCCTCCAGGTCGGAGTCACGGCGGTTCTCGATCTGCTGGCGCTCGACCGAGACGTGCGCCTCAAGCGAGGGCAGGTCACGGGTACGGCGCTCCTCGTCGACGTACGTAATCATGTACGCCGCGAAGTAGATGACCTTCTCCAGGTCCTTCGGGGCAAGGTCGAGCAGGTAGCCCAGGCGCGACGGGACGCCCTTGAAGTACCAGATGTGGGTGACGGGCGCGGCCAGTTCGATGTGGCCCATCCGCTCACGACGCACCTTGGCGCGCGTGACCTCGACGCCACAGCGCTCGCAGATGATGCCCTTGAAGCGGACGCGCTTGTACTTGCCGCAGTAGCACTCCCAGTCCCGGGTGGGGCCGAAGATCTTCTCGCAGAAGAGGCCGTCCTTCTCGGGCTTCAGGGTGCGGTAGTTGATGGTCTCGGGCTTCTTGACCTCGCCGTGGCTCCACTGACGGATGTCGTCAGCGGTGGCCAGGCCGATCCGGAGCTCGTCGAAGAAGTTGACGTCGAGCACTATGCGTCAATCCCTCTCAGGGTCGTTAAGTCTGTGGTCTGAAACGGGGGCCTGGGGGTCGGCGGGGCCTTGTGGGTGAGGGCCCCGCCGGACTCCCGTCAGACCTCTTCGACGCTGCTCGGCTCGCGCCGGGACAGGTCGATACCGAGCTCCTCCGCAGCGCGGAAGACATCTTCGTCGGTGTCACGCATCTCGATGGACATACCGTCGCTGGACAGCACCTCCACGTTCAGGCAGAGCGACTGCATCTCCTTGATGAGCACCTTGAAGGACTCGGGGATGCCGGGCTCAGGGATGTTCTCGCCCTTGACGATGGCCTCGTAGACCTTCACGCGGCCGGTGACGTCGTCGGACTTGATGGTCAGCAGCTCCTGGAGGGCGTACGCGGCGCCGTAGGCCTCCAGCGCCCACACCTCCATCTCACCGAAGCGCTGGCCACCGAACTGGGCCTTACCACCCAGCGGCTGCTGGGTGATCATCGAGTAGGGACCGGTCGAGCGAGCGTGCAGCTTGTCGTCGACCAGGTGGTGCAGCTTCAGGATGTACATGTAGCCGACCGAAATCGGGTCCGGGAACGGCTCGCCGCTCCGGCCGTCGAACAGCCGCGCCTTGCCGGACGGGAGGACCATGCGGTCGCCGTCGCGGTTGGGGATGGTGTGCTCCAGCAGACCCGCCAGCTCGTCCTCACGGGCACCGTCGAACACCGGGGTGGCGACGTTGGTGCGCGGGGCGACCTGGTCGGCGCTGATGGCCTGCAGGCGCTGCGCCCACTCCTCGCCCAGACCGGAGACGTCCCAGCCCTGGCTGGCGAGCCAGCCGAGGTGGATCTCCAGGACCTGTCCCGGGTTCATTCGGGACGGCACACCCAGCGGGTTCAGGATGATGTCGACCGGGGTGCCGTCCTCCAGGAACGGCATGTCCTCGATCGGCAGAATCTTGGAGATGACACCCTTGTTGCCGTGCCGGCCGGCGAGCTTGTCACCGTCGGTGATCTTGCGCTTCTGCGCGACGTAGACGCGGACCAGCTGGTTCACGCCCGGCGGCAGTTCGTCGCCCTCCTCGCGGTCGAAGACGCGCACGCCGATGACCTTGCCGGTCTCGCCGTGCGGCACCTTCAGCGAGGTGTCACGGACCTCACGGGCCTTCTCACCGAAGATCGCGCGCAGCAGGCGCTCCTCGGGGGTCAGCTCGGTCTCCCCCTTCGGGGTGACCTTGCCGACGAGGATGTCGCCGGCGATGACCTCGGCGCCGATGCGGATGATGCCGCGCTCGTCGAGGTCGGCGAGGACCTCCTCGGAGACGTTCGGGATGTCCCGGGTGATCTCCTCGGGGCCGAGCTTGGTGTCACGGGCGTCGACCTCGTGCTCCTCGATGTGGATCGAGGAGAGGACGTCGTCCTGCACGAGGCGCTGCGACAGGATGATCGCGTCCTCGTAGTTGTGACCCTCCCACGGCATGAACGCCACGAGCAGGTTCTTACCGAGGGCCATCTCGCCGTTCTGGGTGGCCGGGCCGTCGGCCAGTACCTGGCCGGTGATGACGCGGTCGCCCTCGTTGACGATGACCTTCTGGTTGACCGAGGTGCCCTGGTTGGACCGGGAGAACTTGGCCAGGCGGTACGTGATGTACGTGCCGTCGTCGTTGGCGGTGGTGATGTAGTCCGCGGAGACCTCCTGGACCACACCGTCCTTCTCGGCCTTGACGACATCGCCGGCGTCGACCGCGGAGCGGTACTCCATGCCGGTGCCGACGAGCGGCGCCTCGGACTTAATCAGCGGCACGGCCTGACGCATCATGTTGGCACCCATGAGGGCGCGGTTGGCGTCGTCGTGCTCAAGGAACGGGATCATGGCGGTCGCGACCGACACCATCTGGCGCGGCGAGACGTCCATGTAGTCCACGTCCTCGGGGCCGATGTAGTCGACCTCGCCGCCACGGCGGCGGACCAGGACGCGGTTCTCGGCGAAACGCAGGTCATCGGTCAGCGGCGCGTTGGCCTGCGCGATGACGAAGCGGTCCTCCTCGTCGGCGGTCAGGTAGTCGACCTCGTCGGTGACCTGGCCGTCGATGACCTTGCGGTAGGGGGTCTCGACGAAACCGAACGCGTTGACCCGGCCGTAGGAGGCGAGCGAGCCGATCAGACCGATGTTCGGGCCTTCCGGCGTCTCGATCGGGCACATGCGGCCGTAGTGCGACGGGTGCACGTCACGGACCTCGAAGCCGGCCCGCTCACGGGAGAGACCACCGGGGCCGAGCGCCGACAGACGCCGCTTGTGGGTGAGCCCCGACAGCGGGTTGTTCTGGTCCATGAACTGCGACAGCTGGCTGGTGCCGAAGAACTCCTTGATGGAGGCGACGACCGGCCGGATGTTGATCAGGGTCTGCGGCGTGATCGCCTCGACGTCCTGGGTCGTCATCCGCTCGCGGACGACTCGCTCCATGCGGGCCAGGCCCGTGCGGACCTGGTTCTGGATGAGCTCGCCGACGCTGCGCAGGCGGCGGTTGCCGAAGTGGTCGATGTCGTCGGTCTCGACGACGACCGTCTCACCGTTGTCCGCGGCGGTCTCGGTCTCACCGGCGTGCAGCTTCACCAGGTACTTGATCGAGGCGATGATGTCCTCGACCGTCAGGATGCCCGCCTCCAGCGGGGTGTCCGTGCCCAGCTTCTTGTTGACCTTGTAGCGGCCGACCTTGGCGAGGTCGTAGCGCTTGGGGTTGAAGTACAGGTTCTCCAGCAGCGTCTGCGCGGCCTCACGCGTGGGGGGCTCGCCCGGGCGCAGCTTGCGGTAGATGTCGAGCAGCGCGTCGTCCTGGCCCTGGGTGTGGTCCTTCTCCAGGGTGGCGCGCATGGACTCGTATTCGCCGAACTCCTCAAGGATCTGCTCGGTCGTCCAACCGAGCGCCTTCAGCAGCACGGTGATCGACTGCTTGCGCTTGCGGTCGATGCGCACACCGACCATGTCACGCTTGTCGATCTCCATCTCCAGCCAGGCACCCCGGGACGGGATGATCTTGGCGGAGAAGATGTCCTTGTCGGACGTCTTGTCGATGGAGGAATCGAAGTAGACACCGGGAGAACGGACCAGCTGCGACACCACGACACGCTCGGTGCCGTTGATGACGAAAGTGCCCTTGTTCGTCATGAGCGGGAAGTCGCCCATGAAGACGGTCTGGGACTTGATCTCACCGGTCTCGTTGTTGGTGAACTCGGCGGTGACGAAGAGCGGGGCGGCGTACGTGAAGTCGCGCTCCTTGCACTCGTCGATGGAGTTCTTCGGCGGCTCGAAGCGGTGGTCCCGGAACGTCAGCGACATCGACCCGGAGAAGTCCTCGATCGGGGAGATCTCCTCGAAGATCTCCTCCAGACCGGACTTGGTGGGGACGTCCTGACCGTTCTCCAGAGCCTCCTCGACGCGAGCCTTCCACGCGTCGTTGCCGAGCAGCCAGTCAAAGCTCTCGGTCTGGAGCGCAAGAAGGTTCGGAACCTCGAGGGGCTCCTTGATCTTTGCAAAGGAGATGCGCAGCGGGGCGGTGCTGGCGCCGTTGTTCATATTCGCGGTCGAGGCATTGCGCGAGGCGGCCAAGAGGGGGTCCTTCCGAGGGCTCGGACTCACTACGCGCGTGCCGGTCCCTCTCCCGTACACAGAGACGGAAATCCCAGGTCATGGGGGCTTCAGTCATCGGTGCTCAAGTGAGGGCAGACCCCTGGTGACGGGCAGGGGGCAGCTAACAGGCAGCGCAAAGGGTCAGTGTAGCCACTTGGCACACTGATGTCCAGTGCGGGTTTTCCGGGACCCTCGCTGTGCTCACCGCTCTTGTCAACGCCCTCGGCATGCCTGCCCTCAACGCACGTTCATACTGCCCTCTTCGCCGCCGATCCATGCCTCGGATTCGGATCCTTGTGACGACGCGTCCTGAGAATTGCGCGCTGCGTGCGGTTCGTCAAGGCCCCCCAGCCCAAACGGGGCCGACCGGAGACACAACGAAGATCACCATACCCCTCGCCGTAGCGAGTGCAAGGCAACCGCGGCCGGCCCCGCCGGATACGCCGAAGAGCGACCACCCGGATGGATGATCGCTCTTCGGTGCGTTCGCGTTACAGCCCTACCGGACCGCAATCGGCGCGCAAGGGGGTTCGATGGACCCCGGAAAGGTCTTACTTGACCTCGACGGAGGCACCGGCGCCCTTAAGGGCCTCGGCGGCCTTCTCGGCGGCCTCCTTGTTGACCTTCTCCAGGACCGGCTTCGGGGTGCCGTCGACCAGGTCCTTGGCCTCCTTCAGGCCGAGGGAGGTCAGCTCACGCACGACCTTGATGACCTGGATCTTCTTCTCGCCGGCACCGGTGAGGACGACGTCGAACTCGTCCTTCTCCTCCTCGGCCTCGGCGGCGGCGCCACCGGCGACACCACCGGCGACGACGACCGGGGCGGCGGCAGCAGCGGTGACGTCGAACTTCTCCTCGAAGGCCTTCACGAACTCGGAGAGCTCGATGAGGGTCATCTCCTCGAACTGGGCAAGCAGCTCGTCCTGGGTGAGCTTCGCCATGATGGCGGTCCTTCCACTCAAATCGGCAGGTGCCGGATGTACTGGATAAGGCGGGCGTACGTCGGCCCGCTGCGACCCGCGCCGTCGGTGCGGGTCAGAAAGCGAGCCGAATTACTCGGCACCGCCCTGCTCGGCCTGCTTGGCGCGGAGCGCGTCCACCGTGCGGACGAGCTTCGACGGCAGCGCCTGGAAGACGGAGGCAGCCTGGGACTGCTTCGCCTTGAAGGCACCGGCCAGCTTGCTGAGCAGAACCTCGCGGGACTCGAGGTCCGCAAGCTTCTTGATCTCGTCGGCGGACAGCGCCTTACCATCAAGGACACCGCCCTTGATGACGAGATTCGGGTTGTCCTTGGCGAAGTCACGGAGACCCTTCGCCGACTCCACCGGGTCACCGGTGACGAAGGCGACAGCCGTCGGGCCAGCGAAGAGCTGGTCCTCCAGCGCGATCCCGGCCTCCTTGGCCGCGATCTTGGTCAGCGTGTTCTTCACCACGGCGTACTGGGCGTTCTCACCGAGAGAACGGCGCAGCGTCTTCATCTGCGCCACGGTGAGACCGCGGTACTCGGTCAGCACGGCGGCGTTGGAGCTGCGGAACTTGTCCGTCAGCTCGGCAACCGCGGCAGCCTTGTCGGGCCTCGCCATAGAGCCTCGGCCTCCTTCCGGGTGATTCGGACCGCGCGGACCCGAAGGAGGACTGGGCAAAACGAAACGCCCCGGCGCAGGCGCACGGGGCGGACTCAACCGGCCTCACACTTACGTGTGAACCAGGAGTTCTTCCACGATTACCTGCGCGGGTCGCCCACTTTTCAGCGGATCCTTCGGCCACCGCACCCTCGTGCGAGCGTGCGGCAACGACCAGCGGTCTTTGGCTTCCGGAAGAGAGTAAGCGACCGGGGCACCGTCGAGCAAATCGGACCGTGAGCGGTCTGCCCCGTCCTCTCAGCGGCGGCTCCGGAGCGCGGCCGTCAGGGCGCGCAGGCGGCCCTGAGGCCCTGTGGGGCGCCCACCCGCACCTCGGTGGTGTACGTCGGGCATGGGCGCTCCCGGCAGGGATTCCGCGGTGGTTCGACCTTCAGGAGCTGACGCCGGTACCGGCGCCGGTGCCGCCCGACATGGCGCCACCGGACTTGAGCAGGTCCGTGAAGTCCTTGGTGTCATTGGCCGGGGGCGCCTGGGTGGTGACCTTCACGCCGTAGTCGCTGTAGTAGGTCGTGTTGGTCATGGCGCCCTTGGGCGTGTCAGCCTTCTCGGCCTTCTTGATCAGCAGATTCTGGTCGTTGATCCAGATATCGACGGTGTCGGTGGTGACGCCGGCCTGGCTCAGCTGCTGCTTGAGGGCAGCGAGCTGGTCAGCGCTGAGGTTACTGGTCTTGCCCGCGAGGTCGGCGAGGTTCACGGTGCCCGAGTAGTGCGTGGTGCGGACGCCGGTGACGGTCTCCTCGCCGACCTTCTTGAGGTCGTGGGAGGCGAGCAGCATCCTCACGGACTGGTTGGGCGTGGCGTTCTGAAGCTGGTCCTTCATGTACGAACCGGAGGCGCCGCCGAGCTTGGCGAGGTCGTCGTAGGCGTACTTGACCCAGTGCTTGCCGCCCATCTGCCGGGCGGTCGTGTCGCCCATGCGTACGTACGCCGCGTCCGACAGGTAGCGGGCCTCCATCGTCGAGGTACCGAGCTTCTTCATCGCCTCGGCCATCTGCCCGCCGGTGTAGGACATGGTGAGATTGCCCTTGAGACCGTGGCTCCAGTTGACGGCGCCCTTCGCGGTCACCGTCATGACGTCGCCGATCGACATCGTGGTGCGCACCTTGGCCGAGTCGGCCTTGTTGGTGGACTGCTCGGCCGAGCGCAGGGCGGCGATGGGGCTGACGTGGATCACGCTCTTGCCGGCCGCCTTGTCGTCCTTCCCGGTCTTCCCGGTCTTCCCCGTGTCCGACGAGCCGCAAGCGGCGACTCCCGACAGTGCGGTGGCCACCGCGATCGAGAGGGCCACCCGGCGCGCGGTCGTGCTCTTCATCTGTTCCCACCCCTATGCATGTCGCGTGCCTGCACCGTAGCGCAGGCCACTGACAGCCTTCCGAAAGGTCGTACAAAGACAGGTCGTACGGAAAAAGGACGGGCCCCGCACCTGGAAGGTTGCGGGGCCCGTCCTTTGCTTACACGTCCGTTACACGGCTGCTTGCGCCTCCGTGGTACGGCGGCCGGAAGGAGCGAGAGGCTCAGACGGCGGCCGGGTCCTCCTCGACGAGGAGGTTGCGGGTGCGGTTCGGGTCGACCGGGACGCCGGGGCCCATCGTGGTGGTGATGGCGGCCTTCTTGATGTAGCGGCCCTTGGCGGCGGACGGCTTCAGGCGGAGGATCTCCTCCAGCGCCGCGCCGTAGTTCTCCACCAGCTTGCTGTCGTCGAACGACACCTTGCCGATGATGAAGTGGAGGTTCGAGTGCTTGTCGACGCGGAACTCGATCTTGCCGCCCTTGATCTCGGTGACGGCCTTGACCACGTCGGGGGTGACGGTGCCGGTCTTCGGGTTCGGCATCAGACCACGCGGGCCGAGGACGCGGCCGAGACGGCCGACCTTGCCCATGAGGTCCGGGGTGGCGACGACGGCGTCGAAGTCCAGACGGCCCTTCGCCACCTCGTCGATCAGCTCGTCGGCACCGACGATGTCGGCGCCCGCGGCACGCGCGGCCTCGGCACGGTCACCGGTCGCGAAGACCAGGACCCGGGCGGTCTTGCCGGTGCCGTGCGGAAGGTTCACGGTGCCACGGACCATCTGGTCGGCCTTGCGCGGGTCGACACCCAGACGGAAAGCGACCTCGACGGTGCCGTCGAACTTGGTCGTGGAGGTCTCCTTGGCGAGACGCACGGCTTCGAGCGGGGCGTACAGCTTCTCCCGGTCGACCTTGGCGTCCGCAGCGCGGAGAGCCTTGCTGCGCTTGCTCACAACTTGCTCCTGTGTGTTCTGAAAGGAGTCGTGGTCCTTGGGCCGAGCAGGCCCTGCCACGTGCGGCCGGCTACGGCAGGCCGCATGACTGCTGGGGGTGGGTTCAGCCCTCGACCGTGACGCCCATGGAGCGCGCGGTGCCGGCGATGATCTTCGACGCCGCGTCCAGGTCGTTCGCGTTGAGGTCGGGCATCTTGGTCTGGGCGATCTCGCGGACCTGCGCCTCGGTGATCTTGGCGACCTTGGTCTTGTGCGGCTCGCCGGAGCCCTTCTCGATGCCCGCGGCCTTGAGGATCATCTTCGCGGCCGGCGGCGTCTTGGTGACGAAGGTGAAGGAACGGTCCTCGTAGACCGTGATCTCCACCGGGATGACCCAACCGCGCTGCGACTCGGTCGCGGCGTTGTAGGCCTTGCAGAACTCCATGATGTTGACGCCGTGCTGACCCAGCGCCGGGCCGACCGGCGGAGCCGGGTTGGCGGCACCGGCCTGGATCTGGAGCTTGATGAGCCCCGTGACCTTCTTCTTCTTGGGAGGCATGCTCTCTCCGGGTCCTTGCTGAGAGGTTGAGTACCGTCCGCGGCCTCGACCTGCCCCCTCGGGGGCAAGATCGCGCAGATGGCATACCGCACAACGATAGCCGCTGTCACCTCTGGAGGAGAAATCGCCCAGGTCAGGTGGTCTGCACAGGGCCTTCGGATGCGTCTCGGACCCGCCGTGCGCAAGCCGGTCCGGCCGGCCCGAACGGCACCGTGCCGGCCAGCGGGACGTGGGCGGCGCGGTGTTCTCCGCACGGCGCCGGGCGGGTGTCCGGCGGGGGCACCACCGGGGGCACCGCCGCTGGCACAGCGGGCTCAAACCGGGGGACCTCGCCCGGTCACCAGGTGAACCAGCCGGGGGTGGCCGTGTACACCGCCAGGTCGCCGCAGGCCTTCTCGTCGAAGCCCGCAGTCGCGATCTTCGGCGCTCGCTGTTCGCCGAAACGCCGATCGGCCGATGTACCCGTCATGCCTCCCCGAAGGGCCGGCGATTGCCGGAGCGTGCTGGGCCACGGGTGAGGCGTCACCCCGGCCGGGGCCCCGAACGGAGCCGGGGGCGCCACCACGGGTCACCGCTCGTGCAGGGACTCGACCGTCCGGCCCGGTGGACGGCCTCCGGCACGCGGATGAGCCTCTGCCCAACGGGATACCGCTGGGCAGAGGCTCATCCGGACGATCGTGAAGCTAGTTCTTCTGGATCTGGTCGAAGGACAGCTCGACCGGCGTCTCGCGGCCGAAGATCTCGACCAGGCCCTTGACCTTCTTGGAGTCGGGGTTGATCTCGTTGATGGTCGCCTGGAGCGTGGCGAACGGGCCGTCGGTGACGGTGACCGAGTCGCCGACCTCGAAGTCCAGCACCTGGACCTCGACCTTGCGCTGCGGGGCGGGCTTGCCCTCCGCCTCGGCGGCCTCGCGGGCAGCCTTCTCCTCGGCCTCCGGGGCGAGCATCTTGACGATCTCGTCCAGGGTCAGCGGGTACGGGTCGTAGGCGTTGCCGACGAAGCCGGTGACGCCTGGGGTGTTGCGGACGACACCCCAGGACTCGTTCGTCAGGTCCATGCGGACCAGGACGTAGCCCGGCAGCTTGTTCTGCTTGATCGTCTTACGGTCGCCGTTCTTGATCTGGACGACCTCTTCCTGCGGCACCTCGGCCTGGAAGATGTAGTCCTCGACGTTCAGCGAGACGGCGCGCTGCTCCAGGTTGGTCTTCACGCGGTTCTCGTAACCGGCGTACGTGTGGATGACGTACCACTCGCCGGGCAGGGTGCGCAGTTCCTCGCGCAGCGCCTGGATCGGGTCGATGGGCTCGGCAGGCTCTGCCTGGGCGGTCTCCGCGTCGACGTCCGCGACGGCGGCTTCCGCGTCGCCCTCGTCCTCGACGTGCAGAGCGGCCTCCTCGGCCGGCTCGCCCGACTCGGCCTCGGCAGCCTCGAACTCGTCCTGCTCGTCCGCGCCCTCGACGATGTCGAGCTCGTCGTCCACCGTCTCGGCGGCATTCTCGCGAGGCTCGGTGGCGTCGTTCAGGTTCGGATCAGACACGGTGGCTGCTTCTTCCTGGATACATAGAGGTGGAACATGCGAAAACGGGCGCCGGTACCACGGCGCCCTTCGCTCTCGGCTCAGCCGAAGACGTACTTGGCCGCGTGGTTGAGCCCATAGTCAATCACGGTCACCAGGGCGATCATGATGGCGACGAAGAAGATCACCACAGTGGTGTACGACGTCAGCTGATTGCGCGTCGGCCAGACGACCTTGCGGAGCTCCGCGACGATTTGGCGGTAGAAGGTGGCGAGGCGCTTGAGCGGACCCTTCTTGGCCCGCTTGCCGCCCTTGCGGGCCTTCTTCTTGCCCTCGGCCACTTCGTCCTGGGCATCAGGCGTATCGATGGAGCCCACGGCGTCCGTCATTGTCCTCACCTGATCCCGGGTCGTGGCCGTGCCGCGCCCGGTTTCTGAGCCGCACGGCGGTGCAATGCTGTACGTACATGCGCACACATCCTGGCGGTGTGTGTAGCAGGGCCGGAGGGACTTGAACCCCCAACCGCTGGTTTTGGAGACCAGTGCTCTACCAATTGAGCTACGACCCTTTGTGTGCCCCCCAACGTACCGCATCCGGCCGGGTGCTCGGTGTACACCGTCTCGAGAGCGGCTGCTGAAGGCCAACGAGGTGAGAGTGTACGTGGTCCAGGGCCCGGCGTCGAACGGAATGCGCCCATGCGGTGCCTCGCAACGGAAGATCGACGGCGGAACACCCGAAGATCGACCACGTCGACGGCCAGGTCCGGACATCCGTTCCCGTCCCCCTCCCGCGGGACCGCCTTCCCCCTCCGTCCGACGCCGGTCCGGGCACCCGAGGCTGCCGCCCCGCGCGCTCCTCGCCGCGGCCGATCCACGGCAGCCGGGCCGCGTCCGACCTGGTCGGGGCCGGGACGGGCAGCCGGACGCACACCCGGCGACCGCGCTGACGCCCGCCCGCCGGCCCCGGCCGGAGCCGTGTCCGGGACGGGCCGTTCACGCCACCGAGGGCCCGCGGGCCCGCCAGGTCGGTCCTCCTGAGTGAAACCGGCGTGCCGGGCGCGTTTCCGGTCTGGAACGATGGGCCCATGAGCGCTGCAACCACACCCACCGAGCGCCGGGTCTCCGCCCGAATCGGCGCGATCTCCGAGTCCGCCACCCTCGCCGTGGACGCCAAGGCCAAGGCCCTGAAGGCCGCCGGACGTCCGGTGATCGGCTTCGGCGCCGGTGAGCCCGACTTCCCGACTCCGGGCTACATCGTCGAGGCGGCCGTCGAAGCCTGCAGGAACCCCAAGTACCACCGCTACACACCGGCCGGCGGCCTGCCCGAGCTGAAGACCGCGATCGCCGCGAAGACGCTGCGCGACTCCGGCTGGGAGCCCGACGTCTCGCAGATCCTCGTCACCAACGGCGGCAAGCAAGCCATCTACGAGGCCTTCGCGGCGATCCTGGACCCGGGCGACGAGGTCATCGTCCCGGCGCCGTACTGGACGACCTACCCGGAGTCGATCCGCCTCGCGGGCGGCGTCCCGGTGCCGGTCGTCGCGGACGAGACGACCGGCTACCGGGTGACCGTGGAGCAGTTGGAGGCGGCACGCACGGAGAAGACCAAGGTCGTCCTCTTCGTCTCCCCCTCCAACCCGACCGGCGCGGTGTACTCCGAGGCCGAGACCGAAGCGATCGGCCGCTGGGCCGTCGAGCACGACCTGTGGGTGCTCACCGACGAGATCTACGAGCACCTGGTCTACGGCGACGCGGTGTCCGTGTCCCTGCCGGCGCTCCTGCCCGAGCTGCGCGACAAGTGCATCGTGGTCAACGGCGTGGCGAAGACGTATGCCATGACCGGCTGGCGGGTGGGCTGGGTGATCGGCCCGAAGGACGTCGTGAAGGCCGCGACCAACCTGCAGTCGCACGCCACCTCGAACGTCTCCAACGTGGCCCAGGTGGCCGCCCTGGCGGCGGTCTCCGGTGACCTGGCAGCCGTGGCGAAGATGCGCGAGGCCTTCGACCGGCGCCGCCGGACCATCGTGCGGATGCTCAACGAGATCGACGGGGTGGTCTGCCCGGAGCCCGAGGGGGCCTTCTACGCCTACCCGTCGGTCAAGGCCCTGATCGGCAAGGAGATCCGCGGCAAGCGCCCGCAGAGCACGGTCGAGCTGGCCGCGTTGATCCTGGAGGAGGCCGAGGTCGCCGTGGTCCCGGGCGAGGCCTTCGGCACGCCGGGCTACCTGCGGCTGTCCTACGCCCTCGGTGACGAGGACCTGGTCGAGGGCGTGAGCCGGATGCAGAAGCTGCTCGCGGAAGCACGGGACTAACCCCCTCCCCCGCACCAACCTTTCAGTCTTTCCGGACAAAGTACCTGGGAACGTTCCCAGGTACTTTGTTTCTTTGTGCGGGCGGGAGCACGAACGTGGAAACGGCTACCGGACCAGCGGGTGCGTGCGGCAGGATCCTGGGATGGAGCGTGTACGTGATCTCTCTGAGCTTCCGAAAGCCCATCTGCACCTGCACTTCACCGGCTCGATGCGACCGGACACCCTGCTGGAGCTGGCCGACAAGTACGGCGTACGCCTGCCCGACGCGCTGACAGAGGCCCTGACCAGTGGCGAACCACCGAAGCTGCGGGCGACGGACGAGCGGGGCTGGTTCCGTTTCCAGCGCCTGTACGACGCGGCACGTTCCTGCCTGCGCGCGCCCGAGGACATCCGGCGCCTGGTCCGGGAAGCCGCCGAGGAAGACGTCCGGGACGGTTCCGGCTGGCTGGAGATCCAGGTGGACCCGACGTCGTACGCGCCCCGGCTGGGCGGCTTGATCCCGGCGCTGGAGATCATCCTGGACGCGGTGGACACGGCCTCCCGGGAGACGGGCCTGGGGATGCGCGTCCTGGTCGCCGCCAACCGCATGAAACACCCGCTGGACGCGCGCACGCTGGCCCGGCTGGCGGTGCGGTACGCGGACCGGGGCGTAGTCGGCTTCGGGCTGTCCAACGACGAACGGCGGGGCATGGCCCGGGACTTCGACCGCGCCTTCCACATCGCCCGGGAGGGCGGCCTGCTGGCGGCGCCGCACGGCGGCGAGCTGACCGGCCCGGTGTCAGTGCGGGACTGCCTGGACGACCTGCACGCCAGCCGCATCGGCCACGGCGTGCGGGCGGCGGAGGACCCGGGACTGCTGCGGCAGCTCGCCGACCGGGGCGTGACCTGCGAAGTGTGCCCGGCGTCGAACGTGGCGCTCGGCGTCTACGACAAACCGGAGGACGTACCCCTGCGCACCCTGTTCGAGGCGGGTGTCCCGATGGCGCTGGGGGCCGACGACCCCTTGCTCTTCGGCTCGCGGCTGGCGGCGCAGTACGAGATCGCGCGCCGCCACCACGGCTTCACGGACGAGCAGCTGGCAGAGCTGGCACGGCAGTCGATCCGCGCCTGTGCCGCAGCGGACGACGTACGGGCCAAGCTGCTGTCGGGCGTGGACGACTGGCTGGCCGGCTGACGGCCGCGCCGGGCGCCGCCGTCAGGAATGGGCCGTGAGGAGGATGACCTGGGGCAGTGTGTCCTTGTCGAACAGACTGCTGAACTGCCCCTGGCCGACGATCCGGCCGTTGACCTTCATGGTCGGCGTGCCCGGCGCTCCGGAACTCTGGTACGCCTTCTGCGAGGCGGTCGCGTAGTCGCGGTACTTCATGCCCTTGACCGCGGCGTCGAACTTCTCGCTGCGCAGGCCCTTCACCTTCGAGGCCATGCGGAGCAGGAATGCGTCGGTGTAGCCGTCGGTGGTCTCCTCGGGCTGGTGGGCGAAGAGCACCTCGTGGTACTCGGTGAACTTCCCTGCGTCCAGTGCGGCCCGCAGGGCGTTGGCGGCTTTCTCCGAGCCCTGCCCACTGAGCCGGCCGTCGAGGAACGTGGCCAACGTGTACTCGACGCGGACCGCGCCGCTCAGCGTCAGCTCGCGCAGAGCTTCGCCGCCGCCCCCCGTCTCGAACTCCTTGCAGACCGGACAGCGCATGTCCTCGAAGAGACGGACCACGGTCTTCGCACGCGGGGAACCCACCCGGATGGTGGTGCCGTCGGGCGCGATCGACTCCGGCAGCTGGTGGACGTCCGAGTACATCCGTGCCGAAGCACTCTTGCCGGCGGTGTCGGCGGCAGGCCGGCCACACCCCGTGACGAGCATCCCCGCCGTGATCGCCGCGGCCACGACAGCGCCCGTACGGCGGCTCCGTCCCCCTCGCATCGGGTTTCCCTCCCCTGAGACAACAGGAGCCGAGCCTATGCGATCACCGTGAAGGCACTCCAACCGTGTCCCGGGCAGGTGCGGCAGCCACACGGGAGGGTTCCACCGCAGACCGGGAGCGGCGGTGCGGGGCTCTGCTACAGGCTGACGCCCACCGTGACCGGCTCGTTGACCAGGGTGATGCCGAAGGCCTCACGGACCCCGGCGACCACCTCGCGGGCCAGGGCCAGCAGATCCTCGGTGCCGGCGCCGCCCCGGTTGGTGAGCGCGAGCGTGTGCTTGGTGGAGATGCGGGCGGGCCCGGTGCCGTAGCCCTTGGTGAAACCCGCCTTGTCGATCAGCCAGGCGGCTGAGGTCTTCGTACGGCCCTCGCCCGCCGGGTAGGCGGGCGGCTCGGCGCCCGCCCCGAGCCGTTCGCGCACGCACGCGCGGAAGGCGGCGAACTGTTCCTCGGTGAGGATGGGGTTGGTGAAGAAGGACCCCGCCGACCAGGTGTCGTGGTCCTCGGGGTCGAGAACCATGCCCTTGCCCGCGCGCAGCTTGAGCACGGTCTCGCGGGCATCGGCCAGCGGCACCCGGTCGCCGGGTTCGACGCCGAGGGCGCGGGCCGCTTCGGCGTACTTGACGGGTGCGGACAGCCCGCCCGCGTCCTCCAACTCGAAGCGGACGCGGAGCACTACGTAGCGCTCGGGGTCGGACTTGAAGAGACTGTGGCGGTACGCGAACGCGCACTCCCCGTTCGTCAGGGTGACGGTCTCGCCGGACCGCCGGTCGTAGGCGATGACCTCGGTGATGGTCGAGGAGACCTCCTGACCGTAGGCGCCCACGTTCTGGATCGGCGTGGCACCCGCGGAACCGGGGATGCCCGCAAGGCACTCGACCCCGGCGAGCCCTGCCTCGACGGCGCGGGCGACGGCATCCGTCCACACCTCGCCGGCCGCCAGCTCCAGCGTCGTGCCGCTCAGTCCGACACCGCGCGTAGCGATGCGCAGGGCAGTGCCGTCGAAGCCGTCGTCACCGATGACCAGGTTCGATCCGCCGCCGATGATCAGCAGCGGCGTGCCGCTGTGGTCGGCCTCTCGGACCGCGGCAATCACCTCGGCGTCGGTGGATGCGGTGACCAGCCGCTGCGCGGGACCGCCCAGGCGGAAGGTGGTCAGCGGGGCAAGGGGAGCGTCGTGGAGTACCTGCACGGGCCCAAGACTACGAGACGGCTCAGGCAGCGCCGTCCGCCTGCCGTGCCCGCGGGCCGACACTGCCGGCCGTCCCGCGGCGGTGGTCCTGCGGTGATCCTGCCGTGGCCCGCGTGCGGGTGCGGGACGCAGCGGAACACACGGGCCCACGGCCCGCCGGTCGCGTCGACCGGCGGGCCGTGGGTGGTGGATGGTGGATGGTGGGCGGTGGATGGTGGGCGGTGGGCGGTGGGCGGTGGGTGGTGGGCGGTGGGTGGTGGGCGGTGGGTGGCGAACCCGACGAAGCGGATGCCGTGGAGGACGCCGCCGTGCCACCTCGGTGCCCTGCGGCGGGCTGCCGGGCACGGACCGAACAGGCGTGGGCGCCCCGGGCTCCGCGCGCAAAGATCCCTGCTCAGTGGGTGGTGGGCTCCAGAACCTGGCCAGGGACCTGCTCGGCCGCCACGGCAAACCGGCCGCTGCTCTGGCGGGCCGGTATCAGCAGGGCCGCGACAGCGGCGAGAACGACCACCGCGGAACCGGTGACCAGGGCGGGCCGCAGGCCGTCCACGAAGTCCTGCGCGCTGCCGTAACCGCCCTGGGCGGAGAAGATCGACGACATGACCGCGATCCCGAGCGCTCCGCCCACCTCGCGCAGCGCGTTGTTCGCCCCGGAGGCTATGCCCTGCTCCTGCGGGCGGACGCTGGACATGACCAGGTTGGCGGCCGGGGCGAAGTACAGGGCCATGCCGACGCCGCTGATGACCAGGGCGGGCAACTGGACGGCGTAGGAGGCGTCCACGGTGGCCACCCAGGCCATGTAGCCGAGGCCGACGGCCTGCAGGAACAGGCCCGCGGCGACGACCGGCCGGCCGCCGACGCGGTCGGAGAGGATGCCGGCGACGGGCGCGACGAGCATCGGCATACCGGTCCACGGCAGCATTCTGAGGCCGGCCTCGGTGGGCGAGTAGCCGAGGACACCCTGCATGTACTGGCTGAGCAGGAAGATCGAGCCGAACATCCCGACGAACATCAGCAGGCTGGCCGCGTTGATCCCGGAGAAGGCACGGGAGCGGAACAGCCGCATGGGCAGCATCGGCCGGGCGGCACGGGAGCTGTAGTGCACGAAGCCCACCAGTAGTGCTCCGCCCGCGATCAGTGCGGTCAGCACCACGGAGTCGGTCCAGCCGTCGGCCGGCCCCCGGACCAGGCCGTACACGATCCCGAAGAGCCCGCCGCTGGCAAGCAGCGTGCCGGGGACGTCGAGCCGGGCGCCCGCACCGTAGGACTCGGCGAGGCGCAGGCGGGCGAGGGGCAGCACAGCCAGGCCGAGCGGGACGTTCAGCCAGAAGATCCAGTGCCAGGAGACGTGCTCGGTGAGGCTCCCGCCGATGAGCGGTCCGGAGGCGACGGCGAGCCCGTTGACGGCACCCCAGATGCCGAACACCGTGCCGCGCCTGGCGGCGGGCACGGCCGCGGTCAGCAGGGTCAGGGTGAGCGGCATCATCACGGCCGCACCGACGCCCTGGACCGCGCGGGCCGCGATCAGGGAGCCGATGCCGGGGGCCATGGCCGCGGCGGCGGAGGCGCCGGTGAAGACGGCGAGTCCGGCGATGAAGAGCCGGCGGCGTCCGAAGCGGTCGCCGAGCGCGGCGCCGGACATCAGCAGGACGGCGAAGGTGAGCGTGTACGCGCTCACGGTCCACTCCAGATCGTCCAGCGCGCCGCCGAGGTCCTTGCGGATGGCGGGGAGTGCGGTGGTGACGACGAGGTTGTCCAAGGCCGCCATGAATCCGGCGACGCTGGTGATGACCAGGGCCCATACGGCAGCCCCGCGCGGCGTGCTGGTGCCGGGTGCTGCTGTCTGCTCTGACATTGTTCCCCCCAGGGGACTGAATCGTTAGTAATTGATGACTAACTTTCACGGCCGTGAAGAGCGGCGACGCTTTCCCCGTCCGCTCGCGCTACACCGCTGAACGGCCCGTGAGCCGCACCGCCGGGCTGAGCCCCTCCCACACCCGGTGCTCGGGCGGGAAACCCATGGCCACGAGGGTGTTGATGAGCATCCCGCACGCCAGGAAGTCGGTCGTCTCGCCGACGTCCGCACCGAGCGCCAGACGCACGGTGTCCCACAGCCTCATCCAGCCATCCCGTACGCTCTCGCCGAACTCGTGGTCGCCCTCTTGCTCAGCGGCCGCCACGGCCACGTACATCTGCATCTGCATCATCAGCCGTTCGGGGCGTTCGGCGATCACCGTGGTGTACGCGTCCGCCATGGCGTGCAGGGCCTCTTCACCCTGCAGACCCTCCGCGGCCTCCTCGAAGGTCCGGACGGTGTCCTGCACGCAGCGCTCGGCCGCCGCGAGGAAGATGGCCCTCTTTCCCGGGAAGAGCCGGAAGAGGTACGGCTGCGAGACGCCGACCCGCTTGGCGATCGCCTCGGTGGAGGTGCCGTGGTAGCCACCACGTGCGAACTCGGCGGTCGCCGCGCGGATGACACTCTCGCGCCGCTCCTGTGCGCTCATCCTGGGCATGAAAGTAAGTTAGTACTCAATCACTAATGGGGTCAAGGTCCGGGGACGACCGGTCCGTCGCCCGGAGTCTCCGGGCCGCCCCCGGACCTGCCGTCAGGCCAGCCGTACGACCGCCCGCGACATGCCCAGCACTTTCTGACCGCCGCTGGTCGCCGTCAGGTCCACCCGTACAGAGTTGTCGTCCAGCTTCGCCGCGACCTTGCCGCTGACCTCGATCAAGGCACCGCGGTCGTCGTTCGGGACGACGACGGGCTTGGTGAAGCGGACGCCGTACTCCACGACCGCACCCGGATCGCCGGTCCAGTCGGTGACCACCCTGATCGCCTCGGCCATGGTGAACATGCCGTGAGCGATGACGTCGGGCAGGCCGACGTCCTTGGCAAACTTCTCGTTCCAGTGGATCGGGTTGAAGTCCCCGGAGGCACCGGCGTAGCGCACGAGCGTGGCACGGGTCACCGGGAAGGTACGCGTCGGCAGTTCCGTGCCGACCTCGACGTCGTCGTACGCGATCTTCGCCGTCATCAGGTCTCACGCCTCCTCGGCCGCGCGGGCCACCAGCTTGGTCCAGGCCGTCACGACGTGCTCGCCCGCCTCGTCGTGCACTTCGCCGCGGACATCCAGGATGTCGTTGCCCGCGAGGGACTTGATCGCCTCGATGGTGGAGGTGACCGTGAGCCTGTCGCCGGCCCGGACCGGACGGCTGTACGCGAACTTCTGGTCGCCGTGCACCACACGGCTGTAGTCGAGCCCGAGTTGCGGGTCCTCGACGACCTCTCCGGCGGCACGGAAGGTGATGGAGAACACGAAGGTCGGCGGGGCGATCACGTCGGAGTGGCCGAACGCCTTCGCGGCCTCCGGGTCCGTGTACACCGGGTTGGTCTCGCCCACCGCTTCGGCGAACTCGCGGATCTTCTCCCGGCCCACCTCATAGGGCGCGGTGGGCGGATAGGTCCGCCCCACGAAGGACTGGTCGAGCGCCATGGCCCGGCACCTCCTGATGTCTGCTGTGTTGGCCCAAACTAGCCGGAAACCAGTCGGAGATCGTCCGATGGAACCGGTGAGGCAGGACGGCGAACGAGTGGAGCACGGGAGTGCCACCCGGCCGGCGAAACGCCGTGAGGCCGCCCCCTCGGAAGGGGACGGCCTCACGAACGAGCCTATTTATCGCGTTTCGCGGTGCGCAGTGTGCGCGTTGCAACGCGGGCAGTGCTTCTTCATCTCAAGACGGTCCGGGTTGTTACGCCGGTTCTTCTTGGTGATGTAGTTCCGCTCCTTGCACTCCACGCAGGCCAGCGTGATCTTTGGGCGGACGTCGGTGGCAGCCACGTGAGTGCTCCTATGACGAACGGGTGGACTGATTCAACGCAAGAAAGAGTAGCCGATCGAAGGACCGACCCCGCAATCGGCTACTGTTAGTAGCGGTGACCGGACTTGAACCGGTGACACAGCGATTATGAGCCGCTTGCTCTACCGACTGAGCTACACCGCTTTGATGAGTTCAGTCCCGCCTTGCAGCGGGAACCTCTCACATCAGAGCCCCAAAACGGAATCGAACCGTTGACCTTCTCCTTACCATGGAGACGCTCTGCCGACTGAGCTATTGGGGCGAGCGATGAAGACATTACACGGTCCGCAGCCGTTCACCCAAATCCGTATCCGGCCGCCCCGTGCGACCCGGTTCGCCGCCTTCCCAGCCGCCTCCTGAGTCTCCGACACACCGAAGAGAGCGGGGGCGCCACGGCGTCACCGCAGGCGGCGGTGACACGCGTGCGGTCGACACGTGTACCCCCTGAGGCGGACCACGCCGGTACGACTATTGCGCTCCTACGCGCTTCGCGTACCTCGCCGCCCTAGGCTCGACTCACTCTGGGTGATCTTGGGTTGTCCCGGCCGCGGAGTCCCCCCGCGGCGTCCCCCACGGAGTACCTGCCCGTCCCGCCCCCGAACCCCTTCCCCGAGCCTTTCCCCGGACCCTTCGCCCGAAGCCCCCTTCCGCGAGTCTCCACGCATCCCTTTCCCCAGCCCCGGCCCGACCTCCCGACCTGGAGTGCGATGCCCGACAGCCAGCCGCAGCCCCACCCGCCGTCGAACCCGTCGGGTTCGTCCGGGCCGGCCCGCCCGGCCTCCCTGCTGCTGTGCGGGGCACGGCTCACCGACGGCCGGACCGTGGACGTACGGCTGAGCGACGGGCGCATCGAGGCGGTGGGCACGGTCGGCAGTCTCGCGCCGGGACCGGTGCGGGCAGCCGCCTCACGCGTGGACCTGAACGGCTACCTGCTCCTGCCCGCACCGGCCGAACCGCACGCCCACGGCGACACCGCGCTGTCCTGCGAACGCCCCGGCCCGGTGTCGTACGCCCCCGAGGACGTCCAGCGTCGGGCGACCGAGGCGACCCTGCTGCAACTCGGGCACGGGGCGACGGCCGTGCGCGCGCACGTGCGCGTGGGCGACGTCCAGGGGCTCGGCGCACTGGGTGCGGTCCTGCAGGCACGGCGGTCGCTGCGGGGGCTCGCGGAACTGACGACGGTGGCGATGCCCAGGCTGCTCACCGGGGCGGCCGGAGCCGACGGGCTCGCAATGCTGCGGGACGCGGTGAAGATGGGTGCCTCCGTGGTGGGCGGCTGCCCGGATCTGGATCCGGACCCCACGGGCTATGTGGAAGCGGTCCTGGAGGTCGCGTCCGAGCACGGCTGCCCGGTGGACCTGCACACGGACGCCGCCGACCCGGCCCGGTTGTCCCGGCTCGCAGCCATGGCGGGGGGGTTGCGTCCCGGCGTGACGATCGGCCCGTGCGCCGGTCTCGCGCGCCTGCCCACCGAGGTCGCCTGCCGTGTGGCGGACCAGCTCGCGGCGGCCGGCGTGGCGGTGGTGTGCCTGCCCCAGGGCGGCTGCGGCAGCGCCGACCGGCGAGGCGCGGCACCGGTGCGGCTGCTGCACGCGGCCGGGGTGCGGGTGACGGCCGGAAGCGGCGCCCTGCGGGACGCGTCCAACCCCGTCGGCCGCGGCGACCCCCTGGAAGCGGCCTACCTCCTCGCCTCCGTGCACGGCCTGCGCCCGCAGGACGCCTACGACGTCGTGAGCGCCTCGGCCCGCGCGGTCCTGGGCCTGGCCGACGTGCGGGTGGAGGCGGGATTCCCCGCGGAGCTCCTGGCCGTACGCGGCGACCACCTGGCCGGCGCGCTCTCCCTGGCCTACAGCCGGATCGTGGTGCACCGCGGCCGGGTCGTGGCGCGTACCAGCGCGGTCCGCGAGTACTGCAACTCGGCGGCGGCGACCGAGGCCGGGCTGCCGCGGCAGGGGCGGAAGGACCCCTCGTGAAGCGGCCCAAGCCCAAGCCGGTCACCTCGTGCAGCGGATGTGGTGCGTCGGGCGTACGGTCGGAACCATGCGCATTGTTATCGCTGGTGGTCATGGTCAGATCGCGCTGCGGCTGGAGCGCCTGCTCTCCGCGCACGGGCACGAGGCCGCGGGCATCATCCGCAAGGCCGAACAGGGCGACGACCTGCGGGCGGTCGGAGCCGAACCGATCCTGCTCGACCTGGAGTCCGCCTCGGTGGAGGAGGTCGCGGCGCATCTGCAGGGTGCGGACGCGGCCGTGTTCGCGGCCGGCGCCGGTCCGGGCAGTGGCGTAGGCCGCAAGGAGACGGTGGACCGCGGCGCGGCGGTGCTGTTCGCGGACGCGGCGGTCCGCGCGCGGGTCCGCCGCTTCGTCGTGGTGTCCTCGATGGGCGCGGATCCCGCGCACCCGGGCGACGACGTCTTCGACGTGTACCTGCGCGCCAAGGGCGAGGCCGACGCGTACGTCACCCGGCAGGAAGCACTGGACTGGACGATCCTGCGGCCCGGCTCCCTGACGAACGACGCGGGTACCGGATTGGTCCGGCTGGAGGCGCACACCGGGCGGGGAGCGGTGCCCCGGGACGATGTGGCAGCCGTCCTCGCGGAGCTGGTGGACACGTCGTCGACGGCCGGCCTGGTCCTGGAGCTCGTCGGCGGTTCGGTGCCGGTTCCGGTGGCGGTGAAGTCGGTGGCCGGGAACTGAGTCCGGCCGTCGGCCGACGGACGAGGCCTCCCCGCGCAGCGCGCTGCCGCTCCGTCAGGGACCGGGCGTTTTCAGAACGGTGACAGTTGCCTGACGATGACCGGCACGACACAGCCGTCCAACGCCGGCTGGACGGGGCCGGGTTGCGGCTTGCTGCCGGGATCCGGCGCCGGAGACGAGCGCCCTGCCCCCATCCCGGAAGGGTCGTGGCGCGCGAAGCGGCCCGCTGCGGCGGCGGTTCCGCGGCTGCACACCGGGCAGGTTCTGCGTCGGGAGGGCGTGACGCCGCTGTGCCCACAGCAGGGCGGGGCGGCACCGGAGTCAGGTCCGGGTCTCCGCCTCCCAGCGCTCCGGGCCCACTCCACGCCAGTCGATCAGCGGCGAGTCGGCCACCTGTTCCGGTTCGATCTCCAGCCCGGCCCGCCGTAGGAACTCCACCAGGTCTCGCACGTTGTGCGCGAGACCGAGGATCTCGCCGTCCACCCGGACTCGACGGCCGCCGGTCGGGGACGGCAGGTGCACGACGATGGGTCGTTTCCCGGCCATGGCTCCAGCATCGTCCGGACCGCCCGGAGCCGCACCCGGACCGTTCATTCGAGAAGGCCCGGCACGGTGTCCGGTCGGCACAGCGGGCACGCCATGACGCCTGCCTCGGTGAGCGCGCACATCGTCTGCTCCCGGCCGACCGCCACCGACGGTCACCCTCCAGCCGATCCGGCCGCGCTGCCGCAACCTCGGGGCGGCGCGACGGACGCACCCTGATGGCCACGCCTGCCCGGGCCGCTGTCCGCCGATCCGGCCACGTCGATCACGGACGCTTCGGCGCTCCGCGCGGAATCACCCAGTCCGGCACCCAGGTCCCGGCGGTGTCGTGGCCGGCCGCTGTGGCTGCGAGGTGGGCGCGGAGGATGGCCAGCGCCGGGTGAGGGTTGTCGCGGTGCCAGAGGAGCGAGTGCGGGTAGACGGGCGTCGGATCGGTCACCGGGATGCGGCGCAGGCCGTGGTCGGCCGGCCAGATGAGGCGAGTGTGCCCGCCCATGAAGGTGGCCAGGGCCGGGGTGTCGGCGATGGTGTCCAAGAGCGCGTCGGAGCCGAAGTTGGGGCCGGTCGCCTCGATCGTGAGGCCGAACTCGGCGACGAGGGCGTCGTAGTAGGCGCCCCACTCGGTACCGGGGGCGATGCCGGGCATCCAGATCCGGTGCCCGGAGAGCTGGGCGACGGTCACCGACCGGGCGCCCGCCAGCGCGTGGGCGGGGCCGGCGAGCAACTGGAGCGGCTCGTCGAGCACCCGGACGGACTCGATGTCCTCGGGAAGGGGCCGGCCGGGCGCGACGACAGCACGGAAGGACGCGTCGATCGCACCGGAGCGGATGGCGGTGACGGCCTCCTCGATGTCGAACAGCGTCACCACGTCGAGGTCGGTCTCGGGATACGCGCGGTGGAAGCCGCGCATCAGGCCCGACGCCGCACCACGCAAAGCGATCACGTCGACGCGCAGCGGACGGCGGCCGGGACGCACGGACGCGACCGCGCGCTCGGCGACGCGCAGCAGCTCGCGTGCGTGGGGCAGGAACGCCTGTCCGTCGATGGTGAGCTCGGCACCGCGCGGGGTGCGGGTGAACAGCCGCACCCCGAGGTTGCGCTCCAGGGTGGCGATGCGCTTGGAGACGGCTTGCTGGGTGACCTCCAGGTCGGCGGCGGCCTCCTGGAACTGCCCCGCGTCGGCGGCGGTGACGAAGGTCCGGACAGTGTCGAGGTCCATACCGAGACCCTACGACTACAACCATGGGTTGTGACTGACGGCCTTGTGGTTGTTTGATCCCTGCTCACGGTGCTCGCTTTGATGCTGCCGATCGCAGATCAGTTGTACGAGCGGGGGCGTCGGGCGTGAGGAGCGGGCAGCGACTGGGGCGGCGGTTCGGGTGGCTCTGGGGAGCGTACGGGACCAGCGCGCTCGGCACCTGGCTCGCCTTCGGCGCGTTCCCGCTGATCGCCGTGCGGGTACTTGACGCCGGACCGGCCGAGGTCGCCGCGCTCTCCTCAGCAGGGTCTGCGGTGGGCGCGGCCGTGGCGGTGCCGCTCGGCCCATGGGTGGAGTTCCGCCGCAAACGGCCGGTGCTGATCGCGATGGACCTGGTGCGGTTCGCGGCGCTGCTGACGGTCCCCGTCGCGTACGCGCTCGGCGCACTCACGTTCCTCCAGCTCCTGCTGGTCTCGGTGGTCGTCGCGGCGGCCGACATCACCTTCCGCGCCGCCTCCGGCGCGCACCTGAAGACGCTGCTGCCGGCCGCGGACCTGCTCGTCGCCAACGCCCGGTTCGAGTCAACGGCATGGACGACCACGATCATCGGACCGCCGCTCGGTGGCGCCGCGATCGGGCTGCTCGGTCCGGTGGCGACGGTGGCCGCCGACGCGGTCAGCTACCTGCTCTCGGCCCTGGGCATCGGCGCGATGGGCGGGCACGAGCCACTGCCCGAGCGCCGGGAGGCCGTACGCCTGCGGGCCCGGGACCTCCTGGACGGCTGGCGGCACATCCTCGCCGACGCGACGCTGCGTCCGCTGTTTCTCCACACCGCCTTGTTCAACGGCCTGGTGATGGCCGCCTCGCCGCTGCTGGCCGTCCTGATGCTCGGCCGACTCGGGTTCGCACCGTGGCAGTACGGCCTCGCCTTCGCCGCGCCCTCGATCGGCGGGCTACTCGGTTCGCGGCTGGCCCGACCACTCGTCACCCGGCTCGGGCAGCGCCGGGCCCTGGTCATGGCCGGGACAATGCGGGCGATCTGGCCCGTCGGCCTGGCCTTCCCGGGGTCAGGCACCGCAGGACTGCTGCTGGTGATGGGCGTCGAACTCGGGCTCATCTTCTGCTGCGGGGTCTTCAACCCCGTCCACGCCACCTACCGCCTGGAGCGCACCGCGCCCGACCGGGTCACCCGCATGCTGTCCGCCTGGGCGGTGACGACCAAGGCCTCGACCGCAGCCCTGACGGCCGTCTGGGGCGTGTTGGGTGGCGTGCTCGGCCCGCGTACGGCCATCGGCCTGGCCGGCGTGTTCCTGCTGGCGACCCCGCTGCTGCTCCCCCACCGTGCGGCGGCGCTCCCCTCAGAGCCGGAGTCGGCGTCGAGCCGCGCCTGACGGGCCGCCACGAGCCACCCCCGGCACCGGATCGGCCCGCCTCGGCGAAACCGCCAGACTCCCCAGGGGCGGGTCATGAGGAGGTGCGGCTCGGCCCAGCAGTTCCGTGCTCGGAACTGACGAAGCAGCAGTCGGCATCCATGTCAGTGCTCTGATCTACGGTGTCCCCCATGCCACCTTCCGAGATCACGCGCGCGGGGATCCTGCGGGCGATTGCTGAGTGTGACCGGCTCGGGCCCGAAGCGTTCCGTGCCGAGTACGGCTACCACGCGGCTGCAAAGTACCTACTCGTTCACGAGGGGCGGCAGTACGACTCAAAAGCCATAGCGGGTGTTGCCCACCTGTACGACTTTGGTGTGGCGCTCAAACCCTCAACTCCAGGATTCAGTGGCGGTCTCAAGCACGCGGTGGCGTGGTTGAGACGGGAGGGCTTCACTGTCGTGGAGCCGCCCAAGACCTTTCACCGACGCGTGGGGGACGTGCGTCCTGCACGTCGCACGGACGGGACAGCGTTGCACCGGCCCGTGCTTCTGCTCTGGGCGATCGGACAGGCGGTGGTCGGCGCCCCACGCATGCGATCGTGGTCAACGACGCGCGACGCTGTAGCCCCGCTGATGGAGAAGTACGCCCACGTCGATGACGGCGTGGATGGCGCGCGATACCCCTTTTGGGCACTCACGCGTGATGACTTGTGGACCTTGGACCGTGCAGAGGATCTCACCCTCACCAGCCGTGGGCGGCGTCCCACCGTGGAGTCCTTGAACCAGGTCGACCCCGCCGGGGGTCTCCGTGAAGACGACTACGCTCTGCTGCAGTCGCGTCCCGAAGCCGCAGCCTCTGCTGCTGCCGGCCTCATCCTGCGCTACTTCTACCCGCTGCATCCCGATCTGCTGGGAGACTTCGGGTTGCACGAACTACTCGCTGGCCGGTGGGCCGACGCACTACGCCCCCAACTGGGCGAGAGCTTCAAGGACCGCGATGCCATCTGGCGCGCCTACGGCGGTCAGAAGATGGCGGGCATCGGCTGCCTCGCCGATGGCATCCTCAGTGCCTTCTCGGACGAAAAGGGGCCCTACGACGACCGTCGCATCCCGGACACGAACTGGATCGCCTACGTGGGAGACGGCCTCTCCGGCGACCAGCAGATCACCGACGGCAACGAGCTGATGGCCGCATACCAGGCCACGGGACGCCCTCTCCGCTACTGGCACAAGCCGTATCAGGGGCAGTTCAGCTTCGAGACCTGGGCGGTCATCGTCCAACGCCGACTACGGTGGGGGGTCGGAGAAGACAAGAAGTGGCGCCGGGAGTTCCTCTGGATCCTGGCCCCCGTTCCCTCTCCGGAACGCGAGACGTGGCCAGCTGAGGTTTCGGAGGCACTGGACGCTGATACGGGCGCGCTTCACGACGACACCGGCACCTACCGCCCAAGTGACGTGGACCCCGAAGTGCAGGACACCGCGGAGAGTGACAAGGACGCGTACCGACGTCTCTCCCGGAGCGCGGAAGCCAACGCCAACCGCCGAGGACAGCTGAAGAGGCCGTCGCTCGCCGACCGGTTCGTCCGCGACCCCAGCGCACGGGCAGCAGTTCTCCGCCGCTGCAACGACAGCTGCGAGAATCCCCAGTGCGACGGCCACCCCAAGGAGCGCACCACGGCAGGCAAGCCGATCTTGCAGGTCGATCACGTGCACGACCTAGCCAAGGGTGGCCCTGACGTTCCGTGGAACATGATCGCCCTGTGTCCCAACTGCCACGCCCTCAAAACCTACGGCGTCAACCGGGAGAAGCTCCGCCGCCGGCTCTCTGCCACTGCGAAGCAACTGCACGCCGAGGCACTTCGGTAGGCCCTCAAGGGCGTTATCTGCCCGGGCCGTTCGACCGCCTTCGGTTCGTCCCGAAGCACCTTGGGGGTGGGGCGGAGTCCTGGGCTGCTGTGGCTCCTCCCTGCTGTGGCTCCTCCCTGCTGTGGCTCCTCCCTGCGCTGATGGTCCGCAGGCGTCCGCGCTTGCCCGCCGTTGTTCATCTGTGGTGTCACGCAGGTGGACACTCGAGGGTCCCGAGGACGCGATACAGTGCGCGCCGTGGACATACCCAGCTGGTTCGTCTGGATCGCTCTCGGTCTGGCCGCCCTGCAGGCCCTCGGCCTCATTCCCGCCATCCGTCGACTGCGCGGATCCGACTCCTCGGTGCGTTTCAAGGCGCGCCTCGACCTGCTGGACATCGTCGCCTCCCTGCTGCTCCTCGGCGGCATTCTGCTGAGCCTCGCAGTAGCGGAATCCTGGTTCTGGCTCACCATCGCCGGCTTCGCGCTCATGGCCGCCGTCTACGCCGTGAAGGGCGTCCACTGGCTTTACGCCCGCCGCTCTCCCACGGCCTGATCCAAACGACAGACTGTCACCGCTCGGTGCACCACTTCTTGCGGCTGTTCCGGACGCAACGCGGCGGACCCGTCCAGGACGCCGGGTACGGCGAGGTGAGGGCGGAAAGCCCGCACGCGTGCTCTCACGTGCGCTCAGTGCGCGTCACTACTCGCGATGCGCCCATATGGCCTCGCCATGCTGCCGTGTCCACGTGGCTCAGTTCTGGGGTGGAACCGCAGAGGTAGCCGCGCGCTCCGGCCATTCCCTGGCCGTACTGTTCCGGTTGTCTGCGAAATGCCTGGACGGGGGTGCCGGCACGGCGAACGCCGCATCGAACAGGCGCGTGAGAACGGCAGCCAGGAGGCCCGGGAGCTGCCCCACGCCTGCCCCACACGAACTGGTCAGCACCCGGATCAGAGGGGCAAAAGGCGCTTACGCGGCCGGAGTTGCCTGGGGAGTTCGCGCTCCAGATTGCGGGAGGCTACGAGAAGCGGTGCGGAGAAATGCCGCAACCAAAAAGAACTGATCCGCACCGGAATGGTGATCAGCAGGGTATCGAAAAGGAAAGTCTCGAAGGGAACCTTCTGAATCCGCTTAGGATTACGGGACCCGCGCTTGGGGAGATTTACCAAGGCCACGTAAATGTCACACCGAAGACGCGGAACGAGCGAAAGATCCATAGAATATAGGGACACGATCATCGTCAAGGCGACGATGCCCATCCGAGCCAAAAAACCCGACTCATTGCCATGAACATCAGAAGAAGACAGAATCGGAATGAACACAAACCATACTGAATAAATATAGGCCAGCGTCGCAAAGAATAAGGGTAAGGAAAAAAAGAACCCCGCCCCGAACCTGCCGGGAGCTGGCACACCCGAGATAGCCAACACTCCTGGGAACTCGACAGCATGGCGAACCGCGCCCTTCCTCGCCAGTTCGACCGACCAGCTCAGGCAATGCGTATACAAGGACGGCCGATAGGCTCTCCATAGAACAACGTCCCGCTTGAACCAGGCCTGGCGGGCGTCAATTGTGTTCACCTTGTCGGTAAGCCACTCGGGCGCCCCCTCCTCGGCGCATTCCACCGCCGCTGACTGATGGCGCAGCCCCGCCTCGGCGACCAGTAGAATCAACTCATCGGAGGGGTTCGATCCTGTCTGGACCATTTCCAGGATCATGGCCCGCAACGGCGGATACGACATGTTCGCCACCACCAACCCAGGTTGCTCTGCAACAAGGTCCACCCCCGTGGCCGCGGCGAGCCGCATCGCGGCCGGCACATCGACGGCAGCGTAGCTACTGAAGAGCTGAATCAGTCGTTCACGGTCGTCCTGGACCAGGTCCCGGAAAAGGTTTTCAAGTGTAATCCGAGGCCTTCGCCCGTACGCGGTCAGCCATTCCTCAGCTTCTTTGAGTACGACGTTGAACAAATGCAGCCTCCGCAGCCAGACGCCGTCCCAGGAACCAGCCGGAGTCTGGGCTAGGAACGTCGACTCGGCTGCCGCGTAGGCCGCCCACGACGGGTGGTCGTACAACTGGGTCTCCAGAAAGCAACGGCCGACGACCAAGCTGTCGGCACCACAATCGCTCAGTTCCCGCAGGGCATCAACGCGACGGGCCCTCGGCAGCAAGGCCAAGGCGAAGGGGATGACCTCTTCAAGGCGGGAAGCCGTAAAAGCATCCGGGTTCGCGGAGAAGGCACGGTGGGCCGTCATGAGTTCCGCCCAACCATGGGTACGACCCTCTGCGGCCTCTTTGGCAGCGAAGAACTCACAGAAAGTTAGGTGGATGAAACGAAAGCTCTCTCCAATGCGTTCCTCTGAAACCAAGCCAGTCTCCTTTGCGAGGTCACGGAACCGCTGCTCAGCCTCCTTCTTGCCACACCGGTAGATGCCCGCCACGACCTCCACCGCACGCGTCCAGGACAGCGAGTTCGCCGCTTGTTCCGGGTCGCACATGTGCTCAAAGGCAAGTCGCCCAAAGATAGTTTCCCGTTGTTCCCGCAGCAGACTCTTTGCGGGCATTTCCAACTGCCTGCCACGCCGAGCGACAAGGAGTTCCTCAACGACCTTCGAATAAAACGCCGTTCGGGTGTCAATTGCCACGCCCTTGGCGCCATGCTGATCGTGGCTGACGTACATCGCGAGAACCAGCGGATTACTGCACATCTCCCGGAGAGTGGGGCGATCTGTCAGGTTGTTGTAGAGACGCAGGATCTCGGCACGCTTGTCCTTAGCATAGTGCGGCCATTTCGTAAGGAATACGTAGATATCCTCAGGCGAGAACGGCCGAACGTGGAAGACCGGCGGAAAGTCCGCCTCCAAATGGTCGCTGACCTGGCTGTGAAACTGCGAGCGCATAGTGAGGACGACGGAGTTATGCGGACTGTCGGAGGCAAGCCGTCCGCTGAGCGCACGCAGGGTAGCCGCGACACGCAGGTAGTCGCTGCCGGCGACCTCGTCAAGTCCGTCGAGGATGAGGAAGAGACCATCGCCCCTGATATACGAGTCGAACAGCTCACCCATGTCAAAGCCCTGAACCTTGGCAACATGGTCGCGCAGAAACTTCACGGCCCAATTGGCCATGGTCTTGTCGCTGCTTACATTCTTCGGCGGGGTGAAGCGCTTCAACTCGACCAAGATTGGCAACCGGTGTCCGGGCCGGATCGCCTCCGCCTCTCGGCATGCGTCCCGAAACATTTTCTTCGCCAACGAGGACTTACCCGAACCCGGGTCGCCAACTACCCGCACCCGGGACATGTCCTGAATCTCGGTGACGTCACCGGAGTACACAAAAGATGCTGCGCCGTTCTCAAGCTTCAAGGAGACAAACGCACGGTCAGCCTCTAGGTGACCGGCTTCGTCACGGCCGGGCACCTGGAGGAACCGGGTATGCGGGTTGCCGAGTCCGTAGCGGCAGTACTCCTTGAGACTCACCCGCCTAGCGAGCGAACTGCGTGACCACTTGGCGAGTCGAAAGAGAGCGGCTTCCAGCCACATACGAACGTTCTGCCGCAGGAATATGCTGATGCGACGCGCCACCATGTAGATCAATGGGGTGAGGACGAGCGTGACAGCAGCAGTAACGAGGACCGTTTTCAGATCTACGAGAGAGCTGATCTTGCTCGAATCCAGTGTGACCGTGCCCGCAGTCGCCGCTCTCATGCTTCCCGCGCTCAGCACGTCCATTTGATCCCCCCGGCTGTCGATCCCCCATTAGATAGCAGGCCCTAGCACTGCATTGGCCCGGAGTGACTGAATCGTGATCGAGCCTCAGAGGCTGTCTCACGTGGCAACTGAAGTTCCGCGAGCTTCTTCAGTAGCTCGCCGCGGTGGCCATGGCCAGGCTTCGGCTCTGCCGGTCGGTGCGGCCACGTACTGGATCTTGAGGTCACGAGTAACCCATGGCAGGCTCATGCCGCGTGATCGATGAATTCGCTAAGGGCACCTTGCACGGGAGACTGCGGCGGGACCGCAAGACGCTGCTCTGGAAACTCGACGGCCTGTCCGAATATGACGCCCGTCGACCTTTGACAGTGACCGGGACCAACCTCCTCGGCCTGGTCAAACATGTGGCCAGCGTCGAGGCCAGGTACTTGGGCGAAGTCTTCAACCGGCCGTCTCCGGAACCGCTGCCCCGGTGGCAGGACCACGACGGCAGCGATCTGTGGGCTGCTGAGGACGAGGCGCGCGATCAGATCATCGAGTCCTACCGGCGCACGTGGGAACACTCGGACACGACGATCGACGAGCTCTCCCTCGATGCCCCCGGCCACGTGCCGTGGTGGCCGGAACCTTATGCCAACACGAACCTGTTCGCCATCCTGGTCCACGTCCTCGGCGAGACCAACCGGCACGCCGGGCACGCCGACATCCTGCGCGAAGGCGTGGACGGCCGAACCGGGATGCGCCCCGAACACGAGATGCAGATCGATGAGGACGCCCGCACCGCCTACTGCATGAAGATCGAGCAGGCCGCCAGATCGGCCGCATCAGTCAAGGCATAGAAGGCTGTCCCACGTGACGTGATGCTTGATGTTCGAGCGGCATGATGCCGGCCGTGAGCCTCACTGCTGGCCCGTCGCCCCTACGACCTTCGGCATGCTGGGGTGTCGTTCTGGCTCAGTTCCGGCGTGGACGCAATGGAGTGCGCCCGCCGCGCCGGCCACAGCATCGCAGTGCTGCACAAGGTGTACGCCAAGGTGCTTGAACAGACCCTGGAGCGCGCGAACAGCCGGATCGATGCGGCTCTACGGGAGTGGAACGAGCCGGAGTGATCACGCTCTCCCCCGGGGACACCTGGGGGACGCACACTGATCGACAGTGGGATACAGGCGGTACGAGGTGAGACGCGCCCGCGTCCCGTCCATGATGAATCGAACGGGGATCACTAACGAGAAAACCCTCCTGACCTACCATGATGGCTGGTCAGGAGGGGTCTTCCCTAATGTGGCGGCGCCAGGATTCGAACCTGGGAAGGCTGAGCCGGCAGATTTACAGTCTGCTCCCTTTGGCCGCTCGGGCACACCGCCGGGTTGTGCTGCCATGGGTCCCGCTCGGGGCGGTGCTCCCTGGCAACGACGTAAACAATACCCGATGCCCAGGGGTGCTTCGCCACCCGGTTGATCTCCACCCCTGGGGGCGTCCGGTGGCTAGGCTGGTGCGGATGCGGCCCGGCACGTTGCCGGACCGGCGACCGCCGCCGCGCACGCCGGCACGCACCCGATACGCACCCCGATACAAGGAGCCACAGGACATGGCCGACTCCAGTTTCGACATCGTCTCGAAGGTCGAGCGGCAGGAGGTCGACAACGCCCTCAACCAGGCCGCCAAGGAAATCTCGCAACGCTACGACTTCAAGGGCGTGGGTGCCTCGATCTCGTGGTCCGGTGACAAGATCCTCATGGAGGCGAACTCCGAGGACCGGGTGAAGGCCGTCCTCGACGTCTTCCAGTCCAAACTGATCAAGCGCGGTATCTCGCTCAAGGCGCTGGACGCGGGCGAACCCCAGCTCTCCGGCAAGGAGTACAAGATCTTCGCGTCGATTGAGGAGGGCATCTCCCAGGAGAACGCCAAGAAGGTGGCGAAGATCATCCGCGATGAGGGCCCCAAGGGTGTGAAGGCCCAGGTCCAGGGTGACGAACTGCGGGTCAGTTCCAAGAGCCGCGACGACCTGCAGACCGTGATCGCCCTCCTGAAGGGCAAGGACTTCGATTTCGCCCTGCAGTTCGTAAACTACCGGTGATGAACCGGTCTGACCTGCACAGACGGAGTTAGGCAGACGTCGCAGGGCACAACGGGGGCACATCGCCGAGAACGGCCTCGACCGCCGCCCTCGTTGGGTCCTCCTCGTCGGGCCACAGGTGCGTGTACGTGTCGAGCGTGATCGACGGCTTGGTGTGCCCGAGGCGCTTCTGCACGGTCTTGACGTTCTCCCCGTGCTTGATGAGGAGCGACGCGTAGAAGTGCCGTAGGTCGTGCAGGCTGGCGCCGTCGGGAATGGTGACGCGGGCCGGTTCGCGGCCCTCGGGCTTGCCACTGCGAACCCACGCCGTGTGCGCGGTGTCGTACGCCTCGGCGAGCGCGTCGGCTGCGAGCCTGCGTGTCCTCCCCCACACCTGCGACCAGGCGCCGCGGCGGACTACTTCGCGGTGCTGGCGAGGCGCCGTGATGTCCGTGTTGGGGGCACCACACAGGTAGATCACGCAGCGGAACCGCTCGACTTTCGCCGCCTCGGCCGGCACGTCGGCCTCACCCGGCCTGATGCCCGCTGCCGCGTCCGCGAGTGCCTGTCGCCGTCTCAGGTCGCCTTCGGTTCGGCGGACCCTCGCCCGCCCCTGCCTCTGTCCGCTCTCGACACTGACCATGCATCAATCGTGCCCGTGCGATCACCCACGGTGAAGTGATGAGGCGTACGACCGGGCGTGGTTGGCGGGCTCGCGCTCCTACGCTCCGTAGGACTCACGCGATCAAGGGCATGCCGATGAGTGCGCTGATGTTCCGCACGCGCGCCGTGGACACCTTCGCAAGGCGCTTACCGATGACGCCCGGCAACGCCTGATGCTTGACCCACTCCGGAGCGTCGAGCGCTACCTCGATCAGCGTGTCTCCGGCCTGGTCGTGAAGGCCGGCCGCGCACTGGGCAAGGGCGACGTCGAGCTTGTAGCGGTTGCGGGCCACCTTCGACATGGACTTGGGCAGCTTCTTCATGTCGGGGTGACTGGCGAGCTTCAGCGCGCGCCCGTAGTTCTTCAGGGCGACGTGGATTCCAACCGCCTCGGTCTTCGCCGCCGTTGGGCCGAAGCTGGTCCCGTACACCTTCTCGTCTCGTCCGAGCCTCGCCGCTGCGGCGTGCGCCTGTGAGATGTAGTCGTCGGCCGCGCTCTCGTTCTCCCGCCGCGACGCTGCCACGGCCGCGGAGATCATCAGCCGCCCGTATGCGAGCAACTACGGGCATGACCCGTTGCTGAACGACGGCTCGATTGCCAGTGCCGCCCGCTCGGCCACGGCGACGGCGCGCGGCAGCTTGGCGCCGCGCAGGTAGATCCACGACAGCGTGGACTCCAGCAGTGCCGTCATCACGGGGTCATCGACTTCCCGCGCGAGGTGCTTCGCCGACGTGAGCGCGCTCAACGCAAGGTCGCGTTGCCCGAATCCGTTCGAGCAGGACGCGGCTACGCGGTAGGTGCTCGCCAGGATCGATCCCAACTGCTCGCGCTCGCTGCCCGTAGCGCTCGCGTACCGGACCTGTCCTTCCATGAGGACTTTGGAGGCGTAGCTACTGACCTTCGTCGTGTCGCTCGCCCAGTAGGCGTCCCACGCACGGTCGCGGGCCTCGCTCAAGTCCTCGGCGGTGCTCGGGTCCTCGATGGCTTCCCACTCGCCGAGGGCGCTCTCGTGCACGGCGTCGGACAGTTGGCGCAGGGCGGCGCGGTCGCCCTGGTCCATGCCCCGGCGCGGTGCCTGCTGTCCCAGGATCACGGATACGTCCGTGTTCAGCGCGTGGGCGAATTTGAGCAGCGAACCCACCGACAGCTCGCCGCGGTCCTGCTCGGCTTTCTGCACCAGGGCGAGCGAAACCCCCGCGGCGTCCGCGAGTCCCTGCTGCGTCAGATCGGAGCCCCGGAGGTGCTTGATGCGCTGCCCGTTCGTAAGGTCGGCCCAGTTGCTCACGATCACCCCAGTGCGTTTGCTCAGGCTGCTATAACTCCGATGGTAGGTCCCGACACCCGGGCGCCCGGGGCGAACGGAACAGACGCAGGGCAGGGCGCACTCGGCACCCGGCCTCAGATGAGCGTTCCCGCCTCATGCCGCCGCAACACCGAGCGGCGGCGTCCCCCGTCCGGGCGGGGGCACAGCGAGGGCACATGGCCTCAGAAAAACACGAAAACCTGCGGCAACCACCGAAAGTGATTACCGCAGGTCAGAGCGCCTATTCTGACGTCTGCCCAGGTCAGACGATCATGGCGGGAAGTTCGTGAACTACCGCTAGGACTCCCACGGTCCCCGGCGGGGTCCGGCTCCGGCCGGGGACAGAGGGACATGAGCGGAGAGGGTGGGCACCTGGAGCCGAACGCGCGGCCGGGTGCCCACCCTTCTGCGATCCCCGCTGCGGCGCTGCGGGGGGGGGTGCCTCTATGTCTTTCGTCAAGGCGCCTGTGTCGGGTTTGGGTGGTTTGGCGTTGCTGGGGTCACGCGGCGAGCTCGACGTCCTTCGGATCGCGGGGTTCGTAGAAGGTGCCGTCGCGGAGCATCGCGAACAGGACGCTGATGCGTTGGCGGGCGAGGCGTAGGAGGGCCTGGGTGTGGGTCTTGTTGCGGTCGCGTTGCTTGTCGTAGTAGGTGCGGGAGGCGGGGTCGTGCAGGGCGGCGAACGCGGACAGGAACATCGCGCGTTTGAGCTGCCGATTGCCGCCTCTGGGGGCATGTTCGCCGTGGATCGACGTTCCGGACGACTTGGTGACCGGGGCCAGGCCCGCGTAGGAGGCCAGGTGGGCGGCGGTGGGGAAGCTGGTGCCGTCGCCGACGGTGACCAGCAGGACGGCGGCGGTCCTGACGCCGACGCCGGGCATCGACGTCAGGACCTTGGAAAGAGGGTGGGCCTCCAGCAGGGCGTTGATCTGGGCTTCCAGGGCCCGGCGCTGTTCGTGGACAGCGGCGAGCGAGCGGGCCAGGGAGGGCACGACGATGTCGAGGGTGCCGGTGCCCGGGACCACGACGGTCTGCTCGTCCAATGCCTCGAAGACGTCGTCGATCAGCCGCTGGGCCATGCGCGGGGCCTTGGGCCGGATGAGCTCGACGAGCCTGCGGCGTCCGGCTTTGCGCAGTGCGGCCGGGGAACCGTAGCGTTCCAGCAGCCAGGTGACGGCCTGGTGGTCGAGGCGGGGACCCAGAACGCGCTCCAGGCTGGGGTGGAACTGGGTGAGCAGTCCGCGTATCCGGTTGCTGGTGCGGGTGGCCTCGGCGGCGAGGTCCTGGTCGAAGCCGACGAGGACCGTGAGTTCGGCGGTGATCTCGTCGGTGAGCTCCAGCGAGCGCAGGGTGTGCGGCATGGTGCGGGCCGCATCCGCGATGACCGCGGCGTCCTTCGCGTCGGTCTTGGCTTCGCCCGGGTAGAGGTCGGCGATCCGCCGCATCGCGAGTCCGGGCAGGTAGGCGACGGTGCAGCCTGCGTCCCGGGCGACAGTCAGGGGCAGGGCGCCGATGGAGGCGGGCTGGTCCACGATCACCAGCACGGTGCCGAACTTCGCGGCCAGTTTGTCGAACACGGCCCGCAGTTTCGGCTCGCTGTTCGGCAGCTGCTTGTCGAGGACCTTCTTGCCGGCCGGCGTGAGCGCGTGGCCGTGGTGGGTCGTCTTGCCGACGTCCAGGCCGAGGAACACGCCCACGTCTTCGGTGTCGAACATCGCGCCCTTCCCAGGGAGTTGAACGTGCCGACCTCGGCAGCGGTGTCGTACGCGCGCATCCACGTTATGCAGACCTGCCGCCCGCGAACTGCCCGGCATTGCGCCGGACCGGACGGTGGCCGGACCTCTCATCAGCGTCTCCGACGAACACCTCCCGGGCCCGGTGACACCACCCCCCAGGTCATCCGTTCGACAGGGGGACACAGTCATGCCGGGCCCGGAGGCCAGCGGTCCTCTTGCAGGACCGCCAAGAACATAACGGGGGCCGCGCTCAGTCGCGTGAGTTACCAAAGAGGACGCGGTAAATGATCAGCAACACCAGGGAACCGCCGATCGCCGCGGCCCAGGTGGCACCGTCGTAGAAGTTCTTCGTGATTGGGTGGTGCAGCCAGCGGGCCGAGATCCAGCCGCCGATGAACGCACCCGCGATGCCGATGAGGGTCGTGCCGATGAAACCGCCGGGGTCGCGGCCTGGCAGCAGGACTTTGGCGATGGCCCCGGCCAGCAGTCCCAGAATGATCCAACCGATGATGCTCATGCCGTGAGCCTGCCCTTCCATGCTGTGCCCGCACTGTTCGGCCCTTGAGTTTTCCGTGAGGACACCCTGTGCGTCGTGCGCTTGTTCGTACCGCGTCGGTGAAGAAGACGCCAGGGGTCCGCCACCTGGTTGCGGCGGTCAGTAGGGTGCGGCACATGACAAGCTCCGGCACTGCACTGCGACGCACCCTCGGAGTGCGGGACGCCGTCGTCGTCGGCCTCGGTTCGATGATCGGGGCGGGCGTCTTCTCGGCGTTCGGGCCCGCCGCGCGCGCGGCCGGGTCGGGGCTGCTGCCGGGTCTGGCCGTCGCCGCCGTGGTGGCCTACTGCAACGCCATGTCCTCGGCCCGTCTCGCTGCGCACTATCCGGCCTCGGGCGGCACGTACGTATACGGGCGGGAGCGGCTGGGCGCCTTCTGGGGGTATCTCGCCGGATGGGCGTTCGTGGTCGGCAAGACGGCCTCCTGCGCGGCCATGGCACTCACGGTGGGCGCGTATGTCTGGCCAGGGCAGGCGCACACGGTGGCGGTCGCGGCGGTGGTGGCTCTGACCGCCGTCAACTACGGCGGCATCCAGAAGTCGGCATGGCTGACCCGGGTGATCGTGACCGTGGTACTGACTGTTCTCGCGGCCGTGGTGGTCGCCTGTCTCGCCTCTGGGCGGGTCGATGCCGGGCGGCTGGACATCGGACTGCCGTCAGGCGCCGGCGGTGTCCTCCAGGCCGCCGGGCTGTTGTTCTTCGCGTTCGCCGGGTACGCGCGGATCGCTACCCTCGGTGAGGAGGTCCGCGAGCCGGCGCGGACGATTCCACGCGCGATCCCGCTGGCCCTGGGCATCACCCTGCTGGTGTACGCGAGCGTGGCCGTCGCAGTGCTCGGCATCCTCGGCGCGAATCGGCTGGGGCTCGCGGCTGCTCCGTTGGCCGAAGCCGTCCGGGCGGCCGGGGCACCGGGGCTGGTGCCCGTGGTGCGGGTGGGGGCAGCCCTGGCCGCCATGGGTTCGCTGCTCGCACTGATCCTCGGAGTGTCCCGTACGACGCTCGCCATGGCCCGGGACGGGCACCTGCCGGGGGCGCTGACAGCCGTGCACCCGCGGTTCCGGGTTCCGCACCGGGCAGAGTCGGCCGTGGGCGCGGTGGTCGTCGTGCTGGCTGCGACGGTGGACGTACGCGGCGCGATCGGTTTCTCCTCCTTCGGCGTGCTGGTCTACTACGCCGTCGCCAACGCGTCAGCGTGGACGCTGAGCCGGACCACACCCTCCCGCGTGGTGCCGGTGGTGGGCCTGCTGGGCTGCGCCACGCTGGCGTTCGCGCTGCCCGCGGCCTCGGTGACCGTGGGAACGGGTGTGCTGGCAGTGGGCGTGGGGGCCTATGCCGCAAAGCGCTGGTGGACAGGGCGGCACGCCGCCGCGTGACGTGACGAGACGTGACGTGACAGGCCGGCGGCTTCCCGTGGCCTGCCCGGTCTCCACGCCGGCAAAGCCTCCGGACTCGGCGGGGGCCTCACACCGGCAGGCAGAGCCACCGGATCGCCCCGGCCCCGGCTCCGGGTCCGGCTCCGGCTCCGGCTCCGGCTCCGGCTCCGGCTCCGGCCGAAGTCTCACACCACCGTGCCGGATCTCCACCGACTCCGGGCCCGCCGGCCTGCTCAGCGGGTCGCGAACGGCTGGTCCGTCCGGACGATCTCGCGGCCCAGCGGCAGCAGGGAGACCGGGATCAGCTTGAAGTTGGCGATGCCGAACGGGATGCCGATGATCGTGAGGCACAGGGCGACGCCGGTGACGATGTGGGTGAGCGCCAGCCACCAGCCGGCCAGGACCAGCCACAGGACGTTGCCGATACAGGACGGGGCACCTGCGTCGCGACGCTCGACCGTGGTGTAGCCGAAGGGCCACAGGGCGTAGACGCCGATGCGGAACGCGGCGATCCCGAAGGGGATGCCGATGATCGTGATGCACAGCAACACGCCCGCGAGCAGATAGCCGAGGAATAGCCAGAAGCCGCTCAGGACGAGCCAAATGACATTCAGGATGGTCTTCACTGGTAACGACCTGCCATCTCTTCGAGCCGGGTGATGCGCTCCGCCATGGGTGGGTGGGTGGAGAACATCTTCGTTAGTCCCTGACCGGGACGGAACGGGTTGGCGATCATCATGTGACTCGCAGTCTCGAGCCGGGGTTCGGGCGGCAGCGGCAGCTGCTGTGTGCCCCTCTCCAGTTTGCGCAGGGCACTGGCGAGGGCGAGCGGGTCGCCGGTGAGCTGGGCGCCCGAGGCGTCCGCCTCGTACTCCCGGGAGCGGCTGATGGCCAGTTGGATCAGGGAGGCGGCGAGCGGGCCCAGGATCATGATGAGCAGCAGCCCGATCAGGCCGGGGCCGTCGTCGTCGTCCGAGCGGCCGACCGGGATGAGCCAGGCGAAGTTCACCAGGAACATGATCACCGAGGCGAGGGCTCCGGCAACCGAGGAGATGAGGATGTCCCGGTTGTAGACGTGGCTCAGCTCGTGGCCGATGACGCCGCGCAGTTCGCGCTCGTCCAGGAGGCGAAGGATGCCCTCGGTGCAGCAGACGGCCGCATTGCGTGGATTGCGGCCCGTGGCGAAGGCGTTGGGCGCCTCGGTCGGTGAGATGTACAGCCGGGGCATGGGCTGGCGGGCCTGCGTGGAGAGCTCGCGCACCATCCGGTAGAGCGCCGGGGCCTCGAACTCACTGACCGGTCGGGCCCGCATCGCGCGCAGCGCCAGCTTGTCGCTGTTCCAGTACGCGTACGCGTTCGTGCCGAGGGCGATCAGGACGGCGATGATCAGTCCGGTGCGACCGAAGAAGCTGCCGATGACGATGATGAGTGCGGACAGTCCCCCGAGAAGTACCGCGGTCCTGAGCCCGTTGTGCCGGCGGTGCACCGTGCGCCCTCCAAATCGTGCAGCTGGGGAACACTTTGGTCCAGTGGACCCTCCCGTTTCTGACAACGCCAGGCGACGACCGCGAGTTCCCCGGTGCCGACGGTGGTGCGGCTCAGCCGTACGGGTGACGTGCACGTTCGGCCGCGCGCGCATGGCGGCAGCGGTGTCCACGCGCGCGTGCCGGCTCCTCAGAACAATCCGGTGACTGTGAAGCGGAGGATGAGCTCGGGTGCTCCGGACAGGACGACACCGAGCACGCCGGTGAGGGCGATGGCGGCCGTGAGGGGGGCCGGAGAACGGTGCCGGGCAGGCTCGCCCTCGGGGGCTCGGAACAGCAGGGCCGTCCACTGCAGGTAGTAGAAGAGGGCGATCACGACGTTGACGGCCATGACGACGGCCAGCCAACCCAGGCCCGCGTCGACGGCCGCCGAGAACACGGTGACCTTGGCGAACAGGCCGATAACCCCCGGCGGCAACCCGGCCAGGCACAGCAGGAAGAAGGCCAGGAGGAGCGCGGTGAGCGGGTTGGCGGCGGACAGGCCCCGGTAGTCGCTGATCCGGTTGAACGGCCTGCTGCGGCCCACCAGGGCGGCCACCGCGAAGGCACCGAGGTTCACGGCGGCGTACATCAGGGCGTACGCGAGTGTCGAGCCGATCACCTTCCGGGGGGCCTCGGCGTAACCGGCGGCGGCGATCGGCACCAGCAGATAGCCGGCCTGGCCGACGGAGGACCAGGCGAGCAACCGCACGGCGCTGTACGCGCGCGTGGCCTGCTGGCGCAGGGCGCCGACGTTGCCGATGGTCATGGTGAGGGCGGCCAGGACGGCGAGCGCGGGCCCCCAGACGTCGGCGTACGACGGGAACGCGACGACGGTGACGAGGATCAGGCCGGAGAAACCGACCGCCTTGCCGACCACCGACAGGTAGGCGGCGACGGGCAGCGGCGCGCCCACGTAGGTGTCGGGCACCCAGAAGTGGAAGGGCACGGCGGCCGTCTTGAAGGCGAAGCCGACGAGGGTGAGGACGACACCGGTCTGGGCGAGGCTGTGCAGCTGTCCGTCGACGTGGGGCAGGCGCTCGGCGATCTGGGTGAGGTAGAGGGAACCGGTGGACGCGTAGACGAAGCTGATGCCCATCAGGCTGACCGCGGTGGCGGTGACCGAGGACAGGAAGAACTTCAGGGCGGCCTCGGAGGACCGTTTGTCGCCGTGTCGGATGCCGACGAGGGCGAAGGCGGGCAGCGAGGCGACCTCCAGGGCCACGACCAGGGTGGCCAGGTCACGGGAGGCGGGCAGCAGCGCGGCGCCTGCCGCTGAGGACAACAGCAGGAACCAGAACTCGCCCGCGGGGAGCCGCCGGCGCTCGTCGTCGAGGTTGGTGACGGACAGCAGGGCCGCCAGCAGCGCGCCGCCGAGGACCAGGAACTGGATGACGAGCGTGAACCGGTCGGCGGTGTAGCTGCACACGCGCGCCTGGCCGGTCAGGCAGAAGGTGCTGCGGTCGCCGTCGAGGAGCGGCAGGAGCAGCAGGGCCGCCGCGGCCAGGCCCGCGATCGAGATCCAGCCGAGCACGGTCTTCCTGGCCTCGGGCAGGAACAGGTCGGCGACGAGGACGACGAGGCCCACGGCGGCGGCGATCGTGGGCGGAGCGATGGCGAGCCAGTCGACGGACTGGACCACCGACTGGGCGAGCGGCTGGGCCAGGGCGCTCATCGGGTGCCTCCTGCGAGAAGCTGCTGCACGGCCGGGTCGGTCAGGCCGAGCAGGACCTTCGGCCACAGTCCGGCGACGACGGTGAGGGTGACGAGCGGGGTCCAGGCGGCGAACTCGTACCCGTGCACGTCGGCGAGGGCCGGGACTTCCCGCTCCGCGGCCCCCATACAGATCCGGCGGACCACGATCAGCATGTACGCGGCCGTCAGCAACGTGCCGAACGCGCCGATCGCCATGAAGGTCAGGTAGGCGGGGCGGCTGAGGCCTGCGGCGGGCTCGAACGACCCGAACAGGGCCAGCATCTCGCCCCAGAACCCGGCGAGTCCGGGCAGACCGAGCGAAGCGACCGCGCCGAAGGCGAGCAGCCCGCCGAGGCGCGGTGCCCTGCCGTACAGAGCGGCACCGGTCTCCTCGGCGAGTGTGTCGAGGTCGGTGCTGCCCGTTCGGTCCCTGAGCCCACCGACCAGGAAGAACAGCAGGCCGGTGATGAGGCCGTGGGCGATGTTGGCGAAGAGCGCGCCGTTCACCCCGGTCGGGGTCATGGTGGCGATGCCGAGCAGGACGAAGCCCATGTGGCCGACCGAGGAGTAGGCGATCAGCCGCTTGAGGTCGCCCTTCGCCCCCGGCTTGGCCAGGGCCAGGCAGGCCAGGGATCCGTAGATGATCCCGATGACGGCGAAGGCGGCGAGATAGGGCGCGAAGGTGTGGAAGCCGTTCGGCGTGACCGGCAACAGGATGCGGACGAACCCGTACGTGCCCATCTTCAGCAGGACGCCGGCCAGCAGGACGGAGCCGACGGTCGGCGCGGCGGTGTGGGCTTCCGGCAGCCAGCTGTGCAGCGGCCACATCGGCGTCTTCACCGCGAGCCCGATCCCGATCGCCAGTACGGCGGCCACCTGCACGGGCGTGGTCAGTGACGAGCCGTTGTCAGTGGCGAGTGCCACCATGTCGAAGGTGCCGGCCTTGATCCCGATCAGGAGCAGGCCCAGCAGCATGATGACGGAGCCGAGCAGCGTGAACAGGATGAACTTCCACGCCGCCCGGGTCCGGCCCTCGCCGCCCCAGCGGGCGATGAGGAAGTACATGGGGATGAGCACCGTCTCGAACGCGAGGAAGAAGAGCAGCAGGTCGAGGACAGCGAAGGTCGCGAGGGTGCCGGTTTCGAGGAGGAGCAGCAGCGCGACGAACGCCTTCGGGGACGGGCCCGACGGCGGCTTGAAGTAGGAGTACAGCGCGCAGAGGAAGGTCAGCAGCGCGGTCAGGACCAGGAGGGGGAGGGAGATGCCGTCGATGCCGAGGTGGATCCGCACATCGAGTGCGGGGATCCAGCTGATGTCGGTCGTGGCCTGCATCGTCGACGGATGGTCGAGGTCGAAGCCGAGCGCGAGGACGAGCGCGGCGACGAGAACCGCGCCGGTCGCGGTCACCCCGCGCCGGAGCACGGCTTGCTCGGGTGTCTTCCCCTCCAGTCTGGTGGCGGGAGGGGGCGTCGCGGAGTGGCTCGTCGAAGGGCGGTGGTCGGACGACGGGCGGGACGGAAGGAGAGCGGCGACGGCACCGATGAGCGGGCCGAGGACGACGAACGCCAGAAGGAACTGCATCACGGACTCGTTGATATCGATCACGCCTGCTCACGCTCCCGTGGCGGCGAGGACGACGGCGACCGCCAGGACGACGGTGCCGGCGAGCAGCGCGCTCACGTAGGTCTGCACATTGCCGGTCTGGGCTCGCCGCGCTGCGGCCCCGAGCAGCCGGGGCAGGGCCGCGGCGCCGCGGACGTAGGTGTCGATGACCTCACGGTCGAGGAACCGGACCAGGCTGGCCCCGGCCTGGACCGGACGGACGAACAGTGCCGCGTACACGGCGTCCAGATGGAAGTCCATGGCCGCGTGCCGGTGCAGCGGACCGAGTAGCAGTCGCCCGGGGTCCGCCGGATCGGGGGCGTAGGCGATGTCGCCGTAGGCCGGCTTGTGGGTGGCGATGGCCTCGGCCTCGACCAGTCCGGCGTCCCCTTCGGGATGGGCGGCGACCGCGCCGAGCGGGGTGCGGGCGGCGAGCACGCTGGTGCGCTGCCAGGCGCCGTAGGTGAGCAGTCCGCCGACCAGGGCCAGGCCCGTACCCAGGATCGAGGTGAGGAGGGTCGGGGTCAGATCACGGCCGTCGAACCAGTCGGGCAGCGCCCGGTAGGCGAGCCCGCCGAAGGCGAGTGACGGCACCGCGAGGACCCAGAGCACCACGGTCATCGTCCGCGGCTGGCGGCCGTGGTCGGGGGCCTCGGCACCCCGCCCGCAGAAGGCCAGCAGCCACAGCCGGGTGGCATAGGCGGCGGTGAGCAGGGCGGTGACCAGGCCCGCGACGAGGACGAGCCAGCCCGCCGCGCCGGGCGCGTGCCCGGTGTGACCGGTGGCCGCGTCCTCGGCGGCGCCGAGGACGGACTCCTTGGAGAAGAAGCCGCTGAACGGCGGGACCGCGGCGAGCGCCAGCAGTGCCACGGTCATCGTCCAGTAGGCGTCCGGGACGCGGTCCCGCAGACCGTGCATGCGGGACATGGCGGCCAGCGAGTTGGTGCCGGCGGCGTGGATGACCACACCGGCGGCGAGGAAGAGCAGCGCCTTGAAGGCGCCGTGGGACAGGAGGTGGAAGACGGCGGCGCCGCGGGCGCCGACGGAGAGGGCGCCGGTCATGTAGCCGAGCTGGCCGATCGTCGAGTAGGCGAGGACGCGCTTGATGTCGTCCTGGGCGAGCGCGGCGAGACCCGAGCCGGTCATCGTGACGGCGGCCATGACGGCGAGGACCACCATCGCCGCCGAGGACGCCTCGAAGACGGGAAGGAGACGGGCGATGAAGTAGACGCCGGCGGCGACCATCGTGGCGGCGTGGATCAACGCCGAGACGGGCGTGGGGCCCGCCATCGCGTCCGGCAGCCAGGTGTGCAGCGGGAACTGCGCCGACTTGCCGGCCACACCCGCGAGTAGCAGCAGGGCGACCAGCGTCGGGTGGTGGAGGCCTCCGGCCGCGACGGTGCCGAGGACACGGGTGATGCGGAAGGAGCCGGCGTCGGTGCCCAACGCGAACAGGCCGATCAGAAACGGCACGTCGCCGAGTTTGGTGACCAGGAATGCTTTCAGGGAGGCGGCACGGGCCTCGGGAGTCTCCCAGTAGTGGCCGACCAGGAAGTAGGAGCAGATGCCCATGACTTCCCAGCCGACCAGCAGCACGATCAGGTCGCCGGAGTAGACGACCAGGAGCATCGCGGAGGTGAACAGGGAGACGAGAGCGGCGTAGGAGGGGTAGCGCGGGTCGTCACGCAGGTAGCCCGTCGAGTAGATCTGCACACAGGTCGCCACGAAGGCGACCAGGATGGCGACGAGCGCGGCGAAGCCGTCGATGTGCAGGGCCAGATCGATCGGAACGGACCCGGTGGGCGTCAGTTCGGTGTGGGCGTCGACGGCCTGGCCGCCGCCCTGGCGCACGGCGACCAGCGCGGCCAGCACCAGCGAGGCGAGCGGCGGCAGCACGGCGAGCGGACGGACGTAGCCGGGGGTGGTGCGGCCGAGCAGCAGGCCGGCCGTGGCTCCCAGGAACGGCAGAAGGGGGACGAGGACGGCGAGGGTGGTCGTGGTCACGCGGTGGCCTCAGCCTTCTCGACCGCGGGGGCACCGGGGCGCTCGGTCTCGGGTCCTTCGGTGGTGTCGCGGAGTCTGTCGATGTCGGAGGTGCCGCGGTTGCGGTAGACGGCGAGCACGATCGCGAGGCCGATGCCGATCTCGGCGGCGGCGATGGCGATGGTGAACAGCGTCAGCGCCTGGCCGGAGTGGAGCGTCTCCTCGGCAGCCCGGCTGAGCCATACATCGAAGGCGACCAGGTTGAGATTGACTGCGTTGAGCATCAGCTCGACCGACATCAGGACCAGGATCGCGTTGCGGCGGGCGAGGACGCCGTACAGGCCGGTGCAGAAGAGCAGGGCGGCGAGAACGGCGGGATAGGCGAGGTGCATCAGCGGGCGCCTTCCTTCTCGCCGGGTGTGTCCACGGTCGCCGCCCGACCGGCGGTGACCGCGTCCGGGGTGTCCGAGCCCGCCTTGGCCTTGCGGGACAGGACGATCGCACCGACCAGGGCCGCCAGAAGCAGGACGGACAGTGCCTCGAAGGGCAGTACCCAGTGCCGGAACAGGCTCGCGCCGGTGACTCGGGTGCTGCCGGCGGGCGGGCCGTCCAGTGCGATCCAGGTGGCACGGAAGGCGTCCACCACCACCCAGACCAGGGCGACGGCGGCGGCGACCGCAACGGTCAGGGCGGCCCAGCGGTTGCCGGAGTCAGCATCCGGAGAGCGGCCGATGGGGGCCTTGGTGAGCATCAGACCGAACAGGAGGAGGACGACGACGGAACCGACGTAGATCAGGACCTGGACCCAGGCGATGAACTCGGCGGTGAGCAGCAGGTACTCCACGGCGAGACCGCCGAGGGCGACCACGAGCCACAGGGCTGCGTGCACCAACTGCCGGGTGGTGACGCTGACGAGGGCGGCGCCGAAGGTGACCAGACCGACGAGCAGGAAGGCGATCTCGACCCCGGTCGGGGACAGGAAACCGTGCTGTGCTGCGGCGAGGCTCACGACCTGTCCTCCTTCGGTTCGGCCTGTGTGGCCGCCAGCTTCTCGGCGGCCTTGCGGGCGGCGGCGATCTCCTTGGGCTCCTCCGCGCCGGGGTCCAGGGCGGGCGGGGCCGGGACGGTCCACATCCACTCACGGAGCCTGTCCCGCTCGTGGGTGAGGTCGTGGATGTCGGTCTCGGCGTACTCGAACTCCGGCGACCAGAACAACGCGTCGAAAGGACACACCTCGATGCAGATACCGCAGTACATGCACAGCGAGAAGTCGATGGCGAACCGGTCGAGCACGTTGCGGCTGCGCTCACGGCCGCCGGGAGCGGCCGGCGGGACCGTCTCCTTGTGGGAGTCGATGTAGATGCACCAGTCGGGGCACTCACGGGCGCACAACATGCAGACCGTGCAGTTCTCCTCGAACAGGCCGATCACCCCGCGGGTACGGGGCGGCAGCTCGGGCAGCACGTCCGGGTACTGCTCGGTGACGGTCTTCCTCGTCATCGTGCGCAGGGTGACGGCCAGGCCTTTGGCGAGGCCGGAGCCCGGAAAGCGGGACCGGGTGGGCGGGAGGGACTCAGCCACTAGGAGATCACCACCTTGACGATGCCGGTGAGGGCGATCTGGGCGAGGGCGAGGGGGACGAGGAGGGTCCAGGAGAATTTCTGGAGCTGGTCCTCGCGCAGCCGCGGATAGGTGACCCGCAGCCAGATGACCAGGAAGGCGAGGAGTGCGGTCTTCAGCAGCGTCCAGAGCCAGCCGAGTCCGTCGGCACCCCAGGGGCCGTGCCAGCCGCCGAGGAAGAGGACCGTGGTCAGCCCGCACAGGACGATGATTCCGGCGTACTCGGCGAGCAGGAACAGCGCGAAGCGCAGGCCCGTGTACTCGGTGTACGCACCGAAGATGATCTCCGAGTCGGCGACGGGCATGTCGAACGGAGGGCGCTGCAGTTCGGCGAGGCCGGCGACGAAGAAGACGACCGCGCCGACGATCTGCCAGGGCACCCACCACCAGTGGAAGGCGTGCAGAATGCCCGGGAGTGAGACCGTGCCCGCCGCCATCGCGACCGAGGCCGCCGTCAGCAGCATGGGGAGTTCGTAGGCGAGTAGCTGGGCGGCCGTACGCAGGCCACCGAGCAGGGAGAACTTGTTCGCGCTGGCCCAGCCGGCCATGAGCGAACCGAGCACACCGACGCCCATCACCGCGAGCACGAAGAAGACGCCAGCGTCCAGGACCTGACCGACGGCGCCTTCGCCCGGGCCGATCGGGATGGCGAGCAGGACGAGGAGGTAGGGCAGCAGTGCGACGGCGGGGGCGATCTGGAAGACGCGGCGGTCGGCGCCTGCCGGAACCACGTCCTCCTTCTGCGCGAACTTCACTCCGTCGGCGATGAGTTGGGCCCAGCCGTGGAATCCGCCGGCATACATCGGGCCGAGCCGACCCTGCATGTGCGCCATCACCTTGTGCTCGGTCTGTCCCACGATCAGGGGAAAGGTGAGGAAGACGACGAACACGACGAGGAGTCGCAGGGCGACGTCCAGCGCGCCGTTCACTGCGGACCTCCTGTGGGGTTACCGGGGTTACTGGAGTGGCCGGGTTTGCCAGGGTTGCCGGGCTTACCAGGTTCCTTGGGCCCCCCGGTCTTGCGGGGCTCCCCCGGGGTTTCCCGGGACTCCGCGGTGGACTCCGAAGGTCCAGCAGGGGCTTCCCGCGGCTCAGCGCGAGGCTCCGAGGACTCGCTTCGGGTTTTCCGCGGTTCCCCGCGTGCCACCGAGGTTTCCCCGGGCCCTGCAGGGGGCTTCCCGGATTCCGCGGATCCTGCGGAATCCTCGGAGCGTGTCTCGGTGTTCGGCACAACCGTCGCTTCGGGCTTCGGCTCCGGCTCGCGTGCAGCCCCCGGCTCGGACTCCGGCTCCGGCTCGCGTGCAGCCTTCGACGCGGACTCCGGCTCGGACTCCGGCTCCGACGCGGACTCCGGTTCGGACTTCGACTCCGGCTCGGACTTCGACTCCGGCTCGCCGAAAGCCGGGCGGGCATGGTGCCACGGGGCGTCCAGGCTGCGCCTGACCGTGCTCGGCTGAGCCGCGCGGGGCGGCTGCGCGGCTGCGCTCTCTTCCGCGGGCGCGGACTCGGCCGACTGCGTCGGCTCGGCTTGGTGCGTCGGCTCAACCACCGCAGCCTGCTCGGCCGAGTCCGGTTCCAACGAGTCCGGTTCCCAGGGGGTGCGGTCCGGTTCCGGGGCAGTCCGGGCCCGCTGCGAGGCCGAGCCCTCAGAGACGCTGCGTGCGCGCCGCGCAGGCGCGGTCGGCGCCTGCGCGGCGCCGCGCTCGTGCGCCGCGGAGGCCTCGTCGGCCACCCCCTCGGTTGCCACCTGGTCGGTGCCGTGCTCGGCTGTCGATCGCTTCCGCGTCTCCGTGTCGTCGGCCGGCGGTGGGGTCTGGCTGACCGAGCCTTCGCTCGCACTCCTCATCCGACGCGGCTGGGCCGGCGCACCGGCCCCGGCTCCGGTCTGCGCACCCGCCGCTCCCGCGGCGGCGCCCTCCCCGGGCTGGTCCGTCCGGGCAGTCCCGCCCGTCTGGCCCATCTGGCCCATCTGGCTGGCGGAGCCCTGCGCCGCGGTACGGGTGCGCCGGACCGGGCGCTCCCCGGCCGCGCGGGCGGGCCGTTCGCCAGCCGCCCGCCCCGCCGCCCGCGACGGGCGGGCCGGGGCAGGCGGGAGCTGCCCCTTGAGGGGGCCCCACTCGTTCGGATCGGGCACGCCCGGGGGTAGCGTCTGGCGGCGTTTGGGGCCGCCGTGGGCGCCACCCGCCGCCGGCTCACCGGGCTCCTTGGCGCCGGGCCAGGCCTTGGCGACACGGGCGGCGAGGACGAAGTCCTTGCGCAGCGGGTGCCCCTCGAAGTTCTCGGGGAGCAGCAGGTGCTCCAACCCTGGGTGGCCCTCGAAGACGACGCCGAACATCTCGTGGGTCTCGCGTTCGTGCCAGGCGGCACCCGCGTAGACGCCGACGGCCGACGGCAGAACCGGTGCCCCGTACGGGACCGTTGTGCGGACCAAGAGCCGACGGACCGGGTGCAGCGCGACGACGTGGGCGGACACCCGAAGACCGGTGCCCGGCTCGTCGACCGCGCTCAGCCAGTCGAAGTAGGTGCAGGACAAGACCGTACGGGCCGTCTCCAAGGCGCTCAGCCAGGAGGACGGCGGCACGTCCACGGTCAGGACGGTGTAGGACTCCTCAGCCGTGGCTTGAGCACCGAAGAGTTCCTCGGTCGGCGCGGGCAGCCAGCCTGCCGTGCTCATCGGGCATCCCCCTCAGTGGCCGGGGCCGGCGGCTTCACCAGGTCGCTCTGCAGGGCTGCCGCGGACGGCCGGGCAGTACCGGCGCCGTACCGCTCCCCCAGCGACTCGCGGGCGATCTTCTCCTGGAGTTTGAGGATGCCCTGGAGAAGCGCTTCGGGTCGCGGCGGGCAGCCGGGGACGTACACGTCCACCGGGATGATCTGGTCGACGCCCTTGGTGACCGAGTACGAGTCCCAGTACGGCCCGCCACAATTGGAGCAGGCCCCGAAAGAGATCACGTACTTCGGCTCGGGCATCTGCTCGTACAGGCGCTTGACCGCCGGGGCCATCTTGTCGGTGACCGTTCCGGAAACGACCATCAGGTCGGCCTGACGAGGACCCGGCGCAAAGGGGATGACTCCGAGCCGGATGAAGTCGTGGCGGGCCATCGACGCGGCGATGAACTCGATCGCACAGCAGGCGAGACCGAAGTTGAAGACCCAGAGCGAATAGCGGCGGCCCCAGTTCAGGACCACCTTCATCGGTTCGGGTGCCAGGCGGGCCAGAGCACCCAGCCGCTTCGGCTCCGGCAGGTCAACGGGGTCCGGGTTTACGTCCATGCCAGGACGCCCTTCTTGTATGCGTACAGCAGGCCCACGGCGAGGAAACCGAGGAAGATGAACATCTCCACGAGAGTCGTCGCGCCGTAGCCGGGGGCGGCGAAGACCGTCGCCCAGGGGAACAGGAAGATCGAATCGACCGCGAAGATCACATAGAGGAAGGCGTAGACGTAGTAGCGGACCTGGGTGTGGGCCCAGCCCTCACCGACGGGGTCGACGCCGCACTCGTAGGTCAGGAGTTTCTCGGGGGTCGGAACGACCGGCCGCAGCAGGCGGCCGGCGCCGAACGCGACCACGACGAACAGCACGCCGACGAGGGCGAGCAGTCCCACGACCGAGTAGGACCGGAAATAGCCGGCCGCGATGACGTTCGCGGCGGTGGCTGCTGGGTCCCCCAACGTCTCCCGCACCGTCTCGTCCCTCGCTCCCTGACCTCGTGTCCTTGGCGGACTCTGTGATGCAACGTGATTCGGCGATCTGTACGCACGGGAGTCTAGGCCCTGATAAAGAACCGGTAAGCAGCCCGTCACGCCGTGAGACGCGGGGACGGAGCGACGGTGGGGCGTGGTGGGGATTTCCCCCGCCGGCCGTGGGCGGGATACCGCATGGCGCGCAGGGGGCCAGGCACGGCAGGCTGCCGGCATGACCGCTCCCAGCTCGACGCCCGGCCGGGTCGACGGTGCCCTTCGGCACGACGGCATCGACCATCTGCCCTCGCCGCGGCCAGCCTACGACGTGACCACCTGGCAGGAGATCGCGCATCTGCTACTGAACCTGCCGGTGGCGGTGTTCGGCTCCGTCTACGCGATCGTCACGCTGGTCACCGGGGGTGCCCTCGCACTCACGGTGATCGGGCTTCCGTTGCTCGCGCTGTCCCTGCTGGGTGCCCGGCAGCTGGGGAAGGCGGAACGAGCTCGGTCCCGGGCGCTGCTCGGGGTGCGGGTGGAGGAGCCGACGCCGCTGCCGCTCGCCAGGGGCGGAGGGCTGCTTCAGCGGCTGTGGATGGCGTTGAAGGACCCGGTCGGCTGGCGGACCCTGCTCTACGGGGTGATCCGGCTCCCCTGGGGCACCCTCACGTTCTGCACCGTACTGACCTCGCTGCTCGTGCTGTGGCCGGTGTTGCCGTATCTCGCACGGATGCTCGCGAACGCCGACCGGGCGATGGTGCGCGTGCTGCTGTCACCCTCGGACGAACTGGAGCGCCGCATCGCCGAGTTGGAGTCGGACCGCGGGATCGTGGTCGACACCGCGGCGGCCGATCTACGCCGGATCGAGCGGGACTTGCACGACGGGGCACAGGCCCGGCTGGTCAGCCTGGCCATGGGACTCGGTCTGGCCAAGGAGAAGCTGCTGGAGGACCCCGACTCCGCGGCGGCGATGGTGGAGGAGGCGCACGGCGAGGTGAAGCTGGCCCTTCAGGAACTGCGCGATCTCGCCCGCGGGATCCACCCCGCGGTACTGACCGACCGCGGCCTGGACGCGGCCCTGTCCTCGGTCGCCTCCCGCTGCACGGTACCGGTGAAGGTCGACGTCGACCTGCCGACCCGACCGGCCCCGGCCATCGAGGGCATCGCCTACTTCACCGTCTCCGAACTGCTGCAGAACATCAGCAAACACAGCCGCGCCCGCTCCGCCTCCGTCGACGTGTGGCGCTCGGAGAACCGCCTGCTGATCCAGGTCCGGGACGACGGCCGAGGTGGCGCCCAGCTGGACGCAGGAAGCGGGATGCGCGGACTGGCGGAGCGGCTGGGCGCGGTGGACGGTCTGTTCGTGGTCGACTCGCCGGTCGGCGGCCCGACGGTGGTCACCGCGGAGCTGCCGTGGCGGGACCGGGAGGCGTAGCAGCACCCTCCGGGGCACCTGACCGCACCCTCTGGGGAGCGAGAACAACCGCCCCGCCCCGAGGAACACGGGGTTGCCCGGCTCCGGGTGTCCGAAGCCCTCCTCCCTCGCGAGCCGTGGGGGTGGGGGAAACCCCCGGTCCAAGACGCCGACGGCCTCCATGGCTCGGCCAGGCGTGACGGACGACCCTGGGGACTCGGCCGGATCGCTGTTCGAACAGTGGGGAAACGGCCGGGCACGACCAGACGCGCGCGACGCAGCCGGAGACAGCCGAAGACGGCTGGTGCCGGTTGAGATGGCTGAGACGGCTTGAGCTTGAGACAGCCGAAGACAACGAGGACGGGGCGACATTCAATGGCCACGGAGTACCGGCAGGAGTGCCGACGGGAGTACCGAGGGGAGTACGGACGGGGACACGAGCAGGGGTTCGGGCGGGCGACCGGGACTGGTCACGCGCTGCCCGCCGTGCTGCGGGCGCCGTTCGAGCCGCGCAGTTGGCGCGAGTTCGGCTACGTCCTGTTGAGCCTTCCGGTCTCCGTCCTCCTGTTCACCTGGTCAGTGACGATGGTGTCGCTGGGCGCGGGCCTGCTGGTGACCTTCATCGGTGTCCCGGTGCTGGCGGCGGCGCTCGCTGGCTGTCGGGGCTTCGGCGCGCTGGAGCGGGCACGGGCTCGCGGACTGCTCCGGCTGGACGTGGCAGCCCCGGAGCCGCTACGGATACGTCAGCCGGGCGCGCTGACCTGGATGGGCGCGGTCCTCAAGAGCGGCGCATCCTGGCGGAACATGCTGTACACGCTGGTGCAGTTTCCGTGGGCGGTGTTCTCCTTCTCGGTGGCGGTGAGCTTCTGGTCCCTGGGCTGGACACTGCTGACCTACCCCCTGTGGTTCTGGGTGTTCCCGATGTACGTCGGACAGAGCGGTCTGCAGTTGTACGGGGACGGACACCACAGCATCTATCTCGACAACCCGTTCGAGATCGCCCTGGCCGGCCTGGCCGGACTGCTGTTCACGTTGACCACACCATGGCTCGTACGGGCGCTGACGACCGTGGACGGGCTGCTGGTACGGGGACTACTCGGGCCGTCACTGCTCTCGGTACGTGTGGTGGAGCTGGAGTCGGACCGCGGGATCGTGGTCGACACCGCGGCGGCCGATCTACGCCGGATCGAGCGGGACTTGCACGACGGGGCACAGGCCCGGCTGGTCAGCCTGGCCATGGGACTCGGTCTGGCCAAGGAGAAGCTGCTGGAGGACCCCGACTCCGCGGCGGCGATGGTGGAGGAGGCGCACGGCGAGGTGAAGCTGGCCCTTCAGGAACTGCGCGATCTCGCCCGCGGGATCCACCCCGCGGTACTGACCGACCGCGGCCTGGACGCGGCCCTGTCCTCGGTCGCCTCCCGCTGCACGGTACCGGTGAAGGTCGACGTCGACCTGCCGACCCGACCGGCCCCGGCCATCGAGGGCATCGCCTACTTCACCGTCTCCGAACTGCTGCAGAACATCAGCAAACACAGCCGCGCCCGCTCCGCCTCCGTCGACGTGTGGCGCTCGGAGAACCGCCTGCTGATCCAGGTCCGGGACGACGGCCGAGGTGGCGCGGACGTCTCCCACGGCTCCGGCCTGGCCGGACTCGCCGGACGTCTGGACGCCGTCGACGGCGTCCTCGTCGTCGACTCGCCGGTCGGCGGCCCCACCCGAGTGATCGCGGAACTCCCCTGGCGTACCTCCGTGTGACGGCCGACCCGAGCGGACGACGATCCCGGTCGGTCCGCCCGGCTCGGCATGGCCCCGGTGATGTTCTCCGGGCACGACGGCACTACGGCCCGAATGCTGGAATGCTGTACCTCCGTACGGGCGGACGCCGCAGATGGACGTCGCGGAAGGACGTCGCCGCAGAATCGGGCTGTGGGGGGCCAGAAGACTGTGATGAACAGGGTGCGAGTGGTCATCGCCGAGGATTCAGTGCTGCTCAGGGAGGGCCTGACCCGGCTGCTGACCGACCTAGGGCACGACGTGGTGGCAGGCGTCGGGGACGCGGACAGGCTGGTGGAGAAGATCGCCGACCTGGACGCCCAGGACGCGCTGCCCGACGTGGTGGTGGCGGACGTACGCATGCCGCCGACGCACACCGACGAGGGCGTGCGAGCGGCGGTACGGCTACGCAAGGCGCACCCGGGACTCGGGGTACTGGTGCTGTCACAGTACGTGGAAGAGCGCTACGCCACCGAACTGCTGGCCGGTTCCAGCCGGGGTGTGGGTTATCTGCTCAAGGACCGGGTCGCCGAGGTGAGGGAGTTCGTCGACGCGGTGGTGCGGGTGGCCGAGGGGGGCACGGTGCTGGACCCGGAAGTGGTCGCGCAGTTGCTCGGCCGCAGCCGCAAGCAGGACGTGCTCGCGGGGCTCACCCCGCGGGAACGCGAGGTGCTCGGGCTGATGGCCGAGGGACGTACGAACTCAGCGATCGCCCGGCAACTGGTGGTCAGTGACGGCGCCGTGGAGAAGCACGTCGGCAACATCTTCCTCAAACTCGGTCTGGCTCCGAGTGACGGCGACCACCGGCGGGTTCTCGCGGTCCTCACGTATCTGAACTCTTGAGCGTCCGGCGGCGTCGCACGGGTGCGAGGGGCAAGGCTGCTGAAGCCAACCTGAACACCGGGCACCGCATGCGACATGCCGTCCTCCGTATCCAGGATCCGGGTTCCCCGGTCGCGCGGTACGCACCCTGCCGTCTTCCGACCCCCGCGTCCTGTGCGCCGTCTTCTCAGCAGGACGGGTACCCGGAAGGGTGCGGAAGGAGGGAACCGAGGACGCGCGGGAAGTCCCTCGACCGGCGCTTGAGCGGTACTGCGGGACATCATGGGAAACCAGCGCGACAGGCCGCCCCGAATTGCCGTCCGTTCCCCGGATGGCCTCGGGAAGGCGACCCTAACCGACGTAGGGTTGATCCTGGGATGGTCCGTGGGACGACCAAACCCCGGACAGCCGCCTCGAAGGAGGTCCAGTTCAGTGACCAGCCAGGTCAGCAGCCCAGCGGAGCAGACCGACGGAACCGTCGTGGGAGAGCAGCGCAAACCGGGCGACGCCAAGGACGTGCAGCGCCTGGACCGGGTGATCATCCGGTTCGCGGGGGACTCGGGTGACGGCATGCAGCTCACCGGTGACCGGTTCACCTCGGAGACCGCGTCCTTCGGCAACGACCTCTCCACCCTCCCGAACTTCCCCGCCGAGATCCGCGCCCCCGCCGGCACCCTGCCCGGCGTCTCCTCGTTCCAGCTCCACTTCGCCGACCACGACATCCTCACCCCGGGCGACGCCCCGAACGTGCTGGTCGCGATGAACCCGGCCGCGCTGAAGGCGAACGTCGGCGATCTACCGCGCGGGGCCGAGATCATCGTCAACACGGATGAGTTCACCAAGCGCGCCCTGCAGAAGGTGGGCTACGACAACTCGCCGCTGGAGGACGGCTCACTCGACGGCTACAGCCTCCACCCGGTGCCCCTGACCACGCTCACCGTCGAGGCGTTGAAGGGGTTCGACCTGTCCCGCAAGGAGGCCGAGCGCAGCAAGAACATGTTCGCCCTGGGCCTGCTGAGCTGGATGTACCACCGGCCCACCGAGGGCACCGAGGAGTTCCTGAAGTCGAAGTTCGCCAACAAGCCGGACATCGCACAGGCCAACATCGCCGCGTTCCGGGCGGGCTGGAACTTCGGCGAAACGACGGAGGACTTCGCCGTCTCCTACGAGGTCGCCCCGGCCGCCAAGGCGTTCCCGGTCGGTACCTACCGGAACATCTCCGGCAACCTGGCCCTGGCCTACGGTTTGATCACCGCTTCCCGGCAGGCGGATCTGCCGCTGTTCCTGGGCTCGTACCCGATCACGCCGGCCTCGGACGTCCTGCACGAGCTGAGCCGGCACAAGAACTTCGGCGTGCGCACCTTCCAGGCGGAGGACGAGATCGCGGGCATCGGCGCGGCACTGGGCGCGGCCTTCGGCGGCTCGCTGGCGGTGACGACGACGAGTGGTCCCGGTATCGCATTGAAGAGCGAGACGGTGGGTCTGGCGGTCTCTCTGGAACTGCCGCTGCTGATCGTCGACATCCAGCGCGGCGGCCCGTCCACCGGTCTACCGACCAAGACCGAGCAGGCTGACCTGCTGCAGGCGATGTACGGCCGCAACGGCGAGGCGCCGGTTCCGGTGATCGCTCCGTGCACTCCGGCGGACTGCTTCGACGCGGCGCTGGAGGCGGCCCGGATCGCGCTGACGTACCGTACCCCGGTCTTCCTGCTCTCCGACGGTTATCTGGCCAACGGCTCCGAGCCGTGGCGGATCCCGGACCTGGACGAGCTGCCCGACCTGCGGGTGCAGTTCGCCTCAGGTCCGAACCACACCCTTGAGGACGGCACCGAGGTCTTCTGGCCGTACCAGCGGGACCCGCAGACCCTCGCCCGGCCGTGGGCGATCCCGGGCACGCCCGGTCTGGAGCACCGCATCGGCGGCATCGAGAAGCAGGACGGCACGGGCAACATCTCCTACGACCCGGCCAACCACGACTTCATGGTCCGCACCCGCCAGGCGAAGGTCGACGGCATCGACGTCCCGGACATCGAGGTGGACGACCCTTCCCGGAGTCCTCAACCGCCTTCGGGCGGCAAGGGCCCCGACCGCGCGAAGACGCTGGTGTTGGGCTGGGGGTCGACGTACGGTCCGGTGACGGCCGCGGTGCGGCGGCTGCGCCGGGCAGGCGAGTCGATCGCGCAGGCCCACCTGCGCTACCTCAACCCCTTCCCGCGCAACCTCGGAAGTGTGCTGAAGCAGTACGACAAGGTGGTCGTCCCGGAGATGAACCTCGGGCAGCTCGCCACCCTGCTCCGGGCGAAGTACCTGGTCGACGCCCACTCCTACAACCAGGTCAACGGCATGCCGTTCAAGGCGGAACAGCTCGCCGCGGCGCTGAAGGAGGCCATTGATGACTGACGCCACCAACGGACTGCTGCAGCTGGTTCCCAAGGCGGAGAGCAAGCAGTCGATGAAGGACTTCAAGTCGGACCAGGAGGTGCGCTGGTGCCCCGGTTGTGGTGACTACGCCATCCTTGCCGCCGTCCAGGGGTTCATGCCCGAACTGGGGGTGGCCCGGGAGAACATCGTCTTCGTCTCAGGGATCGGTTGTTCCTCCCGCTTCCCGTACTACATGAACACCTACGGGATGCACTCCATCCACGGCCGTGCCCCGGCGATCGCCACCGGCTTGGCCACGTCCCGGCGGGATCTGAGCGTGTGGGTCGTCACCGGTGACGGTGACGCCCTGTCCATCGGCGGCAATCACCTGATCCACGCCCTGCGCCGCAACGTCAACATCAAGATTCTTCTCTTCAACAACCGGATCTACGGCCTGACCAAGGGCCAGTACTCCCCGACGTCCGAGGTCGGCAAGATCACCAAGTCGACGCCGATGGGCTCACTGGACGCGCCGTTCAACCCGGTCTCGCTGGCGATCGGTGCGGAGGCGTCCTTCGTGGCGCGCACGATCGACTCCGACCGCAGGCACCTGACCGGGGTGCTGCGTGCCGCGGCCGATCATCCGGGCACGGCTCTGATCGAGATCTACCAGAACTGCAACATCTTCAACGACGGCGCCTTCGACGCCCTGAAGGACAAGCAGCGGGCCGAGGAGGCGCTGATCCGCCTTGAGCACGGGCAGCCGATCCGCTTCGGTCCCGACGGCTCGCGCGGCGTCGTACGCGACCGGATCACCGGCGATCTGGACGTGGTGACGGTGACTCCGGAGAACGAGGCGGACATCCTCGTCCACGATGCGCGGTCCGCCTCCCCGACGACGGCCTTCGCCCTTTCCCGGCTCGCCGACCCGGACACCCTGCACCACACCCCGATCGGCGTCTTCCGCTCGGTGGAACGGCCGGTGTACGACACGGCGATGGCTGACCAGCTCGACACCGCGGTGGAGCAGAAGGGCAAGGGCGACCTGGCCGCGCTACTGGCCGGCGGCGACACGTGGACGGTCGTCGGCTGAGTCCACTTCGCCGTTTTCACGAGGCCCGGGACCGAGCGTCCCGGGCCTCGTCGTATGCCTGGCGTGCGGTCTCCACCTGGCCCATGCGGTCATGGGTCCACCGGGCGAGGGAGCGTACCTCCTCCGCCGCCTCGCGACCGAGGCCGGTGAGCGAGTAGTCGACGCGGGGTGGGATGACCGGCTTGGCATCCCGGTGGACCAGGCCGTCACGCTCCAGGGTCTGGAGGGTCTGGGTGAGCATCTTCTCGCTGACGCCACGGCCTCCGTAGGCACTGACGGCCCGGCGCAGCTCACTGAACCGGTAGGAGCGCTCCAGCAGTTCGATGAGGACGAGGACGCCCCAGCGGCTGGTGAGGTGCTCCAGGACGAGCCGGTACGGGCACTGGGCCTCGGCGTCCACGATCCGCTTCACACTTACCTCCATGCCAGTACCTTACTTCAAAGTGGGTACTTTCATAAAGTTAGCGCCATCTCTAGGGTGAGTGTCACACGGCATCCCGGTCCCACACCCAAGGAGTCCCGCATCATGAGCATCGTCGTCACCGGAGCCACCGGACACCTCGGCCGTCACGTCGTCGAGCAGCTACTGGAGAAGGTTCCGGCGGAGCAGATCACCGCGGTCGTTCGCGACGAAGGGAAGGCCGCCGACTTCGCGGCCCGCGGTGTACGACTCGCCATCGCCGACTACAACACGCCGGACACCTTCGCCAGGCTGTTCGCCGCCGGCGACCGGGTCCTGCTGATCTCCGGCACCGAGTTCGACAAGGGCCGGGTGCAGCAGCACCGGGTCGTCATCGACGCGGCGAAGGCGGCCGGTGTGGCCCTGCTCGCGTACACGAGCGCCCCGAGCACCCTGACGGCCGCGCTGGCGGACGACCACCGGGCCACCGAGGAGGCGCTGCTCGCCTCCGGCCTGCCCTACACGCTGCTGCGCAACGGCTGGTACCACGAGAACTACACCGAGAACCTGGCCCCGGTACTGGAGCACGGCGCGGTCGTCCAGGCCGCCGGGGACGGCCGCGTCTCCTCGGCGTCTCGCGCCGACTACGCCGCAGCCGCGGTCGCGGTGCTCACCGGCGAGGGCCACGAGAACACGACCTACGAGCTCGGCGGCGACGAAGCGTGGAGCTTCCCCGAGTACGCCGCCGAACTGGGCCGGCAGACCGGCAGGGAGATCGCGTACCACCCGGTGTCCGTCGAGGCGCTCACCGGCGTCCTGGCCGGCGCCGGCCTGCCCGCCCCGTTGGCCGCGCTCCTGGCCGGCGTGGACGCCTCGATCGAAAAGGGCGAACTGGTGGTCTCCTCCGGCGACCTGGCCCGCCTGATCGGCCGCCCGTCCACGCCGCTGACGGAGGCCGTCACGGTCGCCCTCAAGGACTGAGCCCGCTCCGACCGGCATCCCACCCCGGCGTGTCATGACCGTATGGCGATACGGGCATGACACGCGGGGGTGCTCGGCGCTACCTTCGTTCCCGCGTGCGTGGCACGGCGAGCGTGGGTGCGGCGAATAAGGAGGAGCCCGTGGCCGGGATGTCCAAGGGTGAGCAGCGAATAGGCCTGCTGAACGGCTTCGCCGCCTATGGCATGTGGGGGCTGGTCCCCCTGTTCTGGCCGCTGCTGAAACCCGCCGGGGCAGTGGAGATCCTCGCCCACCGCATGGTGTGGTCCCTGGCGTTCGTGGCCGTCGCCCTGCTCTTCGTACGGCGCTGGGGCTGGGCCGGGGAACTACTGCGCCAGCCACGCAGGCTCGGGCTCGTCGCGGTGGCCGCAGCTGTCATCACCGTGAACTGGGGCGTCTACATCTGGTCCGTGAACTCGGGCCATGTCGTCGAGGCCTCCCTCGGCTACTTCATCAACCCGCTGGTCACCATCGCGATGGGCGTGCTCATCCTGAAGGAGCGGCTACGGCCCGTGCAGTGGGTGGCGGTCGGCACCGGCCTCGTCGCCGTCGTCGTCCTGGCCGTCGGCTACGGCCGCCCACCGTGGATCTCGCTCTGTCTCGCCTTCTCATTCGCCACCTACGGCCTGGTGAAGAAGAAGGTCGGCCTCGGCGGTGTGGAATCGCTGGCCGCCGAGACCGCGATCCAGTTCCTGCCCGCACTCGGCTATCTACTGTGGCTCACCGCGCACGGCGACTGCAGCTTCGTGAACGAAGGCACCGGGCACGCCGCGCTGCTCGCCTCCACCGGTATCGTCACCGCGCTGCCGCTGGTCTGCTTCGGCGCGGCGGCCATTCGGGTGCCCCTGTCGACGCTGGGCCTGCTGCAGTACCTGGCCCCCGCCTTCCAGTTCCTGCTCGGTGTCCTCTACTTCGGTGAGGCCATGCCGCCCGAGCGGTGGGCCGGATTCGGGCTGGTCTGGCTGGCGCTGATCCTGCTCACGGGCGACGCGCTGCGCTCTGCGCGCCGCGCGGCCCGCACCCTCACGAGCAAGACCGGCACGCCGGGCGCCGCCATGGCCACCGAAGCGGTACGAGCCGTGCCGCGGACGGAGGCGACGACCCTGCCCTGCGGACCCGAGCCGGACGCCGAAGCCGCCCGGCCATGACCGGCGCGCGCCGCGGGGGCCGGCGCACAACCAGCCCGTCCGACAGCCGCCCCGACCGTAAGCGGCGGCCATGAGCGGTGACCCGGCGAACGGTCAGCAGGCCACGCCGGGATCAAGAGGACTGTAGGCCGCTTGCAGATAGCCGTATCCGGTGGGGTCCTCGAACGGGGAGTTCGTGAGATCCCCATTCTTGTGCTTTCCGTACCCCGACTCAGAGATCTTGAACTTGATATCGGACTTGATGTGGAGGGTTCCGTTGACTTTGGCCGGCTCCGGAGACCGCTCCCACCAGCCGGTACAGCGCGGAGCGACTCGGCAACTCCATGAGAATGGAGTGAAATTCAAGCGTGAATTTTTTAATCCGTTTGTGGAGTAGGGCTGTTGGTCAGGTCAGCGAAGTCTCTGAGGCACCCGGGCCCCGGCCGGCCTGCCGGGCCCGCCGGTTACGGCTGCCTGGCCCGCGCCGCCCGGTCGGCCAGGCGGACCATGCGGGCGCGGGCGGACTCCAGGGGGCGCGGGTCCTCGGCGGCGGGGCCGGGTTCCGCGGCGAGGTCCGTCCACAGATCGATCAGGTCGCGGCCCAGTCGCAGCCCCTCCTCGGGGTCACGCACCGCGCGCCAGGCCGTCGCCGCGCTCTGCACATTGCCGTGGGCGACCTCCGCGCCCCAGGCCCGGCGGCGCAGGCGGGCAAGGTCCAGGGACAGCCCGCAGGCCCGGACCGGGTCGTCCGCCAGATAGGCGATGTAGGCCACGAGTTCACGCAGGTGCAGTACCTCGGGATGACGGAGGCCCAGCGCTGCGGTCGCCCCGGTGACCGTGCGGTCGGCGAGGTCCGCCGCCGCCTCGATGCGGCCGGTGCGGACGGCCTCGCAGATCTGCCTCATCGGCTCGGTCAGTAGATCGGCGCCCTCCACGGTCTCGATCAGGGGCCCGTCGCCGAGCACCTCCTCAGCAACGGCGTCGAAACCCCGGGGCCCGGCGGGGGTGGGCGGAGTCGTGTGGAGCCCTGCTTCGGTCCCGGTCGGCGGCACGTCGACGCGGCTCACCGGCAGGTCGATGGCCGGTGCAGGAGTGAACGGGTGCGCCGCACCCGACGTGCTGGGCCCCGCCGGGAGAACCGCACCCGCAGCACTCGGCCCCGCCAGGACAGCCGGCTCCACGGTGACCGGCTCCTCCGGTACCGCAGTCACCCGCACCGGCTGTCCCAGCACCCGGCTGGAGCCGTTCGCCGAGACCTCCAGGGACACGACCCAGCCCGCGCGGTCGTCGTGGATGGTGGTGCGTATGGGGGCACCGAGGCTGATGGCCAGGCGCTGGAGGTGGTTCAAGACGGCCTGCTGGATCTCCTCGCCCGGCGCCGCCACAACGGACACCCCGCCCACCGACGCGCCTCCCGCGCCGAACACCCGGACGGGGACTTCCTCCAGATGCGCTGCGGGCCGTTGCGCCCGCTGCTTCTCAAAGCTGAGTCGAGACATCGGTTTCCCCTCATTCCCCCGGCGTCACGATCCGGTGCTCCACGACCTGCCGACCAGTCTGTCGGCTCCGGCCGCCATCCGCGTCACCGCGACGTCACAGCCTCGCACCAGCCACACCGTGGGGCACACCGGTGCGGCGCGGAAAGGGCCTACGCACTGATGTCCTTCGTCGTGAACCGTGCCCAGGCCGCCGAGCCGAACACACCCGCGTACAGCGCCTGGAGACCGAGGTTCCGGACCAGGCCGTCCCAGTAGACGGGGTCGCGCATCAGGTCGGCGAAGGACAGCCAGTAGTGCGAGAAGAGGTACGGCTGGATCGCGTGCAGCTGGGGTATCTGATCGAGGATCTGGACGGTGATGAGCAGCCCCACGGTGGTCGCCATCGCCGCGATGCCACTCTGGGTGAGGGTCGACACGAACAGGCCGAGGGCCGCCACGCCGACCAGTGAGACGGCCACGACCAGGGCGATCAGCAGGGCCCGCCCCAGCCCTTCGGCGAAGCTGATCCGGGTGCCGGAAATGGTCGTCAGATCGCCGAGCGGGAAGAGCAGCGCGCCGACGATCAGCGCGGAAACGGCGACGACCAGGGTGGCCAGCACGCAGAAGGCCATCACGGTCGCGTACTTGGTGAGCAGCAGACGGGTGCGGCCGGCCGGGGCGACCAGCAGATAGCGCAGGGTGCCCGCACTCGCCTCGCCCGCGATCGCATCGCCGGCGACGACACCGACGGCCATCGGGAGGAAGAACGGCAGGGTCGCGGCCAGCGCCGTGAACACCAGGAAGAGGCCGTTGTTGGTGATCTGCGCGATGAACGCCGGGCCCGCGCCACCGCCCCGACCCGCTCCCGGGCCGCCCCGCGTCTCGGTCCTCACCGCGATCCCGACCAGTACCGGCACCGCGGCCAGCACCCCGAGCAGGGCGAGGGTGCGCCAGCGGCCGACGGTGATGACCAGTTCGCTGCGCAGCAGCCCGAAGGTCCACAGGGGACTCGGACGCCGCGCCCCGGCCGAACCGACGGCCTCATCCCGCGACATCGAATCCCTCCCCCGTCAGTGCCACGAACGTGTCTTCCAGCGACGCTCGTTCGAGCGTAAGGCCCCGGACCCGGACGCCCGCCGTGACCAGGGCCGCAGTGACCTCGGCGAGGTCCCGCGCGGGCGGTTCACCGGTGACCCGGTCGCCGTCGGCAGTGACGTCCCCGACGCCCTGCTCCTTGAGCACCCGGGTCGCCTCGGCCGCGTCCGGGGTGGTCACCACCAGCCGGCCGCGCGCCCCGGCCGCCAGGTCGGCCACCGCGCCCTGGATGACGAGCCGGCCATGAGCCATCACCGCCGCGTGGGTACAGACCTGTTCGATCTCGTCGAGGAGGTGGGAGGAGAGGAAGACGGTCGTGCCGTCGGCGGCCAGTTCCCTGATCAAACTGCGGATCTCGCGCATCCCCTGCGGGTCGAGGCCGTTGGTCGGCTCGTCCAGGACGAGCAGCCTGCGCGGCTGGAGCAGTGCGGTGGCCAGCCCCAGGCGTTGTTTCATGCCGAGCGAGTAGGCCTTGGCCCTCTTGCCCGCGGCGGCGGTCAGGCCCACCCGGTCCAGTGCCGCGGCCACGCGCGCGCGCCGGGTGCGTGGGTCTGCGGTGGGGTCGGCGGTGTCGTAGCGCAGCAGGTTGTCGCGGCCGGAGAGGAAGCCGTACAGCGCTGGGCCTTCGATGAGCGCGCCGACCTGCGGGAGGACGGTGCGGACAGCCCGGGGCATGGGTAGGCCGAGCACCCGGACCGTGCCCGCGGTCGGCTCGATCAGGCCCATGAGCATGCGGATGGTGGTGGTCTTGCCCGAGCCGTTCGGGCCGAGGAAACCGAAGACGCTGCCCGCCGGGACGGTCAGGTTGAGACCGTCGACGGCAAGTTGTCCGCCGTGGTAGCGCTTGGTGAGGCCGCGCGTGGCGATGACGCTCGTCTGCGTCTGTCCCGGGACGCGCTCCGGTGCACTCTCGGCACCCGGTCCCTCCGGGTGCCGTGCCTCCGGGCGCGGTGCTCCCCTGTCCGGCCTCTCCCCGCCGGCGCGTTCCCCACCGGGGCCCTCCCGGTCCGTGGCGGACGGTGCGTCCATCGGCTCCCCCTCGACTCATCGTGCTCGGGAAGGGTTACTTCCCCGCGTCGGCCGCCTTCACCAGGGCGCCCTTGGTCACCGCGCCGGCGTAGACCTTGCCGTCGTCGGTGATCAGCGCGTTGACCAGGCGGGTGGTGAGGACAGTGCCCTTGCCGAACTTGCCGGACACCGGATCGCCGAGCGAACCGAGGAAGCCGCCGAGGTCACCGCCCCGGGAGCCGGCCGGCAGGCCTCCCTTGGCACCGGTGTCGAAGGTGGCGATGGACGTCCAGCCCTTGCCGAGGACGTCGGCCCCCGGGGCGCCCTCGGCCAGTTCGCGGCCGGAGCCGCGCTCGTGCCGGGGTGCCTGGGTCCGCTGCTTCTCCTGCGTGACCTTCGCCCCCTCGGGTGGGGTGAAGTCGAAGGTGGAGGAGGCCGGCTCGGCGAAGGAGACCTGGGTGAAGCCCGCGTCGACGACCGCGGCGCCCCCGCTCTTCGGGGTCAACGTGAACTTCAGCGGCAGACCCGTCTTCGCGTCCACGACGATGCTGATCGCGCCGACCGTGGTGCCGGACTGCTTGGGCCGGATCAGCAGCCGGTAGGCATCGCGGCCGGCGATCCGCTCGGTGCCGTCGACCGTGACGGAGGTGGTGTCGTCCACCGACTTCAGCGCCTTGTCGGCGAAGTCCTTGGGCGTGGCGGGGGGCTCGGCCCTGTGGTGCTTGCCGGAGTCGGCCGCGGTGCCGTGGTAGACCTCGTTGCTCTTGCTGTCGTAGCCCCACACGTCCTTGCCGTCGTGGATGAGGCTGTACTCGGCGCCTTGCTCCAGCAGTGACACCTTCTGCCGGTCCGGGCCGTCGGCGGCGACGCGCAGGGTGTGCGTGCCGGAGAGCAGTTCGGTGAATTTGGACTGCGGGTCGGCAGAGGAGCCGTCACCGGAGCCCTTGGCCACCCGGGAGGCGATGCTGTTCTCCAGGCCTCCGAGGTTGGGCAGGCCCAGGTCGGTGTTGATCTTCACGGTGCCGGACAACTGCTGGACGTCCGACTTGGCGATCTTCTCGATGAGCTGCTGCGCGGTGATCTTCGGCAGGTTGGGGTCACCGGAGTCGGCGAGCGCCGGGACCAGTCCGATCGTGGCCGCTGCCACCCCCACCACCGCCACGGGGACGGCGTACCGGGCGGCCTTGCGCCGACCGGAGCCCGAGTGCTCGTCCCTCGCGGCGACCGCTGTTTCGTCGGAATCGTACGGTGCCATGTGTGCCTTACCTCCGTTGTCGGCGGCGGCCGTCCTCACGCTGGTCCACCTGAGCCGCCATTCTCACCCGAATCGGTGAGGAGTGGTGATGTCCCTGGTCTCCATCTGACCAGACCGGCCGTGAGGAAGCGTCAGTCCTCGGAGGCAACTCCGTCTACGCCTGCGGTATGACACGCAGGTGTGGCGGCTCGGGGTCCCGTAGGGGTCGTGCACGGCACCGTCCCGCGCGGGCCATCAGCCGGCGCGGTGCACCACCGCGTCGCACAGCTCCGTCAGCGCCGCCTTGGCGTCGCAGTCCGGCAGCGGCGCCAGGGCGGCCCGCGCCTCCTCCGCGTACCGGACGGTGTCCCGGCGGGCCTGTTCCAGCGCGGGGTGCGCGCGCAGCGCGGCCAGCGCCTCGGAGTGCCGGGTGTCGTCGCTGAGGTCGGAGTCCAGCAGTTCGCACAAGGCGACGTCCTCGGGCAGCCCCAGCCGGGCCGCCTGCTCGCGCAGGTGGAGCACGGGCAGCGTCGGGATACCCTCCCGCAGGTCGGTGCCGGGGGTCTTGCCGGACTCGTGGGAGTCGGAGGCGATGTCCAGGACGTCGTCCGCGAGCTGGAAGGCGACCCCAAGACGTTCGCCGTACTGGGTGAGCACGTCGACGACCTGCTCGTCGGCGCCGGACATCATGGCGCCGAACCGGCAGGACACCGCCACCAGCGCGCCCGTCTTGCCGCTGAGCACCTCCAGGTAGTGCTCGACCGGGTCGCGGCCGTCCACGGGACCTGCGGTCTCCAGGATCTGACCGGTGACCAGCCGTTCGAAGGCGAGCGCCTGCACCCGGACGGCCTCCGGGCCCAGGTCGGCGAGGATCTGGGAAGCGCGAGCAAAGAGGAAGTCACCGGTGAGGACCGCGACGGAGTTGTCCCAGCGGGTGTTGACACTGTCCACGCCACGTCGCACGGCCGCTTCGTCCATGACGTCGTCGTGGTAGAGCGTGGCGAGGTGGGTCAGCTCCACGACGACCGCGGACGGCACCACGCCCGGCGCGGACGGGTCACCGAATCGCGCCGCGAGCATGACGAGCAGCGGCCTGAACCGCTTCCCGCCGGCCCGCACGAGGTGCTGTGCGGCCTCGGTGATGAAAGGGACCTCGCTCTTGGTGGCTTCGAGCAAGCCTTCTTCGACAGCCACCAATCCGGCCTGGACATCGGCTTCCAGCGCCTGGTCCCGCACGTTCAGCCCGAACGGCCCGACGACGGTCACGAGAGGTCTCCTGTCTGCTGGTGCCTGCTGGCGATTACACGGTTTGTCGATAGGTCGCTGCCCTCACTCAAGTCAGCGTATCCGGTCCGGTTTCGATCACCGATAGCGCCCACCGGTCCAGCCCGGGCGGTATTGGATCATGATCGCTATGGTTTTGATCGGTTGATAAGAACGGACATTCGTTGACTTAGCGGCAATACATTCACTTTGTCGCGAAATGTGTGATAAGTGGAGTAACGCCCACACCGCCACCAGAGCCTCACATCACAGACCCCACCCTCACCCGGATCCGGATCCGGATCCGGTACGAATACCCCGAACACCCCGAATACCCTGAATACCCCTTGTCTGATTTGCTGCACTTTGCCATTTCGTGAGTTGAGTCACGCACCATCATCGTCCCACTCCGGCCGCCGACGCCCCTTCTCCCTCTACCCGTCGGCGAGTTGGGGGCAGACGGCCGAAAAGGATCAAGCACCCCATAACGCGCAGACCAAGGTCAAATAGTGCGTTGTGTGAATCCGGCACTTGTTCCCGACATGTGCCCTCGCATACGTTCCCGGCCGTCGGGCGGACGCCGAATCCTGCCGCCGCCCGCGTAACCCATCGACGAACTCATTCGTACGGCAGGAGCGGGGGACCCAGGTAAGTCGCCTGACCGGACGGCACATGCCGCACCGGAACGGCTAGGGGTGAAGCCGTGCCTCCTCCAGGGCACGGCCGGGCACCTCCCCGCCCGAACCCGACAGCTCACCTCGCAGGCGTCGGAGAGGAACTTCCCCATGCCTGCTGCCGCTCAGTACCGCCGTTCCCGGAACAACCGGCTCGTCCGCACCCTCGCCGTGCTCGGCACCAGCGCCGCCGTCCTCGCGGTGCCGCTCATCGGCGCCACGTCCGCCTCCGCGGCCACCGGTCCTGCCACGGCGGCGGCCACCACCATCGCCGGGTACCCGAACAACCTCGACGGCTGGATCCGTGAGTCCCTCGCGATCATGGCCCAGAAGGGCATCCCGGGCACCTACAACGGCATCTACCGCAACATCATGCGGGAGTCCTCGGGCAACCCCCGCGCCATCAACCTCTGGGACTCCAACGCCGCCGCGGGTACCCCGTCCAAGGGCCTGCTCCAGGTCATCGACCCGACCTTCGCCGCGTACCACGTGGCCGGCACCTCGTTCGACCCCTACGACCCGGTCGCCAACATCACCGCCGCCTGCAACTACGCGGCCGCGCGGTACGGGTCGATCGACAACGTGTACGGCGCGTACTGACAGCCGGCAGAGCGGCGCGTCGCCGCTGCCCCACCGGCACACCCCCGTTGCCCCACCGGCGCCCCACCACTGACGGACCGGCGCCCCACCGCTGACGGACCGGTGCGCACCGGCACCTGACGACCCGGTGCGCACCGGCTTCCCGTCGGACAGCGTCGCGCTGATGCGCCAGCCAGCCGGTCAGCTGGTTCAGCTGGTTCAGCCGGCGAGGAAGAGTCTTTCGAGGACGACGGCGACGCCGTCGTCCTCGTTCGACGAGGTGGTCTCGTCGGCCACGGCCTTCAGTTCGGGATGGGCGTTGGCCATGGCGATCCCGTGCGCGGCCCAGTCGAACATCGGGATGTCGTTGGGCATGTCACCGAAGGCCAAGGCCCGTTCGGGACCAGTGCCGAGATGCTCGGCGGCCAGCGCCAGCCCGGTCGCCTTGGTCACCCCGCGCGGCTGGAGTTCCACGGTTCCCGGCCCCGACATGGTGACCGTCGCCAGCGAGCCCACCACCGCGCACGCCACGGCCGCCAACTCGTCATCGGACAAGGTGGCATGGCGCAGCAGCACCTTGCTGATGGGTTCGCACCACAGGTCGTCGCGGCGTCCGACCCGCACCGCGGGCAGGGTCGGGTGGGGCATCCGATATCCGGGTTCGATGAGCGTGAGCCCGTCCACACCGTCCTGGTCGACGGCCGCGAACACCTGCCCCACTTCGGCCTCGATCTTGCCGAGCGCCGTCTCGGCCAGCTCGCGGTCCAGCCGGACCGACCACAGCAGGCAGTCGTTTCCGGCGTCGTAGACCTGGGCCCCCTGCCCGCACACCGCGAGGCCCGCGCAGCTGAGTTGGGCCAGCAACGACCGCACCCGCGGGGCCGGGCGGCCCGTCACGACGAGGTGCCGGGCTCCGGCCCGCGCCACCCGGGCGAGCGCGGCGAGAGACCGGTCGGAGACGGTGTCGTCGCCGCGCAGCAGCGTCCCGTCCAGGTCGGTCGCGATCAGTGCATATGCGGGGGTGGGTGCCATGATCAGAGAATACGGACACCGCAGCCCCGCCGACTTCACTGTTCTGCCGCGCACTTACGCACTGCTCGGCCTCAAGTGAGGCCCGCGAGCCCCTCGATGGCGGTGAGGTTGCGGTTGAACGCGTCGGTGAGCGGGGTGGTGAGACGCCGAAACGGGAGCCGTGCCCGGCCCAGGCGGCTTCGCCGCCTTCAGCCATGGGCTGCGGCCAGGTGCTCCGCCAGCCGCGGGGAGGCGAACTCGGTGCCGCAGACAAAGCGCATCACCGGGCCGTAGGAGGACGCCGCCGAGAGGCCGGTGAAGTACAAGCCCGGTACGGAGGAGACGTACCCGGGTCCCAGTTTCGGCGTACCGCGGCTCACCGCGAGCCGGGTGCGCAGTTCGTACCCGAGGAAGTCCATCGCCGCGATGTCAACGCGGTAGCCGGTGGCGGCGATGACGTGGTCCGCGGTGAGTCGCTCGGTCCGGCCTGCGTGCGTGCGGACCGTGAGGACGGGGGTGCCGTCCCGGGACTCGGCCCCCAGCACCCGCTCGACCTCGTGGACCTGCACCCGGTCCGTGAAGCGTTCACGCAGCCACCAGGCCCCGAGCGGGCCCAGGACCCGGCGGACCAGGTAGTGGCGGGTGGCATCGGGCAGGTAGCGGTAGGGGTGCGGGTAGTAGCTGAACGCCCACAGCGACCAGGCGCGTCCGAACGGGGACGCGGGCCTGAACCTGGGCTGTTTCCAGGGCGGGGAGCCAAAGGCGACCCGGCCGCGTCCGCGCGAGACGACACGCACCGTGGCGCCCGCCTCGGCGGCGAGCGCCGCCGTCTCCAGCGCGGACTGTCCCGCGCCGACGACGATCAGCTCCTTGCCCACGAAGCGGCTGAGGTCGTGGTGCTGGGAGCTGTGCGAGACCGGGCCCGTCGGGGCGGGTCCGCCGGGCGCCGCCACGGCCAGCTCGGCGGGGAGATGCGCGAGGCCCGACAGGCCGGTGGCGGCGACGACCGCCCGGGCCGTGAACGACTCCCCCGATTCCAGTGTGAGCGCGAAGCCCGCGTTGTCGGCGCGGTCCACCGAGACGACACGGACCCGTTCCAGGCCGGGGACGAGCTTCTGCTGGAACCACTCGCCGTAGGCGGTGAAGGTCTCCACCGGGATGATGTCCTCGTCGGTCACCAGACGGCGGGTTCCGGCCGCGTCGCAGTAATCGGCAAGGGTGTAACCGGACTGCGGGCAGTCGAGGCTGGAGGCAGCGGGCGTCGACTTGAGGAGCATCCCCTCGGGCATGTGGTCCCGCCAGCTCACCATGGGGTCGCCGAAGACGCGGACGGGGATGCCGCGCGCCCGCAGATGGGCGGCGGTGGACAGGCCGAACGGCCCGGCCCCGATGACTGCTACCGGTCGAATCACGAAGTCCCTCCCCAGGACGCGGTGCGCCACCTGTGTGGCCTTGCCTCCTTCATGGAGGTGCGACTGCCCCGGCGGTTGGTCCGCCACAGTTGGTAGAGGTGCTTCGCGCCCGGGCGCACGAAGCGGGCGAGCATCGTGAGGAACGGCAGCGGGTCGTCACCCGCGAGCCAGGCCAGCTCCGTACCGCTCGCCTTCGCCGGCGCGTGCGGTGTCGTGTAGCCGCTACGGCGGTAGGCGAGGAGGGCGGGCAGGTCGATGTTCTCCACGATGTAGCGGTGACCGGTGCGCTGTTTTCCCTCCGGAACCGGGCGGCCGGTCAGGTGCAGGTGCAGGGCACGGACGACGTCCACGCCCGGCTCGTTCTCGAAGAGCCTGAACTGGGCCCCCATGCGCGGGTTGAAGTCGAGGAGCTTGTACTGTCCGTCGCGCCGGTCGAAACGCAGATCGAGGTCGACGATGCCGCTGAAGCCGATCTGCTTGACGAAACGAGCGGCGAGGTCGGCGAGTTCCGGGTTGTCGACGACGTACGCGTTCGCCGTCATGCCAACGTGCGGCGGCCAGGAGCGGACCTTGACTCCGGTGAACATCGCCAGCGGTTCGCAGTCCGCGCCGAAACAGGCGTGCACGATCCAGTCCTCGGCCTCCTCCCGCGGCAGGTATTCCTGGAGGATCACGCCGGGTACCTCACCCCAGTCGCGGGCGAGCGCGAGCAGGCCGTCGCGGGTGCGGATCCTCGTGGTGCCGTGCACGGCCGGCCGTGCACGCCGCAGGAACGCCTCGCGGTTCTTGGCCACCACCGGGAAACGGGCCGTTTCCGCGAAGGCGGCGACGTCGTCGTACGACCGCGGGAACGCGGCAGCCGGGCTCGCGACGCCGTGCTCCGCACACAGTTCGTGCAGCCCCTGCTTGCTGGCCAGCCGGCGGGGCAGCGCCGGCTCGACCCGCAGGAAGAGGAAGGGGCCGGCCAGTGCGTCCTGGTGTTCGGCGATCAGCACGGCGGCCTCTTCGTCCGTGGGGATCAGGACGGTGGGGCGGCCGATCCGACGACCGATGCGCAGCAGGCCCTCGACCAGGCGGCCCGGCTCCTCCGCGCCGGTCGTCGGCCAGACGTACGCCCTACTGAGATAGCGCGAGGAGGCCGCCGGAGTGTACGGGTCCTCCGTGATGGCGTACATGGGCACACCCAGTCGGCCGAGGCTGCGGATGGCGCCGACACCACCATGGTGCAGCGGGTAATCGCCGAATTTGACGATCAGCCCCGGCACGTCGCGGTCGGCCTCGAACGGCACGCTGACGGTGTTCTTGACCATGGCCCCCACGTGTCCCCTCATGGGAACGGGCCCACGCCGTCCGCGTCCCCAAAGGACGCTAAGTCGGAACTACCCCACCTGACAAGGCTTATTAGGACATTAAGAGCTCTTTAGTCATTATCCGAGCAATCTTTCGATCACTCCTCGGCAACCTTTTCGGTCGCCCTCGGGGGCACACCCCGGAGCACTGCCCAAGACACGCATCCCGGCCGTAACGTGTGGCGCAACCACATGGAACGTATCGCCATGCCAGGCCCGGATGAGAGTGAGGCAGTACCCCATGCCCCCCTTCGACGTCCCCGAGGGTGACCCCTTCGGCCCGCACAACCTTCCCTACGGCGTGTTCTCGCCCTCGGGCAGCACGGAGCGCAGGGTCGGTGTCCGGCTCGGGGAATACGTCCTCGACGCGGGCGCCGCAGCCGCCGCGCTGCGCTCGCCACACCATCCGCTGCTCGCGCGCCCCACCTTGAACGCCCTGCTGGCTGCCGGCCGCCCGACATGGTCACAGGTGCGGCACGCCGTGACGGCCTGGGTCACGGACCCCGCCCACCGCGAAACGGTCGAACCGCTGTTCTACTTGCTGTCCGAGGTGACCCTGCACCTGCCCTTCGAGGTGGCGGATTACGTCGACTTCTACGCCTCGGAGAACCACGCCCGCAACGTCGGCCAGATCTTCCGCCCGGACGCCGAGGACTCCCTCACCCCGAACTGGAAGCACCTGCCGATCGGCTACCACGGCCGCGCCGGCACGGTGATCGCCTCGGGCACGGACGTCGTGCGGCCGTCCGGACAGCGCAAGGGTCCGGGCGACCCCGCGCCCGTCTTCGGCCCGTCGATCCGGTTGGACATCGAGGCCGAGGTCGGCTTCGTCGTGGGCGCACCCTCCGAGCTCGGCAAGCAGGTCGGGCTCGGCGACTTCCGGGAACACGTCTTCGGCCTGTGCCTACTGAACGACTGGTCCGCGCGGGACATCCAGGCCTGGGAGTACGTCCCTCTCGGCCCCTTCCTCGGCAAGTCCTTCGCCACCTCGGTGTCGGCCTGGATCACCCCGCTGGACGCGCTGGAGCACGCACGCGTGGCGCCTCCCCAGCGCACCCACCCGCTGCTGCCCTACCTGGACGACTCGACACCGCAGACCGAGCCCGGCGGCTACGACCTGCACATCTCCGTCGCGATCAACGGCCATGTGGTGTCGGAGCCGCCGTTCTCCACCATGTACTGGACCGCTGCCCAGCAGCTCGCCCACATGACGGTCAACGGGGCCTCGCTGCGCACCGGTGACCTGTACGGCTCGGGCACGGTGAGCGGGCCGGAGGAGAGCCAGCGGGGCTCACTGCTGGAGCTGACCTGGAACGGCCGCGACCCACTCGAACTCCCAGACGGAAAGCGGGCGTTCCTGGAGGACGGGGACGTGGTGACCCTGTCGGCGTGGGCCCCCGGGGCGGACGGGCGCCGAGTGGGCCTGGGGGAGGTCAGCGGGCGAATCGTATCGGGGTGAATCCCGTCCCGTCCGTGAGCGCCCCGACTCACGCCGGTCATGCGTGACAAGCGATTGACACGAAACCCGCACGGGCGGCATCTCGTACTCACCCCTTGATACAAGGGGTGAGTACGAGCCTGTGCCTTCACCGGGGTTCGTCATGGTCGACAGCACGCTCTCGCATCGGAACAGCACGCTCTCGCATCGGATCCGGCGGGGCGGAAGGCCCGGCGTCCCGCAGGCCCGTCGACCGCCACACCCGTTGGACCGGCGGGAGGCCGGCGAAGGGGACCACGCTGGGCACAGTCTCAGCAGGTGCGGTTTCAGCAGGCAGGCGGACCAGCCCGTTCCAAAGGACGGCCGGTGAGCGGCGCTGCCGCGCGGGTTGACACCACCAGTCCGGTCCCGCCGTACAAACGGATCCGCTCCCAGCTCGCCGCACCCGTCAACCCCGGCGGCTGGCCGAGGGCGAACGGCTGCCGACGGTGCGGCACCTGGCCGCCGAACTGGGCTGACGACGGGCACCGCGGCTCGTACCCACTGCGGACTTGGAGACGGCGTCCCTGATCCGGACCCGACGCCGCGCGGGCACCCGCGCGGCTCCCCCGCCGACACGCGCGCACCACCCAGATCCGATGCGAACTCGGCTCGCCAGCAGGCGAGTTCGTCACACAGGCACGGAAACCGGGCGCGGCCGGCCCGGAGGCACTGGGCGCGGTGCCCCACGGTCCTGCCCGAGTAACGGCGAAAGTCCACCCGCAACAGCCCCGATCGGGGCGTGAGGCCGGAAGCGGGCGCGCGGCACCCGGTGCGCGCAGTGGTCGCCGAGCGGTCACCCCGGGACGTCGGGGCCTCAGGCGCTCACGGTTGTTGATGCGGTGGGTCGCGCCCCCAACCGGCCGCCGCCTTCTGCACTTCGTGCCCCACCTCTTCCCAAGCACCGGGGTGCGCGGGGCGCCCAAGAGGATGAGAAGCCGGACGACATGACGGCCCCGAAGCCACAGGCCAGTGCGCTGACCCGATTGCGCGCCAAGCGGTCACTTCCGGCCAAATCGACAGCGACCAGCCACCGCACACGGCGCCCCGGTGGAGCCGGGATGGCCACCGCCGCCACTTCGCCACCTGCGGTCTTCGCGAAGCCGATAGAGAGTCGATAGCGGCGGCGGTTCGGGGGGATAGCAGGGGGCGACACAGTGGTTCCCGCCAAAGCGGCCGAGCCAGCCCGCCCACCGAATCGTGAGGACTTGATGATGACCGAAACCCAGCCCCGACCGACACCGAGGGGGGTGACGCCCTCCGATGTGGCCGTACTCAACGCGGTCGTCAAGCGGTTCACCAACGCCAAGGGCGAGGAGTTCACCGCCGTCAACGGGCTGGACCTGCGGATCCGGCGCGGTGAGGTCCTGGCATTCCTCGGGCCGAACGGTGCGGGCAAGACGACGACCATCGACATGCTGCTGGGCCTGACCCGGCCGGACTCGGGAGACGTGACACTGTTCGGGCAGGCGCCCCGGCAGGCGGTGCGCGCCGGGCAGGTGGCCGCCGTGTTGCAGTCGGGTGGGCTGCTGCCGGACCTGACCGTCGAAGCCACTGTCCGCATGCTGGGCTCGCTGCACCCTGGCGCCGACCCCGAAACCGTGATGGGCAGGGCCGGGATCACCCGGCTGCGGGACCGCCGGGTCTCCGAGTGCTCCGGCGGCGAACAGCAACGGCTGCGGTTCGCCGTGGCGCTGCTGTCGAACCCGGAGTTCCTGGTGCTCGACGAGCCGACCGCCGGCATGGACGTGGCGGCTCGGCGCGACTTCTGGGCCACCGTCCGCGAGGACACCCAGCACGGTATGACGGTCATGTTCGCGACGCACTACATGGAGGAGGCCGACCAGTTCGCCGACCGGGTACTCATGATCGACGAGGGGCGCGTGGTCGCCGACGGCTCCGCCTCCTCGATCCGCGCCCGGATCAGCGGTCGTACGGTCTCCGCCCTGATCGCCCCGCAGGACGCCACCGCGGTGGCCGCCTCCCCGGGGGTCCGCGCCTGTGTCGCCCGCGGCGAGCGCTACTACTTCGACTGCACCGATTCCGACGCCCTGCTGCGGCTCCTGGTCACCCGGACCTCCGCCACCGAGATCGAAGTCGCCCCCCGAAGCCTCGAAGAGGCCTTCATGGCCATCACGAACCAAGGCCGTAGCGCCCAGGAAGGCCCGCGATGAGCACCCTGACCGCACCGACCGACCGCCCTCACTCCTCGTCCTCCTTCAGCGGGGTGAACCCCACCTTCCTCCGCTACGAGCTGCGTCGGCGCTTCAACCGCCAGACCACGATCTTCACCCTCCTGCTTCCGGCTGTCCTCTACCTCGCGCTGTTCCGCACCGCCCCGTCCCACGGCACGCTGCCGCACGGCAACTTCGCCGCCTGGATGATGATCGGCCTGGCGGTGTACGGCGCGGCGATGGCCGCGACCAGTGCGTCCGCCACCATCTCGGTGGAGAAGTCGGTGGGCTGGATGCGCACGATCGCGCTGAGTCCGCTCGCCCCGCCCGGATACCTCCTGGTCAAGGTGGTCTGCTCGGTGGTGATGGCCGCCGTGCCGGTGGCCATCGTCGGCGTGCTCGGCTGGCTCACCGGTGCGCAGGCAGACACCAAGGTCTGGGTGACCTCGCTCCTGGTCGCCTGGCTCGGGGCCGCCGTCTTCGCCGCACTCGGCATCCTGCTGGGCCTGGCCCTCAAGCCCGACGTCGTGTTGCACATGCCGGGCCTGACCATGACCGCGCTGGCCTTCCTCGGCAACCTGTTCATCCCGCTCAGCGGCACCATGTTGGAGATCTCGCGGTACACCCCCATGTACGGCGTCTCGACACTCGCCCGCTACGCCCTCACCGACGGCTACAGCTTCAGTGGTGAGCACTCCAGCCTGCTCGGCGCCGTCGTCAACATCGTCGCCTGGTTCGCGGGCTTCTCCTTCGCGGCGATCCGCCGCTTCACGAAGAGCACCGGTCGCCAGTAGCGCGCACCACCTCGTCACACGACCACCGCGCCCGCCGGCCCCGCGCCGTGCGAGGGGTTCAACACGAAAGGGGGATAGAACACATGTTCGCAATCATGGCACCGGGTCAAGGGTCCCAGACTCCCGGCATGCTGGCCGGCTGGCTGCGCGACCCGGTCCACGCCGAGCGCGTCCAGGCCTGGTCCGAGGCGGCGGACTGCGACCTCGCCCACTTGGGCACCAAGGCCTCGGCCGCGGAGATCGCCCGAACCGAGAACACCCAGCCCCTCCTGGTCGCCCAGGGCCTGCTGGCGCACCAGGCGCTGGCCACGGCGGTGGCGGAGGGCGCCGCAGTGGCGGTCGGCCACTCGGTCGGCGAACTCACCGCCGCCGCATTCGCCGGAGTCCTCACGCCCACCGACGCGGTGCGACTCGCCGCGGTGCGCGGCCGGGCGATGGCCGCCGCCTGCGCCGAGGCTCCCACCTCGATGGCGGCCGTGGTCGGCGGTGACGAGCCGGCGGTGCTCGCCCGGATCGCCGAACACGGCCTTACCGCTGCCACGTTCAACGGGCCCGGCCAGATCGTTGCCGCCGGCCTCACCGAGGACCTCCAGCGGCTCGCCGCTGCCCCGCCTCCCTCGGCGACGGTGAAGCCGCTGACGGTCGCGGGCGCTTTCCACACCGCATACATGGAATCCGCACGGCAGGCCGTCGCTGCAGCCGCCGCCGGGATCGACTTCGCCCCACCGCGCACGGTCCTGCTCTCCAACGCCGACGGCGAGGCGCTCGCCACACCCGAGGCGGTCCGGCAGCGACTCGTCGACCAGGTGGTGCGCCCGGTCCGCTGGGACCTGTGCCTGCGCGGCCTGGCCCGATTCGCCCCCGGGGTGACGGTGTCCCTGCCGCCCGCCAAGACACTGGCCAACATCGTCCGACGCCAGTACCCGGAACTCTCCGTCGTCCCGGTCGGCTCGGCCCGGGACATCAGCAAGGCGCTCGCCCGCATCGAGGCGACCGAGTCCGCCGAGGGGGGACCCATCCGTGCAGGTGTCTGACCTCTTCGAGCGCAGCCGCGCCCCGCGCGCCGCCCACCCCGCCCTGATCGACTCCGAAGGCACCCTCAGCTACGCCGAACTCGGCACCGCCGTCGACCGGGCGGCCGGCTGGCTGCGCACCCGGGGCATCACCCCCGGAGAACGTGTCGTCTACACCGGCGGCAACCACCGTGCCTTCCTCGCCCTGTTCTACGCCACCCTCCGCATCGGTGCCGTTTTCGTCCCGGTACACCCGGGACTGACGGACGTGCAGGTGTGCCATGTCGTCGACGACTGCTCGGCCGCCCTGGCGATCGCCTCGCCCGGCGCGGGAGAACGGGCCGGAGACACCGTGACGGTGCAGCAGGCCTGGGAGGAGATCCAAAGCACCTCCGCCGACGGCTTCACCGCCGACGTGTCCGCCGACAACGTGGCCATGCTGATCTACACCTCGGGCACCACCGGCCGCCCGAAGGGCGTGGTCTGCCCGCACCGTCCGATGGTCGCGGCGGCGGAGTCGATCAACTCCCGTCTCGGATACGGCCCCGACGACGTGGTCCTGTGCCGTCTGCCGCTCTCCTTCGACTACGGGCTCTACCAGGCCCTGATGTGCCACATGACCGGCGGCACCCTGGTGCTCGCCGAACGCGGCGGCGACGTCAGCCTGTTGCGCGTCATCGAACGCCACGGCGTGACGATCGTCCCGCTGATGCCCGCCCTGGCCCAGATGCTCACCCTGCTGCAGAGCAAGCAGCGCCGACCGGTGGCGGTGCGCCTGTTCACCAACACCGGCGCACGGCCGGGACGGTCGGTCATGGCCCAACTCCTGGAGGTTTTCCCGGGATCGGCCTTCGCCTCGATGTACGGCATGACCGAGTGCAAGCGCGTCTCGATCCTCGACCCCGCCGAGTACGCCGCCCACCCCGACTCCGTCGGCCGGCCCATCCCCGGCGACCAGGTCCGCATCGTCGATGGCGAGGGAGTCGAGCTCGGCCCGCGCCGGACCGGAGAGATCGTCGTCTGGGGCAGCACCGTGATGGCCGGCTACTGGCGGACCCCGATGGAGGCACAGCAACGCTACGTCCGCAGAGCCGACGGCTCACTGGAACTGCACACCGGCGACCAGGGCTTCCTCGACGAGGACGGGCGGCTCTACTTCGTCGGCCGCGATGACGACATGGTCAAGCGGAACGGGATCCGGCTCAGCCTGACCGAGATCGAGGACGCCGCCGAGCAGATCCCGGGTGTGACCGCGGCGGTGGCCTTCGCACCGGACTCCGAGGGTGGCCACCTGCAGTTGGCCGTGCAGTCCCCGCTCGCGCCGGAGGAGGTGCGCACTCAGCTGGCCTCGCACCTGGACCGGAACCGGATGCCCGATGTGATCACCCGGATCGAGGCCGTACCGCTGACCGGGAACGGCAAGCCGGACCGCAAGGCGGCCTGGCTGCTGGTCCGCGCGCCCGACGCACCGAGCGCCGCCGACGCGCAGCCGGAGCAGCCGGAGCAGCCGGAGCAGCCGGAGCAGCCGGAGCAGCCGGAGCAGCCGGAGCAGCCGGAGCAGCCGGAGCAGCCGGAGCAGCCGGAAGAACAAAACACACCGACGGCACCGACGACACAGACGAGGACCAGCGCCCATGACTCAGTCGCAGTTTGACCAGCTCGTCGAGCAGATCTGCTCGGTCAAGGTCACCGACGCCGAGACCCCACTCGTGGATCTCGGTGTGGACTCGCTCCACACCGTCGCCCTGGTGATGGCCGTGGAGGAACGGTACGGCGTCGAGATCGACCCCGAGGTGCTGGCCGACCCCAAACTCACCACCTCGGCGCTCCTGTGGCACTCCGTGCAGGAAAAGCTGTCCGGTGACCTGCCGGCGGACTCCGCGAGATGACCGCCATGTGGACCGACACCCGACCCGCGGTGGAGATGCCGCAACTGTTCGAGCGAGGCGGTGACCTGATCTCCTTCGCCGGAGGACTGCCCGACCTGGACGTCCTTCCGCTGGAGACGATCTCCGCCCAGCTCTCCCGACTGGTACGGCTCGGCGGAAAGCTTGCCTTCCAGTACAGCACCCCGCATGTCGCCAAGGCCCTGGTCCCGGCGATCACCGACCTGATGGCCCGGGAGGGCGCAGCCACCACGGCCGAGAACCTGGTTCCGACCAACGGCTCCCAGATGGGCCTCATGGCGGTGGCCCTCGGTCTGGCGGCCCCCGGCCAGACCGTCCTGGTCCAGACCCCTGCCTACCCGGGGGCTGCAGCGGCCTTCCGTACCGCCGGCCTCGACCTGTGCTCCATACCGGAGGACGCCGACGGCCTCGCCCCGGCCGGCCTGCGCGAGACGGTGCTCCGGCTGCGCGCCGAGGGCCGCACCGCCCGTCTCCTCTACTGCAACCCGACCTTCCAGAACCCAACCGGCACGACCCTCTCCCTCGCACGCCGCGAGGAACTCCTCACCGTGGCACGGGAGCTGGACCTCCTGGTCGTCGAGGACAACCCGTACGGTCTGCTCGGCTTCGACGGGCAGACCGCCGACACCCTCCAGGGCCTCGCCCCGGAGCACGTGGTCTACCTCGGGACCTTCTCCAAGGTGTTCGCCCCGGGCCTGCGCTGCGGCTGGATCGCGGCGCCGCAGGAGGTGGCGCACGCCCTGCGCCGTACCACCGAGGTGATGGCGCTGTCGCCGTCCGCGCTGGCCCAGGCCTCGCTGGCCGCCTTCCACGCCCGCAACGGCTGGACGGAGCTGATCGACGGCTACCGCGCCAGCTACCGGGAGCGGTCGGCGCTGATGGCCGACGCGCTGGAAGCCGAACTCGGTACCCAGGGCCCGTGGACCTGGGAACGGCCGGAGGGCGGCTTCTACATCTGGCTGCGCCACCGTGAGGGAGTGGACACCGGCACCTTCGTCGCGGCGGCGGCCGAGCAGGGGGTCTCCTTCGTGCCCGGCAGCCACTTCGGACTCGGCGGGGAGCACGCGGACGCGCTGCGGCTGTGCTTCAGCCATGTGCCCAAGAAGCGGATTGCCGAGGGGATCTCCCGGCTGGCGTCCGCGTTCCAGCAGGGGGCGGCAACATGACCGGCACCCTCGACACCACCCGGGCCCTCGACTGGACGGCCTTCGGACCGTCGTACCGCCTGGGCGACTCCCCCTGGACGGTGTGGGGCGTCGGGCTGCTGCGCGGGGCCGGATTCCCGGTCTCCGGACTCGGCCTGATCGGCGGACCGCGGGCGGCACGGGCCGCGGCACGGGTGGGAACCGACGGGCAGGACGCCTTCAGCGCCGCCTACCGGGCCGACACCGCCGCCGAGTCCGAGCGGCTGGCCGAGCTGGCCGCCGACGACCGGTTCCGCCGGGCGATCGCCTGGCAGAACCGCACCGTCTACCGCCTCCTCGACTCGGTCGCGGCGGGGAAGGGGCCGGAGTCCAAACGCCGTCGGCGCGAGCGCACCCTCGCCATGTACTGGCTGCGCTACTGTGCCAAGGCCGAGACCATCGGCTTCTTCGGCCCGGCGGCCTGGATCTCCGTCGGCCAGGGGCAGCGGGCCGTCGACTTCGAGGCCGGCCCGGCGCTCACCGCCGCCGACCGGACCTCCCTGGAACGCTGGACCGTCGCCGCCCTCGCCGACTGGATGGCCGAGCAGCCGGGCGCCCGCTGGTGGTTCCCACCGATGCTCCGCCCCGATGTGCACCTCGACGGTGACCGACTCGTCATGCAGGGCGGCCGTACCGTGCGGCTGCGCGAGGACGACGCCGAAGTGCTGCGGCTGGCCGACGGCGACCGCAGTGCCGAGGCCATCACTCAGGCCACCGGCTGGGACCCGGCCACGGCACGGGAGCGGGTGGAGAAGGCCCTGAACCGGCTGCTCCGACAGCGGGTTCTGACCTGGGACCCCAACATCCCCGTGGACGTACGTGCCGAGGAGGTCCTGCGCCGGCGCGTGACCGCGATCGGCGACCCGGAGCTGTTCGTCCGCTTCGACACCGTCCTCACCGAAGTGGACCGGCTGCGCGCGGACATCGACCGCGCGGGCAGCGCCGAGGAGTTGGTCGGCGCGCTGGACCGGCTCGACGAATTCTTCGTCCGTACGACCGGTCAGGCGGCCTCCCGCGAGGAAGGCAAGGCCTACGCCGGGCGCACCCTCTGCTACCAGGACTCCCTCCGGGACTGCCGGATGGACCTGGGCCGCGACTTCCTCGACGGCATCGGCCGGCCACTGGCCCTGGTCGCGGACGCGGCCGACTGGTTCGGCAACCGGCTCGCCGAACTGGTGGAGGCCGAGGTAGCCGGGTTCGTCCGCAAGGCCGCCGCCCGCCGGAGGGACGTCACGCTCGCCGACGTATGGACGCAGGTGCTCGCCCTGTTCTGGGGTGCGAACGCCACCCCGGTGCACACCGCGACCCGCGAACTCGGGGAGAAGTGGCGCGAAGTGCTGGACGTCGGCACCGAGCGCCGGGTCCGCATCCGGGTCCAGGACATCGAGGACCGGGCCCGCGCGACCTTCGCCACCGGCCCGGTCCGCTCGCCCCATCTCGCCGTGCACAGCCCCGACCTCCAGGTGGTGGCGCCATCCGTGGCGGCGATCAACGCCGGTCGGTACACCGCCGTCCTCGGTGAGCTGCACGCCTGCCTGGCCACGTTGGACCTGCCGTTCCTCGACTGGACCACTGATCAGGGGTCCTTGAGGGACAAGGTCAACGCGGCGATCGGTGCCCGGCGGCTGGTGCCGCTGTTGCCGGTCGAATGGAAGCGCAACAGCGGCCGTATGGTCCCCGCGCCGATCGGCGCCGGCGACCGGCTGCTCGGCTTCACCCGGGCACCGTACGACGACCGCACCCGCGTGGACCCGGCGGCGGCGGTCCGGCTTTCCGAGACGGACGGCACGGTCACCGCGACCACACCCGACGGGCGCTCCTGGAGCGTCCCCGAGCTGCTCGCAGTGCCGGTGTCGATCATCGCCGCGGACGCCTTCAAGGTCGGCCTCGACCGGGCGCACGCCCCGCGCGTGACCCTCGACGACCTGGTGCTGTTCCGGGAGACCTGGCGGCTGCCGGTCGCCTCGGTGGCCCTGCCGGACAAGGCGGACCGGGAGTGCGACTACCTGGCCGTACGCCGGTGGGTGGCCGAGCACGCCCTGCCCGACCTGCTCTTCGTCAAGTTCCCCGAGGAGACGAAGCCCTCCCTGGTCGACTTCACCAGCCCCACGCTGGCGCTGTCCTTCGCCAACCTCGTCCGCACCGCGCGCCGGCTCGACCCCGACGCGGTCGTCGCCCTCAGCGAGCCGCTGCCGGCGCCGGACGACTCCTGGCTGCCGGACGGCGACGGCGAGCGCTACGTCAGCGAACTGCGGCTCCAGATCAGCAGAAAGGTGCCGGAATGACCGTCCTCGCCTCGGACGGCGCGGCCCTGCGGAACCGCGCCGTCCGCTCCCGGGACCCCGACATCATCGCGACGATCGGCGGAACCCCGCTCGTCGCCCTCGACCGACTCTTCCCACCCGCCCGGTTCCAGGTCTACGCCAAGTGCGAGCGCTTCAACCCCGGCGGCTCCGTCAAGGACCGCGCCGCCCGGTCGATGATCGAGCACGCCATCGAGACCGGGAAGCTCCTCCCCGGTGTGTCCACAGTGGTGGAGTCCTCCTCCGGCAACCTCGGCATCGCCCTCGCCCAGCTGTGCAACTTCCACCAGCTCCGCCTGATCTGCGTGGTCGACCCCCGCACCACCGCACAGAACGTTGCCATCATGCGGGCCTACGGAGCGCGGGTCGAGGTGGTCGACCGGGACCCGGCCACCGGCGAGTACCTACCGGCCCGGATCGCCCGGGTGCAGGAGCTGCTGGACAGCGTCCCGGACGCCTACTGGCCCAACCAGTACGCCAACGAGCACAACGCCCGCGCCCACCACCACACCATGCGGGAGATCTGCGAGGCCCTGCCCGAGGCCCCCGACTACCTCTTCCTCGCGGCCGGCACGGTCGGCACCCTGCGCGGCTGTGCCGAGTACATCCAGGGCCACGGCCTGGACACCCGGGTGGTCGCGGTGGACGCGGTGAACAGCGCGATCTTCGGTCCGCCCGAGCCCTGGGAGCTGGCGCACCAACGCACGATCCCCGGGCACGGGGCGGCGGTAGTGCCCCCGCTACTGCGGCCGGGCCTCGCGGACCGGGTCGTCAAGGTCACCGACGCCGACTGCGTCCGCGGCTGTCGCCGACTCCTGGCCCGGGAGTCCATCCTCGCCGGCGGTTCCTCCGGCGCCGTCGTGTCCGCCCTGCTCGGCGCCGCCCCGGGGATCGAACAGGGCGCGACCTGCGTCGCCGTCCTTCCCGACGGCGGTGACCGCTACCTCGACACCATCTACTGCGACGCCTGGGTGGAGACCCACTTCCCGGACATCGACACCCCCGACGACGCCATCGAACAAGAAAGGAACGAGCCGTGAGAATCCTCGGCCGCGACGATGTCCGCACCGCCATGACCGGTCTCGAACCCACCGTCCTCGAAGCCGTGCGCAGCGCGTACGTGCTGCACGGCCAGGGCCACTCGCAGGTGCCGTTCTCCAGTTTCCTGCGCCCGCCGCGGCCGGCCGGCTCCCGCATCATCTCGCTCCCCGCCTATCTGGGCGGCCCGGAGCCCGTGATGGGCCTGAAGTGGATATCGTCCTTCCCGGCGAACGTCGAGCAGGGCCTCCAGCGGGCCTCCTCCGTCCAGATCCTCAACGACCTCGACACCGGCTATCCGCTGGCCCTGCTGGAAGGCAGCCAGATCTCCGCCTCGCGTACGGCGGCCAGTGCCGCCCTGGCTGCAGGCGCGCTGCACGGCGAACGCCGGGTGCACACGGCCGGGTTCATCGGCTGTGGCACGATCAACCAGCGCGTACTGGCGTTCCTCGCTCTGACCCACCCGGAGCTAGAGACCGTGATCCTGCAGGATGTGGTCCCGGGCCGCGCAGAGGTCTTCGCCGCCGAACTCGCCGACGAGTACCCCTCGCTGAAGTTCCGCACCGGTGAGGTCGGCGACGCGCTGGGCGCCGAGACGGTGAGCATCGCGACCACCGACTCGACGTACTGGCTGGACCTGGCCGCGCACCCCGGCCGCCCCGACCACCAGGTCGTCCTGCACCTGTCGCTGCGCGACCTGAACACGGCCTCGGTGTTGGGCGCGTACAACGTGGTGGACGACGTCGAGCACGTGATCCGCGAGCAGACCTCGCTGCACAGGGCCGAGCAGGAGGTGGGGCACCGGACGTTCGTGCACGCCGAGATCGCCTCCGTGCTCGACCGCTCCGAGCCGCCGGCGACGGACCGCACGATCGTCTTCTCGCCCTTCGGCCTGGGCATCCTGGACCTCGCGGTCGCGCAGGTCGTGCTCAGTACCGCTGTCGAGGCGGGTCTGGGCACCGAGGTCGAGGGCTTCGACCCGGGCAGCCACCGGGTGACCTCCGTGATGGCAGGGAGGGCGTCATGAGCCCCCTGTTCCCCGAGGGCACCAAGGCCCTGGTCACCGGCGCCTCGCGGGGCATCGGCGCGGCGGTCGCGGTCGCGCTGGCCGGGCACGGCTGTGACGTCGCGCTCAACTACCGCTCCAAGGCCGCGAAGGCGGAGGAGGTCGCCGAACAGATCCGAGCCCTGGGCCGGGAGGCCCTGCCCATTCGGGCCGACGTCTCGGACGAGGCCCAAGTTGCCGCCATGTACAAGGAGTTGAAGTCGGCCTGGGGCCGCCTGGACGTCGCCGTCCTCAACTCCGGTGTGACCGCCGACGGGCACCTGGCCGCGATGAGCAGCGCCAAGTGGCAGGAGGTCATCGCCACCAACCTGACCGGCACGTTCTTCACCGCCCGCGAGGCCACCAAACAGATGTACGCGAGCGGCGGCGCGATCGTCCTGATCGCCTCGACCAGCGGCATCGCCGGCAGGGCCGGGCAGGCCAACTACGCAGCCAGCAAGGGCGGGGTGATCTCCATGGCCAAGACCCTGTCGTACGAGGTGGCCCCGCGCGGCATCCGAGTCAACGTGGTGGCGCCCGGCTTCATCGACACCGACATGGTCAAGAAAGTGCCGCCGGCCCAGATGAAGGAAGCCCTCCAGGCCATCCCGATGGGTCGGGTGGGAGCCGCCTCCGAGGTGGCCCAGGCGGTGGCCTTCATGGCCAGCCCCGCCGCCTCCTACATCACCGGCAAGGTGCTCACCGTCGACGGCGGAATGATCCCGAACTAGTCGCATCAGCCCACCGTGCGACTCACCCACAGAAAGGAAACCGCTCATGTCCGTCCCCACCTTCGAGGACATCCGCAGCCAGGCCGAGGCGCGCCTGGAGAAGAACATGAAGGTCAAGTCGATGATCATCGACCGGCTGGGCCTGGACGTCGAGCCGGCCGTCGTCTCCGACAACCAGCCGCTGTTCGGCCGCGGTCTGGAGATGGACTCGCTGGACACCCTGGAGATCGTCGTCATGGTCAACAACGAGTACGACGTGCTGATCAGCGACGACGACTTCGAGGCCTTCGGCTCCATCAACGCCCTGGTGGACTTCGTCGAATCCCGCGAGGTCTGAGGTGACGGCTCGTCCCGAGGCCCCCGCCAAGAAGAAGTTCTCCTACTCCTCCGACGACATCAAGCGGATGCTCCCGCACCGCTGGCCGATGCTGATGATCGACCGCGCCCACGACGTCGTCCCGGGCGTCTCCGGCCTCGGGGTCAAGGCCGTCTCGGTGAACGAGCCCTTCTTCGCGGGCCACTACCCGGACCACTCGATCATGCCGGGTGTGATGATCGTCGAGGCCATGGCCCAGCTGGTCGCCGTGGTGTACGTCGCCGAGATCATCGAGGCTCCCGAGAGCGAGGCCGCCGCCGGTGATCCGTCCGAGAGCGTCGGCTACCTCGGGTCGATCAGCTCGATGAAGTTCTCCCGGCTCGTCGTCCCCGGTGACCAGTTGACGCTGGAGGCCAAGCTCGGGCAGCGCCTGGGCGCGCTGCGGCAGGTGTCGGTGCGGGCGAAGGTCGGCTCCGAGCTCGCCGCCTCCGGCTCCCTGATCGTCACCACTGGCCGCAAGGCCTAGTGCCGGCGGGTGCGCAGCCGGAAAAACCCCGGTATTCCCCAACAATCCCAGCAATTCATAGCAATCCGAAGAACCCCGACAAGGAGGAGGTGAGGAATGTCCATCACGATCCGCCCGTACCAGCAGGACGACGCGTACGGCATCGCTGAGCTCTACAACCGCCACCGTGACAACCCGAACCCGGTGGCCGGCGGAGTCAGCGGTGAGGAGTTGGACCGCGAGCTGGCCGAACGGGACACGGACAGGTTCCTCGTGGCCGTCGACGACGGGCGTGTGGTGGGCACCTTCGGCCTGTTCCACACCACTGGCCGGCGTTCGGCCCGCGCCGGTGAGCTCATCGCCGACATGTTCTTCGTGGCCCCCGCCTACCGCAACGGCGTCATCACCGGACGGCTGTTCACCGAGGCCGTGGAGTGGATGGTGCAGTCCGGCTGCCTCGTGCTGCGGCTCACCGTCAACCCGGCCAACTCGGTGGCGTTCAAGCTCTACCGGCGGGTCGGCTGTGTGTCCGTGGGGCACACCGTGCCCGGCGAGGACGGCAACGTCGAACTGCACAACTACATCCCGCTGATCCTGCGCAGCGTCTTCGCCGACCTCGGCGACGAGGTCAGGGCGGCGCTCGGCCAGTTGAGCAGCTTCGGCACCGTCACCGAGTCCCGGGACGGCGAGCTGCGCTCCGACGTCCGTCCGGTGGACGGGGTCCGTACCGTCGACTACCAGCTGGCCCTCGGCGAGTTCCGGCTCACCGCGAGCGTGGACGTCGACCGGGGCGTGGTGCGCGAGGCGGCGGTCACCGGCCCCGACGGCGCCGCCCGCTCCCTGCGGCTCACCGAACCGCCCTACCAGGTGCGCGCCACGCGGCGGCTGACACCGCACCGGTTCGGGTCGGACGGGCTGGTGTGCGAGCTGGACGGCGATGACGGGACCCTGCGGGTGCTGGCCGACGGCCACCACGGGCCGCTGCTCGTCTCCACCTGGCCCAGCTGCCGGGCGAACCGTCCGGCGGGCTGGCGGGAGGGCGAGCCGCGCGATCTGGACGTGGTGCCCGTCGAAGGCGGGGTCCGGGTCACCGAGCGGTGCGGGGACAAGGAGGTGGTGGGCACCGTCACCCTCGAAGGGGGCGTCCTGCACCAGGTCTTCGCTTTCACCGACCAGCCGGGCCGGATCTTCCAGTCCGTCGGACTGCGTCAGGGCACCTTCGTCCACCCCGACGGACAGCACCATCCGATCGGTCTCGGCCTCGGTGTCCGGGACGCCTCCGAGGTGGTCGCCGCGGCCCAACCCGTGCCCGTCGGTGCCCGGCTGGCCTGGCACGGCGCCTCGGTCGAGATCGGCATGCCGGTGCACGAACCGGCCCGGCTGATCCACAGCGGACTGCTGGAGCGGGGCCTCACCCTCGGCGCGGACGGCGTGGCGCGCCTGCGCACCGAGTTCCGCGGCACGGCAGCCGTCCGGACCGCGGCCACCTCCCGTACGGCCCCGAAGGGCGGCGCGGTCCGCCGGGTGGAGCTCAGTGCCGCCTCCGCCGGCGTCACCTCGTGGAAGGAGGGCACCACCAAGGTTCTGCGCAGCCCGTATCCACGCACCCGCGCCTTCGGCTGCAACCCGCGCTGGTCGGCGGGGATGTGGGTGACCACGGAGCACAGCCGGTTCAGCCGCGCCAGTGGTCTCGGCTGGGGGGTGCGGACGGCAGGCGGCTGGGAGGAGAAGCACCCGCTCGCCCTGTTCGCCCCGCGCGAGCGCATCGGCTGGGAGGTCATCGCCCCCGAGGACCCGGCCGAGCCGGTACGCGTCGACATCCAGGCTCCGGACGGCGAGGAGGAGATCGTCCTCTGGCTCACCCCGAACACCCCGCGGAAGACCACCGTGGTCCTCGACTCCGCCGGCACTCGCTGGGAGCTGGCCTCCTCCGACTTCCGCCAGGTGTGGGCCGCTTCGGCCTCAGTCCGACTGTCCGACGGCAGCTGGCTGGACTGCCGGCCCGCCGGGCCGGGCGCCGAGCACGCGGAACTCGTCCTGCGCACCACCTCCAGCGGCCTGCTGATCGGCTGTGTCTCGCCGGCAGCGCGGGGGACCTCCTGGCACCTGGCCGTCCACACCGGCTGACTCTCGACTCACCGTCCTTGAAAGGAAACCTCACATCATGACCACGACCACCGCCGCCGCCCTCCGCACCCACGCGGACGACTACGCCACCCTGCGCACCTCCGTCGGCGCCTACCGGATCGAGGCCCCGCTGGTGCGCATCTCCGGCGACGACCGGCCGGAGCTGCTGGACCTGTTCCTGGCCAAGTCGAGCGACTACGTCGAGCCGGACACCGTCCGTGAGGTGCTGGCGCTGAACGCCGACGGGACCCCGTTCGCGATCCTGCTGCACTTCGAGATCGGCGAGGACTCCTGGCTGCTGCCGCGCACCCGGGTCGGCGCCGACGAACTGCGGGCGTACCTCGGCGAGCTGGAGTGCCCGGCGGGCGTCGAGGTGGAGATCGAGCCGGAGGGCTGGGGGGCCACCGCGTTCGAGGGGCCGACGGCCTGGTCGGTGGCGGCGAAGTTCGTCGACTTCGACATCTCCGGTCTGACCCTGCACGCGGTCACCGAGTCCGCGGTACCCGAGGACTCGGCCGCCGTGGCCCACCTGGCCCGCGTCGGCACCACCGGCGAGTACGGCTACCTGCTGATCACCGATGCTCCCGGGACCGCTCACGCGTCCGTGCTGGCCGCGGTCGAGGAGCAGGGCGGTGCACCGGTCGGCACCGAAGGGCTGGCCCGGGTACAGGCCGAGGCCGGCATGGGCGTCTACGCCTGCGGGTTCGCCGATCTCACGGTGAACCAGGCTGACCTGTCCTGGATGATCGACTGGAACCGCATCGGCGAGTTCCACGGCTCCGAGGACCTGGTGAGGCCGACGACCGAAGCGGCCAGGCTGGCCGCGCTGGCCGCCCCCGCCGACAGCCGTTTCACGGCCGGCACGCAGGTGACCGCGGCCGGGCAGACGGTCGGCACAGTCCTGTGGCAGGCGCCCGCCGCCAACCCGGAGGAGGAGCTGGTCCTCGCCCTCCTGGACGGTCCCTTCTGGGTTCCCGGCCTCGAACTCGCCGCCCGGGACGAGCAGGACGCCGAGCGTCCACTGCGCACCGCGACCCTGCCCCGTGTCATCGCCCGTTCGCTCAGCACGAGGATCTCCTGATGACCGCGCCGAGAATCGCCCTCACGGGCCTGGGGCTGATCACCGGTGCCGGGGACGACGTCGAGAAGTGCTGGTCGTCCATCTCGTCCGGGGTCTCCGGCATCCGCACCAACACCCTCTTCGACACCTCCGAGTTGCTGACCGATTGGGCGGGGATGGTCACCGGCGAGCAGCCGGAGGACCTCGACCGCTGCTACGGCCTCGCCGCAACCGCCATCCGGGAGGCCCTGGGGCGCAGCGGCCTCGACCTCGACACCGTGGACCGTGACCGGGTCGCCGTCGTGGTGGGTTCCAGCCTCGGCGCGATGCCGACGTTGGAGGGGGTCCACGCGGGCCTGGTCCACGAGGGGAAGCTGGACGCGGAGCAGGCAGCCGCTTCGCAGTTGTCCTGCGTGGGCGACTACATCGCTGCCGAGTTCGATCTGCGCGGCCCGCGCGTGGTCCTCTCCAACGCCTGTGCGGCCAGCGCGGTGGCGCTCGGCTACGCGGCCGAGCTGCTGTGGAAGGGGGACGTCGACTACGTGGTCTGCGGCGGCGTCGACCCCCTCGCCTCACTGTCGGCGTACGGGTTCAGCGCGCTGGGTGCGCTCGACCCGGAGCCCTGCTCGCCGTTGTCGGCGTCCACGGGCCTGACCCTCGGGGAGGGGGCCGGGTTCATGGTGCTGGAGCCGTCGGACCGCGCCGCCGCCCGCGGTGCCCGGGTCCTCGCGGAGCTCGGCGGTTACGGCCTGTCCTGCGACGGCTACCACCAGACCGCTCCGGACCCCAGCGGCAAGGGCGCCCGCGCCGCCATGGCCCAGGCCCTGGAGACCGCCGGTCTCACCCCGGACGACGTGGACTACCTCAACCTGCACGGCACCGGCACCCCGGCCAACGACGCCTCCGAGCCCAAGGCGGTGAAGCTGCTGTTCGGCACGGACATCCCGCCGGCCAGCTCCACCAAGTCCATCGTCGGCCACACGCTCGGCGCCGCCGGGGCAGTGGAGGCCGTCGTCAGCACCCTCGCCATCGACCGGGGCACACTGCCGCCGACCATCAACACCCGGGGCATGGACTCCCCGGCCGGCCTGGACATCATCCCCGAGACCGGCCGTGCGGCCCGGCCCGAGGTGGTCATCTCCAACTCCTTCGCCTTCGGCGGCAACAACGCCTCCGTCGTGCTGAACCGGCCCGGCAGGCCCGGTTCGGCTCCGCGCCGCACCGAACAGGTCCACGAAGTCGTCGTCACCGGCGTCGCCGGGCTGGCGGGCTCGGCCGGTACCACCGCCGACCTGGTCGCGGCCCTGGACGAGGAGCGTCCGGTCTTCGCCGGTCTGGAGCACGTCGCCGGGGTCGGCGAGGTCCCGGTCGGCCGGGTGGACGTCAAGTCCGCGTCCAGGGGGGTCAACCCGAGCCGTGCCCGGCGTATGGACCCGTTGAGCCTGCTGGCCGCCGCCGCGGTCGCGGACCTCTACGGCCGCCACGGCAAGCCTTCCCGGGCCGAGGCCGAGGGCACCGGAATCGTCTTCGCCACCGGATACGGCCCCGTCACCTCCGTCCTCCGGTTCCACAAGGGCGTCCTCCAGCAGGGCATCAGCGGGGCCAACCCGGCGCTGTTCGCCAACACGGTCGTCAACGCCGCCGCCGGACACGTGGCGATGCTCCACCGCTACCGCGGCTACACGGCGACCATCGCGAACGGCGGTACCAGCTCGGTGCTCGCGCTCCAGCTCGCCGCCCGGGTGATCGCGCGCGGCATGGCCGAGCGCATCATGGTCGTGATCGCTGACGAGTTCCCCGAGCAGGCCCTTGCCACGCAGGCCGGCCTCCCCGGCTACGCCCGCTCCCCGCACGTGGTGCCGGGCGGCCGTACCGGACAGGTGCTCAGCGAGGGCGCTGCCGCGATCCTGGTGGAGAGCCGGGCCTCGGCCGACGCCCGCGGCGCAGAGGTCCTGGCCGCGGTCAGGGGCTACGGCGCCTCCGGCGAGGCCGTGGGCATCGGCCGGCTCGGGCGGGACGGCGAGGCCTGGTCGCGCTCGCTGCGCGCGGCGATGGCCGAGGCAGGGACGGCGCCGGACGAGATCGACACCGTGGTCTCCGCGGCCTCCGGATACAGCCTGGTCGACATCGCCCAGTCCCGCGCCCTGCGCCTGGCGGGCCTCGCGGACCGCCCGCTGCTCACCCCGAAGGCGCTCCTGGGCGAGACCTACGGCAGTGCCGGCGCCCTGGGCCTGGTGGCGGCCCTGAGCGCCCCGGAGCCGCGCGGCAACGTTCTCCTGTCCAGCTTCGCCTACGGCGGCAGCTACGCGGCCGCCGTATTCGACGCGGGGGCGTGATGGGTGGGGCCACGGGGCTCGTGACGTGGCACCGGGGCCAGGAGGGGCCGGCACGGCCCGTGCGGCACGCGGGTGGCGAGGTGTCCATCGACTGCCTCGTCACCAAGCATCCCCACCTTCCCCGGGATCGGATGGGCCACCGCCTCAACGGCTCCGGGCGCTCCCTCATCATCGAGGCGGTCCGGCGGGTCCACGGCGTCGAGGTCGTCCCGCGCGATCTCGCCCGGGACGCCCACAAGCGCTGGAGCATCCCGTCGCACGGTCTCGCCGTCTCCGTCGCGCACTGCCAGGACCACAGCGCCGTCGTCCTGTCGACCGGCCCGCAGGTCGGCGTGGACCTGCAGGACGAGCGCGACCGCCCTGCGGCCATGCGCTGGCTCGGCGACCTGCTCGGTCGTCAGGAGCCTGCTGTGATCCGGGACTTCGCGGAGTGCGAGGCCCTGATCAAGGCCTCCTGGGTCACCAAGGAGACCTTCACCGGTGTCCGGCTGCCCGACTGGCAGCCGGGCTGGCGACTCACCAACGTCCCCACATTCCGGGTGTGTTCCACCGTCGTCGGCCCCGGCATGCACCTCGCCCTGGCGGCCGAGGAGGCCGCCCGGGTCCGCTGGTGGTGGCGCCGCAGCCCCACCGAGCCCGCCCTTCGTACCCCCGTCCCGCCCCTGGAGCCGGCATGACAGACACAGAGACAGCGAGCACCACACGGCCCTACACCCGCCGTCTCTCGCAGATCGAACGCGGATACCTGAACGCGGCGGCCACCGGTACTCCGCAGCTGATACAGATGGTCGTCGAGGGCGAGGGCCGTATCGAGGTCGAGGCGCTGCGGGAGGCCGTGCGGGTCGCGACCCTCGCCTCCCCGGGCCTCGCGGTGCGACGGCGCGCGGCCTCCTGGCGAGCCGACGGCCCGATCCCGCCGGTCGTCGAGCTCCCTCCCCATACGGACTCCGATGCCCCCTTCTTCCACCGCGACCTCGATGTCCGTACCGGGCCGGTGTGCGAAGTCGGCCTGGTGGACGGCCCGTCGACCCGGCTCGTCGTCCGGGCCAGCCACATTGTCACCGACGGCCGAGGGCTGAGGCAGTGGATCGCGGATGTGTTCCGGGTGCTGCGCGGGGAGGATCCGGTGGGCGCCGACTCTGTGGTCGATGACACCCACTTCCGTGCCGCGGCGGGCGAGGTGCCGCCCGCCGAGCCACCTGCCCGGCTGACGGGCCTGCCCGCGATCCTGGGCCAGGGCCCCGCCGACGGCACCCCGCTGTGGATCCGGCGCCGGGTGCGGGCCGCTCCGTCCGCGGTCACCGCCCGGGTGGCCGCCGCCCTCTCCCGGCACCTGGCCGCCGATGCGGGCCGGCTGATCATCCCGGTGGACCTGCGCCGCCATGACCGGACGATCCGCTCCACCGCCAACCTCACCTCCCAGCTGGTATTGGACATCCGGCGTGAGGACAACTGGCGACGGCTGCACGGCCAGGTCGTCCGCGCCCTGCTCGGCAAGCGCGAGATCGCCTCGCTCGGCAGGGACTTCCTGCGCTCCAACCCCTTCGCCAACTCCCTGCGGGAGGCCCGGGAACTGGACGGGACCCGCTTCCCGTGCACGGCGATCATCACTGACCACGGCCGGGTCGACACCGCTGAACTGAGCACCGGCGGCTTCACCGCCACCGCGTTCTACACGCTGCCGATGCTCGTGCCGTACGCCGAGATGTTCCTGAGCACCTGCCAGATCGGTGACGAGACCGAGCTGACGCTCTCCTGCCGCGAACGCCCGGGCGCGCGCGAGGCAGGCGAGGCGGTGCTCGACGACGTCGAGCGCGCGCTCACCGACGCGCTCTGAGAGCCGCGCCGGGAAGGCGTACCCGACCAGCTGCACCTCACTGACGCACCTCACGGCCGCACCCGACCGCCGTAACAGCCCTCTGATCCCTCGATCCGCTAAGGACACCCAGCCATGTCCCTGACCGAACAGACCGAAGAGGACGCCCCGAGTCCGCCGTCGGGGCCCTCCGGCCCCACCCTCATTACCCTCGCCGCGGCCATCACCGGCGGCTTCCTCGCCCTGCTCGACACCACGATCGTCAACGTGTCCCTGCACGACACGACGGTCCGCTTCGGCGACATCGGCCATGTCCAGTGGGTGGTGACCACCTATCTGATCGCCCTGGCGGCGACGATGCCGGCCACCGGCTGGCTGGCCACCCGGTTCGGTGTGCGGCGTGTCTTCGCCGGTGCGACCGTGCTGTTCGCGCTGGGCTCGGCGAGCTGTGCGCTCAGCCAGACCCTGCCGGAACTGATCACCGCGCGGGGCGTGTCCGGCGCGGCGGCCGGTGTCCTCACGCCCGTCTCCACGATCCTGCTGACCCGTGGCGTGCCCCGTGAACAGTTGGGCCGCGTGCAGGGCCTGAACGGCACTGTCATGTTGATCAGCCCGCTCCTCGGCCCCACCGTCGGCGGCCTGCTGGTCCAGGCGGGCGGCTGGTCCGCCGTGTACGTCGTCAACATCCCGCTGTGTGCCGCCCTGCTCGCGGTCACCTTGTGGAGGGTGCCCAAGGACACCCCGGCCGGCGGGAACGCGAAACCGCTGGACGTGGTGGGCCTGCTGTCCTCCGGTGCCTGCACGGTGTGCATGGTGCTGGCCATCCACGAGTTCTCCGGCCATGCCCTGGAGGGCACGGCGGCCTTCCTGGTCCCGCTGGCCCTCGCCGTGGCGAGCGGTGCCGTGTTCGTCGTGCGGGAGCTGCGTGCGAGGTTCCCGCTGCTGGACGTACGCCTGTTCGCGAACCGGGTCTACCGCACGGCCGCCATCAACATCTTCTGCCTGGGCTTCGTCCTCTACTCACCGATGATGCTGATCCCGCTGTACTTCGAGACCGCGCGCGGTGAGAGCGCCGTGACCACGGGCCTGTTGATGTCCACGGGCGGTCTCGGCGTGGTCTCGGCCGCCTGGCTGTGCCAGGTCCTGATGAAGCGCATCGGCGGGGGCGGCACCGTCCTGGCGGGCATCGTCCTGACGATCCTCGCGACGGCGCCGCTGACCACGCTGTCCGGCCACTCGTCGTACGTCATGCTGTGCGCCAGTCTGGTGGTGCGGGGCCTGGGCACCGGTCTGACGATCGTGCCGGCGATGACCCGGGCCTTCCAGTCGATCCGGCCCGAGTCCATCCCGGACGCCTCCTCGCAGCTGAACCTGATCCAGCGGATCGGCGGCGCGTTGGCCCTGGCCGTGGTGACGGTGTTCCTGGAGCAGGCGGCGCGCCGGCTCCACGGGCTGGTGCCGGGCGCCTTCGCCCACTCCTTCGCTTGGCTCCTCGGTATCTACGCCGTCACCCTGCTGCCTGCTCTGGCGCTTCTCCTCGCCGACCGCAGGGAGGCCCGCCTGAGCGGAGCGGAAGCGTAGGCACCGGTGGGGACGCTCCGGTCAGCGCGTGGCGGGGAGCCAGCCGTCCTGGACGGCATGCACCCCCGCCTCGAAGCGGCTGCGGGCGTCCAGGCGTTCCATCAGGGTCGCCGCGATGCGTCGGGCCGTGCGTGGGGAGACACCGAGGCGTTTGGCGATGGACTCGTCGGTGGAGCCCTGGGCGAGCATCTTGAGGACGGCGCGCTCCTGCGGCGGCATCCCGTTCGCCTCGTGCTTCGGGGCGGCCCCCAGCGGTGTCGCCGTACTCCACACGCTCTCGAACAGGGCGCACAGGGCGACGACCGTACCGGCGCCGCTCAGCACCACCCCGCCGGCCCGCGCATCGTCGGTGTCGATGGGCAGCACCGCCCGGCTCCGGTCGAAGATGATCATCCGGATCGGCAGGTCGGGCGCGGTACGCACCTGCCTGTCACGCGCGTGCAGCCAACGGGCGTGGTCCCGCGTGGGCGGGTGGTTGCGCATGCTGTCCAGGTAGATGGTCCGCGTGCGGACACCCCGGTTGAGCAGCGCGGGGTTCGGCGCCCAGCTGGTCGCGAGATCGTCGGGCAGGTGCGCGCCGCCCGGCGCGAAGGTGGCGACCTCGTACTGCGCGAACTGGGCGAGCTCCGCCAGCCGCTCCCGGATCGCCTCCAGGTCGGTCAGCTGTTCTGATTCGCTCTCCTTGGCGACCGTCCGCAGTGACGAACACTCGGCGATCAGTTGGGCCGCGGCGGCCCTGGACGCCTCCACGCGCATCTGTTGTGCCACCAGTTCTGCCTGCTGGCGGGCCAGCAGGATCTTCATCGCGGCCTCCGGGCCGATCGCCCGGAACCCGATTCCCTCGCGGGCCGACGGCTGGATCAGAGCGAGTTCACTGAGCCGGTCCAGACCGGACCGGACCCTTTCCTCAGCCAGGCCCAGCCGGGCCGCCAGACATGCGACGCCATCCCGGGGATTGGTCAGCATCCCCCGGTAGATGGCTTCAGCCTCGGAGTCGAGGCCCAAAACGTCCAACATGATGGGATCCCCCTGTACGACACCGCCACATATCGCACATACGATCTTCGAAAAATTGTTGCCCTGAGCTTACTGACCTTGGAGCGCGAACGGTCCAGGACGATGGGTCGATTTCAAGCCAACGGTTCGGAATTCAATCAATACCGGGTCGGTGCGGGCGGGTACGCAGGCTGGACCATTCGTGTTCCCGAGAAGGCCACGGGGATGACGTTTTATGCCATGGCACAAAGCGTCCAGGGCGGGCCCCTCCATCGTGCCGAGCGTGAATCGAAGATGAAGTCATGCATCTCATCCACGTGCGCCTGAGATCCCCTTTCGGAGGTCCGGAACGCTCCCGACTCGCCGCACTGATCTCCTCGTACGCCGAGGAGGCGGACGGGCTGGAGCACGTTTCCGTCCACCGGCGCGTTCTGGGGGAGGTGACCCTGGGCCTGTTTCTCCTGGCGGGCAGCCTCGCCATCGCCGAGGAATCAGCGGCACGGCTCGTCGCGCGGGCCCTGAGCAGCCACGCCGAGCTGCACGGACACACCATCCTCAGCGTCGGCGCCGCCCTGGTACCCGGCCCCTGGTGGAACTCCTGACCTCCACGTCACCCCAGGTCGGGGTGGACGGGTTAGGTCACTGCATGTTCCGTCCACCCGGAATCCGTTCCTTCCGGAACCACGGTCGCCCACAGTGGGGACAGCGCCGGGAAAGGGAACGGCGAAGCAGCCCGGAGCATTCGACTCCGTGGAGCAGAGCGGCGGCGCGCAAGCAATTGCCGGTGAACGAGAAGGAAATTCACGATGGGCACCCGTTTCTCCGCGAGCCCCACCAGGAACGCCACGCACACCGCGGCGACCGGCCTGGAGGCCCATGCCGACGAGATCCTCGCCGACATAACCTGGGGCAGCTGAGAAGCCCCGGTGACCGGTGCCGAACCAAGGTGAGCGTGTCAGGTGGCAGAAGAAGACATGGAATTCCTGGTCCTGGGTTCTCTGGAAACGCGTGAATCGGGCGAACCGATCCCCGTCCGGGGCATGCGCCAGCAGCGGCTCCTCGCCCTGCTGCTCCTCAACGCCAATCGGGTCGTCCCGGTGGACGTGCTCGTGGACGAACTGTGGCAGGACCCCCCTTCCTCGGCCCGCCCGCAGATCCACAACGCGATCCGCGACCTGCGTCGCATCCTCCCCGCCACCGGCGGCGCCAGCCTGGTCACGGTCAACGTCGGCTACCGGCTCGTCGTACGCGAGGACGCCATCGACGCCCACCGCTTCACCAGCCGCGTCCGCGCCGCCAAGGTGGCGGAGCGGGAGGGCCGGTGCGGCGAGGCCATCCGGCTGCTCCAGGCAGCGGTGGACCTCTGGCGGGGCGACGCCTTCGCCGGCATCCAGTGTCCGGCGATCACCAGCGCTGCCGTCAAACTCAACGAGCAGCGACTGACCGCCATCGAGGACCTCATGGCGCTCCGTCTGCGGATCGGCGAGACCAGTTCCCTGGTCGGCGAATTGCACGCACTGATCGCCGAATACCCGCTGCGCGACTCCCTCCGCGCCAGCCTGATGATCGCGCTGTGCCGCAGCGGGCGACAGGCCGACGCCCTCGCGGTCTACAACGAGGGCCGCCGCTTCCTGGTGGACGCGCTCGGCCTCGAACCGAGCCCCCAACTGCGTGCGTTGCACGCCGCGATCCTCGCCAACTCGCCGAACGTGCACGGCGCCGGCACCTCCGACCTCGCGACCAGCCGTTCCCAGTCCCCGCAGGACCGCGCCCCGGCGGCACCCGGCGCCCCCCGCAACTACCTGCCGTACGACCTCGTGGACTTCACGGGCCGCGCCGCCGAGGTGGACGCCGTGCTGGCCGTGACCGGAGGAGAGCAGAGCCGTTCACCGGTCATGGTCGTGATCGACGGCATGGGCGGCGTCGGCAAGACCACACTCGCCGTACACCTCGCCCACCGTGTCACCCCGCACTACCCGGACGGCCAGTACTTCATCAACCTGCACGGGTTCAGCGCCACCCGGTCACCGATGCCGACCGAACGCGCCCTCGGCCTGCTCCTCCAGGCAAACGGACTCGCCCCCAAGGAGATCCCGGACACCCTGGAGGAACGCAGCGCCCTGTGGCGTTCGCGCCTGGCGGGTCGGCGCTGCCTGATCGTCCTCGATGACGCCGCCGACAGCGCTCACGTCACTCCCCTGCTGCCGGGCACCGGCGGCTCGCTGGTGCTGGTCACCAGCCGCCGCAAGCTCACCGCACTGGACGGCGCACAGCCGCTCTGCCTCGACGTCCTGCCCCATGGCGACGCCGTCACCCTCTTCACCCGGATCGTCGGCAAGCCGCGCGCCGCCCACGACCCCGCGCGGACCACCGAAGCGGTCGAGCTGTGCGGCCGACTCCCCCTCGCCCTGCGCATCGCCGCGACCCGGCTGCGCGACCGTCCGTCATGGGCGGTGGCCGACCTCGTCGAACGCCTCGCCGACACAGCACAGCGCTCCCGCTGCCTACGCACCGCCGACCGCGACCTGATGGCTGCACTGCGGGTGTCGTACAACCAACTCACCCAATCTGAAAGGAAGTTCAGCCGCCTCATCAGCCTTCACCCGTCCTCCTCGTACGACGTTCCGCACGCCGCCGCCATCACGGGGCTGCCCGCAGCCGACGTGGAGCACCACTTCGACGTGCTGGTCGAGAACAACCTCATCCGGGAGGAGTCGCCGGCCCGCTACTCCTTCCACCGCCTGGTCCGGGACTGCACACGGGAGTTGCTGGCGGAGGACGCCCCGGTGGCGGTGTGAGCGGGAGCACCGCGCCGGCCGCGCCACCGGTCCGGTCCCGCCGTACGAACGGCTCCGTGCCCGGCTCGCCGCGCCGATCAGTACCGGACTGAGGCCCCGGCACAGCTGGGGATCACCGCCGGCAGCTGCCCCATGGCGCCGGTCTTCGTCATACTGGCAGGGACACGCACCATCTGCGACACGCATCCGCGTGCCGCGCTCCAGGCACCACCGAGACCCACGTCCCCCTTTGACCAGGAACCGGACCCCCGGCATGACCGTCTGCCTGCTCCTGCTAAGTGCCGTCGCCCTGACGGCCGCCGTGCCGGCGCCGCGCGCGCTGGCCCGGGCCGCCTGGCCCGAGCGGGAACCCGTGGTCGCGCTGTGGGTGTGGCAGTGCCTCGTCGCGTCCGTCCTGCTGTGCTGCCTGGCCTCACTCGTGCTGGGCACGGCAGCCGTCTTCCACACCGTCCGTGACCATGTGTTCGCCCCCGCGCCGCCCGCCGTCACCGCCGCTTACGACCTCTCCGCCGCGCCGGTATGGGCCACCACCCTCACCGGGCTGCTGGCCTGCGGAGCCGCCTGGACGACCGCGGTGCTGGCCCGGGAACTCGTCGAGGCCCGCCGCAGCCGGGGACAAGCCCGGGCGCATCTGCGCGAGCGCGCCCCCGAGCTTCCGGCCGGGCTACCCGTGGCGCGCGGGCCGATGCTGGTGCTGGAGGAGGAGTACCCGGACGCCTGGTGGATGCCGGGCCATCCCCCGCAGCTGGTCGTCACCACGGGAGCACTGCAGCGCCTCACAGACCGTCAGCTGGACGCCGTCCTCACGCATGAGCGCGGTCATGCCCGCGCGCACCACGACTGGCTGCTGCATCTGTCGACCGCGCTCGCCGCGGGCTTCCCGCGCGTGCCGCTCTTCACCCACTTCTGTGAACAGACGCACCGCCTGGTCGAGCTAGCGGCCGATGACGCGGCATCCCGGCGTTGTGGTCACCTCACCACGGCTCTCGCACTGATCGAACTGAACCAGCACCGGGGCGTCCTCTCCTGCGCCTCCAGCCACCGCCTCCTCGGCGAACGTGTGGACCGCCTGTTGGAACCCCCACCGCGGTTGCTGCGTAGCCACCGGGCGCTCACCACGACCGTGGCCGCGTTGGCTCCCCTACTGCCGCTGCTGATCACGTTCGCCCCGGGACTCACCGCGCTGTCCTGACGCGCACCACGGCCGGCCGTAGTGACGCCGGCACTGCGGCGCGTGCGGCTATGCCCAGTCCTCCGGCTCCGGCCCGTCCTCCGGCTCGGGCCAGTCCCCCTCCGCCGACCCGATGTCCGCCGACCCGATGTCCGCCGGGTCCGAGCCGCCGGACACGCCCGAGCCACCCGCCGGGTCCGAGCCGCGCAGAGAGGCGAGCACCTCCATGACCCCTTCCCCGTACGTCGCCAGCTTCTTCTCGCCGACTCCGCTCACCGTGCCCAGCTCGCGCACCGACGCCGGCCACCGGGTGATGATCTCCCGCAGAGTGGCGTCGTGGAAGATGACGTACGCCGGGACACCCTGCTCCCGGGCCCGCTCGGCGCGCCAGGCACGCAAGGCCTCGAAGGCCGGGAGCAGTTCGCCGGGCAGTTCCGGCACGGCGGTCTTCGCCGTGCGGTCGCCGCCGGCGGAACCAGCCGTCCGGGACCTGGAGCCGGCCGGCTTCTTCGGCTCCTTACGCAGCGGCACCTCGCGCTCCTGCCGCAGGACCGAGCCGCTCGCTTCGGTGAGCACCAGCGTGCCGTACTCCCCCTCGACCGCGAGCAGTCCCTGGGCCAGCAGCTGGCGGATGGTGCCCCGCCAGTCGCCCTCGGTGAGGTCCTGCCCGATCCCGAAGACGGACAGCTGGTCGTGATCGAACTGGATCACCTTGGCGGTGCGCTTGCCGAGCAGGATGTCGATGATCTGTACCGCACCGAACTTCTGTCCGCGCTCTCGCTGCAGCCGCACCACCGTCGACAGCACCTTCTGCGCGGCGACCGTGCCGTCCCAGGTCTCCGGCGGGACGAGGCAGGTGTCGCAGTTGCCGCAGCCCTGCGCACCGGGCTGCTGGCCGAAATAGGCGAGGAGCTGACCGCGGCGGCACCGGGCGGTCTCGCACAGCGCGAGCATGGCGTCGAGGTGGTTGGCGGCCCGGCGGCGGAACGCCTCGTCCCCCTCACCGGACTGGATCAGCTTGCGCTGCTGGATGACGTCGTTCAGACCGTACGCCATCCAGGCTGTGGACGGCAGGCCGTCACGGCCCGCGCGGCCGGTCTCCTGGTAGTAGCCCTCGATGGACTTGGGCAGGTCCAGGTGGGCGACGAAGCGCACGTCCGGCTTGTCGATGCCCATGCCGAAGGCGATGGTCGCCACCACGACCAGGCCGTCCTCACGCAGGAACCGGGACTGGTGCGCGGCACGGGTGGCCGCGTCCAGGCCCGCGTGGTACGGGACCGCCTCGATGCCGTTGGCGGTGAGGAACTCCGCGGTGCGCTCCACCGAGTTACGCGAAAGGCAGTACACGATACCGGCGTCGCCCGCGTGCTCCTCCCTGAGGAAGGCGAGCAGCTGCTTCTTGGGGTCGGCCTTGGGCACGATCCGGTACTGGATGTTGGGCCGGTCGAAGCTGGCGACGAAGTGCCGGGCCGTCGGCAGATCGAGCCGCCCGGTGATCTCCTGGTGGGTGGCGTGGGTGGCCGTGGCGGTGAGGGCGATCCGCGGGACGTCCGGCCAGCGCTCCCCGAGGAGCGACAGGGCCAGGTAGTCGGGGCGGAAGTCGTGGCCCCACTGGGACACGCAGTGCGCCTCGTCGATCGCGAAGAGGGAAATCTTGCCGCGGGAGAGCAGGTCGAGCGTGGCCTCCACCCGCAGCCGCTCCGGCGCCAGGTACAACAGGTCCAGCTCGCCGGCCAGGAACTCGGCCTCGACCATCCGCCGCTCGTCGAAGTCCTGTGTGGAGTTGATGAATCCGGCCCGCACGCCCAGGGCGCGCAGGGCGTCCACCTGGTCCTGCATCAGCGCGATCAGCGGTGAGATCACCACGCCGGTGCCGGGCCGTACCAGGGCCGGGATCTGGTAGCACAGCGACTTGCCGCCACCGGTGGGCATGAGGACGAGGGCGTCGCCGCCCGCCACCACGTGCTCGATGATCGCCTGCTGCTCGCCCCGGAAGACCTCGTATCCGAAGACCCGGTGCAGCGTGGCCAGCGCCTCGCTCTCCGTCACTGGCATGTCCGTGATACCGCCCGTCCCGCCCATCGTCTCGCCCCCGTCGTCGTCCCTCGACCGCTGCCTCCACGATAGGGGGCCGGACCGACCGTACTGGAGTTGTCCACAGGATCACCCCCGCGTTCCCCGTCGGGGACACCGTCCTCGTGCGCATCTTCGGGGGGCCTCAGCGAAGAGGGCCGTTGCCGCAGTGCAACGCCTTCGAGCTGGAGCCGACCACCGGGCCTCCACCGGCACCGGCGTCTTCCGCGCGCGCATGAAGCGGGACGTGCCGTTCCCGGTGGACCTCGACCTGACGCAGATCACGGAACGCCGTGACGGTGATCGATGACCTCGCCGGACACGCCGCTGCCCGGCACCTACCGGAAGGCGGGTGCCGGGCAGCGGCGTGTCCAAGAGCGCGTCAGCGAACGAACACCCCGGCCTGGCCCGCGAGGTCCAGGAAGTACTGCGGCGCCACGCCGAACACCACCGTGACCGCCACGCCGATGCCGATCGCCGCCATGGTCAGGGGCGAGGGCACGGCCACGGTCGGCCCCTCCGGCCTCGGCTCGCTGAAGAACATCAGCACGATGACACGGATGTAGAAGAACGCGGCGATCGCCGAGGAGATCACACCGATCACGACCAACGGGGCCGCCCCACCGTCCGCCGCCGCCTTGAACACGGCGAACTTCCCGGTGAACCCTGAGGTCAGCGGAATGCCGGCGAAGGCCAGCAGGAACACCGCGAACACGGCCGCCACCAGCGGCGACCGGCGGCCGAGCCCCGCCCACTTCGACAGGTGGGTCGCCTCGCCGCCCGCGTCGCGCACCAGCGTGACCACGGCGAACGCGCCGATCGTGACGAAGGAGTACGCGGCCAGGTAGAAGAGGACGGACGACACCCCGTCCTTGGACGTGGCGATGACACCGGCGAGGATGAACCCGGCGTGCGCGATGGACGAGTACGCCAGCAACCGTTTGATGTCGGTCTGCGTGATGGCGAGGATCGCACCGCCCAGCATGGTGATGATCGCCACTGCCCACATGACCGGACGCCAGTCCCAGCGCATGCCGGGCAGCACGACGTACAGCAGGCGCAGCAGCGCCCCGAACGCCGCGACCTTCGTGGCCGCCGCCATGAAACCGGTCACCGGGGTCGGTGCACCCTGGTAGACGTCGGGCGTCCACATGTGGAAGGGCACCGCACCCACCTTGAACAGCAGCCCCATCGTGACCATGGCGGCGCCCATCAGCAGCAGTACGTCGTTGCCCATGGTGTTGGCCAGTGCCGGATCGACGGTGCGGACCGTGCCGTCGACGACCTCGGCGATCCGCGCGTACGACACCGAGCCCGCGTAGCCGTACAACAGCGCGATGCCGAACAGGGTGAACGCCGAGGCGAACGCGCCGAGCAGGAAGTACTTGACCGCGGCCTCCTGCGACATCAGCCGCTTGCGGCGGGCCAGCGCGCACAGCAGGTACAGCGGCAGGGAGAAGACCTCCAGGGCCACGAACAGCGTCAGCAGGTCGTTGGCCGAGGGGAACACCAGCATGCCGCCGATCGCGAAGAGCAGCAGCGGGAAGACCTCCGTGGTCGTGAAACCGGCCTTGACCGCGGCCTTCTCGCTGTCACCGCCCGGCACGGACGCGGCCTGCGCGGCGAAGGAGTCCACCCGGTTGCCGTGTGCCGCCGGGTCCAGCCGCCGCTCGGCGAACGTGAAGAGTCCGACCAGACCGGCCAGCAGGATCGTGCCCTGCAGGAAGAGGGACGGGCCGTCGACCGCGATCGCCCCCATGGCCGCGATGTGCGCCTTGGTGGTGCCGTATCCGTCGGCCGCGAGCGCCACGACGGCGGCGAACGCGGCGCACAGCGCCACGGCGGACACGAACACCTGTGCGAAATAACGGGACTTGCGCGGAACGAAGGCCTCGACCAGCACCCCGAGCAGTGCGGCGCCGATGACGATCAGCGTCGGCGACAATTGTCCGTATTCGATCTTCGGCGCGTCGATCTTCGAGATCGAGCCGGCCGCGGTTGTCCACAGGCTGTGGACGGCTACTGCGCTCACTTGGCCGCCTCCACCTCGGGCTGGGGATCCTTCTTGTGTACGTCGGACAGGGTCTGTTTGACCGCCGGGTTGACGATGTCCGTGACGGGCTTCGGATAGACGCCCAGGAAGATCAGCAGCACGATCAACGGGGCGACGACCACGAGTTCCCGCGCGCGCAGGTCGGGCATCGCCGAGACCTCGGGCTTCACCGGGCCCGTCATCGTCCGCTGGTACAGGACGAGGGTGTAGAGCGCGGCGAGGACGATGCCGAAGGTGGCGACGATGCCGATCACCGGGTAGCGCGTGAACGTGCCGACCAGGACCAGGAACTCGCTGACGAACGGAGCGAGTCCGGGCAGCGAGAGGGTGGCGAGGCCACCGATCAGGAAGGTGCCGGCGAGTACCGGGGCCACCTTCTGCACGCCGCCGTAGTCGGCGATGAGCCGCGAGCCGCGCCGGGAGATCAGGAACCCGGCCACCAGCATCAGCGCAGCCGTGGAGATGCCATGGTTGACCATGTACAGCGTGGCACCGGACTGCCCCTGGCTGGTCATCGCGAAGACGCCCATGATGATGAAGCCGAAGTGCGAGATCGACGCGTACGCCACCAGACGCTTGATGTCACGCTGACCGACGGCGAGCAGCGCACCGTAGACGATGCTGATCAGGGCCAGTACCAGGATGACCGGCGTCGCCCACTTGCTGGCCCCGGGGAACAGCTGGAGGCAGAAGCGGAGCATCGCGAAAGTGCCCACTTTGTCGACGACCGCAGTGATGAGGACGGCGACCGGGGCGGTGGACTCCTGCATGGCGTTGGGCAGCCAGGTGTGCAGCGGCCACAGCGGCGCCTTCACCGCGAAGGCGAAGAAGAAGCCGAGGAACAACCAGCGTTCGGTGCTGGTCGCCATGTGCAGCGAACCGCTCGCGCGGGCCTCGGCGATCTGCTGGAGGGAGAAGTTCCCGGCCACCACGTAGAGCCCGATCACCGCGGCCAGCATGATCAGACCGCCGACCAGGTTGTAGAGCAGGAACTTGACCGCCGCGTACGACCGCTGGGTGGCCGCCGCCGCCTCACCGTGCTCGTACGCACGGTCCCCGAAGCCGCCGATGAGGAAGTACATCGGGATGAGCATGGCTTCGAAGAAGATGTAGAAGAGGAAGACGTCGGTGGCCTCGAACGAGATGATCACCATCGCCTCGACGGCGAGGATCAGCGCGAAGAAGCCCTGAGTGGGGCGCCAGCGGCGGCTGCCGGTCTCCAGCGGGTCGGCATCGTGCCAACCCGCGAGGATGATGAACGGAATCAGCAGGGCGGTCAGGGCGATCAGCACCACCGCAATGCCGTCGACGCCCAGCTCGTAGCGAACCCCGAAGGCCTTGATCCAGGGATGGGACTCGGTGAGTTGGTAACGGCCGCCGCCAGGGTCGAAGCGGACCAGGACCGCGATCGCCAGGCCGAGGGTGGCGAGTGAGGCGACCAGCGCGAGCCATTTGGCGGCAGTGCGCCGGGCGGCCGGGACGGCGGCCGTGGCGACCGCCCCCAGAGCCGGTAGCACCGCCGTCGCTGTCAGCAGAGGAAAGGACATCGGTATCAGACCGCCCTCATCAGCAGGGTCGCGGCGACCAGGAGTGCCGCACCGCCGAACATCGAGACCGCGTAGGAGCGGGCGAAGCCGTTCTGGAGCCGGCGCAACCGGCCGGACAGGCCGCCGAAGCCGGCCGCCGTGCCGTTGACGACCCCGTCGACCAGGGTGTGGTCGACGTACACCAGGGAGCGTGTGAGGTGCTCACCGCCGCGCACCAGGACGATGTGGTTGAAGTCGTCCTGGAGCAGGTCGCGACGGGCTGCCCGGGTGAGTAGCGAGCCATGCGGAGCGACGGCCGGAATGGGCTTGCGGCCGTACTGGGCCCAGGCGATGACGACTCCGATGACCAGGCAGGCCATCGTCGCGGCCGTGATCGCCCCGGCGCCGACCGGGGAGTCGCCCTCGCTGTAACCGGTGACCGGCTCCAGCCAGTGCAGGAAGCGGTCACCGAGGTTGAAGAAGAAGCCCGCGCCCACTGACCCCACGGCCAGCACGACCATGGGGATGGTCATGACCTTGGGCGACTCGTGCGGGTGCGGCTCCGCGTACTCGCCGACGGGCTCCGCGCCCGGTCCGGCCGGGGACGGGGCGCTGCGCCACCGCTCCTGACCGAAGAACGTCATCAGCATGACGCGTGTCATGTAGAACGCGGTGATGGCAGCGCCCAGCAGGGCCGCGCCGCCGAGGATCCACCCCTCGGTGCCTCCCTTGGCGAAGGCCGCCTCAATGATCTTGTCCTTGGAGAAGAAGCCGGACAGGCCCGGGAAGCCGATGATGGCGAGGTAGCCGAGACCGAAGGTGATGAAGGTGATCGGCATGTACCTGCGGAGGCCGCCGTACCGCCGCATGTCGACCTCGTCGTTCATGCCGTGCATGACAGAGCCGGCGCCGAGGAACAGTCCGGCCTTGAAGAAGCCGTGCGTCACCAAGTGCATGATCGCGAAGACGTAGCCGATCGGGCCGAGACCCGCGGCGAGGATCATGTAGCCGATCTGCGACATGGTCGAGCCGGCCAACGCCTTTTTGATGTCGTCCTTGGCGCAACCGACGATCGCACCGAACAAGAGCGTGACCGCACCGACGACGGTGACGGCCAGCTGCGCGTCCGGAGCGGCGTTGAAGACGGCGGCGGAACGGACGATCAGATAGACGCCCGCGGTCACCATCGTCGCCGCGTGGATCAGGGCCGAGACCGGGGTCGGACCCTCCATGGCGTCCCCGAGCCAGGACTGCAGCGGCACCTGCGCGGACTTGCCGCAGGCGGCGAGCAGCAGCAACAGCGCGATCGCGGTGAGCCGACCCTCGGACGCGTCGCCGGTGTGGCTGAGGACCGGGCCGAAGGCGAAGGTGCCGAAGGTAGTGAACATCAGCATGATCGCGATCGACAGGCCCATGTCGCCGACACGGTTGACCAGGAATGCCTTCTTCGCGGCTGTCGCGGCGCTGGGTTTGTGCTGCCAGAAGCCGATCAGCAGGTAGGAAGCGAGGCCGACGCCCTCCCAGCCGACGTACAGCAGCAGGTAGTTGTCGGCGAGGACGAGCAGCAGCATCGCTGCGAGGAACAGGTTGAGGTAGCCGAAGAAACGACGGCGCCGCTCGTCGTGCTCCATGTACCCGACCGAGTACAGGTGGATCAGCGAACCGACGCCGGTGATGAGGAGGACGAAGGTCATCGACAGCTGGTCGAGGCGGAAGGTGACGTCCGCCTGGAAGCTGCCGACCGAGATCCAGGTCCACAGGTGCTCGATCAGGGTGCGGTGCCCGGCGTCCTTGCCGAGCAGATCGGCGAAGAGGACCAGACCGAACACGAAGGAGACCGCCGACATGAGCGTGCCGATCCAGTGGCCGACGCGGTCGAGGCGGGGGCCGCCGAGCAGCAGGACGGCCGCTCCGAGCAGGGGCGCCGCGATGAGCAGCGCGATCAGGTTGTCCACGATTCTTCCGACCCCTTACAGCTTCATCAGGCTGGCGTCGTCGACCGAGGCCGAATGGCGGGTACGGAACAGCGACACGATGATCGCGAGGCCCACCACGACCTCCGCGGCGGCGACGACCATCGTGAAGAAGGCGATGATCTGGCCGTCGAGGTTGCCGTGCATCCGGGAGAAGGTGACGAACGCGAGGTTGCAGGCGTTCAGCATCAGCTCGATGCACATGAAGAGCACGATGGCGTTGCGCCGGATCAGTACGCCGGTCGCTCCGATCGTGAACAACAGGGCGGCGAGGTAGAGGTAGTTGACCGGGTTCACTTCGACGCCTCCTCGGGCCGCTTGAACGTCTCCGGTTCGATCTCCGTGCGCTCCAGGCGCTCCTGCGAGCGCTGCTCCAGCGCCCGTAGGTCGTTGAGCGCCTCCGCGGACACGTCACGGATCTGGCCGCGTTCACGCAGCGTCTTGTTGACGGTCAGCTCGGACGGGGTGCCGTCGGGGAGCAGGCCCGCGATGTCCACGGCGTTGTGCCGGGCGTAGACGCCGGGGGCGGGCAGCGGCGGAATGTAGGCGCCCTCCCGGACACGCTGCTCGGCCTGCTCGCGCTGGCTCCTGGCGCGCTCGGTGCGCTCGCGGTGGGTGAGCACCATGGCGCCGACGGCGGCCGTGATCAGCAGTGCGCCGGTGATCTCGAAGGCGAAGACGTACTTGGTGAAGATGAGCGACGCGAGGCCCTGCACATTGCCGTTGGCGTTCGCCTGGCCGGTGCCGTCGAACTCCTTCAGGGCGGCGTTGCCGATGCCGGCGAACAGCAGGACGCCGAAGCCGACCCCACACAGAAGGGCCAGCCAGCGCTGGCCCTTGATGGTCTCCTTCAGCGAGTCCGCAGCCGTGACGCCGACAAGCATCACCACGAACAGGAACAACATCATGATCGCGCCGGTGTAGACGACGATCTGCACGATGCCGAGGAAGTAGGCCCCGTTGGCCAGGTAGAACACCGCCAGGACGATCATGGTTCCGGCGAGCGAGAGCGCACTGTGCACAGCCTTCTTCATGAAGACGGTGCCCAGGGCGCCGATGACCGCGACCGTACCGAGGACCCAGAACTGGAACGCCTCACCGGTGGAGGTGGTGTAGGCGGCAAGCTGCTGTGCGCTCATCGGCCGATCACCTCCCCCGCGTTCTCCGGGGCCGGCTCGTCCTCACCGGAGGTGGCGGCGGTCTCCTCGGGGACCTCTCCCTTGGAGACGGCCACCTGCCGGACCGTGCCGGGTGCTGCCTGCGTCACCAGGCCCCGGTAGTAGTCCTGTTCGTCCGCACCCGGGAAGATCGCGTGCGGGGTGTCGACCATGCCCTCTTCGAGACCTGCGAGCAGCTGCTCCTTGGTGTAGATGAGGTTGGCACGGCTGGAGTCGGCCAGTTCGAACTCGTTGGTCATCGTCAACGCGCGCGTGGGGCACGCCTCGATGCACAGGCCGCACAGGATGCAGCGGGCGTAGTTGATCTGGTAGACGCGGCCGTACCGTTCACCCGGCGAGTAGCGTTCCTCGTCGGTGTTGTCGGCGCCCTCCACGTAGATGGCGTCGGCGGGACAGGCCCAGGCGCACAGCTCGCAGCCGACGCACTTCTCCAGACCGTCCGGATGGCGGTTGAGTTGGTGCCGTCCGTGGAACCGCGGAGCCGTGGTCTTCTTTTGCTCCGGGTACTGCTCGGTCAGCCGCTTCTTGAACATGGCCTTGAAGGTCACGCCGAAGCCGGCCACAGGGTTCTGGAAGCCGGGCTTCGACGGCCCGGCCTCCCTGGGCTCCTCAGCCATCGGACGCCTCCTTTCCATCCGAAGTTCCGTCACTGACGGTGTCCGGGCCGCCACTGCCGATCAGCTCCCGCTCTCCCCACCGCGGCCGGCGCCTCGGCGCCGCCGGCAGCTCCTGTCCGGGCAGCGGGGGTACGGGGAATCCACCCGCCATGGGGTCGAACACGGGTTGCTCCACAGGGGCTCGCTCGGCCGTCTTCGCCCGCTCGCGGAACATGTCGGCGACGAAGGAGAGCAGCAGCAGGGCCAGGACACCACCGCCGACGTAAAGGGCGATGTCGGCGAAGTCGTAGTTCTCGTTGCGCAGGGCCCGTACGGTCGCGACGAGCATCAGCCAGGTCACCGAGACCGGGATGAGGACCTTCCAGCCGAGCTTCATCAGCTGGTCGTAGCGCACCCGCGGGAGCGTGCCGCGCAGCCAGATGAAGAAGAACAGCAGCAACTGGACCTTGACGTTGAACCACAGCAGCGGCCACCAACCGTGGTTCGCACCCTCCCAGAAGCCGCTGATCGGCCACGGGGCGCGCCAGCCGCCGAGGAACAGGGTGGTCGAGACGGCGGAGACCGTCACCATGTTCACGTACTCGGCGAGCATGAACATCGCGAACTTGATCGACGAGTACTCGGTGTTGAAGCCGCCGACCAGGTCTCCCTCGGACTCCGGCATGTCGAAGGGGGCGCGGTTGGTCTCGCCGACCATCGTGACGATGTAGAGGATGAAGGAGACCGGCAGCAGCAGGATGTACCAGCGGTCGTGCTGCTGTTCGACGATCGTGGAGGTCGACATCGACCCGGAGTACAGGAACACGGAGGCGAACGCGGCGCCCATGGCGATCTCGTAGGAGATCATCTGGGCGCAGGAGCGCAGGCCGCCCAGCAGCGGATACGTCGATCCGGAGCTCCAGCCCGCCAGGACGATGCCGTAGATGCCGACCGAGGCGACCGCGAGGATGTAGAGCATCGCGATCGGCAGGTCGGTGAGCTGCATCGTGGTGCGCTGACCGAAGATCGAGATCTCGTTGTCGGCCGGGCCGAAGGGGATCACGGCGATCGCCATGAAGGCCGGGATGGCCGCGACGATCGGCGCGAGGAGGTAGACCGCCTTGTCCGCGCGCTTGACGATGATGTCTTCCTTGAGCATCAGCTTCACGCCGTCGGCGAGCGACTGGAGCATGCCCCAGGGGCCGTGCCGGTTCGGGCCGATGCGCAGCTGCATCCAGGCGACGACCTTGCGTTCCCAGACGATGGCGAACAACACGGTCACCATCAGGAAGGCGAAGCAGAAGACGGCCTTGACGACAACCAGCCACCAGGGGTCGCGGCCGAACATCGAGAGGTCTTCAACGGCGAGGTACGGGCTCATGCCTCCACCTCCTTGGGGGCCTCTTCGGCGGTTGCCGCCGGGCCGATGCGGACGAGGGAGCCGGGGTGTGCGCCGGTGTCGGAGGCGACGCCCGCGCCGACGGAGTTCAGCGGGAGCCACACCACCCGGTCGGGCATCTCGGTGATCTGCAGCGGGAGCCCCACGGTGCCGGCGGGGCCGGTGACCGCGAGGGTGCCGCCGTCCTCGACGCCCGCCTCAGCGGCCGTCGCGGCCGACACGCGCGCGTGGGCGGTGTGCCGGGTTCCAGCGAGCGCTTCGTCGCCCTCCTGCAGGACACCCCGGTCGAGCAGCAGCCGGTGGCCGGCGAGTACGGCCTCGCCGCCGGCCGGGCGGGCGAGCGTGCCCGCGAACTCCACGGGGTCGGATGCGCGCTGGCCTTCCCAGGGGCCGAGCCGGTCGATCTCCGCGCGCGTGGTACGCAGATCGGGCAGGCCCAGGTGGACGTCCATGGTGTCGGCCAGCATGTGGAGCACGCGCCCGTCGGTCGGGGCTAGCCGCCGGGTCATCTGGTCGGGCTTGAGTGCCGCCTCGAAGAAGCGGACCCTACCTTCCCAGTTGAGGAAGGAACCCGCCTTCTCGGCGACCGCGGCCACCGGCAGGACGACGTCGGCGTGCTCGGTGACTTCGCTGGGCCGCTGCTCCAACGACACCAGGAAGCCGACGCTCGCCAGGGCCTCCCGGGCACGCGGTGGGTCGGGCAGGTCGGCCACCTCCACACCGGCGACGACGAGTGCCGGGAGTTCTCCGCCCGCGGCGGCCTCGATGATCTGACGGCTGTCGCGGCCGTACCCCAGCGGGAGTTCGGCGAGCCCCCAGGCGGCGGCGACCTCTTCCCGAGCACGCGGGTCGGTCGCCGGACGGCCACCCGGCAGCAGCGAGGGCAGCGCTCCCGCCTCGACGGCGCCGCGCTCGCCGGCTCGGCGCGGGATCCACACCAGCTGAGCCCCGGTGGCGGTGGCGGCGCGCAGGGCGGCGGTGAGCCCACCGGCGACTCCGGCGAGCCTCTCCCCCGCGACGATCACCGCACCCTCGGCGCGCAGCGCCTGCGCGGCGCGGGCGCCGGGATCTTCCAGACCGACGCCGCTCGCGAGGGCGTCGAGCCACTCGGTCTCGGTGCCCGGAGCCGCCGCCAGCAGCGTGCCGCCCGCCTTCTCCAGGCCCCGGGTCGCATACGTGGCCAGGGCGAACACCTGCTGGCCGTGTTTGCGCCAGGCCTTGCGCAACCGCAGGAAGACGGACGGTGCCTCCTCCTCCGACTCGAACCCGACCAGCAGGACGGTGGGCGCCTTCTCCAGGCTGGTGTACGTGACACCACTGCCGTCGAGGTCTCGGCCGCGGCCTGCCACCCGGGCGGCCAGGAAGTCGGCCTCCTCGGCGCTGTGCACGCGCGCCCGGAAGTCGATGTCGTTGGTGTCGAGCGCCACGCGAGCGAACTTGCTGTACGCGTAGGCGTCCTCGACGGTCAGCCGGCCGCCGATGAGGACACCGGCCCGGGACCGGGCGGCCGCCAGCCCCCGGGCCGCCACTTCCAGTGCCTGCGGCCAGGAGGTGGGTTCCAGGACGCCTTCGGCGTTGCGGACCAGCGGGGTGTCGAGGCGGTCCTTGAGCTGTGCGTACCGGAACGCGAAACGTCCCTTGTCGCAGATCCACTCCTCGTTGACCTCGGGGTCGTTGGACGCCAGCCGCCGCATGACCTTGCCGCGCCGGTGGTCGGTGCGGGTGGCGCAGCCGCCGGAGCAGTGCTCGCAGACCGAGGGCGAGGAAACGAGGTCGAAGGGGCGGGAGCGGAAACGATATGCCGCCGAGGTCAGGGCGCCGACGGGGCAGATCTGGATGGTGTTGCCGGAGAAGTACGACTCGAAGGGGTCGCCCTCTCCGATGCCGACCTGCTGGAGCGCGCCCCGCTCGATGAGTTCGATCATCGGGTCGCCCGCGACCTGGTTGGAGAAGCGGGTGCAGCGGGCGCACAGCACGCACCGCTCGCGGTCGAGGAGGACCTGCGTGGAGATCGCCACCGGCTTGTCGTAGGTCCGTTTCCTGCCTTCGAAACGCGACTCCGCGTTGCCGTGCGACATGGCCTGGTTCTGCAGCGGGCACTCGCCGCCCTTGTCGCACACCGGACAGTCCAGCGGGTGGTTGATGAGCAGCAGCTCCATCACCCCGTGCTGGGCCTTCTCGGCCACCGGTGAGGTGAGCTGGGTCTTCACGACCATGCCGTCGGTGCACGTGATGGTGCAGGACGCCATCGGCTTGCGCTGGCCCTCGACCTCGACGATGCACTGTCGGCAGGCGCCGGCGGGGTCGAGGAGGGGGTGGTCGCAGAACCGCGGGATCTCGATGCCGAGTTGTTCGGCGGCCCGGATGACCAGGGTGCCCTTGGGCACGCTGATCTCGATGCCGTCGATCGTCAGCGTGACGAGGTCTTCCGGCGGGACCGATGCCTCTCCCCCTCCGGAGGGAGCACTCGTGGTCACGGTCATGCGTTCACCTCCGGGCGGTCCGCCCAGGCCGTCGACTTGGCCGGGTCGAAGGGGCAGCCCCGGCCCGTGATGTGCTGCTCGTACTCCTCGCGGAAGTACTTCAGCGAGGAGAAGATCGGGGACGCGGCGCCGTCGCCGAGCGCGCAGAACGACTTGCCGTTGATGTTGTCGGCGATGTCGGCGAGCTTGTCGAGGTCGGGCATGGTGCCCTTGCCCGCCTCGATGTCCCGCAGCAACTGCACCAGCCAGTACGTCCCTTCCCGGCAGGGCGTGCACTTGCCGCAGGACTCGTGCGCGTAGAACTCGGTCCAGCGGGTCACGGCCCGCACCACGCAGGTCGTCTCGTCGAAGCACTGCAGGGCCTTGGTGCCGAGCATGGAGCCGGCGGCACCCACGCCCTCGTAGTCGAGGGGGACGTCGAGGTGCTCGTCGGTGAACATGGGGGTCGAGGAGCCGCCCGGAGTCCAGAACTTGAGGCGGTGGCCATGTCGCATGCCACCGCTCATGTCGAGGAGCTGACGGAGCGTGATACCGAGCGGTGCCTCGTACTGGCCGGGGCTGGCGACGTGTCCGCTGAGCGAGTAGAGCGTGAAGCCCGGGGACTTCTCGCTGCCCATCGACCTGAACCATTCCTTGCCGTTTTGCAGGATGGCGGGAACCGACGCGATCGATTCGACGTTGTTCACCACAGTCGGACAGGCGTAGAGGCCTTCCACCGCGGGGAACGGGGGACGGAGCCTCGGCTGGCCCCGGCGGCCTTCGAGCGAGTCGAGCAGTGCGGTCTCCTCACCGCAGATGTAGGCGCCGGCGCCGGCGTGCACGGTGAGGTGGAGGTCGAGTCCGCTGCCGAGGATGTTCTCGCCGAGGTAGCCCGCCGCGTAGGCCTCGCGCACGGCCTCGTGCAACCGCCGGAGTACGGGGACGACTTCACCGCGCAGATAGATGAAGGCGTGCGACGACCGGATGGCGTGACACGCGATCACGATGCCCTCGATGAGGCTGTGCGGGTTCGCGAAGAGGAGGGGGATGTCCTTGCAGGTCCCGGGCTCCGACTCATCGGCGTTGACGACTAGATAGTGTGGTTTTCCATCACCTTGCGGAATGAACTGCCACTTCATTCCGGTGGGGAATCCTGCGCCGCCGCGGCCTCGCAGCCCGGAGTCCTTGACGTACGCGATCACGTCGTCGGGTGTCATGGCGAGCGCCCTGCGGAGGCCCTCGTACCCCTCGTGCCTCTGGTAGACGTCCAGGGTCCAGGACCGGTCCTCGTCCCAGAAGGCCGACAGCACGGGTGCCAGCAGCTTCTCGGGGCCCGTGTCCTTGAGTTCGGGTGCCACGGTCATCACTCCCCCTCCTCGGCGGTAGGCCCTGCCGCGTCAAGGCCGCGGGGCGGAGCCCCTGCGTCACGGGTGGTGGGTGACGGGTGGGCGGGGTCGGGGGCCGCTGGCTCCTGCGGCACCTCCTGCCGGCCATGGCGCCCGGCCGGCGGCGGCTCGTGCACCTCCCGGTCCTGCGGTTCCTCGTGCGGATCGCCGTCGCGCGGGTGCACCACGCGCACGGGTGCGGCTTCTCCCCTTGCCAGGCGCAGGCCGACCAGCGAAGCCGGCCCCGCGCCGCCGCTCTCCTCGACCGCCCCCGGCCGCTCGTCGGGGAAGCCGGCCAGGATCCGGGCGGTCTCCTTGAAGGTGCACAGCCGCGCCCCGCGCGTGGGCTGCACGGTCCGGCCCGCGCGGAGGTCGTCGACCAGGTGCTTGGCGCTGCCGGGCGTCTGGTTGTCGAAGAATTCCCAGTTGACCATCACGACCGGCGCGAAGTCGCAGGCGGCGTTGCATTCGATGTGTTCCAGGGTGATCTTGCCGTCGTCGGTGGTCTCCCCGTTGCCGACGCCCAGGTACTCCTGGAGGGTCTCGAAGATCGCGTCGCCGCCCATCACTGCGCACAGCGTGTTGGTGCACACGCCGACCTGGTAGTCGCCAGACGCCTTGCGCCGGTACATGGTGTAGAAGGTGGCGACCGCGGTGACCTCGGCCGTGGTCAAGCCGAGCATGTCCGCGCAGAACCGCATTCCGGTGCGCGTGACATGGCCCTCCTGCGACTGCACGAGGTGGAGCAGCGGCAGCAGGGCGGACCGGGAGTCCGGGTAGCGCGCGATCACCTCGTGCGCGTCCCCCTCCAGCCGGGCCCTGACGTCGTCCGGGTAGGCGGGCGCGGGCGGTTCGGGCATGCCCAGGCCGACGCTCCGGTCCGAAGAAGAGGTGGTCACCGGTCGACGCCTCCCAACACGGGGTCGATGGACGCCACGGCGACGATCACATCGGCGACCTGGCCGCCTTCGCACATCGCCGCCATGGCCTGCAGGTTGGTGAAGGACGGGTCACGGAAGTGGACCCGGTAGGGGCGGGTGCCGCCGTCGGAGACGACGTGCGCGCCGAGTTCGCCCTTGGGTGACTCAACGGCCGTGTAGGCCTGTCCGGGTGGAACCCGGAAGCCCTCGGTGACCAGCTTGAAGTGATGGATCAGGGCCTCCATCGAGGTGCCCATGATCTTCTTGATGTGGTCGAGGGAGTTGCCGAGTCCGTCCGGCCCGAGCGCGAGTTGGGCGGGCCAGGCGATCTTCTTGTCGGGGACCATGACCGGGCCGGGCTGGAGCCGGTCCAGGCACTGCTCGATGATCCTCAGCGACTGGCGCATCTCTTCCAGGCGGATCAGGAAGCGGCCGTAGGCGTCGCAGGTGTCCGTGGTCGGGACGTCGAAGTCGTACGTCTCGTAGTCGCAGTACGGCTGTGTCTTGCGCAGGTCGTGCGGCAGGCCGGTGGAGCGCAGGATCGGACCGGTGACCCCGAGTGCCATGCAGCCGGCCAGGTCGAGGTAGGCGACGTCCTGCATGCGCGCTTTGAAGACGGGATTCCCGGTGGCGAGCTTGTCGTACTCCGGGAGGTTCTTCTTCATCGTCTTCACGAACTCGCGGATCTGGTCCACCGCACCGGGCGGTAGGTCCTGGGCGAGTCCACCGGGGCGGATGTACGCGTGGTTCATCCTGAGGCCCGTGATGAGCTCGAAGATGTCGAGAATCATTTCACGATCACGGAATCCGTAGATCATGACCGTGGTGGCGCCCAGCTCCATGCCGCCGGTGGCGACGCACACCAGATGGGAGGACATCCGGTTGAGCTCCATCAGGAGCACCCGAATGATCTTGGTTCGCTCGGTGATGTCGTCCTCGATGCCGAGGAGCTTCTCGACGGCGAGACAGTAGGCGGTCTCGTTGAAGAACGACGTCAGGTAGTCCATGCGCGTGACGAAGGCGGTGCCCTGCGTCCACGTGCGGAACTCAAGGTTCTTCTCGATGCCGGTGTGCAGGTAGCCGACGCCGCAGCGGACCTCGGTGACCGTCTCGCCCTCGATCTCCAGGATCAGACGGAGCACTCCGTGGGTGGAGGGGTGCTGGGGACCCATGTTGACGACGATGCGCTCGTCGTCAGCCCGGGCCGCGGACTGGACGATCTCGTCCCAGTCGCCGCCGGTGACCGTGTATACGGTGCCCTCAGTGGTCTCGCGCCCCGAAGCCTCGGACGCGGCGGATGCTGACTGCGTGCTCACGAGTACGACCTCCGCTGGTCCGGAGCCGGGATCTGGGCGCCCTTGTACTCGACGGGGATGCCGCCGAGGGGGTAGTCCTTGCGCTGCGGGTGGCCCTGCCAGTCGTCCGGCATGATGATCCGCGTCAGGGCCGGGTGATCGTCGAAGACGATTCCGAAGAAGTCGTAGGCCTCGCGTTCGTGCCAGTCGTTCGTCGGATACACGGAGACCAGCGACGGAATGTGCGGGTCTTCTTCGGGGGTGCTGACCTCCAGGCGGATCAGCCGGTTGTGGGTGATCGAGCGCAGGTGGTAGACCGCGTGCAGCTCGCGCCCCTTGTCGTGCGGGTAGTGGACACCGCTGACGCCCGTGCACAGTTCGAAGCGCAGCGCCGGGTCGTCGCGCAGGGTGCGGGCCACGCGGAGGAGGTGCTCGCGTTCGATGTGGAAGGTCAGCTCACCGCGGTCGACGACCGTCTTCTCGATGGCGTTCTCCGGGAGGAGTCCCTGTTCTTCCAGGGCGCCCTCCAACTCGTCGGCGACCTCATCGAACTCTCCGTACTCGCCTTCGGACCGCGGGCCGCCGTAGGGGCGGCTCGCCGCTCCCGGGAGCCGGACCGAGCGGACCAGCCCGCCGTAACCGGAGGTGTCGCCGCCGTTGTTGGCACCGAACATGCCACGCTGGACGCGGATCTCCTCGCCCCCTTGGCCGCGCCGGCCGGGAAGGTTGGAGGCGGAGAGGTCCTTCTCGGGGTTCACCCCGTTCGCGGAACCGTTCACGCCGTTGGTGCCGTTCGCGTCGCTCACCTCAGCAGCCCCTTCATCTCGATCGTCGGCAGGGCCTTGAGCGCAGCCTCCTCGGCCTCACGGGCCGCTTCCTCCGCGTTGACCCCGAGCTTCGAGGTCTGGATCTTGTGGTGCAGCTTGAGGATCGCGTCCATCAGCATTTCGGGACGTGGCGGGCAGCCCGGAAGGTAGATGTCGACGGGAACGATGTGGTCGACGCCCTGGACGATCGCGTAGTTGTTGAACATGCCTCCCGAGGAGGCGCAGACACCCATGGAAATCACCCATTTCGGGTTGGGCATCTGGTCGTAGACCTGCCGCAGGACGGGCGCCATCTTCTGGCTGACCCGGCCCGCGACGATCATCAGGTCGGCCTGGCGCGGTGATCCGCGGAAGACCTCCATGCCGAACCGCGCCAGGTCGTACCTGCCCGCCCCCGTCGCCATCAGTTCGAAGGCACAACAGGCGAGGCCGAAGGTCGCGGGGAAGACGGACGCCTTCCGCACCCAGCCCGCGGCCTGTTCGACGGTGGTCAGCAGGAATCCGCTCGGCAGTTTCTCTTCGAGTCCCATGTCCTAAAGCCCCTCAGTCCCATTCCAGGCCGCCGCGCCGCCATACGTACGCGTACGCGACGAAGACGGTGAGCACGAAGAGCAGCATCTCCACGAGCCCGAAGATCCCCAGGGCGTCGAAGGTGACGGCCCAGGGATAGAGGAAGACGATCTCGATGTCGAAGACGATGAAGAGCATCGCCGTCAGGTAGTACTTGACGGGGAAGCGCCCGCCGCCGGCCGGCGTGGGGGTCGGCTCGATGCCGCACTCGTAGGCTTCGAGCTTGGCGCGGTTGTACCGCTTCGGACCGATCAGCGTGGCCATGACCACGGAGAAGATCGCAAAGCCTGCCCCGAGGGCTCCCAGTACGAGGATGGGCGCATACGCGTTCACCGCTCCTCGCTCCTCTCAGTCGGCACTGACTGCTGGCGGTTGCACTGGGCTCACATCCACCCCACTGGTCCCACGAACTCCGCCCGCCCCGGCGAAGATCGAGAACATGTGAAGCAGGTCACAAGCCCAGTTGCCTCGCATCTTATGCCCGTCGCTCTGTGATCTGCGACACGGGGTATTCCACAAGCTTTGTGATCTCCACCACCTGACGAAGGATCATGAAGTCGGATGATGGGTGATCTTCATACGCGAAGCGTTCAGTTGATCACTAGAAGTGACATTTCCGCCTGTCACTGCAGGCCAGAAGGGTCGTCTCAATATCAAGAAGGTTCCGCTGCATGCAAATTGGCCCTAGGTGCACGGCATTGATAAAAGGCCGCATTCACACATCAGAAGGAGGGGGGAGCCCAGATGTGGACGCGAGCACGGGCGCGTGCACGCGTTCACGAGCTCCGCACACGCGAGACGCGGCCCTCCCGGTAACCGTTCCGTGACCTCCGCCACATCGATGAGAGATCCATGAGAACCGGGCTTGGCCAATGACCTCAACCAGTGGTAGGCGAGGGGCAATTCGGACGTAATGATCAAAGACCGTGATCAAGGGCTTGATCACCGACGTCCACAATGTCCGTTACGGCGTCAATAAAGAGTGACACGCCCGGGATTCAGGGTCTCGATTGAACAACTGTGGCGCACCACACGTTTCTTGAAGATATGAAGCAGCCCCTGGTACCGGTTGTTCCCATGTCCCACACCGCTCACATACGCAGCCACCGGAAGCCCCGCCGCAGCGCGTCGACCCTCGCCGTGCGGGCCGGAGTCACCGGCGGCGTGCTCGGCTCCCTGGCCGTCGCCGGTGCGTCCGGTTCGGCGAACGCTGCCGAGCCGGTGACGCAGACCCTTGAACTGCCCACCCTGACGGCCGACCTGGCCGCGCAGGCGGCCAGGTCGGCGGACGCCACTGAGCAGGCCGCCGCGAACTACCAGCTCCAGGCCGAGCGTGACGCGGCTGCCGCAAAGGCCGCGAAGCAGGCCAAGGCAGACCTCGCGGAGGCCAAGAAGAAGGCGACGGAGGCCAAGAAGAAGGCCGAGGAGGCCGCCCGCAAGGAGGCCGCCGCACGCGCTTCGCGCAGCGCACAGCGGACGACGCTCTCCACCACGGCGAACACCTCCACCAGCACCAGCACGTCCGCCGGCACCTCCACCCACACCTCCGCGCCCACCAGCACCTCCACGGCCACCGGTTCCGCCGCGGCCGTCATCAGCTTCGTCAAGGCGCAGCTGGGCAAGGCCTACGTGTCCGGTGCCACCGGCCCCTCCGCCTACGACTGCTCCGGCCTGGTGCAGACGGCGTTCAAGCAGGTCGGCATCACCCTGCCGCGGGTCTCCCAGAACCAGTCGACCGCCGGCCACCAGGTCTCGCTGAGCAACCTGCAGCCGGGCGACATCCTGTACTGGGGCAGCGCGGGCAGCGCGTACCACGTGGCGGTGTACATCGGCGGCGGTATGTTCATCGGAGCGCAGAACCCGTCCAGCGGTGTCGTCGAGCACCCGCTGTCGTACGACCCGCCGACCGGCGCCGTGCGGGTGCTCTGAGCGCACCCGCACCCCTCTCACGCGCGCAGGGCCGCAGCCGCTCGGGGGCAGCGGCCCTGGCGTCTTCTCGGCCCGGCGCGACGTCTTCTCAGGCCGCCCCGGCAGCTTCCCGGTACGCCGCGGCGCCGCCCCGAGCCGCTCTGCCTCCCCCTGACGCATCCCGCGCCCTGACTGGCACCTCAGGCGCACGCCGCTGGGCCGCGGTCCGTCCACGAGCGAAGGCGGCAGCGCGCTGTCTCGCCCACCAAACCCACCACGCGCACGGGTACGTCCATCTGGACCGGCTCTCCCAGCGGGAGAAGGCGGAAACGCTCCGGCAGGTGACGGCCCGGCGTGACGACGTGTACGCCCGCCGGGCCGCCGGGGCCGAGATCCTGAGCCGCGCCCAGGACGGGCTCACGCCTTCGGAGTCACCTTGCTCAGGCCGTTGATGATGCGGTCCATCGCGTCGCCGCCCGTGGGATCGGTGAGGTTGGCGAGCAGCTTCAGGGTGAACTTCATCAGCATCGGGTGGGTGAGGCCGCGCTGGGCGGCGATCTGCATGATCTTCGGATTGCCGATGAGCTTCACGAAGGCCCGGCCGAGGGTGTAATAGCCGCCGTAGGTGTCCTTGAGGATCCGGGGGTAGCGCTGCAGGGCAATCTCGCGCTGGGCAGGCGTGGCCCGCGCATGGGCCTGCACGATGACGTCGGAGGCGATCTGGCCGGACTCCATGGCGTAGGCGATGCCCTCGCCGTTGAAGGGGTTCACCAGACCGCCGGCGTCACCGACCAGCAGCAGACCTCGCGTGTAGTGCGGCTGACGGTTGAAGGCCATGGGGAGAGCGGCGCCGCGGATGGGGCCGGTCATGTTCTCCGGGGTGTAGCCCCAGTCCTGCGGCATGGACGCGCACCAAGCCTTGAGGACCTCGCGCCAGTCCAGTTCCTTGAAGGCGGCGGAGGTGTTGAGCACGCCGAGGCCGACGTTGGAGGTGCCGTCACCCATGCCGAAGATCCAGCCGTAGCCGGGCAGCAGGCGGTCCTGGGGGCCGCGCCGGTCCCATAGTTCCAGCCAGGACTCCAGGTAGTCGTCCTCGTGGCGCGGGGAGGTGAAGTAGGTCCGCACCGCAACGCCCATCGGGCGGTCCTCGCGGCGGTGCAGGCCCATCGCGAGGGACAGGCGGGTGGAGTTGCCGTCGGCCGCGACGACGAGCGGCGCGTGGAAGGTGACCGCGCGCTTCTCCTCGCCGATCCTGGCGTTCACGCCGGTGATCCGGCCGGTGCGTTCGTCGACGACCGGAGCGCCCACGTTGCAGCGTTCGTACAACCGGGCGCCCGCCTTCTGGGCCTGGCGGGCCAACTGCTCGTCGAAGTCGTCGCGCTTGCGGACCAGGCCGTAGTCCGGGAAGGAGGCGAGTTCCGGCCAGTCCAGCTGGAGGCGGACGCCACCGCCGATGATGCGCAGGCCCTTGTTGCGCAGCCAGCCGGCCTCCTCGGAGACGTCGATGCCCATGGCGACGAGCTGCTTGACCGCGCGCGGGGTGAGACCGTCCCCGCAGACCTTCTCGCGCGGGAACTCGGTCTTCTCCAGGAGCAGGACGTCTAGACCGGCCTTGGCGAGGTGGTACGCGGTCGTGGAGCCGGCTGGCCCCGCACCCACGACGATCACATCGGCGGTGTGGCCGGAGAGGGGCTCGGTCACGGCGGGATCTCCCCAAGGTTCGAAATCTGCGTGCCGACCGGCACTGGACACGGGCAGTCTATTCAGCAGACTTGATCACCCGGCTGAAGGGCTGCCCCGTGAACGGACCTCTCCCCGTAGTACGGCTGCGCGTTCCCACCCATGAGGACGCGGTCGCCTGGCACCGGGCCTTCGACGACCCCGAGGTGATGGAGTTCCAGGGCGGCAGACCGGCGGCGCTGTCGGTCTACGAGGAACTCACCGCGCGCCAGCGGCGGCACGACGCGGAGCGCGGTTTCTGTTTGTGGACCCTGCTGGACGAGTCGGGTGGGGTCATCGGCTTCACCGGCGCCCAACCTTGGCGGCCCAACTGGGGCCCGGTCGGCGAGATAGAGATCGGCTGGCGGCTCGGCCGGGCGCACTGGGGCAAGGGGTACGTCACGGCGGCTGCACGGAAAACACTGGAACGGGTACGGGCGGCCGGCGTCCCGAATGTGGTGGCGATGGTGCGACCGGGCAACGAGCGGTCGATCGCTGTGACCCGGCGGCTCGGCATGGAGCCTGCGGAGACCTACACACGTCCCCCGCTGGACGAGCCGGTGCGCTGTTTCCGCCTCCTTCTCGAACACGCACGGTAACCAACTGTCACAGAAAGACATCGGCGCCTTCCTGATGGGGCCGCACGGGAGTTACCCTGCCAGTACCGCTGGGGGTGACATCCGTGCGTATAACACCCGAAACACCCGAAGTGCGCGTTCCACGCCTGGTCGGTCTGATGGCTGTGGATGCGCGCGAAACAGCCCGGGCGCGGGGCCTGCTCCTCCACGCACCGGACCGCCCGGACTTCCACCGCACCGTGGTCGACTACGTCGTACGCCAGTATCCGCAGCCCGGCGCCGAGGTGCCGCCGGACTCGATGGTCTACGTGTGGTTCGACTTCGGCGAGGGAGAGGGCGGCGGAGGCGTGCGTGAACCACGCATCCCACGACCGCCCACGGGCGGGATGCAGCGTGAACTGGGCGAGCCCGGGGACGCCTTCGAGACGATCAACCAGTGACACGCCCCGCCCTCAGCCCTCCTTGAAGCCCCGGTGCAGCGCGACCACGCCGCCGGTGAGGTTGCGCCAGGCCACCTTGGACCAGCCCGCCTTGCGCAACCGTTCGGCGAGGGCGGGCTGGTCGGGCCAGGCCCGGATGGACTCGGCGAGGTAGACGTACGCGTCCGGGTTCGAGGACACCGCGCGCGCCACCGGCGGCAGCGCCCGCATCAGGTACTCCGTGTAGACCGTCCGGAAGGGCGCCCAGGCCGGGTGCGAGAACTCGCAGATCACCACGCGCCCCCCGGGCCGGGTCACCCGGTGCATCTCCCGCAGGGCCGCGTCCGTGTCCTGCACGTTGCGCAGCCCGAAGGAGATCGTCACGGCATCGAAGGTGTCGTCCCTGAACGGCAGCTTCGTCGCGTCGCCCGCCGTGAACGGCAACCAGGTGTGCTTCCGCTTGCCGACCTGCAGCATTCCGAGGGAGAAGTCGCAGGGGACGACGTACGCGCCGGTCTGCGCGAAGGGCAGCGAGGAGGTGGCCGTACCGGCCGCGAGATCCAGGATCTTCTGCGCGGGACGCGCGTCAACCGCCCTCGCCACCTCCTTGCGCCAGCGCCGGTCCTGCCCCAGCGACAGCACGTCGTTGGTCAGGTCGTACCGTTCCGCCACGTTGTCGAACATCGAGGCGACTTCGTGCGGCTGCTTGTCCAGGGATGCGCGGGTCACCCACCCATTGTTGCAGCGTGGTCCGGTCTCACGGTAGGAGCCTCGGCTTCCTGCGCGCCGCAACGTCCTCCTCCCGTTCGCGAGCCGAACGAAGCCGATCCGGAAGCACGACAGCGCGAGGACGCTCTCCGGCTGGACCGGCGGTCGCCCGTCCACCGGCCGACGACGTCTCAGCGGCGGCGGAACACCAGCCGTCCCGCCACGACCGTCGCCACGCACGTTCCCGCTCCGCGTTCGGCCAGCTCTGCCTCGTCGCGGACGTCGAACACCGCGAACCGGGCGGCGGAACCGGGCTCACGCGCGGGCGGCACCATGGGCTCCGGGTCGCCGGTGGCGAGCGGGTCCAGGGAAGGCTTGCCGCCGGGGTGCCCGAGCCTGCCCACCACCCCCAGGCCGGTGCGCCGCACGGCGTCCCGCACCGCGCGGTTGCGCAGCGGTTCACAGGCCACGGCGACCGTACCGTGGGCGAGCATGCGCTGCACCCCGCGGCGGGCGCTCGCACCCCAGCGTGCGTCGTCGAGCACGATCGTGGAGAGCGCGTCCCCGGACAGCGGCTCGGTGCCGAGGGTGTCGGCCTCACGGGGATCGGGGTGGTAGGTCGCCTCCAGCAGTTCGTTCCCGTAGAGGTTGACGAACCCCGGCGTGAGGATGCCGGGCCAGTTGCGCACGCGTGCACGCGGGTGGGCCGCGACCAGTTCCGCCAGGGGTCCGGCAGCCGCGATCCCCTCGCCCTCGACGGCGAGGGCGTCGCCCCTGGAGTCGGCGTGAATCGTCAGCACGGCAAGCTCAGTTGGAGGCCAGCAGCTTCAGCTCGGGGTGGGCCGTGCCACCCTCGATCGCCGTTGAGGAGATGTGGGAGACCACACGGTCGTCGGCGGGGTCGTTCGCCGGGTCGTCGTGCACGACCAGGTGCTCGTAGGTCGTGGCGCGCTGCGCGGGGACCCGGCCCGCCCTCCTGATGAGGTCGATGATCTCCAGGCGGTTGGACCGGTGCTTGGCACCGGCCGAGGAGACCACGTTCTCCTCCAGCATGATCGAACCGAGGTCGTCCGCGCCGTAGTGCAGCGACAGTTGGCCGACCTCCTTGCCCGTGGTGAGCCACGAACCCTGGATGTGCTGGACGTTGTCCAGGAAGAGGCGGGCGATCGCGATCATCCGCAGGTACTCGAAGAGGGTCGCCTGGGTACGGCCCTTCAAGTGGTTGTTCTCGGGCTGGTAGGTGTACGGGATGAACGCGCGGAAGCCGCCCGTACGGTCCTGCACGTCGCGGATCATCCGCAGGTGCTCGATCCGCTCGGCGTTCGTCTCCCCGGTGCCCATCAGCATGGTCGAGGTGGACTCCACGCCCAGCCCGTGCGCGATCTCCATGATCTCCAGCCAGCGCTCGCCGGACTCCTTCAGGGGCGCGATGGCCTTGCGGGGGCGCTCGGGGAGCAGTTCCGCGCCGGCGCCGGCGAAGGAGTCGAGGCCCGCCTCGTGGATCCGGGTGATCGCCTCCTCGACGGACACCCCACTGATCCGGGCCATGTGCTCGACCTCGGAGGCGCCCAGCGAGTGGATCACCAGCTGCGGGAAGGCCTCCTTGATGGCGCGGAAGTGCTTCTCGTAGTACTCGACGCCGTAGTCCGGGTGGTGCCCGCCCTGGAACATGATCTGGGTACCGCCCAGCTCGACCGTCTCCGCGCAACGGCGCAGGATGTCGTCGAGGTCGCGGGTCCAGCCCTTCGCGGTGTCCTTGGGAGCCGCGTAGAAGGCGCAGAACTTGCACGCCGTGACACACACGTTGGTGTAGTTGATGTTGCGCTCGATGATGTACGTCGCAATGTGCTCGGTGCCGGCGTACTTGCGACGGCGTACGGCGTCGGCGGCGGCGCCCAGCGCGTGCAGCGGGGCGTCCCGGTAGAGGTCGAGCGCCTCCTCGGGGGTGATCCGCCCACCGGCGGCAGCACGGTCGAGGACGGACTGGAGGTCGGCCTTCTCGGTCACCGGCGTCCCTTTCGCAGGGTTCGTAAGGGTTGTGGACGGACCGCACCAGCCTACGCCAGCCCCTTCGGCCCGCCGAGGTCAGGCCGCGTAGGCGCCGAGCAGCAGCCCGGTGTAGGCGCCCGCCATGAGGAACGGGCCGAACGGGATGGCCGTCTTGCGCCCGGCCCGCCGGACGACGACGAGCACACCGCCGTAGAGCGCGCCGAACAGGAACCCGGCGAAGGTGCCGAGCAGCACGGTCGGCCAGCCGTACCAGCCGAGCACGGCGCCCATCCCCACGGCCAGTTTCACGTCGCCGAAACCCATTCCACCCGGATTGATGAGGAACAGCGCGAAATAGCCGGTACCGAGGGCCAGGGCGCCGTACAGCCCGGTGAGCCAGTGGCCAGCGTGCTCGGGCAGCAGCGCGACGAGGCCCAGCAGGACGAGCGCGGCGGCCGCGAGGGGCAGGGTCAGCGGGTCGGGTAGGCGCTGCACCCGGAAGTCCACGACTGCCAGCACCACACCGACCGGGGCGAGCAGCAGCCAGACCGCCAGCTCGGGGCGGGTACCGGTGGCTGCGGCCAAAGCGACACAGACCAGTGCGGTCACCGCGGAGAGGAGTGGGGCGGAGGGGACATACGGCGGCCCGTCCGCACCGGACGTCCCCTGCGCACCCGGCGACGCGGCTTCCCCCGAGCCACCGGGTGCGCACTGACCGCAGCGCGCCGGTCCGAACCAGCCCCGGAGCGCGTGTCCCCGCGGGCACCGGTCGCGCCATCCCTCCCCCGCCGGGACCGCGAAGCGGTAGGCGGCCCTGGGGAGCAGTGCTCCCGCCACGGCGCCCCACAGCGCGGCGGCGGCCCACAGCAGCTCGTCGCTCATCCGGCCGCGGTGACGCCCTCGCGCCACGTGGGCAGGAGTTCGTCGAGGAGGGCTTCGGTGCGCGGCGGGAGCCCGCGTACCCCGCTGCGGGAGAGGAGATCGGCAGCGCGCGAGCGCAGGAGGTCCGGGTCACCTGCGGCGTGGACGACGCGCAGGAGTTCGTTCCACAGCCGCTCATCCGCCAGAGCGGTCTTCAGCGCCGCTTCGAGCGCTTCGGTCGCCTTCTCCGTGCGGTTCTTCTCCATGTGGAACGCCGAGAGCGCAAGGCCGATGTCTGCAACCAGCAGAGGGAGCTGCGCATCGATGATCTCGTTGGAGAGCCAGCCGTAGCGGCTCTCGGGGCGGTCCGCGAGCAACGGGCCACGGACGAGGACCAGCGCGTCCGTGCTGGCCCTGCCTCGCAGAGCAACGCGGACGCCGGAGCACCCAAGTTGGCGACGTGTGTCAACCCTCTGAAACCCGATCACATCAGTGCTGGGCCTATGACACTCATCGACCACCGCTCTGGTGCGACCAGGGTCGGCGACGCCTTCACGCATTCGGGAAGGAAAGCTGACGACGTCATCTTCGCAGGGGCGCCTGGGGTCACGGTCGGCAAGGCTTCCGATCTTCATCTCGATCCCCATCACGTCTAGGCGGGCAAGGCGAAATTCGACCCCGCTCCCGAGGTGTCCGCGGCACTCAATCCGCTTGAACGGCACGACGACCATCACATCAGGTTCGGCAACGACCCGACATCCTCAGCCTTCGGCGGTCGGACCTTCGGTACCGGCGACGGGCGCTCGATCGGCCACGCACCCAGCGGGTGCTGGGGTGCGGGTCCGTCCCCGAACAACCTGACGAACATCGTGCTGGGCCAGGCCGACAAGGCCCTTACCATCGTTCAGCTGCCCGCCTACGCGCCCGACCTCAACCCAGCCGAGGATGTGTGGTCCCTGGTCAAGCGCGACATCGGCAACCTCGCCGCCGGCCTCAGCCACGTCACCCGCGCGGCCAGGACAGCCGAGCACCGTGCGCGCCTGGAACAGGTCCGGTTGGCCTGGCCCCGCGAAGTCGTCGAGACGGCTCCAGGAACCTACGAGTGGAACCCCAGCCGCAAGCGGTGACCACCTTCCAAGGAGCCGACATCACTCTTTCAAGTTCAGTAGCGACAGTGCTCTTGACTGAACTTCTGTCTTCTTGACTGAACTCCTGTCTTGTGGGGAGTCCACTGTGAAGCGGGCTTTGCACCTCCCAGCGATTGCGCGGCGCCCCGCCCTCCCCTCCACGGGCCCCTCAGGCCCCCAGAGGACACAGCAGCAGGGTAGGCGGAAACGGGTTCCCGGCTCCGCCTACGGCTGTAGCAGATCCACCTTCACGTCCGCCGGGAAGCCCGTCGTCGGACCCACCCGGCGGGCGAACTCGGCGACGGCCGCCAGCTGCGGCGGACCGAAGCTGAAGTCGAGGGTGGTGAAGTACCGCTCCAGGGCCGCCTCGTCGAAGGCCTCCCAGCGGGCCGCCTGTTCGGCGACCTTGCTGACCTCCTCCAGGGAGAGGTTGCGGGAGGCGAGGAAGGCCTCGTGGACCTTGCGGGTGATGAGCGGCTCGCGTTCCGCGTAGTCCCGACGGGCCGCCCACACTGCGAAGACGAACGGCAAGCCGGTCCACTCCTTCCAGAGCGTGCCGAGGTCGTACACCTGGAGGCCATAGCGCGGTCCGTCGTGGAGGTTGGCGCGCAGCGCGGCGTCGCCGATGAGGACGGCGGCCTCCGCCTCCTGCATCATCAGGCTGAGGTCGGGCGGGCAGGTGTAGTAAGAGGGCTGGACCTCGTACCGGTCGGCGAGCAGGAGCTGGGCGAGCCGGACCGACGTGCGGGAGGTCGAGCCGAGGGCGACCCGGGCGCCGTCCAGCTGGTCGAGGGGTACCTGGGAGACGATCACGCAGGACATCACGGGACCGTCGCAGCCGACGGCGATGTCTGGGAAGGCAACCAGGTCGTCGGCGTTGCGCAGGAACTCGACGAGGGTGATGGGCCCGATGTCGAGACCGCCGCGCACGAGCTGCTCGCTGAGCCTCTCCGGGGTGTCCTTGGTCAGCTCGAAGTCGAGGAGCGTGCCGGTTCTCGCGAGCCCCCAGTAGAGGGGCAGGCAGTTCAGGAACTGGATGTGGCCGACGCGCGGCCGGGTGCGAGAATTGTCCACATCGCGAGACTAGCCCCCCGTGCGGTACGGTGCTCGACCGACCCCGCCCGTCAAACGGGCCAGTGGACCTTCAAACCTTCGAGTGAAGTGATCTTGGCCTCTATTGCTTTCGGCTGCCTGCGTGCTAGGCTCGCCGCAAGTTGCAGTTTGGTTTCCCTTGCAGTACAGAGCCTGCGGAGCATGTGACCGCGGGCTCTCGTCGTTTTCAGACATATGCAGTTGTGCAGCACCGTTTCACACTTGCAGGTTCTGGAGCAGGGCAAACCCTTTGTGAGCCCAAGGAGGGCTTATGGCTACCGGAACCGTTAAGTGGTTCAACGCCGAAAAGGGCTTTGGCTTCATCGCCCAGGAGGGCGGCGGCCCCGACGTCTTCGTTCACTACTCCGCGATCAACGCCACCGGCTTCCGCTCCCTTGAGGAGAACCAGCAGGTGAGCTTCGACGTGACCCAGGGTCCGAAGGGCCCGCAGGCGGAGAACGTCACCCCCGTCTGATCACTGGCTGATCGTTGCCTGACCGCATGATCGCCACCTGATCGCAGAACCTGAGTGCAGTACCCAAGGAGCCCCGCGCCGCTCGGCGACGGGGCTCCTGCCTTTTCCCGTCCGGGTGTTCCGTCCACCTGCTGTTCGGATGTCCTCCATGCTTGGGACGAACGCCGTTCCAGCGACACGCTCCCCTGTCCACGGGGCACAGCACCCCGGTACGGGCATGCGTCCTCCCAGCCTCGGTCCGACGCCTTCTCCGCACGGCCCGGCCGCCACCTTTTCCTCGGTGACCACAAGGTGCTCGGGATCCCCGGAATGCGGGGTCCGGAATCCCGTACGGCCCCGGGCTCCAGCCACCCGGAATGCCGGTCCCCGCGCGCACCGGGCGGGCATGCGGAGAGCAGGACGGCCAGGAGACCGGGAGCACACGGTCCCCGGGTGCGGCGACGACGGCGCTACGGATGACGGGGGTGGGGAGCGGGGCCCCGACTGTCGGCGGGGTTCGCTACCGTCCCCACCGTGATCGAGACCGAGGACTCCCTGACCGCCACCCGCACCTTCTACGACGCCGTCGCCGACGACTACGCCGAGCACTTCCGGGACGTGATCGTCCGCACACCGCTGGAGCGGGCACTCCTCGTCGCTTACGCCGAGTTGGTCGGACCCGGCGGGACCGTGGTCGACCTCGGCTGCGGCCCCGGCCGGGTCGCCGCCTACCTGGCGTCCCTCGGTCTGAACGTGTTCGGGCTCGACCTGTCCGAGTCCATGCTCGCGGTCGCCCGCCGCGAACACCCGGAGCTGCGCTTCGCACAGGGTTCGATGCTGGACCTCCCCCTGACCGACGGTTCGCTCGCAGGTGTCGTCTCCTGGTACTCCAGCATCCACACGCCCCTGGAGGAGCTCCCCGCCCTCTTCGCCGGATTCCACCGCGTACTGGCTCCAAGCGGCCACCTCCTGCTGGCCTTCCAGGTGGGTGAGCGGCCCCGCCGCCACGACCGCCCGTGGGGGCACCCGGTGGCACTCGACTTCCACCGGCGGCGCCCCGAACAGATGGCGGAGCTGCTGGGCGAGGCCGGATTCGCGCTGCGCTCCAGCACCGTACGCGAGCCGGACGAGGCGCTGGCGGAGTCAGTCCCGCAGGCCTTCCTGCTGGCTCGGAAGGAAGGCTGAAGGGCTGGCGGCGGCCCGGCACTCCACGACCGTGTCCGCGAAAGCCCGGGCGGGAGGGCTGAGTGCCTCCCAGCGGCGGACGGCCCAGCCGACGGGGAGAGACCGCAGGCCGGGGAGGGGGACGAGACGCAGTTCGCCCTCCCCCGGCACCGGCAGCCCGGGAACGGCGGGAACGACGGCCCGCCCCACCCCCAGCTCGGCGAGCATCAGGGCCGTGTCCCAGTCGGCGACACTGGTGTCGTAACTGAACCGGACGCCCAATTCCGCGCAGGCGGTGTCCAGGTGGGCCGCGGAAGCTGAGTTGGGGGGAAGCCGGACGAGCCGTACGTCGCCCAGCTCGGCGGCGTCTAGGACGGGCCGTCCGGCCAAGGGGTCGTCGGCACGCACGGCAAGCACCCAGGGCAGCTCCACCACCATCCGCTGCTCGATGCCCCGGACCGGCGCGCCGAGCGTGATCCAGGCGAGGTCGAGGGTGCCGTCAGCCAGGGCGTCGAAGGTGCCGCGCCCCGAACTGACCGTGCGGAAGTCGAGGTTGACCTTGGGGTGGCGGCTGCGGAAGGTGACGACGGCGTCGGCCATGAAGTGACGGACCGTGGTGGCACCGGTGGCGACGCGAACGTGTCCGCTGTGCCCGTCGATCAGGTCGCGCAGGTGCCGTACGGCGTGGTCGAGGCCGGAGATCCCCTCGGCCGCGGCTGCTTCCAGTACCCGGCCGGCCTGGGTGGGTGCAACCCCGCGCGGTTGGCGCTCCAGCAGGGCCACGCCCGTCTCCCGCTCCAGCCGCTTGACGTGCTGGCTGACGGCGGACTGGGTACAGCCGAGGTTCCGGGCCACGGAACTGAGGCTTCCGGCCCGGCACACGGCCACGAACACACGGAGGTCGTCCAGGGTCACAACCCCCAAGCTAGCACTTGGGTTTGACGAGAAAACCCAAGGATTGACTGTGTTCAGGGGGCGTACCAGGATCGTGGACGGGCCGCGACCGACCCAGGCGGCAACCCGCTCCGCGCCCCCGCTGAGTCCGGACGGAGGCGGGACCGGTGGGGAGCGGGTGCCGACCGAACCACGGCGGAGACGGCCGGCCGGGCGGGCGGTGGTCTTCGACCATGCCGCGGCCGAGGCCCGCAGGCACGGCGAGGCCCGCAGGCACGGCGAGGCCCGCGCGCACGCGTCCCCACACCGCTCCGTCAGTGGTCGTACAGCGCCTCCACCTCCTGGGCGAAGTCCCGCATGATCTGCTCGCGCCGGAGCTTCATCGAGGGGGTGAGGTGGCCCTGTTCCTCCCTGAAGTCCGTCGCCAGGACGGTGAAGCGGCGGATGGACTCGGGGCGGGACACCAGCTTGTTCGCCTCGTCCACGGCCCGCTGCAGAGCCGCCGTCAGCTCGTCGTCCCTGCAGAGGAGTTCCGGGGGAACCGGGTGCTTGCCGATCATCCGGCGCCAGTGGGTGATGCCGTCGGGGTCCAGGGTGATCAGCGCGGCGACATACGGTCGGCCGTCGCCGACCAGCATCACCTGGGAGATCAGCGGGTGCTGGCGCAGCCAGTTCTCCAGTGGGGCCGGTGCCACCGATTTGCCGCCCGCTGTGATCAGGAGTTCCTTCTTGCGGCCGGTGATGGTGAGGTATCCCTCGTCGTCCAATGCTCCGAGGTCGCCGGTGGGCAGCCAGCCATCACGCGTGGCGGGCACGACTCCGCCTGCCTGCGGGTCCCAGTAACCGCGCAGGACGTGGTCGCCGGCGACGAGGATCTCGCCGTCGGCCGCTATCCGCACCCGGGTGCCGGGCAACGGCCAACCGACCGTACCCAGTCTCGGCCTCAGCGGCGGGGTGACGGTCGACGCGGCCGTGGTCTCCGTCAGGCCGTACCCCTCGAAGATCTCGATGCCGGCACCGGCGTAGAACGCGGCCAGCTGCCGGCCGAGCGGGGAGCCACCGCAGACCGCGTGACGGACCCTGCCGCCCATGGCGGTGCGGATCCGGCGGTAGACGAGCGGGTCGTAGAAGGCGCGGGCAGTCCTGAGGGCGCGGCCCGGTCCCGGGCCGGTGCCGGTCTGCCGCATCTCGACCGCCTCGCCGTACCGGCGGGCCACGGCCGCGGCGCGGTCGAAGACCGCTGCCCGGCCGGACGCCTCCGCCGTGGCCCGCGCGGAGTTGTAGACCTTCTCCAGCATGTAGGGGATGGTCAGCAGGCAGGTCGGTTGGAAAGCGGCCAGATCCGGCAGGAGGTCCTCGGCCGCCAGGCTCGGTGCGTGGCCCAGGCGGACTCCGGACCGGACGCAGGCGATGGCCACCATCCGCCCGAAGACGTGCGACATCGGCAGGAACAGCAGTACCGAGGGCTCCTCGTCCTGCGCCTTGAAGACCGGGTAGAGCAGTTCGATGGCGTTGTCGACCTCGGCGAAGAAGTTGCCGTGCGAGAGGGCACAGCCCTTGGGGCGGCCGGTGGTACCTGAGGTGTAGATGAGCGTGGCGAGCGTGTCGGGGCCGGACATTCCCCGGCGTACGCCCACTTCACCGTCCGGCACCCGCACGCCCACTTCGGCCAGCTGTTCCACGTGCCCCTCGTCCATCACCCACAGGTGGCGCAGGTCTGGCAGCCGCTGCAGTTCGGGGCCGATGGCCGAGGCCTGGGCGGCGGTCTCCGTGATCAGGGCGACCGCGCCGGAGTCGTGCAGGATCCAGCGGGTCTGGAAGATCGAGGAGGTCGGGTAGACGGGCACCGTGACCAGGCCGGCGGCCCAGGCGGCGAAGTCGAGCAGTGTCCACTCGTACCGGGTGCGGGCCATGACGGCGATCCGGTCGCCCGGCAGCAGCCCCTCGGCGATCAGCCCTTTGGCCACCGCCAGCACCTGCTCGGCGAACCGTGCGGCCGTCACGTCCGTCCAGCGGCCGTCGGGCGTCCGGCGGCCGAACACGACCGCGCCGGGAGCCGTTCCGGCGTTCTCGAACGGCAGGTCGGCGAGCGATCCACGGGCCACCCGCAGCGCGAACGGCGGGACGGACGCCTCCCGCACGACCCCGTCCAGCCGCCGGACCTCGGGCTCCACCAGGACCGGGCGGCCGTCGTAGTCGGTGCCGCTGACGGGTGCGCCGGAGGAGGCGGGGGTGTTCGGGTACGGAGTGGGCACGGGCGGCTCCTCGAACGTGCAGCGGTGTGGGTGATGCACTGCTTGCTGCATGACGTACGCGCCTCACACACCCGGGTGTTCACCGGCGGCGGGCCGCAGAAAGGGGGGTACCGGCGGTCAGGCAGGCGTTCGTCCGGGCCTGCGGTGGGCGGCTCGTGCGGGTCCGGTGGGCGACCGGGGCCAGAGGTGCGCACCCTCGGAGGCGGTGTGGCGGCAACGGGCTCTCACCCTCGGCTCCTCACTCGCGACACGGACTTACCTCCGGTAACTTTACTCCCGAGTAGGCAATGTGGGACGTGCCGCGCGAAAGTTGGGGCCAGACACTGAGAGCCAGGTGACGCCGAGAACCAGGTGATGTCCCCGGCGGCATCGGCCACGTCCTGCGGTCGGGCGCCGTGGATCTCGCCCTCGGACTCGGCCAGGCGCGCTGGCTGCAGGAGCGGGGCGGGCTACAGGGGGCAGGTCACGGTGGTGGCCTGGTCGGCCTGTTGGTCGGAGAAGGGGCAGGGCGCACGGCTGATCACGGCGGCGCTACCGGTGGCCGGATCGCAGTCCACGACCGGTCCGGACCGGATCAACCGCATCGCCGCCCGGTGCCGGGCCGCCCCAGCACCACCGGTGGGGACGGCATCCAGGGCGGACCTGTGGCGTGCTCCGCTCACCGACTACCCCGGGGAGCGCGGGTGGAGGCATCCTGCCGGAACCGTGGTGTGGACAGAGCAACGGAATGGGGACACCCGCGACTTCGGCCATCTGGTCCGTCAAGGCGGCCACGCAGCCGCACGCACGGAGACTTCGTGCGGCGGCGTCGAGCGGCTGAGGCTCCTGCACCGCCCTCGGCAACCACCTGGCCCTGACGCCTCCAGGGCGGCGAGACCAGTTGCGGTAGGACTAGCTGGGCGAGGTCGCCCCACCCTGTGCCCGCGCGGAGTCGTCCACGGCGTCCTCCTGGTTGCGGTTGGCCTCCAGGTTGGCCTTCATCCGGTCGACCTTGCCCACGATCTGCACCGAGGCCCGGTCCCGTTCCTTGCGTAGCACGACCCAGCTGATCGGTGCCGAGAGGACCAGGGCGAGCAAGAGGACCCAGAGGAAGTTGGAGTTGCCGAAACCGCGCGGGAAGATGCCGGAGTAGACGGCTCCCCAGACGACCACGAGGCAGCCGACGTAGATGCCGAGGCGCATCAGCGTGTAGCGGAGCATCTCAATCCACTCGTCCGATTCCAAAAAGGGTCGTCATCCAGTGAAGCACGACCGACAGGCGATCATGCAGGGGGGTCAGCCGAGGGGGAGCAGCATGATGACGTCCTCGCGGTCGTCACCCGGGGCGACACGGATGGCGCCGGGCACCCGGCCGACCTCCTTGTAGCCGCAGGACGCGTAGAAGCGCTCCAGGCCGAGCCCGCCCCGACAGGTCAGCCGTATCGCCTCGATGCCGTCGATGCCCCGGGCCGCGTCCGCGGCAGCGGCCAGCAGGTCGCGGCCGTAGCCCTTGCCCTGGTGCCGCGGGTGCACCATCACCGTGTACAGCCACAACCAGTGGGTCATCAGCCGGTGTGCGTTGCGGGTGAGGAAGGCAGTCGCGGCCACTTCACCGCTCTCGTCGTGCCCGACGAGCAGTCGACAACGTCCCTCGGCCAGCTGGACGAAGTGACGCAGCAGCTCCGGCCGGATCTCCTCCCTGGACACCGGGGGTACGAAGCCCACGGCACCGCCCGCGTTGGAAACGTCCGCCCACAGATCGAGGATGCCGTCTCGCAGAACCGGGGTGATGGCGGGATCCAGGGTGAAGGTAAGCGGCATTGTCGAATGTTATCCCTTACCAGAGGGTGTCACCGGCCGCCTTCGGTCGGGGCTCGGCCGCCACGGGCCGACCACAGGCCAGGGCCCGCGCGCGGTCGGCTCGCGCAGGCCCGGCGTCTTGCGGGTCAGATCCGGTGCCCGCACGGCTCGGCCGAGGGAACCCAGCGTCCTCGACGGCGGGCACCTCCGCTCGCTCACACCCGCATCGGCTGCGGCGACTCCCGGCGCAGGGGGTCCGGGCCGTCGTACTCCCGGATGACCTCGTAGCGGGTGTTGCGCTCCACCGGGCGGAAGCCGGCGTCCCGGATCAGCTCCAGCAGGTCCTCGCGGGTCAGCTTGTTCGGGGTGCCGTAGTTGTCCGCGTCGTGTGTGATCTTGTATTCGACGACCGAGCCGTCCATGTCGTCGGCACCGTGCTGGAGGGCCAGCTGGGCAGTCTGCACACCGTGCATCACCCAGAACACCTTCACGTGCGGGACGTTGTCGAACAGCAGCCGGGAGACGGCGAAGGTCTTCAGTGCCTCGGCGCCGGTCGCCATCCGGGTCCGGGCCTGGAGCCGGTTGCGGATCTTGCCGTCCTTCATGTCCACGAAGTCGTGCTGGTAACGCAGTGGGATGAAGACCTGGAAACCACCGGTCTCATCCTGCAGCTCACGCAGCCGCAGCACGTGGTCGACGCGGTGCCGGGGCTCCTCGATGTGACCGTAGAGCATGGTGCACGGGGTCTTGAGCCCCTTCTCGTGCGCCAGACGGTGGATACGGGACCAGTCCTCCCAGTGGGTTCGGTGGTCCACGATGTGCTGTCGGACCTCCCAGTCGAAGATCTCGGCGCCACCACCGGTGAGGGACTCAAGGCCCGCGTCGATCAATTCGTCCAGGATCTCGCTCGCACTCAGCCCGGAGATCGTCTCGAAGTGGTGGATCTCCGTCGCGGTGAAGGCCTTCAGGGAGACGCCCGGGAGGGCGGCCTTCAGTTCCCGCAGCGATCGTGGGTAGTAGCGCCACGGCAGGTTGGGGTGCAGGCCGTTGACGATGTGCAGCTCGGTGAGGTTCTCCGACTCCATCGTCTTGGCGAGCCTGACGGCCTCCTCGATGCGCATCGTGTACGCGTCCTTCTCGCCCGGCTTGCGCTGGAACGAGCAGTAGGCGCAGGAGGCCGTGCACACATTGGTCATGTTGAGGTGCCGGTTGACGTTGAAGTGCACGACATCGCCGTTCTTACGGCGCCGCACCTCGTGGGCCAGGCCGCCCAGCCAGGCCAGGTCGTCCGACTCGTACAGGGCGATGCCGTCCTCGCGGGTCAGCCGCTCACCGGAGCGGACCTTCTCCTCCAGCTCGCGCTTGAGCCCGACGTCCATGCCAACACCTTTCCACGACAGCCTGACCAACGGTATCGCTACACCTCGTCCGGCAGTTCTCCGACCCGGTTCTCCCACTTGGTGGAGAGCACGATGGTGGTGCGGGTCCGGGAGACTCCCTTGGTTCCGCTGAGCCGTCGGATGATCTTCTCCAGACCGTCCACGTCCGCCGCCCGGGCCTTGAGCATGAAGGAGTCGTCACCGGCGATGAACCAGCAGTCCTCGATCTCCGACAGGTCCCGCAACCGCTGGGCCACGTCCTCGTGGTCAGCGGCGTCGGAGAGCGAAATGCCGATCAGCGCGGTGACGCCGAGACCGAGCGAGGCCGCGTCCACCGTGGCGCGGTAACCGGTGATGACACCGGCCGCCTCCAGCCGGTTGATGCGGTCGGTGACACTGGGCCCCGACAGACCGACGAGGCGTCCCAGCTCCGCGTAGGAGGCCCGGCCGTTCTCCCTCAGGGCCTGGATGAGTTGCCTGTCCACCGCGTCCATGCGTTCAAAGCCTTCCGCTGAAGAGTTCCTGAGTTGCTGAAGAGTTCCTGAGTGAGGACGGGCAGCGCCGCCTGTCCTGCCGGGCGCTACCGGTCCGGCCTCCCGCCGCCCAGTTCACCCCGCCACCGTCGGTACAGCCCGTGCCCCACGCCCGCCGCGTCCAGGACCCGCCCGGCCACGAAGTCGACCAGATCCTGGATGTGGGTGGCTCCCGCGTAGAAGGCGGGAGAGGCCGGGACGACGGTGGCACCGGCATCGTCCAGCGCCACGAGGTGTCGCAGTGTCCGGCCGTCGAGGGGGGTCTCCCGCACCGCGACGACCAGCGACCGGCGCTCCTTCAGCGTGACGCTCGCCGCCCGCTGCAGCAGATCCTTGGACAGGCCGAGCGCCACCCCGGCCACGCAGGCCGTGGAGGCGGGCACGATGAGCATCCCCTTCGCCGGGTACGACCCCGAGGACGGGCCGGCGGCGAGGTCTCCCGCGGCCCAGTACCGCACCCCGCTGACGTCCACGTCGAAGGTTCCGGGCTTGCCGTCGGCCCCCTGCGCCAACCATTGCCGCAGGTCGTCCTGCCAGTGGGCGTCCCGGAACGAGATCCCGGTCTCGTCCAGCAGCGTCAGCCGCGAGGCCCGGCTGACCACCAGGTCCACCGCCTCCCCCGCCCCCAGCAGGGCCCGCAGCACAGCCGCCGCATATGGCGTCCCGGAAGCTCCGGACACCCCCACGATCCAAGGCGCGCGCTGCGTTTCTCCTGCGTTCACACCTTGAGCGTACCGGGGGGTCGGCGCGGGTTCAGGACCGGTCGGCGGCCCCGGGGGCCACCAGAGGACGGCCGGTGTCCAGCGGAAGGCACCCTGTCCGCCTCCACGGCCACCCGTCGCCCTCGGCCACCCGTCCCCGCGGGCACGCACGGCCTGGCCTGGGCAACCGCCCCGCCCCGGGCCCGTCCTGGTCGGGGTGCCCGGGGCAGGAGAGGGACAGGAAGGGGACAGGAAGGGGACAGGAAGGGGAGCGGGGCACGGCACGGGGTGGGCCGCACCGTGTTTCAGAGGGTCAGTCCGCGGAGCAGGAGGTCCAGCAACGCGCACACGAACAGTGCAATGCCGATGAAGCCGTTGACCGAGAAGAACGCCCGGTTCAGGCGGGATAGATCGTGGGGGCGCACGATGCGGTGCTCGTAGACGAACGCGCCCGCGACGACCACCAGGCCCAACCAGAAGAAGGCACCGGCTCCAGTGATCAGGGCGTACCAGACGAACAAGGCCGTCGTGACCGTGTGGCAGGCTCGGGCACCCCAGATGGCCGCCGGGACGCCGAATCGGGCCGGGACCGACAGGACGCCGATCTCGCGGTCGGCCTCGACGTCCTGACAGGCGTAGATCAGGTCGAAGCCGCCGATCCAGACGCCCACGGCGAGTCCGAGGATCACTGCTTCCCAGGACCAGGAGCCGGAGATCGCGAGCCAGCCGCCGATGGGCCCCATGGCCTGGGCGAGCCCCAGGATGGCCTGCGGGAAGTTGGTGAACCGCTTGCCGTAGGGGTAGACCACCATCGGGATCACCGCGACCGGCGCCAGGGCGAGGCACAGCGGGTTGAGCAGGGCGGCAGCGCCCAGGAAGACCACCAGGGCGATCAGGGCACCGGTCCAGGCGTGACGGACGGTCATCGCACCGGTCACGAGTTCGCGGTGCGCCGTCCGGGGGTTACGGGCGTCGATCTCGCGGTCGATGATCCGGTTGACCGCCATCGCGAACGTGCGCAGCCCGACCATGCAGACGGTGACCAGCAGCAGCCGGCCCCAGTGGATGTGCCGGTCCGTTTCGTACATCGCGGTGAGGGAGGCGATGTAGGCGAAGGGCAGGGCGAAGACGGAGTGCTCGATCATCACCAGGCGTAGGAAGGCCTTGGTGCGACCGGGCTGCGGAATCGCTGCGGAGGCGCTGCTCACCGGCCGTACCCCGGTTCACACCCGCGGCGGGGGAACCCCGTCCCCGCGCTGCCGCACCCCACCATGTCGACGTCCCTCACAGTCCGTACTCCTTCCAGCGCCGGGTCACCCGTTCGGCCGTGCCGGGGTCCGACTCCACCATGTCCGGCCAGCCCCCGTCGCGTGTGTAGCCCTCCTCCGGCCATTTCCGCGTGGCGTCGATCCCCGCCTTGCCGCCCCAGAACTGCTGGTAGGAAGCGTGGTCGAGGTGGTCGACGGGGCCTTCGACGACCGTGAGGTCACGGGCGTAGTCCGTGTTGCCGAGGGCCCGCCACGCGACCTCGTGCAGGTCGTGGACGTCGCAGTCGGCGTCCACGACCACGATGAGCTTGGTCAGGGACATCATGTGTGCCCCCCACACCGCGTGCATCACCTTCTGCGCGTGCTTCGGATACTTCTTGTCGATCGAGACGATCGCACAGTTATGGAAGCCGCCCGCCTCGGGGAGGTGGTAGTCCACGATGTCCGGAACGATGATCTTCAGCAGGGGGAGGAAGAAGCGTTCGGTGGCGCGGCCGAGCGGGCCGTCCTCCGTCGGTGGGCGGCCCACGACGATCGACTGGAGCAACGGACGCCTGCGCATCGTCACACAGTCGATCTTCAGCGCCGGGAACGGCTCCTGCGGGGTGTAGAAACCGGTGTGGTCGCCGAAGGGACCCTCGGGCAGCATCTCGCCCGGTTCCAGCCAGCCCTCCAGGACCACCTCGGCGTTCGCGGGCACCTGCAGCGGGACCGTCTTGCAGTCGACCATCTCGATCCGCTTGCCCGCGATGAACCCCGCGAAGAGGTACTCGTCGATGTCTCCCGGCAGCGGGGCGGTGGAAGCGTAGGTGACGGCGGGGGGACAGCCGAAGGCGATCGCGACCGGGAGGCGCTCACCGCGCCGGGCCGCCACCTGGTAGTGGTTGCGGCTGTCCTTGTGGATCTGCCAGTGCATGCCGATGGTGCGCTTGTCGTGGCGCTGCAGTCGGTACAGGCCGAGGTTGCGGATGCCGCTCTCGGGGTCCTTGGTGTGGGTGAGGCCCAGATTGAAGAAGGAGCCACCGTCCTTCGGCCAGGTGAACAGGGCCGGCAACCGCTCCAGGTCGACCTCGTCGCCGTGCAGGACGACCTCCTGCACGGGTGCGCTGTCGGGTTTCACCTTCTTCGGTGGCACGTGGGCCATCGCGCCCAGTTTCCCGAAGGCCTCGCGCACGCCGACGAAACCGTGCGGCAGCTCGGGCCGCAGCAGACCGCCGATCTTTTCGGAGATCTCGCCGTACGACGTCAGGCCCAGCGCCTTCAGCAGCCGACGGTCGGTGCCGAAGACGTTCATCGCCAGGGGCATCGCGGACCCCTTGACGTTCTCGAAGAGCAGCGCCGGTCCACCGGACTTCTGCACCCGGTCGACGATCTCCCCGACTTCCAGAGAGGGGTCGACCTCGGCCTTGATGCGCTTGAGGTCTCCCTCGCGCTCCAGCGCCCGCAGCAGGGAGCGAAGATCGTCGTAAGCCATGTGTCACAGTATCGGCCACCCACTGCCCCGGCCCCGTCACCGGGGCGGCCGGGACGCGCACCGAGCCCTCTCCGTTTCCCCCGTTCCAGGACAGCCCGTCACGGCCACCCGCTAACCTGGCCCGATCACCGGGGCCGTCTCACATCGTCGGGAGAGCGCACACGCATGCTCAGGTATCTGCCGTTCCTGCTGGTCCTGGCACTGTGGATCTACGCCTTCGTGGACTGTCTGAACACCCCTGAGGAAGAGGTGCGCCACCTGCCGAAGCTGGGATGGGTGATCATCATCCTGCTGTTCGGTGAGGTCCTGGTCGGCCCGGTCGCCTGGTTGCTGACGGGCAGGGCGCGACTCGCCCCGGCGGATGGCTCCACCCCCTCGGAGTGGCATCGCGACGCCGCCGAGAACTGGGTCGCTCCCGATGACAACCCCGAGTTCCTCAAGTCCCTGAACACGGAGAACCGGCAGGACGGCGGGCCCAAGGGGCGCATGGGGAACGCCGGGGACGAAGGGGGCACGGGGGACAAGGGCGACGACTCGAAGAGCCACGACTGACCCGTGGAGCTTCGGCCACGGACATTGCCACGACACTCCGCTCACCGCAGAGTGGGACCGTGGAAGAACAGCAGGCCCGTACCTGGCTCGCCACCGCCGTCGAAGAGGCCCGCACCGGACTCGCCGAGGGCGGCATCCCGATCGGCGCCGCGCTCTACGGCGCCGACGGTGCCCTGCTCGGCCGCGGCCACAACCGCCGCGTCCAGGACGACGACCCCTCGATGCACGCGGAGACGGCCGCCTTCCGCGCGGCGGGGCGGCAGCGCACCTACCGCGGCACGACCATGGTCACCACCCTCTCCCCCTGCTGGTACTGCAGCGGTCTGGTCCGCCAGTTCGGCATCTCGCACGTGGTGATCGGTGAGGCCAGGACGTTCCGGGGCGGCCACGACTGGCTGGCCCGGCACGGGGTGCGGATCGTGCTCCTGGACGATCCGGAGTGCGTGGAGATGATGCGTGACTTCATCGGGCGCAACCCGGCCCTGTGGCACGAGGACATCGGCGCGTAGTCCCCGTCGCGCCGGTGTGTGCCGGCCGGCGGTCGCCGGGCCGGTCACCATCGGTTAATCACTTCCGCGTTCGGCCTGCCATCCGTTCCGTTGAAATGAACCGGCCGGGCACATCCCGGCCGCGTCTCACGCCATTGCCTTGAGGGGGCCCGCATCCAAGAGCCCCCTCTGCGATGGGAGACGCGTGCGAATCACTGACATCCAGCGCTGCGACGTCCGGCCGGGACGGCTCGTCGAGTGGACGCTGAGCCCGGCAACCGTCGCGACGGCAGCGGCGCTGCCGGAGGACTCCCGGCCACCCGCCTACATCCAGGAGTCGCACATCAGGACGGCCAAGTGCGTCCGGGACGACGGCCTGTTCGTGCCGACGTGGCTCGGCTCCGCCTTCGACCTGCCGGGTCCGGTCGACCTCGATCTGCTGCAGGAGGCGCTGCGTGCCTGGACGGTGCGGCACGAGACGCTGCGCAGCGGCTTCCGCTGGACCGGCCGCTCGGGCGACGAACTGCGCCGGTTCACGCTCGACCCCGCCGACGTGTCCCTGTGCCGGGAGGTGGTCGGCGACTTCTCCGACGCGGACGACCTCGTCCGGCACCTCCAGGACCGCTTCGACGCGGTCGCGGACGCACTGCGCTGGCCGAACCTGATCTACACGGCCGTGGTACGGGACGACGGAGCCAGCGTGTACATGGCCTTCGACCACAGCAACGTCGACGCCTATTCACTGCACCGCATCGCCGCCGAGATCCACGATCTGTACACGACGGGGCTGACCGGGGCCGAACCCGACTGCCGTGTCCCGGCGGCCAGTTACGTCGATTTCTGCCAGATCGAGCGGGCGGACGCCGACGGCATCGACGACCGGCACGCGATCGTGGGCCGCTGGCGCGAGTTCATCCGCCGCTGCGACGGGAAACTGCCGGGCTTCCCGGTCGACCTGGGCCTGGAGCCGGGCGGCCGGCTGCCCCGCCAGCGGATGCTGTGCGAGCCACTGGCGGACGCCGACGAGGCAGCGGCCTTCGAGGCGTACTGCAGGCCCTACGGCGGCAGCCTGGCCGGCCTGCTGGCCGCGACCGCGCTCACCGTCCACGAGCTGGGCGGACAACCCGTGTACCGGACGGTGGTGCCGTTCCACACCCGGATGAAGTCCCGATGGGGCGACTCGGTGGGGTGGTACGTGGGTGGCGCACCCATCGAGGTGCCCGTGGGTCGCTCCCCCGATTTCCCGGACACCCTGCGGGCGGTGCGCGCCGAGCTGCGGGCGAACCGTTCCCTGGCCCGGATGCCGTTGGCTCGGGTGCTGAGCCTGCTCGGCGCGGACTTCCGGCCGACCTCACCGGACCTCTACTCGATCGTCTCCTACCTCGACGCCCGGGCCATCCCCGGCGCCGAGCGGTGGGCGGAGCTGAAGGCGCACGCGCTGCTGCGGGTGTCGTACGGGGACCAGGTGTGCGTGTGGGTGAACCGGCTGCCCGAAGGCCTGTGGCTGGCGAGCCGGTACCCGGACACGGACACGGCGGCGAAGAACCTTGGGCTGTACGCCGAGCGACTGCGGGACCACATCGCCTCGGTGGCACGCGGCGGCCCGGCCCTGCCGTGATCCGGTGGACGTCACCCGCCCCGACCGGAACCGGCTCCCCTTTCCGCACCGCTGACCGGAACGGGGGCCCGCCATCGTCCCGGGCCCGGGACCGCGACGGTCTGGATTACACAGACCCCATCTTCTCGATCAACCGTTCGAATCTGGTCCGCCAGTGGGACTCCGACTCACCCGCGCTCTCCCCCTGGAACTCCCGGGTGAAGCGCAGCACGCTCGCCGCGTCGCCGTCCCGCTCCAGGTGGAACCGGATCCGGCCGCCCTCCCCCACCGTGTACTCCGCGACCCGGTCCACGTCCCAGGCGGTGATCCGCCCGGCGCCCAGATCGCGCAGAACGACCGGGCCGTCGAGCCGGGGTTCGAGAACGTCGACGGCGGTGAACCATTCCCCGAGCCCCTCGGGGGTGGCCACCGCCGACCAGACGTCTTCCATGCGGCGCGGGATGCGCACCAGAAAGTGGAGTATGTGCGTGTTCCCGTGCGTCTGGCTGGTGCCCTGTTCGATGGAACCGCTCATGGCACCAGTGTCACCGACCGGGCGCTCACACGCCCGCGTAGGAGTGCTTGCCGTTCACGAAGATGTTGACGCCGTAATAGTTGAAAAGCCAGCAACCAAAGGCGATCATCGCCAGATAGGCGGCCTTGCGCCCCTTCCAGCCGGCCGTGGCGCGGGCGTGCAGGTAACAGGCGTAGGCGACCCAGGTGATGAAGGACCAGGTCTCCTTCGGGTCCCAGTTCCAGTAGCGGCCCCAGGCATCACCGGCCCAGATCGCGCCCGCGATGATCGTGAACGTCCACAGCGGGAAGACGGCCGCGTTGACCCGGTAGGCGAACTTGTCGAGGGACGCGGAAGCGGGCAGCCGCTCCAGGACGGAGGTCGCGAAGGAGCCGGGCTTGCCACCGGCCTGCAGCTTGGTCTCGTACGAGTCCTTGAACAAGTACAGGATCGTGGCGACCGCACCGACGTAGAACACCGCACCGCAGAAGATCGCGGTGGAGACGTGGATGTACAGCCAGTACGAGTGCAGCGCGGGAACCAGCTGGTCGCTCGCGGTGTACAGGACGGTGACGGCGAGACCGAGGTCGAGCAGGACCGTGGTGATCAGGAACAGTCCGAGCCAGCGCACGTTCTTCTTCAGCGCCAGCAGCGTGAGGTACACAGCGACGGCGACCGTGGAGAAGGTGATGTTGAACTCGTACATGTTGCCCCACGGCGCCCGTTCCACCGAGGCCGCGCGGGCGGCGACGCCGCCCAGCTCCACCAGGAAGGCGAGCACGGTGAGCGAGACGGCGATGCGCCCGTAGAGGTCGCCCTGCGCGTCCCCGCCGTGCGCACCGGGCCCGTCCGGCACGTCCCGCGCGCCGGACGTCGAGCGGACGACCACCTTGGGCCGCTCCAGCACGGCAGTCCCGCCGGCCCGATTCACGGTGACCGCGGGACCGCTCGCCCGCTGAGCACTGTCGGCGGTGAGCGCGGCGGCCGTTCGGCCGACCTTGCTGCGGCTGCCGAGCAGCCACTCGGCGATATAGGCGAAGAAGGCCAGTGTGTAGACGGCCATGGACGAGTAGATCAGCGTGTTGCTGATGCTCGCCAGGTGTTCGTTGGTCGCGGCGGCGAGCTCGGTTGCGGCGGCGAGAGTCACTTCTCAGCCCCTTCGGCAGGTACGACTTGGGAGGCGGGGGATGCTTCGTTGGACGCTGAGGGGTCGTCGGGGTCGACTGCCCCCGGCGCCTGGTCGTAGAGGGTTCCGGCGAGGTCGCCCAGCTCCTCGGGCACCTTGGCGGACTCGCTGCGGCCGAGCCCGGCCATCTCGACCACCGTGACGCCGTCGGCGCCGCGCACCGCCCGCACCCACACCCGGCGGCGCTGGATGAACAGGGACGCGGCCAGACCGAAGATCGCGGCGAGGGCACCGCCGAGCGCCCAGCCGCTGCCCGGCTCCTGGACGATCTCGAAGCCGGCCCATTCCTTGACGGTCTTCCCGAAGGTCACGGACCCCGCGCCGCCCGGCAGCTTCATGGTCTGCCCCGGCCGCAGGTTCGCCAGCAACTGCTTGCCCTTGGCGTCCTTGTAGTCCTTCATATGGGTCTTGTCGAGCTGGTAGACACTCTGCGGGATGCCCGCGTCGACGCCGAGGCTGCCGTGGTACGGCTCCAGGTGGAGCACCGGGTTCAGCAGCGCCGGGAACTCCGAGAGCACCGAGTCGCCACCGCCGTAGGTCGGCAGGAAGAACGCCTTGATGCCGAGCTGCTCCTTCTTCCCCTGGGCGTTGCGGTAGCCGTCCATGACCTTGATGACACCCTGCGAGGTGACGTTGCCGTCGAGGGGCAGCAGCGGCACGGCATCGTGGTAGACGACCTTGCCCTTGGCGTCGCGAACGGTGATGACGGGCGCGTAGCCGTGGCTGACGAGGTAGACCTTGGCGTCGTCGATCTTCAACGGCTCGTTGACCTTGATGGTGGTCGGCCGCTCCTTGCCGTACGCGCCCTTGCTGTAGGCGATCTTCGCCTCGAAGGTGCGCGCGGTGCCGCGGTTGGGGCCGGTCACTTCGTAGGTGGCCCTGAAGTCCTTCAGGTCGAAGCTGAACGGCACGAGGTCGTCGTTCCGGAACAGGCTGCCGGATTTGAAGTCGTCGTACATCGGCAGCGCGTTGGAGAAGCCGTCGCCCTCCACCATCAGCTTGGTGCCGTCGGACTTGTACATCTGGCCCGAGGCGAAGGCGACCAGCAGCACGATCAGGGCGACGTGGAAGACCAGGTTGCCCAACTCGCGCACGTAGCCCTTCTCGGCCGCGACCGCGTCACCGGCCGCGTGGGCGCGGAAGCGGCGCTTCTTGAGCAGGGCGAGCGCAGCCTCGCGGATCTGTTCCGGGTCTGCGGTGGTGCGCCAGGTGGTGTAGGCGGGCAGCCGGTCCAACCGCTTGGGCGCGCCCGGCGGACGGCCGCGCAACTGGCCGACGAACTGCCAGGTGCGCGGGACGATGCAGCCGATGAGGGAGACGAACAGCAGGATGTAGACGGCGGAGAACCACACCGAGCTGTAGACGTGGAACAGACCGAGTTTGTCGTAGATCGGCGCCAGCGTCTTGTGGGCGTCGCGGAAGGCCTGGACCTTGTTGATGTCGGCGCCGGTCTGCGGGATCAGTGAACCCGGGATCGCGCCGAGCGAGAGCAGCAGGAGGAGCAGCAGTGCGACCCGCATCGAGGTCAGTTGCCGCCAGAACCAACGGACCCAGCCGATGACGCCGAGGCCGGGCGTACTTACCGGTTCCTCCCGCGGCGCGGTGGACAGCTGTGAGCCCGCAGCTCCCAGTTCCTCCTGCTCCTGGTCCTCGGCTCCACTCGGGGAGTTGTCGGCCGTGGTCTTGCTCATCGGTCAGATCCCCACATCGAAGCCGTCGGACCAGGTCTGCATCTGCTGTACCAGGCTGTCCCAGGCACCGGTCAGCAGCAGCGCACCGGTCACGATCATCATCGTGCCGCCGATGCGCATCACCCAGACATAGTGGCGCTTGATCCAGCCGAAGGCGCCGAGCGCCCTGCGGAACGCGACCGCAGTGAGGACGAAGGGCACTCCGAGGCCGAGGCAGTAGACCACCGCCAGCAGGGCGCCGCGCCCGGCGCTCGCCTCGTGCCAGGAGAGGAAGTTCACCGAGGACAGGGTCGGGCCGAGGCAGGGAGTCCAGCCGATGCCGAAGAGGGCGCCGATGACGGGCGCCCCCATCAGGCCCGCGGTCGGCCGCTTGTGGAAGCGGAACTCGCGCTGGGTGAACCAGGGCATGAGCCCCATGAAGAACGCGCCCATGAGGATCATGAGCACGCCGAGCACCTTGCCCAGTGGGTCCTTGTACTCCTGCAGGGTCGAGCCGAAGAAGCCGAACAGGGCCCCGCCGGAGACGAAGACGGCGCTGAACCCGACCACGAACAGGGTGGCCCCGGCGACCATGCGTCCCCGTTTGGCCTCGCCCAGGTCGGTCCCGGCGATTCCGGTGACGTAGGAGAGGTAGCCGGGGACCAGCGGGAGGACACAGGGCGAGAAGAAGGAGACGAGCCCACCCAGCAGGGCCACCGGCACGGCAACCAGCAGGGCTCCGTGGAGCACGGTCTCGTTCTGTGCCGCGAGCGTCAGCAGTGCACTCACGTCACTTCTCCGCGAGGACCGGCTTGAGCATCTTCAGCAGGGCCGTGTCGTCGAGCGGCTGCAGCGCCCGCGCGGCGATCTTCCCGTGCCGGTCGATGATGAGCGTGGAGGGGATCAGCTGCGGGTTGAGCGTGCCCTTCTTGAAGCGGAGCATCAGCTTGCCGGTCGGGTCGTACAGGCTGGGGTAGGTGATCCCGTTGTCCTTCTCGAAGGCGACCGCGGGGGTGGTGCTGGTGTCGCGGGTGTTGATGCCGACGAACTGCACGCCCTTGTCCTGGTACTCCTTGGAGACCTTGGAGAAGTACTTCGCCTCCTCCCGGCACGGCCCGCACCACGAACCCCAGACGTTGACGACGATGACCTTGCCCTTGTAGTCGGCCACGTCGGCGGTCTTGCCGTCGATGGTCTTGCCGGACAGGTCGGGGGCGGTGGCGCGTTGGCCCACGGGGGCCGTGTCGATGCCGTTGTCGCCGGTGACGAATCCGGTGTGGCCACCGCCGCCGGAGGTGCCGCCCTTACCGCACGCGGACATGGTCAGGGCCGCGACGGCGGCCACGGCGCTGAGCAGGACGGCGCGGCTTCGGGTACTCATGTGAAAAGTTTCGCATGCCTGTTCCGACGATCTCGCGCGCCCCCCTGCCGGGCGGAAAACCGCATTTCAGGGCGTATTTACACAGGACATTTCAGACTCTCGGGCGGCATGCGGGGACACTCGGGGCGCCTTAGGAAGCCGACCCCCCACCGGAGGCTCCGGCGCCGTGCAGGAATTCCTTCCACCCTCCCGCGGGCCGCTGCCCGACCTCCAGTGTGCGCAGCCTGGCGAGCACCTCGGGCTTCTGCGCGTCCATCCAGTCCACGAACTGGCGGAAGGAGACCAGCCGCACATCGGCACCCTTCTCCTTCTCCCGCGCGATGTGCTGGAAGGCCTCCTCGACGGAGTCCATGTAGATGCCGCCGTTCCACTGTTCGAAGTGGTTGCCGATGAAGAACGGTGCGCGATTTGTCCTGTATGCCCGCTCGAAGCCGGCGATGTACGACGCCGCGGACTGCTTCCGCCAACCCGGGTAGTTGGCGGGGGGTGCCTTGGTGGAGTTCACGGACTGGTTGGCGAGCATGTTGTAGTCCATCGACAGGACCTCGAAGGAGTGCCCCGGGAAAGGGATCTGCTGCAGCGGCAGGTCCCAGATGCCGAGCCGCTTCGCCGGCCACACCTGCCGGCCGCCCGGCGAGGAGGCGTCGTAGCGCCAGCCCAGCTCGCGCGCGGTGGGCAGCAGGTTGTTCTGGCCGAGCAGACAGGGCGTACGGCCGCCGACCAGCTCCTTGTCGTAGTCGAACGGCAGCGAAGGCAGCTCGGTCCAGCCGGTGTTGGTCCGCCACTGCTTCACGAACGCCTTCGCCTGCTGGATCTCGCTCTTCCACTGCTGCGGGGTCCAGTTGGCCACCGTGCCGTGACCGGAACAGAAGTGCCCGTTGAAGTGGGTGCCGATCTCATGGCCCTCCGACCAGGCCCGGTGCACATTGGCCAGCGTGGCCTTGATGTGTTCGTCGGTGAGGTAGCCGATGTCGGAGGCGCCACGCGGGTTGTTCGGGGGGTTGTACAGCCGCTTCTTCGACTCGGGCAGCAGGTACAGCCCTGAGAGGAAGAAGGTCATGCTCGCACCGTGCTCCTTGGCGAGGTCCAGGAAGCGCGGGAAGAGGCCGTTGCCGACCTCGCCGGCGCCGTCCCAGGAGAAGACCACGAACTGCGGCGGGGTCTGGCCCGGCTCCAGCGGCTCGGGCTTGGCCGGCTGATGCGGCTGCCTGCCCGTGAAGGAGGTGGAGCCGTCGCCGATGGGCCGGGCCGGATGCGCACTGCTCGCGCCCCCGCGCCCACCCTTGCCCTGACCGGCACCGTCCGGGCGCCCGGCGCCGTCCGACGGTTGGGAGCTGTCGCAGCCGACGAGACCGGCGGCCACCGCGCCCGCCCCGAGGCCGAGTACGCCCCTCCTGGAGAAGGTCCGGGAGACGGTGCGCATGGAAATCCCCGATCGTCGTACCTACTGGTGGTCACTCACTCAGAGGGACGCGACGATCGGGGAGGTTCCGCTATTTCTTATGTTTTTCGTAGTACTCCCGGTAAGAGGTCTTGAGTCATGCCAAACGGGCCGTCAGGCCCCTTGCTCAGGCGCCGAAGGCCTTGCCCTGGGCCGCACCCTTGCCCTTCTGCTGCTTGGCGCCTGCGCGCAGATGGGCCGGCACGAGATCGATGGCGGGCTCGCTGTAACCGACCGACACGATCTGGTCACCCTGGTAGGTGAAGGTCGTCAGGGAGGCCAGCGTGCACTGCCGCCTGCGCGGGTCGTGCCACAGTCGCCGCCGCTCCACGTACGACCGCACGATCCAGATCGGCAGCTGATGGCTGACCAGCACCGCCTCGTGCCCACGCGCCTGGTCCTTGGCCGAATTCAGCGCGCCCACCATCCGTACGACCTGGTCGATGTACGGCTCGCCCCAGGACGGCCGGAACGGATTGACGAGGTGCTTCCAGTTGTCCGGCTTGCGCAGCGCGCCGTCGCCGACCCCGAAGGTCTTGCCCTGGAAGACGTTGGCGGCCTCGATCAACCGCTCGTCGGTGCCCAGGTCGAGACCGTGCGTCTTGGCGATCGGAGTGGCGGTCTCCTGCGCCCGCTCCAGCGGAGAGGCGGCGACGTAGGTCACGTCCCGTGAGGCCAGGTGCTCGGCGACCCGATCGGCCATCTTCCGGCCCAGTTCGGAGAGGTGGTACCCGGGCAGTCGCCCGTAGAGGATGCCGTCCGGGTTGTCCACCTCACCGTGGCGCATGACGTGGACGACGGTGACGTCCTTCTTGTCGGTGCTGTTGCTCACGCCGTGGCCTCCGCAGCCGCCCGGGCCGCCGCCGGAAGGGCGTCGGCGATCATCTGGATGGCCCGCTCGTCGTGGGCCGTGGACACGAACCAGGACTCGAAGGACGACGGCGGCAGATAGACGCCGTTCGACAGCAGCGAGTGGAAGAACGCGGTGAAGCGGAAGGACTCCTGGCGCTTGGCGTCCTCGTAGGTGCGCACCTGCCGGTCGGTGAAGAACACCGAGAACATGTTGGAGGCGGTCTGCAGCCGGTGCGCGACCCCCTCCTTGCTCAGCGCCTCGGTGACCAGGGACTGGATCTGCGCGGAGACGGCGTCGACCTTGTCGTAGGCCGCCTCGTCGAGCAGCCGCAGTTGGGCGAGCCCGGCGGCGGTGGCGATCGGGTTCCCGGACAGCGTGCCGGCCTGGTACACCGGCCCGGCGGGCGCGAGGTGGGCCATGACGTCGGCCCGGCCGCCGAACGCTGCCGCGGGGAACCCACCACCCATGACCTTCCCGAAGGTCATGAGGTCGGGCGCGACGCCGTCGACCCCGAACCAGCCGCTCCGGCTGGTCCGGAACCCGGTCATGACCTCGTCGGAGATGTACAGGGCACCGTTCTTCCGGCAGGCGTCCCTGAGCCCCTGGTTGAACCCGGGGGCCGGCGGCACCACACCCATGTTCCCGGGCGAGGCCTCCGTGATCACGCAGGCGATCTCCCCCGGGTGCCGGTGGAAGGCCTCCTGCACGGCTTCCAGATCGTTGTACGGCAACACGATCGTGTCTCTGGCCTGGGCACCGGTGACACCAGGCGTATCGGGCAGCGCGAAGGTGGCCACACCACTGCCGGCCGCCGCGAGCAGCGAGTCCACGTGCCCGTGGTAGCACCCGGCGAACTTGATGACCTTGGACCGCTGCGTGAACCCGCGGGCGAGCCGGATGGCCGACATCGTCGCCTCGGTCCCGCTGCTGACGAGCCGCACCTGCTCCACCGGCTGCACCCGGTCGACGATCTCCTCGGCGAGCGCGACCTCGCCCTCGCCCGGCGTGCCGAAGGACGTACCGCGTGCGACGGCCTCCTGGACCGCGGCGAGGACCTCCGGGTGTGAGTGGCCGAGGATCATCGGCCCCCAGGAGCACACGAGATCGACGTATTCGCGGCCGTCGACGTCGGTGAGATAGGCCCCCTTCCCCGACGCCATGAAGCGGGGGGTGCCGCCGACGGCGCGGAAGGCGCGCACCGGCGAATTCACGCCGCCGGGCGTGACGACGGAGGCACGGTCGAAGAGCGCCTGGGAGCCGGGCGCATCGTAGGGATAGGGCGTTTCGCTCAGGGCACTCATGACGTGCGGCTTCTCCGGCTTTCTCGGACTCCGGTTGCGGGGTGACCTCCTCAGGGTAGGCCGCGCCCCGGCGGGGCAGCGGTCGGCCTCGAGATCAAAACGGCGCCATCCGCCATCTGCGAGACTGAGAGCTGATACACACAGCTCATACGCACGTAATGATCAGAGACCGGGAAGATCCCCCCGGACTGTTGTTCCACCGCACGTTTCGGCGTGCGGCCGTGGGGGAGGTCACTGACACGATGATCGGGTTGCGCGGCGGGGGCCACGCGTCCTAGAAAAGCAGTCGGGTGGAGATATGCATCGCGGTGGCGGACTGGGCGAGGGGACTGACGACCTGGGTCCTCGGCGTGCCCGGCGGGGAAGGCACCGGCGCGACGCGGAGGAAGCGACCGAAGCACGTCAGACTGACTCACGTCAGGCACAGGGTGTACCGAGCGACCCCGAGCGACACGACCGGCAGATCGACCGGCAGATCGACCGGCAACTGGACCGCTCTCTGGACCAGCAGGCGGACCGGCCTGTTGACCGGCGGGCGGACCGACCGCTTGACCGGCAGGCGGACCGGCCGGTCGAACGCCGGCTGGACTACCGGGTGGAAGAACGGGTGGACCGCCTGCGGGCGGGGAGCGGGAATGGTGGCCGGGTGGGGGTGACGTACAAGTACTTCGGCGCGCCGGACGGCGCGACCGCGGCCCGCGTCCCCATCTCGATGCGCCCCGAGGAACTCGGCGGCGACGAGTTGGGCATGAACGGCATGTTCACCAAGATCAAGCCAGAGACGATGGCCGCGATGGTGCTGACCGGCATCGAGGGTGTGCCCCTGCACAGGGTGCCGCCCCTCGAACTGGTCGTCCTGCACCCCGACTACGCGGTCGTCAGACTCCCCATGACGGTCGTCGACCCCCTGCGCGGCATCGGCGAGGAGGCGGTCGGAGCGGCGGCCTTCATCTGGTCGACGGTCCCCGACCGGGGTGGCCCGCGGGACGCGTTCAACGTCTACCAACTGCTGCACGAGTGGCAGGACTTCAGCCACCGGTTGCATGAGGCGGGGCATCAGCCGTATTGCCTTGTGTGGCCCTGAGCTGGGGTTTCTTGGGGCTTGGGCGGGGTCTTCGGGCCTCGCCCTTTTTGGTGCCGGGGCGGGGGCGTCAGGCGGCCAGGGCACATTGAGGGCACATCGGCTTTGCCGGGGGTGGTGATGTGCCCTGGGTTGCGGGCGGGCCGCCGTCGTCTTCCACTCCCTCCTCCGCCTCGGCTCCCGTTTCCGCTTCCGTTTCCGTGAAGGCGTCGTCGATCGCCTTGCGGATGCGGATCTCGCTGGACGGCAGCAGGTGCGTGTACGTCCGCAGCGTGAAGCCCGGGTCCGAGTGGCCGAGGTACTCGGAGAGCGCCTTGATGCTCTCCCCCGCGTCCAGGAGCACAGAGGCGTACGCGTGCCGGAGGGCGTGCATGCCGTCCTCCGGGGCCGCCCGGAGGTAGCGCGCACCGCGCTCGCGGGGAGGGATCACGCCGGCGGCGGCCAAGGCGCGCTTCCAGTCACCCATGTTGAAGACGCTGCGGTTGTACGCCCAGCTCTTCGTGTCGACGAAGAGAAGGCAGAAGGTCTTCGGCTCACTGCCCGGCCTGGCCCACGGGAGGGTGACCTCGACGGGCGGGAACTCCTTCATGTGAGCCTTGAGGGCCGAGGCGAGCTGAGCCGACAGGGGCACGGACCGGATCCTGTTGCCCTCGGGCAGGGCGAAGACGGGCTTTGTGCCGACGAGCCGCACCTGGCGGTTGACGTGGATCCAGCCGCCCTTGAAGTCGATGTCCTCGGCTGCGAAGCCGAACACCTCGCCCTGACGCAGGCCGCAGCCGAAGGCGAGCTTGCCGCCGGCCTGATCCGCTACCTGTACGACACCAGGAAGGCCAAGGACCACACCGACCCCCACCTGGTCGCCTCCTGGGACGGCTTCGCCCCCGACCCCGGCCGCACCGCCGACTTCAACGCCACCAAGAAACTCCTCGTCGCCGGCCTCGACCTGCACGTCAAGCAAGCCGAGCGCCTCGGCCGCGCACCGAAGCAGCATGTGTGGCACTGCTCGATCCGCGCCGCCGAGACCGACCGCCACCTCAGCGACGAGGAGTGGGCCGACATCGCCCGCCGTGTCGTCGCCGCCACCGGCATCGCCCCCGACGGTGATCCCGACGGCTGCCGCTGGGTCGCCGTACGGCACGCACCGGACCACATCCACATCGCCGCCACCAAGGTCCGTCCCGACCTACGCACCGCCCGCCACTGGAACGACTACCTCACCGCCGACCGCGAACTCGCAGCCATCGAGAAGGAGTACGGCCTGCACCAGATCATGCGAGGAGACCGCACCGCCGCCAAGCGCCCTACCCGTGCCGAGCAGGAGAAGGCCAAGCGCACCGCCCGCGAACGCCTGCGCACCACGCTCCGTACCGCCGTGGCCGCCGCCACCAGCACCGAGGAGTTCGTCCACCTTCTCCAGCACACCAACGGCATCCTCCTCGACATCAAGCACTTCCCGTCCGGGGACGTCCGCGGCTACACGGTCGCCATGGCCAACGACACGAACGGCAAGCAGCAGCCGGTCTGGTACTCCGGCTCCGAGCTCTCCCCAGACCTGTCCTTTCCCAAGATCCGCAAGCGCCTCGACGCCACCGAACCGCAACCAGTCCCGCGCAAGACCAACCCGTGGCACCAGGCCACCGCCGCCGCGGAACGCATCCCCCATCGCCTGAGCACAGTGAAGACACAGCGGCCCAAGCCCACGTGGCTGCCTTCGGTGAAGCCCTCGACGCCCTGCCCCTTCGCGCACCCCAGGCAGTTCAGCCCCAACTCCGTCAGGCAGCCGAGGCGTTCGAGCGCGCCACTCGCTCCCGCATCCAGGCCGAGACCAGCACGCCCGCGCCCTGCGCGGCGCCGTGCGGGCCATGGTCCGCGAGCCCGCCCACAAAGACGGCGCTGGCGGCCTTACCGCCCCCGGGCCTCGGTGAGTGCCGTCACCAGCACGTCCAGGTCGCCGGTGTAGACGATCACGTCCTCGTCGTCGGCCGGAGGGGCGAAGCGGGCGAAAAAGTCGTCCAGGGCTTCGGGGGTGACGGTCAGCGCGTTGGCGTCCTCGCGTGCGTTGCGCTCGGCCAGGCGCCGCAGCAGCTCGTCGCGGTCGGCGGGGAGGTAGACCACAACGGGCAGGCCACCCGCTTCGCGGGCGGCCTGCCGCCAGACGTCGCGCTCGGCACGGCGCCACAGGCCGTGGTCCAGGACGACGTCGTTGCCGGCCTCGATCTCCTTGATGAACCGGTCCCGGGTCGCTTCGACCACGGGCCGTTCGCGCTCGAAGTAGGTGTGCTCGGGGTAGTCCACGCCGTACCGGCCGTGGAGGCGGTGGACCTCTTCGTCCACGGACAGCCTCAGGTAGCCGCGGGCGGCCAGGGCCTGGGCGACGGTGGTCTTTCCGGAGCCGGTGAGACCGGCCAGGAGTACGGCGAGTGGCACGGGGGGCTTCCTTCCGCGACATGCTGTCCGCGCGTGCGAGCGTTGCCTGTCAATCCTGGCCGCTGTGGGCATGCGGACGCCAGGTGGTGAAGATGTTGCGGGCCTCGGAGGGCCAGCTGAAGGGCATCCGGTCCAGACTTGCCCGGCGGAAGGCGAACCGCGGATCGCTGGTGTTGATCACGCCGCCGTGCTGGCCGACGTGGGCCAGCAGGCGTCCGGCCTCGTCGCGGACGGCCGGGGTGTGCTCCTGCCAGGTGCCGGTGGTGAAGTGCTGGACCCGTCGGCGAAGGTCGTCCAGGACGCCCGAGCGCCACTTGAAATGGTGAACTGCGCAGATGCGGTCCGCGTCGGGCCGGTGGCCCGGAGAGCGGTGGTTGCCGGAGGAGACGGTGACGTCGTGGCGGGCGAGGACGATCTTCCTCGGGTCACCGTGCAGAAGCCGGTGGGTGAGGTGGCCGCCGAGGGGATAGGCGAGATCGAGGCCGCCTTCGGGCCGCCAGCCGGTCAGGCGTCCGCTCGCGGCGACGCGGTCGAGCATCAGACCGCCCACCACCCGGTGTCCGGACTTGTCGGCCTGGGCGATCACCTCGTTCAGCGGGGCGGGGTACTGCTGGAACTCGTCGGCGTCGGCCAGCAGGTGCCAGCCGGGACCGGCCCGGTGCCGCAGGGCGTCGCGGAGCTGGGTGTTGGTGTGCTCGTGCCACGGGCCGGTGCTGGTGCTGGTGCCGGTGGGGATGATGCCCAGCTCGCGGGCGGCGGCCTGGAGCTCATGTCGTTGCCGGTCGGGTACGTGGTCGGGGAGGTGGAAGGCAATCAGGAACCGTTCGACGCCCAGCCACCGGTAGTGGCGGGCCCAGGCGGCCAGCAGCGGCGGCTCGACGGGGCCGACGACGGCGATCAGCGCGGGAGGCGTGCTCGGCATTCAGGACTCCTTCGTGCGCAGGGGAGCGAAGGTGCGGGTGAGGAAGTCGGCCTGCTCGGCGGCCGACCGCATCCCGAACAGGCCCGGGGCCGCCGGTCCGGGCAGTGGGGGTGGCTGGCGGATGACGGTGTGCAGGGCGTCCGCGAGGGCGTCCGGGTCGCCGGCGGGGAACGTCAGGGCCCAGGGCTGGCCGTGCAGGCGGGCGGTGAGGGCGTCGTCGTGTTCGGAGATGACCAGGGGGATGTCGAGGCGGGCGGCGTCCATGACGAGTCCGGACTCCTTTCCGGTCCCGGGACGGCGGGCGACGAGAGCGGCGTCGGCGGCGGCGTACACGAGCCGCAGCACTGACTCGCTGACCGGACCGGGCACGGTGTGCACCCGCAGATCGGGCAGGGACCGCCATCGCTCAACGACGGCCTCGTCGAGCGGGGAACCGGTGACCACCAGGTGCAGGGGCTCCTTGAGCCGGTCCAGGGCGGCGTCGACGACGGCGATGTCCTTGTAGGGCCACCAGCCGCCGACCAGGCACACCACGGCCTCAGAGGCGGGGATGTCGAACGCGGCCCGGCCTCCGTCGCGTTCGGCGTCGCTCAGGCAGCGGCCGTCATCGACCGCGAAGGCACCCACCACCGCGGGCAGGTCAGCGAAGGTCGCGGCGAACTGATCGCCAACAGCCTGCGTCGGGTACACGGCGATCACCCTTTGCTCGCCCCGGCGGGCGAGCCGGCCCAGCAGCCGCACCACGGCGTCCTCAGTGGTGACCGCCTCGTGGACGAACCGCAGGTGCGGCTGCCCGCCGAGGAGGGCGGCGGCCCCGTGCAGGGCCTCGCTCGCGGTCAGGATCACCACCGCGTCGGCGCCGGGCTCCAACCGACGAGCGGACCGCAGGGCGGACGCCTCGGCCAGGCAGCGGGCGAGGAGGGTGATCTGGTGCGGCACCCTCCGCAGACGGCCAGGCCAGCGGCGCGAACAGAGGACCCGCTGCCCGGCCGAGGAGAGCCCGGCCGCCAGCCGGGCGAAGGCCCCCAGCACGGTTGCCGCCGCCCCGGCCGGTGCGGTCACCAGCCCGGCGTCCGCCTCGCGCAAGGTACGTACCACCTCGGAGGCGATCCCGTGCGGTGCGATGACGAGGCTGCCGGGCCGGGCCTGGGCGAGGGCCACCAGCGTGCGCTGGTGGTGCCCGCCCAGGCGGTTCGCGTACGGCTCGATGAGTACGAGCGGGCCGGTCATCCGGACACCGCCTGGTCCCCGTGGGCGGCGGTGAACCTCTCCCGCAGCCAGGTGGGGTCGTTGAGGTGGTCGAACTGCTGCGGGTCACGCGCGGCCTGGCGGGCGAAGGAGACGCCCTCCCTGGCCCCGGCAGCGGCGTAGGCGGCGAACTCGCCGCTGCGGCTGAGCATCCAGGCATCGACACGCTGGTGGGCGTCGTCGTCGGCCATGCTGTGCTCGCTGCCGCGGGCGAGCATCGCGCACTCGCGGAAACCGGCCTTCCAGGTGTGGAAGGGGCTCTGGTTGAACCGCGTGATCCCGGCAGCGTGCTCGGTGAATTCGATCCGCCCGGGCAGAGCGGCAAGTACGTCCACGGCCTCGCCCATATCCCGCAGAGCACTGCGGCGGATCAGCTTCAAGCCGCCGTAGCCGTAGGTCAGACCGTTGACCGGGTTGACCGCCCGCCACACCCGCATGGAGACGCCCTCCTCCAGCAGTTCGACGGTGGCCGGATCGAAGTCGGTGTCGATGGCGAAGTCTCCGTCGGCGAGGAAGAACTGCTCGCGCTCGACGACCTCGGCGCACAGCCGGTAGGCCCGGCGCATCCCGTGGACCCCGTGCAGGCGCTTGACGGTGCCGCCCATCGTCCGCTGGAGCCGGGAGTGCAGGGAGTTGGCCATCGGCTCGTCGTACGACAGGAACACGGCGTCGAAGCCGGTCACGAGATCGCCTCCAGGTAGCGGGCAGCGACCAGGGCGGGGGCAAAGTCGGCAGTGGAGGCGTGCGCCCGCTTGGCGTGGACGGCGTGGAACTCGTCGTCCGTGGCCAATCGCTCGGCCAGGGCGACGGCCTCGGCCGGGGTGGAGAAGCACAGCTCCGGGTCGACGTGCTCAGCGAGCCAGCCCAGGCGGGGCGAGATGACCGGAAGGCCCATGCCCTGGCAGTCGATCACGCTCATCGACCATGGGCAGCCGGGCCTGAATGGGGCGATGCCGAAGCGGGCGCCGGCCAGCAGGTTCTTGTAGCGGACGCGGTCGGCCCGGTCGGAGACGACCTGCACGTGCGGCAGCGCGGCGAGCCTCTCGCGCATCTTCTCGGGGCTGTCGTCCAGACCCTTGCGCTCGGCCCGGCGCTGCCCGAACAGGTCCATCACCCGCAGCCGCACCGCACCGGAGTCACTGAGTCGGCGGGCCAGGTCCACGAACTGCTCGGTGCCGTAGTGCGCGTACAGCCGGTGGTTGTAGACACCGATGGCGCCGACCGTGCCGGAGGCAGCCTGAACCGTGGCGGGATCGCGGACCAGACGCTCGTCACGCGGTGCGGGCACCACCCGCAGCCGGTCGCCCAGGTCCACCGTCATCCGGGCAGCGGCGGCCGACACCCACGAGGTGGCCGTGGCGGAGTGGACCATCACCCGGTCGCACGCGGCCAGGCCCGCGGCGAACGCCAGCAGCACAGGCCGCCCGAGCCCCGCGTCGTCCAGCGACGGGTCGAGCAGCATCTGCCCACCGCCCGCGAACGAGAACGGCAGGTAGTGGCAGTACCCGGCCAGCAGCGCATCCGACCCGGCCTCCAGCAGAGCCGTGCGGACAGCCGGGGCCTCCTCGATCTGGTTGGCCACCACCACATCCGGCTTCTCCGAACCGATCAGGGCCACCAACTCGTCGATGTCCGCGGAGAACCGGGCCCGGTACTTCGTTCCGGGCACCTTCGTCCGGTGGAATCCGCAGCGGGCATCCCCGGCCGCAGCCGGGGCCGCAACGGTCACTTCCGCCCCGGCGTCGGCCAGGGACGGGGCCAGCAGATCCGCGAAGATCCACCCCGAATCCGCCGACAACCGGTCGGGGTTGGAGATGTTGAGCAGGTACAGCACGCGCATGGTTGCTTCGCCTCCCTCATCCGCCCGGGGGTCGATCCGGGCAACTGAGGGAAGGAAAACGGCGACGCACACCGTGACGGGATGATGAACTTGGATCACTCACGGTTCATTCATGCTCACTGACCATGACGCGGGGCAGGTCTTTCGATGGACGCGCACAGCGAAGAGATCACCGTCGAGCAGGCGGCCGAGGACTTCGCGGCCGAGGTAGCCAGATGGCGGGAAGTACGCGGCATGTCCAAGCGGGCATTAGCGCTGGCCATGGGCTTCGACCCGTCCTACGTCAGCCACGTCGAGTCCGGCCGCCACAAGCCCACCGAGGAGTTCGCCAGGCTCGCCGACGAGCACCTGAACGCCGGGAAGGCGATTTGGCGGCGCTGGTGCGACTACGAGCAGGCCCGCACGAAATCCAGGCGCCAACCCACGACCCCACCGGCCCAGCGCAGGCCCGAGCAGCCGTACGCCACCGGGTCCGCCCTCGTCGTCGAACACGACGCCGCCCGCCTCCAGTACGACGGCCACTCCTACCGGCTCACCATGAGACGGCTCCTGCGGAACACCGGCGACGACCCGGTGACCCGCTACCTGATCCGCGTCTCCGTCGACCGCTACCCCGGCGACCCCGAGCAGTCCAACGCCCACTACCGCGTCCACCCGCTGACCTGGGACGAACTCGCCCTCACCGCCACCTGCCGCGGCGAGGCGATGCGCTGGCAGGCCAAGCACGACCGCGACGCCTTCAAGGAGGTCTGGCTGCTGTTCGACAACGAACACGGCCGCTTCCCGCTCTACCCCGGCGAGTCCGTGTGGATCGAGTACGCCTACACCGTCGGCGACGACAAATGGGGCAACTGGTTCCAGCGGGCCGTCCGCCTGCCCACCGAACAACTCGAAGTCCAGCTCGCCTTCCCCGCCGCCCTCGACCCCGTCGTGTGGGGCACCGAGACCTCCATGACCGCGGAAGCCTCACCCCTGCGGACCCCGCCCGTCCGCAGCGACGACGGTGAACTGAGGCAATTCACCTGGATCACGACCACGCCCGCCCTCCACGCTCGGTACCGTCTTGAGTGGAGGTTCCGGGCACGGCCCGAACACAACACGGAACAAGGGGACTTCAGGTGATTGACGTGCGGCCCAGCCAACAGATGCGCGACCTCGGAGTCGTCCAGCACGGCGCCGGCATCCTGGCCGAACCGGCCCGCGCCTTCACCCTGCCCGCCGAGCGCGACGAGGCCGAGCGCATCACCGACGAACTGTTCGCCGCGATGGAACGGATCGGCCAGGTCCACCCCTTCGCCAAGGGCATGGGCATCGCCGCCCCGCAGATCGGCATCGGCCGCACCGCCGCCGTCGTCCAGCCGCCCGGCGACACACCCGCCGTCATCCTGCTCAACCCGAAGATCACCGACCGCTCCGACGAACTGGACGAGCAGTACGAGGGCTGCCTGAGCTTCTTCGACGTCCGCGGCCTCGTCCCCCGCCCCCTGAAGATCACCGTCGAGACCACGACCCTGACCGGCGAGACCATCACCACCGTGTACGAACGCGGCCTCGCCCGCCTCATCCACCACGAGATCGACCACCTCGACGGCCTGCTCTACACCGCCCGCATGCGCACCGGCGTCGCCCCGATCCCCGTGGAGGAGTACCGGCAGACCGGCAGGGCCTGGGCATACGAGCAATAGTCGGGACAGCACCTTCTGGACTGACCTGGCAGATGTCGACCAGTCCGGGCAGCAGGTCAGCTGGCTCCGGCTGACTCCTCAGGCAGCGCAACGGGACGCAGCACCGTCAGGGAATCTTCCTGACTAGCGACCATTGTGAAGGGGAACCTGTCCACCTGCAGGCACAGGTCGACATCGTCGGGGTGAACGCCCTGGTATCCACGTCGAACCCCGTCGTCGAGATCGGTGGCTGCCCAGGAGGTTCTCGCACGGTGGAGAAACGGGGCTGCCTCAGCATCGACTCCGGCGAGACGCTGACCGATGTATTCAGCGCAGGCCAGGTCCTCAGCGGCCTGGCCATCGTCGCCGGTGATCACGAACGTCACCGGCCCGGAACCATCCATCTTCAGAAAGCGCGCTGTCGCACCGGCCACGACGAAACTCGCGCACAGAACCAGCGGCGCGCTCGAAACGGCCAGCGCGCCGACGGTTCCGGCCGTCGTCTTCTGCACCAGAGTGCGACCGGCCAGATCGAGTGACCTGATCAGACCGGGCGAGTTCACCGTGTCGAAGCCCGTTGCTGGGGCACCGTCCTTCAGGGCCAGCCAGCCCGAGCAATTCTCCTTCAAGGCCAGCGCCTCGGCGTCGGACGGGGCCAGGACGATCTTCTCTGCACCCCGCGAAAACGCCCAGGCAGCCACGGTGAAGGCCCGCATCACGTCGACGACAACAGCAACGCGCGGAACGTCCGTCAACTCCGGGATACCGACGAAACGATGATCCATCCAGTCATTCTCGTCGGCGCCACATCGCTCTCGCCATGGGTCTGCCCAGCGACCCAGTCTCGGCCCATCTGAACCATCTGGATCGCGGATGTCCCGTCACATCGAGCCGCGGCTTGTCGCACCGGTCTTTGCGTGAACCTGCGCCACGAAGGGCGGGACTGGTTTGAGAGTGAGATGGTGTCCGCTTGGGCACGGGACCTGGGCCTGGCCCCTCACGCGTGCGGCGCCATCGGTGACAGCAGGTCCGACCTGCCGCTGTTCGCGTCCGTCGGACTGAGCGTGGCGTTCAACGCCTCAGCAGCGGCTTGGGCGGCGGCAACGACTGCGGTGGACGCCGGTGACCTGCGTACGGTGATTCCCACCCTGGCCCGCCTGCTCTCGGCCCCCGACCGATGACCAGGGAAGGCCGCAGGCCACGAGGGCACATCCAGGGCACATGAGCCTGGGAAGAGGCGTTGAACCATGAGAACTTCCGAGAGGAGTTTTCCCAGGTCAACGCACATTTCCCTGCGAAATCCGAGGCCAGCGCCCTCCCGTCACCAGTCGCTGCACGAGTGGCAGGACTTCTCACACCGGCTGCACGAGGCGGGGCACCAGCCCTACTGCCTGGTGTGGCCCTGAGCGGGGTTTCTTGGGGGTCGAGCGGGGTCTTCGGGGCCTCGCCCCTTCCGTGCCTGGGAGGAGCCTTCAGGCGGCGAGGGCACATTGGTTTTGCTGGGGGCGGTGATGTGCCCTGGGGCTCTCCGGTTTCCGACGGCGGCGCGCCTGTGAAGGCGTCGTCGATCGTCTTGCGGGTGCGGGTCTCGCTGGACGGCAGCAGGTGTGTGTACGTCCGGAGCGTGAAGCCCGGGTCCGGGTGGCCGAGGTGCTCGGAGAGCGCCTTGATGCTCTCCCCCGCGTCCAGGAGCACAGAGGCGTACGCGTGCCGGAGGGCGCGTGCATGCCGTCTTCCGGGGCCTCTTGGAGGTACCTCGCCCCGCGCTCGCACGGAGGGATCACGCCGGCGGCGGCCAGGGCTCGCTTCCAGGCACCCATGTTGAAGACGCTGCGGTTGTAGGCCCGGCCCTTCTCGTCGACGAAAAGCAGCCGGAAGGTCTTGGGCCGCGCCTGGCTGATCAGCGTCGGGCGCCCATGTGGAAGGTGCGTCGGGAGCGTGGGCCACTGCTGCCGACCAGGATCGTCCAAGGCGGCCAATCGGGCGCGGTGCTGGAAATCGCGCCGGGCGAACTGCACGTCGGTCAGGACGATCCATCGGTCGGCGGCGAAGAGCTTCGCCAACGTGGACAGCCGTGGGAACAGGTTCGGCTGGTGGATCGCGCACACCCCGCCCGACGAGCGGACATGGGACAACTCAGGTGCTGATGAGGCGGCTGTCGAAGCCGGCTCCCAGGAGACGCTCGTACGCGTCATACACATCCCCCGGTACGTGCTGCTCGACGGCGAAGCCGAGCTTCGGGTACTCGATCACCCGTTGCAGGTCCCCGACAAGCATGTCGACGACGAGCTTCTCGTCGCCGATGGACTTGATGTAGTCGTCCAGTTCCAGCGGCTCTGAGGCACAGACAACCTCTGCCTCGGGCCACAGCTTGCGGCAGGTCGCGTACGAACGGCGCTCCATGTACGGCTTGGAGATCAGCAGCAGCGACTCGACCGCGATGCCGGCCTCGGCCAGCAGCTCGCGGGAGAAGGTGATGTTCTGGCCGGTGTTGGCCGCCTTCGACTCGACCAGGATTGCTTCGTCCGGAACGCCCAGGCTCAGGGCATGCTCGCGATAGTGGACGGCCTCGCCGCGCGGGAAGCGGGCGCGGGTGGTGGGGCTGTTGCCGCCGCTGAAGACCACGACCGGGAAGAGGCCGGCACGGTAGAGGTCGGCGGCTGTGGTGGCCACGCCCAGGTCGTGGCTGCCGAGGCCGATCGCTGCCGAGCAGGGCCGCTGCTCGTGGCCCATCTGGTGGTAGTTCCAGATCAGCGTCGCGTCGTGGAACTGCTCGTCGGTGATCTGGCGCTGCTCGTGCTGCGGCACTGGCACTCCCTGGCTCATCCCTGCTGGCCTCTTCGGATGCTCTCGATGCTGCGCAGCTGGTGGCTCAGCCCGTACTGCCGAGCCACCTGCGCCGCCTGATCGAGGTCGGACAGCCCATCATTCCGGGCCGCCGCGTCCGACAGAAGGATGTGCCCGTAGGCGGTGTCCAGCCGCACCCGCTGCATCGGGGGAGTCGACCGTGCCGGTGGTGCGCGCGATGTCGATGCGGTGCAGGGCCTACTTCAGGTCGCCAGCGCCTCGGTGAGCCAGGGCCAGCTTTTGGTGGGCGACCGACCAGTCCTCCGGCTCGCCTAGGTCCTCGAAGGAGCGGGTGGCCTCGATCATGACGCCGGTCGCGTACTCGTTGTCGCCCTCCTTGTTCAGCGCCGTACCCACCCAGAGCCGGGCCCTGGCACGATCGTGCGTCGTGGGCCCGCCCCTTCTCGTCGGCGAAGAGAAAGCGGAAGGTCTTCGGCCCGCCGTCCGGCTTGGCCCAGGGCAGGGTGACTTCGACCGGCGGGAGCTCCTTCATGCGGGCGCTGAGCTCTACATCAGTACTCGGTCAGGTCAATGAGAACGTCGGCGTGCGGGTCATCGGACGGTCGATGCAGATGGGGATTATCCAGGTACCCCGGAGACTGGACAGCCCCCAACAAGCTGGGCCCCGTACGCGGCAACGGCACATCCACCCCCCACACTTCACGTTCAGGCGAGTTGATGTAGAGGCGGAGTGTAGACGCCGAACGCATCAGGAATCCGAGCAGGAACGGCTCGCCCTCGTCATACACCTCAGCCAACTGCCGCAGCACCTCCACGGCCTGCGCCTCCTGCCCCAGGGGCACAGGCGGCATCTTCTCCCCGTCCAGGCGCACATGATGCATACCCATCACCTCCTTCACCTCGGAGCTGGAGTACAGCTGCAAGCCGTTCACTACCTGAGCGAGCACGCCCGGGACCGCCGCAGGCACCATCCCGAACGGCAGCTCGTACAGGAAGTCGATCCCTTCCGTCCCTTCACCGCAATGCACAGCCACCCGCAGCCCCTCCGGCCAAGGCGGGCAGCCACGCATACGGCGCGACAGGACATGCGGTGTAGTGCAGGAGAAGACGACACAGTGCCGCCTGCTCCTGCCTCTGCTCGGATGCGGTGAGAGCTTCGCCCATGCTGGACACGTGTTTCCTCGCTGGTTGTGGCAGTACTCCGTGATGACGCCGATGGTTTTCCCCTCCCGGCGTCGTACACACCATCGAGGCTCTTCCTGGCCTGCCACACCACGACGGTGATCTGGGCCGGGCGAGAGTGGGGGACACCTGTCTCCTTGGCTGGGCGGGGAGTTCAGCAGCCGCCGGAGGAGGCGGCCGGAACGCCGACGCCGATCTGGAGGGTGGCCGGGGCGCCGCAGCAGCCACCGCCTTCGCCGACCTGGGCGACGTCGGGGTCGTCGTAGAGGCCGGCACCACCACACACACCGCTCTCCGGCAGGGTCAGCTCGACACGCTCGGCGGCATCGCGGTCGCCGGCGATCGCGGCGGCGATGGAGCGGACCTGCTCGTAGCCGGTCATCGCGAGGAACGTGGGCGCTCGGCCGTAGGACTTCATGCCGACCAGGTAGACGTCCTGCTCCGGGTGGGCGAGCTCGTTGACGCCGTGCGGGTAAACGGTGCCACAGGAGTGGACGTTCGGGTCGATCAGCGGGGCCAGTGCGGTCGGGGCCTGGAGGCGTTCGTCGAGGCCGAGACGGACCTCGGAGAGGAACGACAGGTCGGGGCGGAAACCGGTCAGCACGATGACCTCGTCGACCGGGTCCAGGCGGCGGCCGTCCTCGGCGACCAGGACGAGCCGGTCGCCGTCACGTTCCACAGCCTGTGTGCGGAAGCCGGTCACCGCACTCGCGTGGCCGTCGTCGACGGCCGCCTTGGCACGCAGGCCCAGGGCGCCTCGGGCGGGGAGTTGGTCGGCCTCACCGCCGCCGAAGGTGTTCGCGCCGATACCGCGCCGCAGGACCCATGCCATACGTGTGCCGGGCTCCTCCTTGGCCAGGTCGGCAAGGTAGGCCAGCGCGGTGAAGGCGGATGCGCCGGAGCCGATGACCGCGGTGCGCTTGCCCGCGTACCGGGCCCGAACCCCCGGGTCCCGCAGGTCGGGCACGCGGTAGGAGATGCGGTTGGCCGCCGCTCTCTCGCCGAGGGCGGGGAGCCCATCGGCGCCCATCGGACCGGGGATGGACCAGGTGCCGGAGGCGTCGATCACAGCGCGGGCGGCGATGCGCTCCTCGCGACCGCCCGCCAGCTCGATGTGCACGGTGAAGGGCTGCTCGTCGCGGCCGGCGTCGACAATGCGGTCACGGCCGGCGCGGGCGACACCCGTCACGGTGGCGCCGTAGCGGATCTTGTCGCCGAGGACGCCGGCGAGCGGCTGCAGGTACTGCTCGGCCCACTCACCGCCGCTGGGGTACGTCGCGCCGTCGGGGCGCATCCAGCCGACGGCGGCGAGGAGCTTCTCAGCCGCTGGATCGATGACCTCCTCCCACGGGGAGAACAGTCGCACGTGTGCCCAGTCGCGCACGGCGGTGCCGGCGGAGGGGCCGGCCTCCAGGACCAGCGGTTCGAGGCCGCGCTCAACGAGGTGGGCGGCGGCAGCGAGGCCGACGGGGCCTGCGCCGATGACGACAACGGGCAACTGGCCAGTGGCGGATGCGTTCACGGTTCCCTCTTCGTTTCGACGTTTGTCGATGGCTTATGCGGTCAGCATGGCACCTGATTCGATGAGCGTCAACATAGACATTCATCGAAACAAACCCCGCACCCCCACCCGTCGACCGAGACCCCTCGCTCGCCTGGTTCGACATGTGTCAACATAGATGCATGTCGAACACCAAGGTGCTGCCGCTGGTCGAGCCCCACTCCGACGCCGTGGCGCCGTGCTGCCCGCCGCTCACCGAGCGCCGCTTCACCGCGGACGAGGCCGAGACGGCCGCGCGGATGTTCAAGGCGCTGGGCGACCCGGTGCGGCTGCGGCTCTTCTCAGCGGTGGCCTCGCACGAGGGCGGCGAGGCGTGCGTGTGCGACATCTCCGACGTGGGCGTCTCCCAGCCGACCGTCTCCCACCACCTGAAGAAGCTCAAGGAGGCCGGCCTGCTGACCTCCGAGCGGCGCGGCACCTGGGTGTACTACCGGGTCGAGCCATCCGCGCTGGCCGCGATGGGCACGTTGCTGACCATCGCGCCGGCGGAGGCCTGACCTCGCCCCCGGGAGTACGCCCGGTCGTGGAAGTCGCCGTCCACGGTGACGGCGGCGGTCCACACCGAGGGCTGTGGGTCCTTACGTGCGCCACCGCCCTGTTTGACGCCCCGCCCAGGAACGCACACGAAATGTCACTGACCGTGGAGGACTTGGCACCTACCCGAGCGAGGCAGCGATGTCACGAGCGGCTTCCCGAGCCGGCCGCCCGACCCCGATCAGCGTGGCCGAGGCCGGCCCGGTCCAGTCGCCGTAACCGAGCAGGTGCAGGCGTGGCTCGTCCACGGCACGCGTGCCTTCGACAGCGATGTGACCACGGCAATCCCGCAGCCGGAGCGGCGCCAGGTGGGACAGCGCCGGCCGAAAGCCGGTGCACCAGATGATCGCGTCTGCCTCGGCGCACGTGCCGTCGGCCCATTCGAGCCCAGTGGGAGTGAGCCGCGTGAACATCGGCGCCGACCTGAGCAGGCCCCGGTCGCGGGCTTCTCGGACCGGCGGTACGGCGACGACGTCCCCGAGTGAGGCGACACCGCCTGTGTCCGTGCGTCCTTCGTCGAGGGTCCGCCGGCGGGCGGTCGCCACGTCGAACAGAACGCGTCCGTCGACGTCGTCGGGGAGGAAACGGAGAGCCCGCTGCGTGACCCAGGTCAGCTGGGTGTCGTAGGCGAGGTCGGCGGCAATCTGGGCGCCGGAGTTGCCGCCGCCGACCACGATCACACGGCGGCCCGCGAAATCCTGCGGTCGCTGGTAGTCGACGGTGTGCAGTTGACGGCCGCCGAAGTCTCCGCGGCCTGCGATCGCGGGCAGGAAGGGGCGCCACCAGGTGCCGGTGGCACTGATCACCGCTGCCGCCGGCCAGGTGCCGGAGGCGGTCTCCACCCGCAGCAGTCGACTGTCCCGGTGGATGCCAAGGACGCGTACGGGCCGCTCAACGGGCAACTCGTACCGCTTCTCGTAGTCGGCGAGGTACTCCACCACGTGCTGCGCGTCGGGGTAGGTCGCACCGTTCTGCGGTGGCATGAGGCGACCGGGCAGGGAAGAGTACGCGGCCGGGGAGAACAGGCGAAGCGAGTCCCAGGCGTGCTGCCAGGCGCCTCCCGGAGCGGCCTGGGCGTCGAGGATGACGAAGTCGACGCCCAGGCGGCGCAGGTGATAGCCGGCGGCAAGCCCGGCCTGGCCACCCCCGATCACCACGACCGGAGCCGTCCGCGTCATTCGGTGACTTCCCGGCCGGGCATGAACACGAGCGCCACCAGCGCCAGTCCGACCACAACTCCGACAAGCTGCATGCCGATGAACCCCGCGACCGAAGCCGGCGCAATGCCGGCGAAGGTGTCGGTGAAGGCGCGGCCAATGGTCACCGCTGGATTGGCGAAGGATGTGGACGAGGTGAACCAGTACGCAGCACCGATGTACGAAGCCACGGCCACCGGCGCGAAGCGCAGGCGGTCGGTGCGGGCCAGGCCGAAGATCAGCAGGATCAGTCCGGCGGTCGCGACCACCTCGCCCAGCAGGAGATGCCCGGCGGATCGGTCGTGGGTGGACCACTTCACGAGCGGTTCGCCGAACATCGCATCGGCCAGCACCGAGCCCGCGACCGCACCGACGATCTGAGCAGGGACGTATACCGCCGCCTCGCGCAGCGTGACGCCGGGGCCGCCGCGTCGGGCCGTCCACCACTCGGCCAGGGTGACGGCCGGGTTGAAGTGCGCACCGGAGACGGGGCCGAACAGGGCGATCAGGACGCCGAGCCCGAAGACGGTGGCCGTGGAGTTGGCCAGCAGTTGCAGCCCCACGTCCTTGGTCAGTTCCGTGGCCTGGATGCCGGAGCCGACCACGATCGCGACGAGCGCCGCCGCGCCGACCAGTTCGGCGGCGGCCTTGGCGAGCAGCGGAGGACGCCGGGGCGGAGTCGCGCCCGGAGCGGGCTGCGGCTCGGCGGCGGGGGCTATGGGGGATTCCCCCGTTCTGCCGTGCTGGGTGGCCTCGGTGGCGGTCAACAGGAACTCCTCGGTGCAGGTGTCGCCGTCAAGGCGGGGGATCAAGGGCAGGACCGCTTCACGCGGTGCTCGGCGGTGGCACGCGCGGTCTCCGCGAGGTCGGCGAACTGACCGGCAAGCGAGGCGATGACGTCGGGCTTGAGTCGGTAGTAGGTGAACCGGCCGCACGGCTCCGTCTCCACGACCCCCGCCTCACGCAGCACCTTCAGATGGTTGGAGAGGTTGGTCTGCTTGGCCCCCGTCTCCTCGATCAGGTGCGTCGTGCAGAGCGTCTCCTCGGCAAGCAGGGTGACGATCTGGAGGCGGAGCGGGTCCGCGAGGACCCGCAACAGATCAGTGTCGACTGACGTCAGCATGGACTGATACTTTCACATCATTCCTGGCTGATACCAGCCTGGGCTGATCTACTGACGAAGGAAGAACCGATGCCCTCCAGCCCGCTCGCCTCCGTGCTGTTCGTCTGTATCCACAACGCCGGGCGTTCGCAGATGGCCGCCGGCTTCCTCTCCCACCTCGCGGGTGACCGGATCGAGGTCCGCTCCGCCGGCTCCGTGCCCGCAGACCAGGTCAACCCGGCCGCGGTCGAGGCGATGAGTGAGGTCGGCATCGACATCGCCGACCAGCAGCCCAAGATCCTCACGACCGAGGCCGTCCAGGGGTCTGACTACGTCATCACCATGGGCTGCGGCGACGCCTGCCCGATCTTCCCCGGCAAGAGGTACCTCGACTGGGCCCTGGAGGACCCGGCGGGCAAGGGCGTCGAGGCCGTCCGCCCGATCCGCGACGAGATCAGGAAGCGGATCGAGGCCCTGATCGCGGAGATCGACGCCGAGCGAGAGGCGTGACGACCGCGACGGACAGCGGCACGCGCGAGGGCACGTCCAGGGCACATGAGCCTGGGAAACGGTGAGCCCGGGGCCAGGGAGGGTCCATAGCCCAGGCCCAGGCCCAGGCCCGGGCCCGGGCCCGGGCCCGGGCCCCTGCATCGTGCAACCAGGCCGGGGAAATCCGTGCTCAGCCTCCGAAGTGACCGCGCGTACAGGTGGTTTGCCGCGAACCTCCGGGAACGGGACTCCTCTGCGGCCGAGCTCACGACACGCCCTGACCGGCGGTCAGGGAATGCGGCCACGCCCCCCGTGCGGGCTTCATCTCGGGGTGCGTCTTCCGGGTCATACGGAAGCAGCCCGGCTCCACGCAGGAGGAGGTCGCCGAGCAGGTGGAGGTCTCGCCGGACACGGTCGCGGGGTGGGAGACCGGGCGACGCCCGCTCACGGCTGTGCCCGTCGGCCAGATGCTCGTGCACCGCCGCCGGCGGGTGCAGCCGGGCACCGCTCCTCCCCTCCTTCGAGTCCTTCGAGCCCTCGAACCGGCCCTTGAAGCGGACCTCGTCCTCATCGAGCGCGCTCGATGAGGACGCCTCCGCCACGGAGAGTCCAGTGGTCGGCGTCGTTTCCCCGGCTCATGTGCCCTGGATGTGGCCTGGCCTCAAGGGGCAGGGCGGTGGGCGTCGCCTATCTGGCGCCTCGGCGCCGGTCGGCCGTGCCCATGACGGGTGCCCAGAGCCGGTCGGCGTCACCGGCGGCAAGGCTGCCTTTGTAGACGTCGATCTTGCGGTCGATGAGCTTCAGGTTCTCCTGCATCTCCGCCAGCTTGGCCAGCACGTCGGCACGGTGGGCCTCCAGGAGGGCCAGGCGTTCCGCCTCGTTGCCCGGTCCGGCGGCGACCAGTTCGGCGTACTCACGGATGCCCCTGATGGGCATGCCGGTGGCGCGCAGCTTGGTGCAGATGACGATCCATTTGAGGTCCAGCTCCCGGTACCGGCGCCGGCCACCGCTGGTGCGGTCAACGGGACTGATGACCAGGCCGGCACGCTCGTAGTACCGGAGTGTGTGCACGCTCACTCCGGTGAGGCGGGCTGCCTCGGCGATGGTCACGCCTTCCGCGGGCAGGGTGCTGAAGCGCGCCTTCGGCCCGACGGCATCGGATGCTGACTGCGGTTTGGTTTCGAGCACGCTCCAAACCCTAGCGTCGTGGCCATGACTCCATCAGTGCTGTCTCCAGCCGCGGCCCCCGAGTTGAGCCCGCGCCGCAAGACCCTGGTGCTGGCGATCTGTTGCGCCAGCATCGTCGTCGTGGTGATGGATACCCCCATCGTCAATGTCGCTCCGCGATGGGCACGCCCGCCAGGTCTTCCAGGGCGAGCCGCGCCCTGCCGCGGCAGTCTGACCACGCGGCCGCGGTGTGAGTGGAGTTCCGGCCGGTCCTCAGCCCTCGCCCCGGTGGACGACGGTGAGGTGGCGGTCGGGGCCGGGTGTCTCGATCTCGTCGACCGCTGCGACGGCCAAGTCCTCGGCACTGATCCAGGATCGACCGTCGGTACCGGTGAGCAGGGTGTCGCCGCCCCGCAGGTAGCGGCCGGTCCGCGCACCCGGTTCCAGTAGCGCCGGCGGACTTAGGTAAGCCCAGTCAGCGCCGGCGTGCGCCTGGCAGGTGCGCAGTTGGGCGATCCCCGCGGTGGCGACGGCCCTCCACTGGGCGGGCACGTACACCGGGTCGTCGGCGACCAGCAGTTCCTGGCCGCCGGGGCTGCGCAACGTGCCGGCGCCGCCGACCACGAGGAGACGGGCCCCCAGTTCCGCAGAGACGTCCAGCGCAGTACGGGTGACGCCGATCAGGAACGCCTGATCGACCGGTTCGGTCCGTACCGTCAGCACGATGGCGTCCGGGACGGCGCCGCCGGCGGCGGAGCCGGCGAACGCCTCGCGTACGGCGGCCGGGTCACGCGCGTCGACGGCGATGGCCGTCAGGTCCGGGCCCGCGTCCAGGTTCGCGGGCTTCCGGGACAGGGCCAGCACCCGGTGTCCGCGAGTACGGGCCTCGTCGATCACCCGGCTGCCGACCATCCCGGTCGCGCCGAGCACGGCGATCGTCAGGCTCGTGCCCAGCTCCCTCCAATCCGCTCTCCCTGAACGGGGCGTCCTCGAACCGACAGCCACTGATTCCACCGCCACTGATTCCACCGTCCCCCAATCCGCCCTTGCTGAATGTGGCGCCGTCGAGTGCGCCGTTCCCGACTCCACTGTCACGTGCTCCGTCCTTCTGGTATCCGCTCTCCCCGCACCCACTCCCCTGAGGGCCGCCCTCCGCCCGCTCCACTCACCCGCGGCCCGTCCGACGTCCTGCGGTCGGACGGCTTCGGCCGGTTGAACTGCGCCGCGAGCAATGCGGTCAGGGCGAGGGCGAACCCGAGGCACTGCAGCAGGCCCAGGGATTCGCCCAGTACGACGCCGAGGATGGTCGCGACCAGCGGAGACAGCAGCACCAACGGTGCCGATGCACCTACCGGCAGCTTTCCGATCCCGCGGAACCACAGGGTGTACGCGATCAGCCCGCCCATGCTGCCGAGCCACAGGTAGCCGACGGCCGATCCGGCATCGATCCCCTGCGGCACTCCCTCGACCGCGAGGGCGAGCGGAAGCAGCAGCAGGCCGCCGAAGGTCAGTTGCCAGCCGGCGAGGGTCAGTGGGCCGACCCCTGGGGGACGACCCCAGCGCTTGGTGAGGACCACCCCGCCGGCCATGGTGGCCGTACCGCCGAGGCCGGCGAGTATCCCGACGGTGTCGAGCCGGGCGGCCGGCCCGAGCACCACGCAACCGACGCCGACCACGCCGATCACGCCCCAGATCAGCCGCCAGGTGGTCGGCCGGTCGCGGAGCACCACGACACCCAGCCCCGCGACCAGCAACGGCTGGACAGCGCCGAGGGTGGCGGCGACACCACCGGGAAGCCGTTCGGCAGCCAGGAACAGCAGGGGGAAGAAGACACCGATGTTGAGCATGCCCAGGAGGGCAGCTTTCCACCACCAGTCGCGGCTCGGCAGCACCCGGCTGATCGCCAGCGCGAGCAGCCCGGCGGGCAGGGCGCGCATCAGACCTGCGAACAACGGATGCCCGGGCGGCAACAGCTGAGTGGTCACGGCGTAGGTGGTGCCCCAGGAGACGGGGGCGAGAGCGGTCAGCCCTACGGTCGCCACCTGCTGCGCGGACGAGGTCCGCGACGGGCCCGGCGACCGCCCGGTCGGGGAGTTGATGGGACGCATCTGCATGGCATGCAGTCTCGCCAGCAGGCGTCCATGTCTCCAAAGCATGGTTGCGATGGCAACTATGAAAGAGAACCATTGTCCGGATGGATATGCAGCAGATGCGGTACGTCGTCGCCGTCGCCGAGACCCGCAACTTCACCCGCGCCGCCGAGCGCTGCTCGGTGGTGCAGTCTTCACTCAGCCACCGGATCGCCGCCCTGGAGCGGGAGCTCGGGGTCAGGCTGTTCGCCCGGTCGAGCCGCCGCGTCGAACTGACCAGCGCCGGAGCGGCGTTCCTCGACGGCGCGCGCGAGTGCCTCGCTGCCGCCGATCGCGCGGTCGCCGATGCCGCCGCCGCGACCGGCGCGGTACGCGGCCGACTCGCCGTCGGCGTGATCGTGACCACGGCCGCCATCGACGTACCCGAGCTGCTGCAGCGGTACCGCGCCGCGCATCCGGACGTCCATGTCGTGCTCCGGTCCGGACGCAGCGACGAGCTGACGGCGGCGATCCGGAACGGCGAGCTGGACATCGCCTTCCTCGGCCTGCCGGAGGGCGAACCGCCGCTCGGCGTGGAAACCGTCGTGCTCGATCACGACGAACACGTACTGGTGGTGCCGGCCGGACACCGACTGGCGAGCGCACCCCGGGTCGAACTGCGGGATATCGCCGAAGAGTTGTTCGTGGACTTCGCGGCCGGGACACCCGGCCGCACCCAGTCCGATCAGGCGTTCGCCGCCGCCGGCTTGGTCCGCGAGGTCGCGTACGAGGCGGGCGTCGTCGAGTTGATCACCCGACTGATCGCGCGCGGACTCGGCGTCGCACTGCTGCCGTCGGCGTTCATCCGGCCACTGGCCGCCGGGGATCCCGGACTCTCACTGGTGCCGGTGGCCGACGGGCCGCATCGCGTCGAGTACCTGGCCTGGAGCCGGTTCAACCCCAGCCCGGCCACCCGGGCGATGCTCGACGTCCTCGGGGTCGGGGCGAGGGCGGGACGTACCGCGGGAGCGGGTCCGCACCCGGCTTGAGGGCAGCCACGGTCAGTCCCGTTGCAGGCGGTCCGCCAGGCCCGCCTCCTGGAACGCCCGCACCACGTCCTCCCGGGTCTCCGTGAAATGGGCCCAGCTGTCGCAGTGGGCCGGGACCACCCGGCGGGCACCGAGGAGTCGAGCGGCGCTCGCTGTGCCGCTGCCGTCGAGCACCAGGAGGGCGTCGTCGAGGACCGGCATGCGGGGTGCGCCGGCGAAGAGGACAGCGGTGTCCACGGGGGCACACCGGGCGGCGATCTCCTCGACGATGCGCAGGGAGGCGTTGTCGCCGCTGACGTAGACGCCGGGCAGGTCGGCGGAGGTGAGCAGGAAGCCGGTGACCTCACCGACGAGCGGTTCGCAACCTTCCGGGCCGTGCAGGGCGGGGGCGGCGGTCACGGTGACCACACCGCCGTCGGGGCGGGGCAAGTCGACGGACTGCCAGGGGGTGAGCGGCTCGGTGGTGCCGCCAAGGCGCTCCGCAGCCGCGGGTGTGGTGAAGGTGCGGGGCACGCGGGTGAGCAGGGACCGGCCCGAGTGGTCGAGGTTGTCGGCGTGCTGGTCGTGGGAGAGCAGGACGATGTCCACTGGGCCGAGTTCGGCGGGGGTCATCCGGGGCGGGGCCGTCTTGGTCAGGGTCCGGCCGCTGGGCGAGGGGTAGTCGCCGGGGCCGTCGAAGGTCGGATCGGTGAGGAAGCGGACTCCGCCGTACTCGATGAGCACGGTGGGACCGCCGAGGACACGGACGGGGATCCGCTCACCGGCGACGGACCCAAAAGAGCCGGAAGAGCCGGAAGACCCGGGAGACACAGCAGCCACAACCCTTCACCTCATGGATAGAAGTGTTTTCATCCGTGAGAGACGCTAGTCCTTCCTCACGGATGAGCGCAAGCCGTACCATGAGACTTGTGAAAGAGAGCGATGAGCCGCCCCTCCCCCTCGCGCCCGGCGCGGAGCAGTACCCCGCCCTCGACCTCGCCAACAGCGCCATCACCCTGCCCGGCGGCCAATCGGCCGACCTCCTGGGCACGCCCGGCGAAGCGCAACGCTGGCTGGTGGACCGTGCACTCGCTCCCACCGACACCGATCTGCACCAGACCTGCGCGGACCGGCTGCGCACCCTGCGCGGACACATCCGCAGGGTGCTCGCCTCCCAGGTCGAGGGACGGCCCGCCCCGAGTGATGCCCTGACCGCCCTGAACGACGCACTCACCCACGCCCCGGCCGCCTCCCTGCTGCACTGGGCCCCAGACCGCGGGCTGTACCGGGCCGCGGCCCACCCCACCACCCAGATCGTCGAGCACGCCCTGGCCGTCCTCGCCGCCGACGCCGCCGAGTTGCTCACCGGAGCCGACGCCGCGCGCCTCACCGCCTGCGGCTCACCCCCGTGCAACCGCTACCTGCTCCGCCACGGCCGCCGCCACTGGTGCTCCACCCGGTGCGGTGACCGCGCACGGGCGGCCCGCGCCTACGCCCGCCGCACCGGCCGGGCCGGAACGGCCGACCGAACCGGCTGAACCCAGCTGCCGACAGCACCCCTCCCCGCCAGCGTGCCGCGCACGGCGGCGTTCACGCCCTCGGCCATCATGGAGCGGCCACGCTCGTAGTCCCGGCCGCCCGGCTGGACGTCGTCGGCGTCGACGAGTCCGGTGACGCCTTCCCTGTCCACGCTGATGGAGATCCGCACGACACCCCCCGACCAACCCTACGTATTGTAGGTTCCCAACCGCCGACAGCCGCAGGGCCATCCACGCGCCCATCGCATACCCGCTCCGCCGCTTCACGCAGCTTTCCAGATGACGCACACGACTCATACGACTGTTCACGGGGGACTCGTGCAGGACACCGAAACCGGACCCGGCGAACCCGTCTGCGTACGCAGCCTCGCGCCGACGCTGACCCTCCTGGCCGTCAGCCTCGCCATCGCCGCCGTCGGCGTGTACGAGCTGTGCGGCTTCGGATTGCACAGCCTCGACCGACGCCCGCACCTGTTCAGCGACGGCCTGGCCACCGCGGGGGTGATCGTCGCCGCAGTGGCGGCCGGAGCGGCCGCGGGCAACCTCGCCTGGCTGCTGGCGGCGGCCCGGCGCCGCACCGCCGATTGACGGATGGGATGCTGTGCACCGACTGTGTGCATCCCGTGTCCATGCTGTCCTACAAGATGTAGGGTCTGCCTTGCCCCGTCCCCTTCTTCCAAGGTGACCAGTCACCATGCCTGCGAGACAGCCGACCCTGATCTCCTCACAGGTGCCCGCTCGGCACAACCCCCGCCGCAGCATCCGCCTGCTCCCGACCCGCTTCCGCCCGGCCGGCGGCAGTCGGCTGCGTAGCCGCGCCGCCGCGGCCACCGTGTGGTACCTGCGGCTCATGGTGGTCCTGAACCTCGTGGGGGTCATGTCGCTCCCCTTCCGCGAGGAAGTGCACGAGCACAACGCGGGCGAGTTCTTCACCCCCTACCTGGCCACCGCCGGACTGGTCTCGGCGGCGCTCGCACTGTTCCTGGCGGTGGTGATGCGCCGGCGCAAACGGGCCGCCTGGGTCTTCAACCTCCTCCTGGCCGGCCCCCTGTTCTGCCTCTACGCCGTGGCCCTCACCCGCGCCCCCTTCCGCGAACACCCCTTCAACTGGCTCTCCGCCTCCCTCACCGGCCTGTTCGTCGCCGCCCTGCTCATCGGCCGGCGTGAGTTCGAAGCCATCGGGGACCGTTACAACCCGCGCCTGGCCCTCGCCGTCGGTGCGGGCGGCACACTCGTCAGCGGCACCCTGGGCACCTTCCTGGTCCACGCGACCAACAAGCTCCCCGGTGCCTCCCTCACCGACGAGATCGCCTACACCCTGGTGCGCGGAATCAGCGTCGGCCCGCTCGCTGACCACGCGTCCACGGTGGACGCCCCCCGTTGGGCGGATGTGATCGTCAACATCCTGATCGCCGCGGTCTTCCTCCTCGTCCTCTACGCCTGCTTCCGCGCCCCGCGCGGGGAGTGCCTGCTCTCCCCACAGGACGAGGAGCGGCTGCGGTCCCTCCTCGACCGGCACGGCGACCGCGACTCCCTGGGCTACTTCGCCCTGCGCCGCGACAAGGCCGTCATTTTCTCCCCCAGCGGCAAGGCCGCCGTCACCTACCGCGTCGTCAGCGGTGTCAGCCTCGCCTCCGGCGATCCCATCGGCGACCCCGAGGCCTGGCCCGGCGCCATCGACGCCTGGCTCGCCGAGGCACGCCGGCACGCCTGGACACCCGCCGTCATGGGTGCGAGCGAGGAAGCGGGCACGATCTACGCCCGCCACGGCCTGGACGCCCTCGAACTCGGCGACGAGGCACTCGTCGACCTCGCCGACTTCACCCTCGAAGGCCGCGCCATGCGCGTGGTCCGCCAGGCCCACAACCGGGTCAAACGGGCCGGCTACACCGTTCGCATCCGCCGCCACGAGGACATCCCCGACCAGGAGATGGCTCTGCTCGTCGACCACGCCGACCACTGGCGCGACGGCGCGACCGAGCGGGGCTTCTCCATGGCTCTCGGCCGCCTCGGCGACCCGGGCGACGGCCGCTGCGTCATGCTGGAGTGCCTGGACGCGAACGGCGCCCCCCGCGCCCTGCTCAGCTTCGTCCCCTGGGGCGAACAGGGCCTCTCACTGGACCTGATGCGCCGCGACCGCGACTGCGAGAACGGCCTGATGGAGTACATGGTCGTGGAACTCCTGCTCCGCGCGAAGGAGATGGGCATCCAGCGCGTCTCCCTCAACTTCGCGATGTTCCGTTCCGTCTTCGAACGCGGAGCCCGCCTCGGCGCGGGCCCCGTCCTGCGCCTGTGGCGCTCGATCCTGACCTTCTTCTCCCGCTGGTGGCAGATCGAGTCCCTCTACCGGGCCAACGCCAAGTACCGGCCGGTCTGGGAGCCCCGCTTCCTGCTCTTCGCCAAGAGCAGCGACATTCCGCGGATCGGCCTGGCGAGCGCCCGCGCGGAGGGGTTCCTCACGCTCCCCGGGATGGGGGGCCGGTCGTAACCGGCGTGGACACCCGGCCCCCGGGGTCGTTGCACGCCGTCGGCCCGGGCCGCCCGCACGGCTCGGGGTATCCGCACGGGGACGTCAGCCCCCGCCGCGCACGCCCGCGCTCTCCGTGGCGGCCCCGCCCACCGTGAAGCCGATGACCGCCCCGCCGCCCTCCCGCCGGGAGGCGAACGGCGCTCCGCCGTGCGCCAGGGCGACCTCGCGCACGATGGACAACCCGAGGCCGGACCCTGGCAGGGAGCGCGCGTCGGCGGCCCGGTAGAAACGGTCGAATATGCGCATCAGGTCGCAGTCGGCGATGCCGGGGCCCCGGTCCAACACCTCCACGCGCACGGTGCCCGGCCGCGCCGGGCCGGTGACCCTAACCTCGATCGGCGCCTCACCGCCCCGATCGAACTTGGCCGCGTTCTCCACCAGATTGGACATGGCCCGCTGGAGCATTCCGGACCGCCCCTCGGCCGTCGTGTCACCGCTGGCGCGCAGCACGATCTGCCGGCCGGTGCGGCGCTTGGCCAGGCCGACCACGTCTTCTGCGATGTCGGCCAGGTCCACCCGCTGCGGCGGCTCGCTGTCGGACTGCCCGGCGGCCAGGTCGACCAGCTCGTTGACCAGGTCGGTCAGTTCGCGGGCCTCCTGGGTCAGGTCGGCGACCAGTTCCTCCCGTGTCGCCGGCGGCAGTTCGTCGATCCGCCGCAGCAGGGAGATGTTGGTGCGTAGCGACGTCAAGGGCGTCCGCAGTTCGTGCCCCGCGTCCTGGACCAGCCTGCGCTGGTCCTCCTCCGACTGCGCGAGGCGCCCCAGCATGCGGTCGAAGGCACGGCCGAGGCGCCCCACCTCGTCCAGTCCCGCAACCGGCACCTCGATGCCCAGCTGCCGGGTGCGGGCCACGTTCTCGGCGGCGGAGGTGAGGATCACCAGCCGCCGTGTGATCCGCCGGGCCAGCCACCAGCCGAACAGCCCGGCGGCCACCACGACCGCCGACATCAGGATGAGCGTGCGCTGCTGCAGCGCGTGCAGGAGATCCTCGGTGTCGCTGAACTCCTGCGCCACCTGGACCGCCCCGCGCCCGCCGCCGAGCGAGACGGTGGCGATGCGGAACACGTCCTCGTCGACTGGTACGTCCTTGTACTGGACGACCGCCCCGGCAGGCCGTGCGGTGGCCATGGACGTGTCCTGGGCGGTGACGGGCAGCACGGGTCTGCCGTGGTCCACGATCTGCCCCCGCGCGCCCAGCACCTGCACATCGGTGCGGGCCGGCCGCACCAGGTCGTGCCCGGGACGCGCCGACGAGAAGTCCTCCGGGCCCATCTGGTGCTGCCGCACCTCGTCCCGCACGTCCTGTACGACCTGGGTGAACACCGACTGCTGGTCGACGCGGACCAGGCGCGCCGCGGATCCGTAGGACAGGATGCCGACGAGGATGGTGACGGCCGCGGTGACGGCCGCGAAGGAGACGGCGAAGGTGGTGCGCAGGGAGACGAGCTTGGGCCGGTGCAGGACCGGCAGCCGCGGCAGGCGGCGCACTCAGTCCTCCCGCAGCACGTAGCCCACGCCCCGCACGGTGTGGATGAGCTGCGTGGCCCCGCGCTCGTCCAGCTTGCGGCGCAGGTAGCCGACGTACACGGCGAGGTTCTTGGAGCCGGGGCCGAAGTCGTAGCCCCAGATCCGGTCGTAGATCGTGGAGTGGTCGAGCACGATGCCCGCGTTGCGTACCAGCAGCTCCAGCAGCTCGAACTCGGTACGGGTCAGCTCCAGCTCCCGCGTGCCGCGCCAGGCCCGGCGCGCCTGCAGGTCCATGCGGACGCCTGCGGCCTCCAGCTGCCGGCCGGAGACCTGGGCGTCCGTCCGACCGGACTCACCGCCGCTCGCCCCGGGAACCGGGCTGGTGCGGCGCAACAGGGCGCGTAGCCGGGCGAAGACCTCCTCGACGTCGAAGGGCTTGACCACGTAGTCGTCGGCTCCGGCGTCCAGGCCCGCGATGCGGTCGGCCGTCTCCACGAGCGCGGTGAGCATGAGGATCGGGGTCCGGTCGCCCTCGGCACGCAGCACCCGGCAGACCTGCAGGCCGTCGATGCCCGGCATCATCACATCGAGCACGAGGACGTCCGGCGAGGTCCGGTGGGCCTGCGCCAGTGCCTCGACGCCGTCGGCGACCGCCGTGACCTCGTACCCCTCCAGGGTCAGGGCACGCTCAAGGGCATTGCGGATGGCACGGTCGTCTTCGGCGAGCAGCACAGTCTGGGGCACGCCTCCAGTCTGCCAAGGCCCGCGGCGGTCCGGTCGGGGCGGGCGGGCGTACGATCGGCCTTTTTACCGGCCTCTCACCGTCACAGGGGCAACCCGGGTCGGCCCCTGCCGTCCTCTTTGCCGCGTCCGGCCGGTTCCCGGGCCGGCCCGGCACGGTGAAGAACGCGTGCGGACCCCACCGCCCAGGTAGGCGCGGGTCGCGGACGCCACCGTGGTGAACCCGACCCGACCGGCCCGGCTCAGAAGCGACCGGCCCGGCTCAGAACGCGTACGCGTCCCCGGTGGCCAGGACGAGCACCGTCAGCCGGTCGTTCGACCGGTCCTTGTCCAGCACGCCCCCGTTCCACGCGGTGTCCACCTCCAGCATCACCTCCGACGGCCGCTCCCTGAGCCGTACCGCCACGCGCACCTGCTCCCCCGCCCCGTCGGCGGCCAGCGCCCCGGTTCCGCACAGCACCGTCCGGTCGTCCTCCCGGACGCACCCGGCGGGCAACTGCTGCCGGTCCGCCAGCACTGCCGACCAGCGCAGCCGGACGGTGGCGTCGGCGACCGCGGCAGGTCCGTTGTTGCGCGGGGTCAGCCGCACCTCCACCCGGTCCCCGTCCATCACCGCCGACCCGTGGAACGCCAGGTCCGCTTCGGGCAGGGGAGCGGCCACGGCGGGCCCCGACCCCAGAACGGCGCCGCCGCAGATCCCCGGCAGCACCCCGAGCAACACCGCCGACCACACCCGTGTCCGCATCCGCACGCCGCTCACCACTCCTCGCCGTCTCACCATCGGGTTCCCCGTGTGTTGTACGGATGTATGCCACGCGAGTCGCTCGCCAGGCGCCTTCCAACAGGTGACGGGCTCCCGGCGCGGTCGCAGCGGCCGCGTCCGGGCATGCGAGGCTGGCGACATGCCGGTCCTCCGCTCCGCCGCCCTCTTCCTCCTCGCAGCCCTCTTCGAGATCGGCGGCGCCTGGCTGGTGTGGCAGGGGGTGCGCGAGCAGCGCGGCTGGCTCTGGGCCGCCGGCGGAGTGCTCGCCCTCGGCGCGTACGGGTTCGTCGCGACCTTCCAGCCGGACGCCCACTTCGGGCGCGTCCTCGCCGCTTATGGAGGGGTCTTCGTGGCCGGATCGATCCTGTGGGGCGTGGTCGCCGACGGCTACCGGCCCGACCGCTGGGACATCGCCGGGGCGCTCATCTGTCTGGCGGGGATGGCCGTGATCATGTGGGCGCCGCGGAACGGAGCCTGAGGCTCGCATACGCTGGACGGGACCGTCCCCGGACCGACCCCAGGAGCAGTCCATGGCCACCGCAGTCCCGTCCGCCGCATCCCGCATCGCCGTCGTCACCGGTGCGAGCAGCGGCATCGGCGCCGCAACGGCCCGGCAGCTCGCCGAGTCCGGCTACCGCGTCGTTCTCACCGCCCGCCGCAAGGACCGTATCGAGGCCCTGGCCGAGGAGCTGACCAAGGCGGGCCATTCCGCGGTGGCGTACCAGCTGGACGTGACCGACCGCACGGCCGTGGACGAGTTCGCGACCGCCTTCACGACGATCGGTGTCCTGGTCAACAACGCGGGCGGCGCCCTCGGCGCGGACCCGGTGGCCACCGGCGACCCGGCGGACTGGCGCACGATGTACGAGACCAACGTCATCGGCACCCTGAACCTCACCCAGGCGCTGCTCCCCAAGCTGGTGGCGAGCGGCGACGGCGTGATCGTCGTGGTGTCCTCCACCGCCGGCCACGGTACCTACGAGGGTGGCGCGGGCTACGTCGCCGCCAAGCACGGCGCCCATGTGCTCGCCGAGACCCTCCGTCTGGAGATCGTCGGCCGGCCGGTGCGCGTCATCGAGATCGCGCCCGGCATGGTCAAGACGGACGAGTTCGCCCTGACCCGCTTCGGCGGGGACGCTCAGCAGGCGGCCAAGGTCTACCAAGGCGTCGCCGAGCCCCTCACCGCGGACGACGTGGCCGAGACGATCACCTGGGCGGTCACCCGCCCGAGCCACGTCAACGTCGACCTGCTCGTCCTGCGCCCGCGCGCACAAGCCTCCAACACCAAGGTCCACAGGGAGCTGTGATGTCCGAGAACGACTCTCCGGCGAACCGGGACCTCACCGCGGGTCCCGACCCCGATCTGGAGAAGCGCCGTCTGGCCCAGGAGACGAAGGACGAACGCAAGGTCTGGTACTTCCTGGCCTACTTCCTCTTCGGCATCCACTTCGTGGCGTTCGTCATGATCTACGCCGTCCGTCACGCGAAGTAGCACCGCCCGGCCGCGAACCGGCGCGGGTCGGTAGACCTAGTGCCGCAACAGGCGACGTTCGCCCCGTCGCGGCACTAGCCCTTCACACAGACGACCTGCTTCAGCTTCGCCACCACTTCGACCAGGTCCCGCTGCTGGTCGATGACCTGGTCGATCGACTTGTAGGCACCCGGGATCTCGTCCACGACGCCGGAGTCCTTGCGGCACTCCACGCCCCGCGTCTGCTCCTGGAGGTCCTTCGTCGAGAAGCGCCGCTTGGCCGCGTTGCGGCTCATCCGCCGACCGGCACCGTGCGAGGCCGAGTTGAACGCGTGCTCGTTGCCGAGGCCCTTGACGATGTACGACCCCGTGCCCATCGAGCCCGGGATGATCCCGTAGTCACCCGAACCCGCCCGGATCGCACCCTTGCGGGTCACGAGCAGGTCCACGCCGTCGTACCTCTCCTCCGCCACGTAGTTGTGGTGGCAGGAGATCTCCGGCTCGAAGACCGGTTTCGCCTTCTTGAACTCCTTACGGACCACGTCCTTCAGGAGCGCCATCATGAGCATGCGGTTGTACGTGGCGTACTCCTGAGCCCAGAACAGGTCGTTGCGGTAGGCCGCCATCTGCGGGGTGTCCGTGACGAAGACGGCGAGGTCGCGGTCGATCAGGTCCTGGTTGTGCGGGAGCTTCTGGGCCACGCCGATGTGGTGGTCGGCGAGTTCCTTGCCGATGTTCCGGGAGCCGGAGTGCAGCATCAGCCAGACGGAACCGTCCGTGTCCGTGCAGACCTCGATGAAATGGTTGCCGCTGCCCAGCGTGCCCATCTGCTTCGTGGCACGCTCCCGACGGAACCGGACTGCTTCGGCGATCCCGCCGAACCGCTCCCAGAACCCGTCCCACCCGCTGGTGGCCAGCCCGTGGAACCGCCCGGGCTCAACCGGGTCCGCGTGCATCCCCCGCCCCACCGGAATCGCCTGCTCGATCTTCGACCGCAACCTCGACAGGTCCCCGGGCAGGTCGTTGGCCGTCAGCGACGTCCTCACCGCCGACATCCCGCACCCGATGTCCACGCCGACCGCGGCCGGGCACACCGCGCCCCGCATCGCGATGACCGACCCGACCGTCGCGCCCTTGCCGTAGTGCACGTCCGGCATCACGGCCAGGCCCTTGATCCACGGCAGGGTGGCCACGTTCTGGAGCTGACGAAGAGCCACGTCCTCGACGGCCGCGGGGTCCGTCCACATCCGGATCGGTACCCGGGCACCCGGCATCTCCACGTACGACACGACTTCCCCATTCCCCCGAAAGCAATAACAAAGGATCAAAAACAGCACAACGCAAAATCAATGACGAGTCCGCCGAAAAGGCACCACGGGCCAGCGGTCGCGGCGATGCGTGCGATACACATTGTCTCCGGGGGGCGCCCCGCCGGAGCAAGCGAATAACCAGCGGGGACACTGGAGCACCAGGCGAACTGCCGCCCTGGACCACCCACCGTCGAGAGGAGCCCGACCGTGCAGCGGAAGGCGTACGCAACCGGTACCGCCGCCCTCCTCGCGGTACTACTGGCCGGCTGTACGAGCGGCACCGGGGGCGACGGCTCGACGGACGACGCCAATCCGGGCGACGGCGGCACGACCGCAGCCGCCGCACAGCCCGGCAAGTACCGCACCCTGCCCGAACCCTGCGGTGCGGTCGACCACGACGCCCTCGACTCACTGCTACCGGGCATCGCCCAGATCTCCGACCCTGACCAGCGGGACAAGGCCTACCGGGGCAAGGCCGCACTGACCTACGACACCGACCGCAAGGTCGGCTGCCGCTGGAAGGTCGAGTCCGCCCACGCCACCGACCGCCTCTCCATCGACTTCGAGCGCGTGGTGTCGTACGACAACACGGTCAGCGACGACGACGAGGCGCAGAAGCTGTTCCAGCACGAGGAAACGGCCGCCGGCCTGCCCCATCCGGGCAGCGGCTCGGCAACGCCCCCGTCCCCGACCACCGCTGCGGCCTCCACCGGCACCGCGAGCGACACGGCGGCTCCCTCGCACCCGGCCTCCTCCGGCACCGCCTCGGCACCGGCCTCCGCCCCCGCTTCCGCCCCGGCCTCCGGGTCCCCCTCCGGCTCATCCTCCGGTGCCCTCCCAGCCGACCTCCAGCCTCGCGCCCTCTCCGATCTCGGTGACGAGGCGTACCTCGACGACCAGCTCGGCACCTCCGGTCCGACGGCCGCACAGCGGACGGTGACTGTGGTGTTCCGCACGTCCAACGTCATCGTCACCATCCAGTACGAGGAGCAGCCGACGGCCACCGGAACGGTTCCGAACAGCAAGGAATTGCAGGACAGGGCCCGTGATCTGGCCTCCCAACTGGCCGACGCACTCAACGGTTGAGGGGTGTGGGCCCCGCCACCGCCCCCCCCCGCAAAGCGCCCGAACCGAAAACGCACCGCTCCTTCACCGCGTACCGTGGCCCCGCAGGAACCCGCACGATCATTCGAGTCATGAGTGAAGGAACCATGCAGCGAGCAGCCCAGCGAGACGACCGTGCCCAGGGGGTACCTCCCACGCTGTTCAGGCGGTGGGGAAGTGACCGGCGAGCCGAGCACCTTCGCCGTGCCCTTGTCTGCGCGGCGGCCGTTCCCGCGTTGCTGATCACCGCCGCATGCTCTTCGGGCTCGGGCGACCCCAAGGCCAAGGACACCGGCAAGGCCACCCCGCAGCCCGCGGCAAGCAGCGCACAGCCGTCGGCGAGCGCGTCCCCGACCCTGCAGCCCGCCGTGTACAAGAAGCTCCCCGATCCGTGCTCGGCACTGCCGAAGAAGACCCTGGTCGATCTGGTACCCAAGGGCGCTAAGTCGGGCAAGAAGGGGAAGATCGACGACCCGTCGTCGCGTTCCTCCTGTTCCTGGAGCAGCCTGGACGACAACGGCGTCAAGGGTTCCCAGTTTCGCTGGTTGAGCGTCTCCCTGCTGCGTTTCGAGTCGGGCGTCGTCACCGGCTCCGCCAACGAGCAGGCCCGCACGTTCCTCAACCAGCAGATCGACAAGGCCGAGAGCACGGCCAGCGACTCGAAGTCCAGCAAGCAGTCGGTGAGCGGGATGGGCGACGAGGCCTACCTGGTGCGTTACCACGAGAAGCGGAAGGAAGGCGACTTCAAGGACCAGAAGGTCGTCGTCCGCCTGGAGAACGTCGTCGTCACGCTCGACTACAACGGTGCCGGGCTCGCGGGCGACAAGTCGCCCGACCCCGACGACCTGTCCAAGGCGGCGAAGAAGGCCGCGCAGGACGCGGTGTCCGCGGTGTTGGCCGCCAACGGCAAGGGCACACAGGCGAGTTCACCGTCGACCTCCTCCGCCACCCCGTCCCAGACGGCGTCGAAGTCCCCCTCGCCCAGCGCGTCCGCGTCCGCGTCGGCCACCAAGAAGGGCTGACCGGAAGGTCTCAACGGGACATCGGAAGCCCCTACCGGCAGCACGTTCCCCACACACGTGTGCCACTCTGTTGCGCGCAACAACACGCAAGGGGAGGGGAGTACGAGTGGCCGCGCCACTGCAGCTGACCCGGATGCACCGCGTTCTCGTCGGCGTTGTCGTGACCGGCGCGTTGATCATCGCCGGCATCGGCTTCGCCGGTTCGTACGCGGCCGTCCGTGAGTTGGCCATCAAGAAGGGCTTCGGGGCCTTCTCCTATGTGTTCCCGATCGGCATCGATGCGGGCATCTGCGTCCTGCTGTCCCTGGACCTGCTCCTGACCTGGATCCGCATCCCGTTCCCGCTGCTCCGCCAGACGGCCTGGCTCCTGACGGCGGCGACGATCGCCTTCAACGGAGCCGCCGCCTGGCCGGACCCGCTGGGTGTGGGCATGCACGCGGTGATCCCGGTCCTGTTCGTCGTCGCCGTCGAAGCGGCCCGCCACGCCGTCGGCCGGATCGCTGACATCACGGCCGACAAGCACATGGAGGGTGTCCGCATCACCCGCTGGCTGCTCTCCCCGCTGCCGACGTTCCTCCTCTGGCGCCGCATGAAGCTGTGGGAACTGCGCTCCTACGACCAGGTCATCAAGCTGGAGCAAGAACGCCTCGTCTACCAGGCACGCCTGCGCTCCCGCTTCGGCCGGGCCTGGCGCCGCAAGGCCCCGGTGGAGTCCCTGATGCCACTGCGCCTGGCGAGGTACGGCGTGCCGCTGGCGGAAACGGCTCCCGCGGGGTTGGCGGCAGCGGGAATCGAGCCGGCCCTCCTGCCCCCCACACCACCCGTGGCCGCCGTGGCCCCCGCCGCCGCGCACGGCCGTGCCGTGGCACCGGCACCCGACGCGCAGTCGGCCGCGGCCCCCGCTGAGCAGTATCCCGAGCCTCCCGTGGACGAGGAGAGCCCCTGGTTCCAGGCTCAGCGCGAGATCGAGTACCACGGCGGCTACGACCCCGCCTACGAGCCGCCCCCGGACCCGCAGTACGAGCCCGAGGAGCAGTACGAGGAGTGGTACGAGGAGCAGCCTCCCGAGCAGTTCCAGCAGCCCTTCCCCGAGGAGACCGGAAGCTTCCCCATCCCGGTGGGCCCGAACCGCACCCGGGAACTCGGTGGGGGCAGCGGCCCCCAGGAGCCGGAACCGGATGAGGAGGCCTACTACCAGGTCTTCCGCAAGTCGATAGACGGCAGCTACCCGACCGCCGGCCAGTTCGGCGGCGACGTGGAGGCCACCTTCGGCATGACGCTCCCCCACCGCGAAGCCGAACGGATGGTCAACCGCTTCACCAACCGCCACACGGCGGAGCTGCAGGAAGACCACATCGCCTGAACCCGCATGACAGGACCTGACCACCGCATGCAGAAGGGGCCCCGGAAGAGGGCCCCTTCTGCATGCGGATGCATGTCATGCCATGCCGGTCGGCGCCGGTCCGCGCCAGTCGGCACGCACCCCTGTGGATTCACGCGGATCCGCAGGGGTGCATATGGGTCGTCGTGCGGTCCTACCCCCCGAGCAGGGCCCGCACCCGGTCCTGCCCGACCGCCAGCAGCAGCGTGGGCAGCCGGGGCCCGGTGTCCCGGCCCACCAGCAGGTGGTAGAGGAGCGCGAAGAACGAACGCTGAGCCGTCTTGATCTCCGGCGGCAACTCCTTCGGCGTCGCATCGGCGGGGAACCCGGCCTGGACCTTCGGCACGCCGTACACCAGGTGGGTCAGCCCATCCAGCGACCAGTGCTCGGCGAGCCCGTCGAGCAGCAGCCGCACCGACTGCCCGGACGCCTCGTCGAGGGACTTCAGCAGTTCGGCGTCGGGTTCGTCACGCACGATGGTCCGCTGGTCGGCGGGCACCTGCGTGTTGATCCACGCCTCGGCCCTGTCGTACCGCGGCCTCACCTCGTCCAGCGAGCCCAGCGGCTGGTCCGGGTCCAGCTCGGAGAGGATGCGCAGGGCCTGGTCCTCGTGCCCGGCGGTGATGTCGGCGACGGACGCGAGCGTACGGTACGGCAACGGATGCGGCGTCCTGGGCAGCTCATCGGCGGCAGTGCCGACGGCCCGCGTGTAACCGGCCACGTCCGCCGGCAGGGCGGAGCCGTCCGCGACCTTCCCCGCCAGCTTGTCCCACTCGTCGTAGAGCCGCTGGATCTCCTGGTCGAAGGCGATCTTGAAGGACTGGTTCGGCCTGCGGCGGGCGTACAGCCAGCGCAGGATCTGCGGCTCCATGATCTTCAGCGCGTCCGCCGGAGTCGGGACCCCGCCGCGCGAGGACGACATCTTCGCCATCCCGCTGATGCCCACGAAGGCGTACATCGGACCGATGGGCTGCTGCCAGCCGAAGATGCCGACGATCTGGCCGCCCACCTGGAAGCTGGACCCCGGAGACGAGTGGTCCACGCCGCTCGGCTCGAAGACGACTCCCTCGTACGCCCACCGCATCGGCCAGTCGACCTTCCAGACCAGCTTGCCGCGGTTGAACTCGCTCAGCAGGACCTTCTCGGCGAAGCCGCAGGCGGTGCAGGTGTACGACAGTTCGGTGGAGTCGTCGTCGTACGAGGTGACCGTGGTCAGGTCCTTCTCGCAGTGGGCGCAGTACGGCTTGTACGGGAAGTACCCGGCGGAGCCGGAGCTACCGTCGTCCTCAGCCGCGGCGCCGGAGCCCTCCGCGGCCTCCAGCTCGGCCTCGTCCACCGGCTTCTGCTGCTTCTTGGCCGGCTTCGGCTTGGTGCGGTACTGGGCGAGGACCGCGTCAATGTCACCGCGGTGCTTCATGGCGTGCAGGATCTGCTCGCGGTAGGCGCCGGAGGTGTACTGCGCGGTCTGGCTGATCCCGTCGAACTCGACGCCCAACTGGGCCAGGGACTCGACCATCGCGGCCTTGAAGTGCTCGGCCCAGTTCGGGTACGCGGAGCCCTTGGGCGCCGGTACCGAGGTGAGCGGCTTGCCGATGTGCTCGGCCCAGGTCTCGTCGACCCCCGCCACACCCGCCGGCACCTTCCGGTACCGGTCGTAGTCGTCCCAGGAGATCAGGTGCCGGACCTGGTGCCCGCGCCGCCGGATCTCGTCGGCGACGAGGTGCGGGGTCATCACCTCACGGAGGTTGCCCAGGTGGATGGGACCGGACGGAGAGAGTCCGGACGCGACGACGACGGGTTTGCCCGGGGCCCGGCGCTCCGACTCTTCGATGACCTCATCCGCGAAACGGGAGACCCAGTCGGTGGTCTCGGTGCTCTGAGCCACGATCGGCACGTCCTCTTGGTGTCTGAACCCAGTGAATCTGGATACGTGTATTGGCCCCTCCATACTCCCAGACGGCCGCGCACGCGAAAAACGGCTTTACCCCCCATGGGATACTGATCGGGTCTATCCATCCCCACGAGGAGAACGGCACCCATTCCTATGGCCTCGGTCACGTCCCTCAGCGATTCCGTCCAGCAGCACCTCGCGTCCGCCCTCTCGGCCACGCTGCCGGAGGCCGCCGGCGCGGACCCGCTGCTGCGACGAAGCGACCGGGCCGACTTCCAGGCCAACGGCATCCTGGCCCTGGCCAAGAAGGCGAAGGCGAACCCCCGGGAGCTGGCGGCCCAGGTCGTCTCCGAGGTGGGCACCGGTGACGTGATCAAGGACGTCGAGGTCTCCGGCCCCGGCTTCCTCAACATCACGGTCGCGGACCGGGCGATCACCGGGAACCTGGCCGCGCGGTACGCGGACGAGACGGGTCGCCTCGGCGTGCCGACCGCCGCGCACCCCGGCACCACGGTGATCGACTATGCGCAGCCGAACGTGGCCAAGGAGATGCACGTGGGCCACCTGCGGTCCGCGGTCATCGGCGACTCGGTGGTGCAGCTTCTCGCGTTCACCGGCGAGAACGTGATCCGGCGCCACCACATCGGCGACTGGGGCACCCAGTTCGGCATGCTCATTCAGTACCTGGACGAGCACCCGCACGAGTTGGACCACAAGGCCGCCGAAGTGACGGGCGAGGAGGCGATGTCGAACCTCGACCGCCTCTACAAGGCCGCGCGGAAGAAGTTCGACTCGGACGAGGAGTTCAAGACACGCTCCCGCCGCCGGGTGGTCGACCTGCAAGCCGGCGACCCTCACACGCTCGCCATCTGGCAGAAGTTCGTGGACGAGTCGAAGATCTACTTCTTCTCCGTCTTCGAGAAGCTGGACATGGAGGTCCGCGACCCCGACATCGTCGGCGAGTCCGGCTACAACGACATGCTCGCGGAGACCTGCCGCCTCCTGGAGGAGTCGGGTGTCGCGGTCCGCTCCGAGGGCGCCCTCTGTGTCTTCTTCGAGGACATCAAGGGTCCAGACGGCAACCCGGTCCCGCTGATCGTGCAGAAGTCGGACGGTGGCTACGGCTATGCGGCCACCGACCTCTCCGCGATCCGTGACCGCGTCTTCGGCCTCAAGGCCAGCACCCTGCTGTACGTCGTCGATGCCCGGCAGGCCCTGCACTTCAAGATGGTCTTCGAAACCGCCCGCCGGGCCGGCTGGCTGAACGAGGACGTCAAGGCGCACCAGCTGGCCTTCGGCACGGTCCTCGGCAAGGACGGCAAGCCGTTCAAGACGCGTGAGGGTGAGACGGTCCGTCTGGTCGACCTCCTGGACGAGGCGATCGACCGGGCGTCGGCCGTGGTCCGTGAGAAGGCCCAGGAGCTGTCGGAGGAGGAGATCGCCGAGCGGGGCGCCCAGGTGGGCATCGGCGCGGTGAAGTACGCGGACCTGTCGACGTCAGCGAACCGGGACTACAAGTTCGACCTGGACCAGATGGTCTCGCTCAACGGCGACACGTCCGTGTACCTCCAGTACGCGTACGCCCGTATCCGGTCGATCCTCCGCAAGGCCGGCGAGGTCCGTCCGGTCGCCCACCCCGAGCTGGACCTGACGGAGGCCGAGCGCGCCCTCGGCCTGCACGTCGACGCGTTCGCGCAGACGGTGGCGGAGGCGGCGGCGGAGTACGCCCCGCACAAGCTGGCCGCGTACCTGTACCAGTTGGCGTCCCACTACACCTCGTTCTACGACAAGTGCCCGGTCCTGAAGGCAGAGACGCCGGCGCAGGTGGAGAACCGCCTCTTCCTGTGCGACGTCACCGCCCGCACCCTCCACCAGGGGATGGAGCTGCTGGGCATCAGGACGCCCGAGAAGCTCTGACACACGTCCCTCAGGGCCTGCGGAGACCGTCTCCGCAGGCCCTTTCTCCGCAGGCCCCCTGAGGAAGTCCGGCGCCGGGCCGGAGGATTGCGTCTCCCTCAGTTCGACTGGTGGAGACGCGTCGCCGTCCGAACGAGGCCGGCGACGGCCCGGGACCGGCTGTGCGGTGGCCACGCGACCACCGTCGTGACCGTCGGCGCGTCCAGGACCGGCACGGCGGCGAGGTCGCCGCGCAGTTGGGCCCGGCACGACTCCGGCGCGATCCAGCAGGCCCGGCCCAGCGCGATCAGCTGGGTCAGCTGCCCGTGGTCCCGGGCCTGCGGACCGGGACCGTCCGGGTACGTCCCGCCCGGGCCGGGCCAGCGCGGCATCGGCAGCCCGGGCAGCTCGCTGACCTCGGCCATCCGCACGTGGGGCCGGCTGGTGAGGGGATGCCCGGCCGGCAGGATCACGACCTGCCCCTCCGAGCAGAGTTCCTCGGCGTCGAACCCGGTCAACGCGTCAAACGGCCGGTGCAGCAGGGCCACGTCGGCCCGACCGTCGTGCAGCAGCCCCGCCTGCTCACCGATCCCGCACAGGAGCACGTCGACGGCGACCGCATCGGGTTCGGCCGCGTAGGCGTCGAGCAGTTTCGCCAGCAGGTCGGTGGAGGCCCCGGCCTTCGCGGCAAGGACCACGCCGGCATGGCCGGCTGCGGCGAGGGCGGCGCGGCGGGTCCGGCGCTCGGCGGCCTCGACGGCATCCAGCGCCGCCCGGGCCTCTCGCAGGAGCACCGCCCCGGCCTCGGTCAGGGTGACCGCGCGGCTGGTACGTTCCAACAGCACCGTCCCGAAACGCCGTTCGATCTGACGGATCGCCCGCGACAGCGGGGGCTGCGCGATCCCGAGCCGTTGCGCGGCCCTCCCGAAGTGCAACTCCTCGGCGACAGCGACGAAATACCGCAACTCCCGTGTCTCCACACCGGCATGGTAGAGCGCCCGGCCAGGTGCGATACCGCAGCGGTATCGCTGCCCACCCGATCGGTGTTGGCCTGCTTCGCCGGGCCCGGGACAGGATCGTTCGTATGAGCGAACAGAAGATCGCGCTGGTGACCGGCGCGAACAAGGGCATCGGGTACGAGATCGCGGCCGGTCTGGGTGCCCTCGGCTGGCGGGTCGGGGTCGGCGCCCGGAACGAGGCACACCGCGAGGGCGCCGTCGCGAAGCTGCGGGCGCTCGGCACCGACGCGTTCGGCGTGCCTCTCGACGTGACGGACGACGCGAGCGTGGCGACCGCCGCCGGTCTGGTCGAGGACCGCGCCGGACGCCTCGACGCGCTCGTCAACAACGCCGGGATAACCGGCGGACTGCCGCAGACACCCACCACGGTCGCCCCCGCGACGGTGCTGGCGGCGGTGGAGACCAACGTGATCGGTGTCATCCGCGTCACCAACGCGATGCTGCCGTTGCTGCGCCGCTCGGCGTCGCCGCGGATCGTGAACATGTCCAGCACGGTCGGCTCACTCACCCTGCAGACCACTCCGGGCGCCGAAACGGGCCCGATCTCGGGCGCCTACGCGCCGTCGAAGACGTTCCTCAACGCCGTCACGGTCCAGTACGCCAAGGAACTGGGCGACACCGGCATCCTGATCAACGGCGCCTGCCCCGGCTACTGCGCGACCGACCTCAACGGCTTTCGTGGCGTCCGCACCCCGGAGCAGGGTGCGGCGATCGCGATCCGGCTCGCGACCCTGCCGGATGACGGCCCGACCGGCGGGTTCTTCGACGAAACGGGGCGGTTGCCCTGGTGACCGCGCGGTGATGGCCATCCGCCGCGTGGGGCGGGTTCGCCACGGCGGGACCCGGCCGGCGGCGAGGCGGTCACGGCTTGCGAGCGATCGCCGCGTGCACGCTGACGTCGGCGTCCGTGACCTCGTTGATGTCCTGGTACTTGATCCGGTCGATGAAGTCCAGGGAGGCGAGGAGTTCGGGGCCCGGGGCCGGAAGCACGGGCGCCGCGCCGTCGGGCCGCCACCGGTGCACGGGGACCACCCCGGGCTCGGCGGGCGTCAGCCCGTTTCCGGCGAAGAACCGTTCCACTCCGTCCTTGGAGCGCAGCACGAAGGTCAGTCCGCTCCGTCTGAAGGACTCCACCACCTTCGCTGTCCCCTCCGGATTGAGGTCGTCGGCCAGGTGGCTGAGCACGAGCCAGCTCCCCGGGGGCAACGCGTCGAGCAGGTCCCGGACGACGCCGTAGGCCACCTCGTCCTCGATGAAGTGCAACACGGCCACCAGGCACAACGCGACGGGCTGGGCGAAGTCGAGTGACCGGGCCGCCTCGTGCAGGATGCGGCCGGGGTCGCGCAGGTCGGCGTCGATGTAGTCGGTCCGCCCCTCGGGTCCGCTGGTGAGCAGGGCACGTGCGTGCGCGAGCACGATGGGGTCGTTGTCGACGTACACCACCCGCGACTCCGGGGCGATGCGCTGGGCGACCTGGTGGACGTTCTGCGCGGTCGGCAGGCCGGCACCGATGTCCAGGAACTGCCGGACGCCCTCCTCCTCCACAAGCGCGGTGACCGCACGGCGCAGGAAGTCCCGGTTGTGCCGGGCGGTGAGGAATCCGCGGGGGTGGTTGGCGATGGCCGCGGCAGCCGCCTTCCGGTCGACCGGATAGTGGTCCTTGCCGCCGAGGAAGAGGTCGTAGACCCGGGCCGGGTGCGGCTTGGTGGAGTCGATCCTCCTCCGCAACTCGGCGGAATCGGGGCTGAGCGCGTCACCCGGCATGGCGTGTCTCCCTGAAAAGTCCGACGGATCGTTCGTCGTCAACAACCTAGTCGTCAACAACCTAACGGCTGGGTCTACTTGGCGGCGCCCACCGCTGACCCCGGTCCGTGGCCGCCGTTTCCGTCGGGCACGTCCGCGTGACCGGAGGTGTTCGCGCACTCCGCGAGGAGCTCCCGGGTGCGGTTCAGCAAGGCTTCCCGCACGGCCTGAGGCTCCAGCACCCGCAGGGGTGTGCCCAGGCCGAGGAGGTAGCGGGCGAGGCCGTCCGGGTCGGGGCCACCGATGTCGACGACGGTGGCGTCGGGCCCGTCCGGGCGGTGTGTTCCGACCGTCGCCGGGATCAGCCGAAGTGCCTGGTCCATGGGGAGCGGGAGGCGGATGGTCGCGGACAGCGGGTACGGGCCGTTGGCGATGTTGCGGGAGACGAGCAGCCCCGGGTCCGGCAGGTCGGTGAGGTCCGCCGGTTCTCCGGTGGACCGGAGCCACTCGACCCGGTCGGCCCGGAACGTCCGCCACTGCCGTCGCGACACGTCCCGGGCGACGAAGTACCAGCGCCGTCCGGTGTGGACGAGGCGGTACGGGTCGACGTCCCGGACCGCGGTCCGCCCCTGCCCGTCGGTGTACGACAGCCGGGCACGCTCACCCCGCCGGCAGACCACGGCCAGCTCCAGCAGCAGGCCCGCCCTGATCTGCGGCCCGTGGGCCCCGGGGAGGCGTACGAAGGCGTCGTCCAGGTCGCCAAGGCGGTCCGCGATGCGCCGAGGCAGTACCTGGCGCAGTTTCAGCAGAGCGGACAGGGCCGCCTGGTCGCTGCCGAGGGCGTCGCTCAGTGCTGCCTCCCGCAGCCCGACGGCGACGGCGAGGGCCTCCTCGTCGTCGAGGATCAGCGGCGGCACCCGCGAGCCGGCGCGGAGGCGGTAGCCGCCCCAGGGTCCTGCGTCGGAGTCGACGCAGTAGCCGAGTTCCCGGAGTCTGGCGATGTCCCGCCGGACCGTGCGGTCGGTGACCTCCATACGTCCGGCCAGTTCGGCACAGGTCCAGGACGGCCGGGAGGACAGCAGGGACAGCAGCCGCAGCAGGCGGGCGGATGCGCTGATCACGGCTCGGAGTCTGGCACATGTCCGGCACGACCAGGACCGGAACTGTCCTGGTCGTGCCCTAGCGTCCTCACCATGAGCACGGACACCACTTCCACACCCGAGTTCCGCTACGTCGCCGTCACCTTCGACTGCCCCGATCCTGCAGAACTAGCCCGTTTCTACAGTGAGTTGCTTGGCCACCCGACGATCTTCAGCAACGACGACTTCGCGCTGATCGGCAAGGAGGGCGAAGCCGGCCTGGGCTTCAACCGACTGGCCGACTACCGTCCGCCCACCTGGCCGGACCCCGCCCAGGAGAAGCAGGCCCACATCGAGCTGGGCGTGGCGGACCTGGACGCCGCCGAGAAACGACTGCTCGGTCTGGGAGCCACCAAACCCGCCTTCCAGCCTGCCCCGGACAGATGGCGGGTTCTGCTGGACCCGGCTGGCCACCCGTTCTGCATCAGCTCACTCGTCTAGTGCTGTGACCGCATAGGTTCACCGGCATGCTGGAGCAATCGGCCCTGTAGGCCTGGCCGGTATCGCCATGTGTGGATAATGCACCCGTGACCTCAGACATAGCCCGTCCAAGATGGTGGTCCGCGCTTCGCGCTGTGCTGGGCTTCGTCGTTGGCGGCGGACTCGGCTTCTTCGTTTACGCAGTGGTGAGGCATCACCCGGTTGCTGCAATGCCGTGGGGCGGGCTGCTGTTCGGGGCGATCGTGTGCGCGACACTCAGCGCACTGTTCCCCAAGCGACATCGCCGGTGAGTCCCTCTCCCACGGGCAAAGCCTCAAGCTGCGGCGGCAAGGGGGCGTCCGCCCCAGCGGTGCCTTTCTCGCTGCGGATGCGGGCGTGTGCGCGGCGTTGGGCGGCACTAGAAAAGCCGTACCGGCAAGGGCGTTGACCGAAAAGGCAGGTCAACACCATTGTCAGTGGGTCCCCTTACAGTCACCGGCATGGCGACTCTTCCTAACCCGCTGCCCCAACTGATCACCGATCCGAGCGGGCGCGCCGTCGGGCTGCAACTTCCGCCCGGCCAGCTGTTCGACCTGACCGACGACGGCCCCTGGCACGAACCGCTCCTGTGGCACGCGCAGAAGCAGGCCGCGCCCGGCACCTGGAAGGCCCTGGGCGCTCCGGCGTCGCGCGTCGGCCTGCTGCCGGTGATCGTGGACCTGGGCGGCTCCGCAGGTGGCCTGCGGGACTGGGGTCTGCTGCCCGGCGAGACCTCGTATCCGGGGGACCACGACGCCGAGGACGTCCTCGCGGAGTACTGGTGGGAGGAGACGGAGGGCGGCGAAGCCGCCGCGGACATCGAGCCGTTCGGGGTCGAGTGGCCCGGCCTCGCGCCCGCTGCGGCTCTCACCGCCGACCCGGACACACGGGCCGCCCAGGTCGCCGACATGCTGGCCGGCAACCCGGATCCGTTGATCGAGGAGCCGCACCTCGCGCTGGTCCCGGCCCGGCGGTCCGCCGACATCCCGGCGGCGATCGGCTGGGCCGGCCCGGTGAACTACGAGTGCGACGTGGCCCGGCTGTGCGCCGTCCTGCGCTCCTGGGAGGACCGCTTCGGCATACGGGTCGTAGCCCTCGGCCTGGACACCCTCGTCGTGTCCGTCGCGGCCCCGCCGGCCACCCGGGCGGAAGCCGAGGCAGTGGCCGCGGAACACTTCGCGCTCTGCCCCGACACCATCGGCCAAGGCGACCGGGAAAGCCTCCAGGCCTACGCCAAGGACCTCGTCGGCGCCCACACCTGGACCTTCTGGTGGGACTGAGGAAGCCCGGGCACCAGCCCGGGCTTCCTCAGGAGAGCGGATGTCGGCGCGACGTCATCACGCGAACACCGGCGCCTCCTTAGGGTTCGGACCGAACTTGTTCACGCCCGGCTGGCTGTCCAGGCAGTAGAAGACCAGCAGGGTGATGGGACCGACGACCGGGACGAGCTCGAAGAGGAACCACCAGCCCGAGCGACCCGTGTCGTGCAGTCGGCGCACGGCGACGGCCAGGGTGGGCAGCAGGAACCCGAGCACGGGGATGGCTATGAGGTAGGGCGCGTGGGCCGCATAGCCGAGGATCCCGAAGACGCCGTAGATGATCTCCAGGAACAGGGTGTACAGCCAGTACTCCTTGCGGCGCGCACGCCCGCCGAAGACCGCGTACTTCTTGAGTGCCTCGATGAACCAGCTCACTACAACCCCCAGGTATCGACGTTCAGACCTTGCGAACGGATCAAGGTCAGGCGCAGACACTAAGGGCTCTGCAAGCTCGCGTCACTCCGCGCAGGCCGCAGCCGAACAGGGCTTTGGGCGCACTCCAAACATCGCTTTTCAGACAGATACGCCCAGGATCACGGTCTCCTCACGGGACAAACACCGGCGGTTCCCGCAACCGCGTCCGTTCCGTTGCCGAACCGAAGGCAGGTCGATCCCGTTCCGCCGCCGGTTCGGTACCGGAATGATCTCGAACCGTTTCCGTCAGGCCAGCTTCCGGGCCGCTTCGGTCGCCCAGTAGGTGAGGATGGTGCGCGCTCCGGCCCGCTTGATGCCGGTCAGCGTCTCGAAGATGGCCCGGTCGCGGTCCAGCCAGCCCTTCTCCGCGGCGGCCTCGACCATCGAGTACTCACCGGAGATCTGGTAGGCGGCGACCGGCACGTCGACGCTGTCCGCGACCCGCGCCAGGATGTCCAGGTACGGTCCGGCCGGCTTGACCATCACCATGTCCGCGCCCTCGGCCAGGTCCAGCTCCAATTCCCGCAGGGACTCGCGCCAGTTGGCGGGATCCTGCTGGTAGGTCTTGCGGTCGCCCTGGAGTGAGGAGGCGACGGCCTCGCGGAAGGGGCCGTAGAACGCGGAGGAGTACTTGGCCGTGTAGGCGAGGATCGCCACGTCCTCCCGACCGATCTGGTCGAGCGCGTCCCGGACCACGCCGATCTGACCGTCCATCATCCCGCTCGGGCCGACGACGTGGGCGCCGGCGTCGGCCTGCACCTGCGCCATCTCGGCGTACCGCTCCAGGGTGGCGTCGTTGTCGACCCGCCCCCGGTCATCCAGTACGCCGCAGTGCCCGTGGTCGGTGGTCTCGTCCAGGCACAGGTCGGACATGACGAGCAGGTCGTCCCCGACCTCGGCCCGCACGTCCCGGATCGCGACCTGCAGGATCCCGTCCGGGTCGGTGCCCGGCGTGCCCACGGCGTCCTTCTTGGACTCCTCCGGCACGCCGAACAGCATAATCCCGGAGATCCCCGCCTCCACGGCCTCCAGCGCGGCCTTCTTCAGGCTGTCCCGGGTGTGCTGCACGACACCGGGCATGGCGGCGATCGGCACCGGCTCGCTCACGCCCTCCCGAACGAATGCCGGAAGGATGAAGTCGGCGGGGTGCAGCCGTGTCTCGGCGACCATGCGCCGCATGACGGGCGAGGTCCGCAGCCGCCGGGGTCGCGTGCCGGGGAAGGATCCGTACTTCGTCATGCCCCCTACGCTACGCCCGCGGGACCCGCCCCTTTGCCGACTCCCTGTCGGCCGCCCCGGTCGCGCGGCGGCCGACCCGCCCGTCCCGGAACCACCTCCCGGTACCGCCCGCAATGAGGCTCGCACAGGACCGCGCAGACCCGCGCCGATGCCCGCACCGGCGCCCGCGGCGGTACCGGCATACCGAGATTTTGCGGACCACTGACCTTCTCTCGAACCGCCTCCCATCAGCACGTTGTCCGCTTCGCCCGCTCTTCCGGCCGACTGGTCACCACGCGTTCACTCCGCCACCCTTCCTCAACGTTCTACGCGCGTGGTGTCATGCACGCGCCACCCTCAGGGCCACCCCCCGAGGGAGTTCTCCTCACCGACTAGGAGTCACGCATGCTGTGGAAGGTCCTCGGCCGTGCGGGCGTCGCCCTGGCGGCCGGCACCGCCGTCCTCGCCACCGCCGCCCCCGCGAACGCCGCGAGCTACAACGCCTTCGCCTTCTCCCAGAGCGGCAACGGTCAGACCACCGTCTACGACTTCATCAACTCCGCCACCAGCACGCTCGACATGACCATGTACGAGCTGGAGGACACCACCGCCGTCGACAACCTCGTAGCCCTGCAGGACAAGGGCGTCACCGTCCGGGTCGTCCTGGACCGACGGCACAAGAGCGCGAACAACTCGGCGTACACCGCCCTGAAGAACGCGGGCGTGGGCGTCGTCTGGTCCTCGTCCCGCTTCGTCTACACCCACCAGAAGACGATCACGGTGGACGGCACCAAGTCCCTGATCATGACCGGGAACCTCACCGCCCAGTACTACACGACCAGCCGTGACTACGGCGTCTTCACCGACGACACCCGGGACGTGGCGTCCATCGAGAAGGTCTTCAACGCCGACTACGACGACACCCCGATCACCCCCACCGACGGCGACCACCTGCTGTGGTCCCCCACCGACTCCCGCGACCGCCTGGTGTCCCTCATAGACTCGGCCACCACCACCCTCGACGTCGAGGAACTGGAGCTGAGCGACAGCGCGGTCGTCGACGCCATCGTGGCGCGCGCCGAGGCGGGCGTGACCGTACGGGTGGTCCTGGAACACCCCTCCTCCTACTCCAGCGAGGTCTCCGCCATCGAGGCCGCCGGCGGCACCGTCGTCGGCTACTCCGACTACTACGGCTTCTACATCCATGCCAAGGCGATGGTCGCCGACTACGGCCTGTCCACCCAGGCGGTGGAGGCCGGCTCCATCAACATCAGCAGCAACTCGCTGGACAACAACCGCGAGCTGGGCATCGTCCTCAAGGGCACGGGCGTCGCCGAACCGGTGGCCACCACCATCGAGACGACGTTCGACAGCGACTACGCGGGCGGCACGGCCGCCTGACGGTGAGGGTGACGGGCGGGGGCCCGGGTGCGTCCCGTGCCCCCGCCGGTCCCGGGCCGCACGAGAGCACCGGCCGTGATGCGACGGGCGCGAGCGGCAATCACAGGTGACGGCCAGGCTCCGGCGAGCGGACGGCACCTTCGCGCCCGTCCGTCACAGGTCCAGTTCCGCCCACACCGTCTTGCACGGCACCGGCCCGCACCGCACACCCCAGCGGTCCGCCAACTCCTCCACCAGCAACAGTCCGTAGCCGGACTCGGCGGCTAAGCCGACCGCGGCCCCACGGACGGGCAGGTGATCGCCCGGGTGTCGGTCACCTCGATCCGCAGCAGCCGCCACGCGGTGACCGAGAGCACGAGGCGGAAACTCCGGCCGGGCACCCGGCCGTGGAACGCGGCGTTCGCCGCCAGTTCGGCGACGATGAGCCGGGCGGGGTCCAACGGCAGGTCCCATGCGTGCAGTTGCTCGACCGCGAGCAGCCGGGCGAGACGCGCGCCGCGATGGGTCGGGGAAAGGGGCACGCAGAACTGGCGCGCCGGGTGCGGTGATGAAGCGGGACGTGGCCGAGGTCCGGTACCCGAAGAAGGTGCGGGACCTGAAGCGCTTGGAGGCGGAAGCGGTGGAGCTGTGCGCGTACAACAACTCCGTCCTCCATGGGCTGTTGCAGACCGAGGAGTACGCGCGGGCCATCTTCAACGTCCGTCGACCCGCTTTCACCGAAGGAGAGGTGGAGCAGCAGGTGACGGCACGCTTGGCTCGCCAAGAGATCCTCGATCCCGGAGCAAGCCGACGTGTTTTCAGCTTTGTTCAGTGTGAGTCGACGCTTCGGCGCCCTATTGGGGGAAGGATCGTCATGCGACGGCAACTCGAACGAGTGTTGGAGGTGGGGCGGCTACGCAACGTGGACCTCCAGGTCCTGCCCCTGAACCGCGAGGAGAACTCGGGCACCGACGGCTCATTCAGGCTCCTCAAACTCACCGACGGAGCCACGGTCGCGTTCAGCGAAGCACCACTCAGCAGCCGTGTCATGACCAACCCCAAAGAGACGACAGTCCTGGACATTCGTTATGGGGTCATCCGAGCCCAGGCTCTCAGCCCTCGGGAGTCCTTGGCCTTCATCGAAAAGGTACTGGGAGAGACAGAAGACATGACGCTTAAGGCCTCAGGAGACACGGACGCCAGCGTGGAGTGGATAAAGAGCAGCTACAGCACGGCCGACGGACCCGACTGCGTCGAAGTCGCCGCCGTCCCCGACACCGTCCTCGTCCGCGACTCCAAGAACCCCCAGGGCCCCCGCCTCGCCCTCACCCCCACCGCGTGGACGAGCTTCCTGCCGTACGCCTCCGGCAGCTGACCTGAGCCCGGGACGGAGCGCACCGCGTTCCCACGCGGTGCGCTCCGGTGTGCCGCTTGCGTCAGGTCGTCGACCGCCGTCGCCGCGCCCCCGGCCGGCGCTCGCTGGGCCGGGTGACCGGGTCCCCGGCCTCCAGCGCGGCGGCACGCCGCTTGGCGCCGAACTCGGCCAGCGCCTCCGCCAGCCGGTGCACGGACGGCTCCGGAGCCATGACGTCGACCCGCAGACCGTGTTCCTCGGCGGTCTTGGCCGTGGCCGGGCCGATGCAGGCGATCACCGTCACGTTGTGCGGCTTGCCGGCGATGCCCACCAGGTTCCGCACCGTGGACGAGGACGTGAAGAGCACGGCGTCGAAGCCGCCGCCCTTGATCGCCTCCCGTGTCTCGGCCGGGGGCGGCGAGGCCCGTACGGTCCGGTACGCGGTGACGTCGTCGACCTCCCAGCCCAGCTCGATCAGGCCGGCGACGAGGGTCTCGGTGGCGATGTCGGCGCGGGGCAGGAAGACGCGGTCGATCGGGTCGAAGACCGGGTCGTAGGGCGGCCAGTCCTCCAGCAGACCGGCGGCCGACTGCTCGCCGCTCGGCACCAGGTCCGGCTTCACGCCGAAGGCGATGAGCGCCTTGGCGGTCTGCTCGCCCACCGCGGCCACCTTGATGCCCGCGAAGGCCCGGGCGTCGAGGCCGTACTCCTCGAACTTCTCCCGGACCGCCTTGACCGCGTTGACGGACGTGAAGGCGATCCACTCGTAGCGGCCCGTCACCAGACCCTTGACGGCACGTTCCATCTGCTGGGGCGTGCGCGGCGGCTCGACGGCGATCGTCGGCACCTCGTGCGGCACCGCGCCGTAGGAGCGCAGCTGGTCGGAGAGCGACGCTGCCTGCTCCTTCGTGCGCGGCACGAGCACCTTCCAGCCGAACAGCGGCTTGGACTCGAACCACGAGAGCTGGTCACGCCGGGCGGCGGCGGAGCGCTCACCGACCACGGCTATCACCGGCCGGCCGCCGTCCGGCGACGGCAGCACCTTGGCCTGCTTCAGCGTCTGCGCGATCGTGCCGAGCGTGGCCGTCCAGGTGCGCTGACGGGTCGTCGTACCGGCGACGGTGACCGACAGCGGGGTGTCCGGCTTGCGGCCCGCGGACACCAGTTCGCCCGCGGCGGCGGCCACCGCGTCCAGGGTGGTGGAGACGACGACCGTGCCGTCCGAGGCGCCCACCTCCGTCCAGCAGCGGTCGGAAGCGGTACGGGCGTCCACGAACCGGACGTCCGTGCCCTCGGCGTCCCGCAGCGGCACACCGGCGTAGGCCGGCACGCCGACCGCCGCCGCGACGCCGGGAACGACCTCGAAGGGCACCCCGGCGGAGGCGCAGGCGAGCATTTCCTCGGCCGCGTACGTATCTAGTCCCGGGTCCCCGGACACCGCACGGACGACCCGCCTGCCGCCCCGGGCAGCCTCCATGACAAGATGGGCGGCATCCCGCACCACCGGGACAGCGGCGGTTTTTGACGTGCCGTCAACGACCGCCAGCTGGGGCGTGCCCGTGCCCGGAAGCGGGCCCGAGGAAGGATCCGCGTCCGTTTGCACGACGGAGACGCCCTGTCGTGCGTGCGTCCGGATCACGTCGAGCACCTCGTGCTCGGCGACCAGGACATCCGCGTTCGACAGCGCCTCCACGGCGCGCAGAGTGAGCAGTCCCGGATCTCCGGGTCCGGCACCCAGGAAGGTGACGTGCCCGTGTTCCGGACCGGCGGCGGGAAGGGTGGTGGGGCTCAATGTGCTCGCTCCCCCATCAGACCGGCCGCGCCCTGGGCAAGCATCTCGGTGGCGAGTCCGCGACCGAGTGCCGTCGCCTGGTCATGCGTCTGGGGCATGGGACCGGTGGTGGACAGCTGCACCGTGCGGGTGCCGTCGGTCGTGCCGACGACGCCGCGCAGGCGCATTTCCTTGACAAACTGCCCGTCGGCCAGAAGGTCGGCCAGCGCACCCACGGGAGCGCTGCAGCCGGCCTCCAGGGCGGCGAGCAGTGACCGTTCGGCCGTCACGGCGGCCCGCGTGAACGGGTCGTCGAGTTCGCCGAGCGCCGCGATGAGGTCCGCGTTGTCCGCGGCGCACTCGATCGCCAGGGCCCCCTGGCCGGGGGCGGGCAGAACCGTGTCGACCGACAGGAAGTCGGTCACCTCGTCGATCCGGCCGATCCGGTTCAGTCCGGCGGCGGCCAGCACGACGGCGTCCAGTTCGCCGTTGCGAACGTACCCGATCCGGGTGTCGACGTTGCCGCGGATCGGGACCGTCTCGATGTCCAGGCCGTGGACGCGCGCGTACGCGTTCAGCTGCGCCATGCGGCGCGGCGCACCGGTGCCGATGCGGGACCCGCGCGGCAGGTCGGTGAACTTCAGGGCGTCCCGCGCGACGATCACGTCCCGCGGGTCCTCGCGCACCGGTATGGCCGCCAGGGCCAGCTCCTCGGGCTGCGCGGTCGGCAGGTCCTTGAGCGAATGAACCGCGAAGTCGACCTCGCCCCGCACCAGCGCGTCGCGCAGCGCCGTCACGAAGACGCCGGTGCCGCCGATCTGCGCCAGGTGCTCGCGGGAGGTGTCGCCGTACGTGGTGATCTCGACCAGCTCGACGGGTCGCCCGGTCACCTGGCGGACGGCCTCCGCCACCTGCCCGGACTGGGCCATGGCGAGTTTGCTCCGCCTGGTCCCCAGCCTCAGTGCCTTCTCAGTCATGCTGGTCGGTCCTTCTCGTCTGTGCTGTCCCCGGCCCGGGAGACGGAGGCGACCGTCTCGGGGTCGAGGTCGAACAGGGTGCGCAGCGCGTCCGCGTACCCGGCGCCGCCGGGCTCGGCCGCGAGCTGCTTGACCCGCACGGTCGGCGCGTGCAGCAGTTTGTCGACGACCCGGTGCACGGCCTGCCGGATCTCACCGCGCTGGCGCTCGTCCAGGTCGGGCAGGCGGCCATCGAGTCGCGCGATCTCACCGGCGACGACGTCGGCGGCCATGGAGCGCAGCGCGACCACGGTGGGCGTGATGCGCGCTGCCCGCTGGGCCGCTCCGAAGGCCGCCACCTCGTCAGAGACGATACGCCTCACCTGGTCGACGTCGGCCGCCATGGGAGCGTCGGCGGAAACCTCCGCCAGCGACTCGATGTCCACCAGCCGCACCCCCGCCAGCCGGTGCACGGCCGCGTCGATGTCGCGGGGCATGGCCAGGTCGAGGAGGAACAGGGAGGGGTCAGGGCGCGGGATCTCCGCCACCGGCTCGGGCTTGCGCCGCTCGGGGACGCGGCCGACGGTGGCGACGGTCGCGGCGAGCGCGGTGATCAGCTCGGCGTCCGCCTCCGGGGTGCGGCGTTCCCCGCGATCCGCGGCGGTGCCTCCGCCGGGCTCCCGGCTTCGCTCGAAGCGGGAGGTGCCCGTGCCGACCCAGGCGGCGTGCTGCTCCAGGGTGGCCGCGTCCATGCCGGCCACGGCGGCCTCGCCGTGCACGGAGAAGCCCGTCGCGCCCTGCACGGCGGCCAGGTCCAGCGGGCAGTTCTCCTCGGTGCCGGCGCTGGTGGAGGGCCAGGGAGTCTCCGGCCTCGCGGCCGGGAAACCGGTACCGGCGGTCACCTGTCCGGCGCGGCCCTCAGCCGCCCGGAGGACCGCGTCCGCCGTGAGCACCAGGCCGGTCGCCCCGGTGCAGGAGACGACGACGTCGGCACGTGTCAGCTCGGCCGGCACCGCGTCCATCGCCACCGCGCGCGCGGTCACGGCGGTGTCCTGACCCTCGGTCAATATCTGTGCGAGCCGTTCGGCGCGCTCGACGGTGCGGTTGGCGACGACGACTTCGGTGACCCCGGCCCGCGCGAGCGTGGCCGCGGCCAGCGAGGACATCGATCCGGCGCCGATGACCAGCGCCGTGCGGTCCGCCGCCCACACCTGGACGTCTCCGCCCCCGGCCAGTTGCTCCAGGCCGAAGGTGACCAGGGACTGCCCGGCACGGTCGATACCGGTCTCGGAGTGCGCGCGCTTGCCGACCCTCAGGGCCTGCTGGAACAGGTCGTTCAGGAGCCTTCCGGCCGTGTGCAGCTCCTGGGAGCGGGCCAGGGCGTCCTTGATCTGCCCGAGGATCTGCCCCTCGCCCACGACCATCGAGTCCAGGCCGCAGGCCACCGAGAACAGGTGGTGGACGGCTCGGTCCTCGTAGTGCACATAGAGGTAGGGCGTCAGCTCCTCCAGGCCGACCCCACTGTGCTGGGCGAGCAGCGTGGACAGCTCGGCGACACCGGCGTGGAACTTGTCCACGTCGGCGTAGAGCTCGATGCGGTTGCAGGTGGCGAGCACCGCGGCCTCGGTGGCGGGCTCGGCGGTGACCGTGTCCTGCACCAGCTTGACCTGGGCGTCCACGGCCAACGCGGCCCGCTCCAGCACGCTGACCGGGGCGCTGCGGTGGCTGAGCCCGACGACTAGGAGACTCACGCCGGCATCACGGCGGGTACGTCCCCGTCGGGCCCCTGGTCTGCGGAATCGTCGCGGGCGGTGGCGGCGGGCAGGGCGCCTTCGCCGGGCGCGGTCTCCTCGCCGGCCTTGCGCTGCTCGTGGAAGGCGAGGATCTGCAGCTCGATGGAGAGGTCGACCTTGCGCACGTCGACGCCGTCCGGCACGGACAGCACGGTCGGCGCGAAGTTCAGGATGGAGGTGACCCCGGCGGCCACGAGCCGGTCGCAGACCTGCTGGGCTGCGCCGGCGGGGGTGGCGATGACACCGATGGACACCCCGTTGGTCTTGATGATCTTTTCCAGGTCGTCCGTGTGCTGCACCGGGATTCCGGCAACGGGCTTGCCCGCCATGGCCGGATCGGCGTCGATCAGCGCGGCCACCCGGAAGCCACGGGAGGCGAAGCCGCCGTAGTTGGCGAGGGCGGCGCCGAGGTTACCGATGCCGACGATCACGACCGGCCAGTCCTGGGTGAGGCCGAGTTCACGGGAGATCTGGTAGACGAGATACTCCACGTCGTAGCCGACACCGCGCGTTCCGTAGGAACCCAGGTACGAGAAGTCCTTGCGCAGCTTGGCGGAGTTGACCCCCGCCGCCGCGGCCAGCTCCTCGGAGGAGACCGTGGGCACCGAGCGCTCAGACAGCGCGGTCAGGGCTCGGAGGTACAGCGGAAGCCTGGCGACGGTGGCCTCGGGAATCCCTCGGCTACGGGTCGCCGGTCGGTGTGTTCGGCCAGTTGCCACGGTGCTCCTGCGGGTAGAGCGGGGCTGCGGGCGGCCATACGTTCCCGGACCGCCCCGTCGACAGCAGGCTATGTCTTTGTGAACGCGTGCACAAAGATGGTGTCCGATTTGCCCGGCAGAAGTGACCGGGGTCACGCACCTTCGGGACCTTCGGCGGGAACCGGCACATACACACCGGCGTCCCTTCATTACTGGGGGCAAAGCCGCACCCTCTCCTCACGAATCCCGCCCCCGAGATCAAGCCGCCATCGATCCTAAGCGACTCGCCGGGCCGGTTTGTACTAGTCGGTCAGTGCCCGCAGAAGTCGCTCCTCGTTCACCCGCCAGAAGGTGTGCTGTTCACCGTCTACCAGGACGACCGGGATCTGCTCCCAGTACTGGTCGTGGAGCTCCTGGTCATGCGTGATGTCCCTCAGCTCGAAGGGGACACCGAGGTCGCCGCACACCTTCTCGATCACCACCTGCGCGTCATCGCACAGATGGCAGCCGGGCTTGCGGATGAGAGTGACCAGCCGCTCGTGCGGAGCGGCCTTGCGCCGGAAGAGAGGACTCATACCGGCCATTCTCCCGCCTCCCCTCCGTTTCCCCCGGCCTGTTCAACAGCTCCGCTTAACGGCCCGGCCGCGCAGAGTTCACGCCCTTCGAACCTCTCGGCTCCGGGAGCCCCGAACAGACTGGCTATGCTCACCGCATGGCCGCTCTCGGATGGCTCACTCCCCGTAGGCGCTCCGCCACGGCGCGAAGCGTGTTGGCAGGCGAGGCCTCGGCGGAGGCTGCCCGCAAGTCCTCGCAGGAGGCACAGGAGGCGGAGGAGGCACAGGAGGCGCAGCTCGCCGAGGAGGAACCGGAATTCCCGGTGATCGGCGACGTCAAGGCGGCCGCCTTCTTCGACCTCGACAACACCGTGATGCAGGGCGCCGCGCTGTTCCACTTCGGCCGGGGCCTGTACAAGCGGAAGTTCTTCGAGACCCGTGACCTGGCCAAGTTCGCCTGGCAGCAGGCATGGTTCCGGCTGGCCGGCGTCGAGGACCCGGAGCACATGCAGGACGCCCGCGACTCCGCCCTGTCGATCGTCAAGGGCCATCGCGTCGCCGAACTCAAGACCATCGGCGAGGAGATCTACGACGAGTACATGGCCGAGCGCATCTGGCCGGGCACCCGCGCCTTGGCCCAGGCCCACTTGGACGCGGGCCAGAAGGTGTGGCTCGTCACCGCGGCCCCGGTCGAGATTGCCCAGGTCATCGCCCGTCGCCTCGGCCTGACCGGCGCGCTCGGCACGGTCGCGGAATCGGTCGACGGGGTCTACACCGGCAAGCTCGTCGGCGAACCGCTGCACGGCCCGGCGAAGGCCGAGGCGTTGCGCGCCCTGGCCGCGGCGGAGGGGCTGGACCTCTCCCGCTGCGCGGCCTACAGCGACAGCCACAACGACATCCCCATGTTGTCCCTGGTCGGCCACCCGTACGCCATCAACCCGGACGCCAAGCTCCGCAAACACGCCCGGGAGAAGGACTGGCGCCTGCGCGACTACCGCACGGGCCGCAAGGCGGCGAAGGTCGGCATTCCGGCGGCGGCGGGCGTGGGGGCGGTCGCCGGCGGCACGGCGGCGGCGATCGCGTTCAGCCGGCGCCGCCGGTAGCACCCCCGCACGCGGCAGCGGACGGCCCCGACCCGGAGGCAGCCCGCCGTGTGGCGGCCCCCGCCATGGACATCGCGCGCCGCCGACAGCGGGCGGCCGGCCGTACGGCCTCCCGGCACCCGCCGCAGGGGTGCGGACAGGCCGATCCACCAGGCCGCGGCCCCGTCACGGCACCTGGCGTCTGCGGAAACGTGCCGCCTGTCGCGCGATGATGCCCGCCCCCCCACGCCCCGCACTTCGCCGAATCCCACACCTTTCCGTTCAACAATCGATCATTCTGCGACACTTAACCCGACGCCAATCAGTTACGGAAGCGACGCAATCGGTGATTTGAGCAACCCGGTGTAGCAGTGCCTGCACGAAGCGTTATTCTCCTCAGACGCAAACCGGCACCCTTCCGTCGCTGCGACGGGTGAAAGGTTCCGCACTGCACGTGATGGAAGCTCTGCCTCTGGGAGTCCCGTGTACCCACACGTCGGGGTTGACGCCTCGGGCCTGGCTACGCTGCGCGCAACAGTCGCAACGGTCAAAGAGACGCTGCGCGGCTTCGTCCCCACCGCGTACGCCGTCCCCGCCCTAGCCACCGCCGCACCCGTCGGCCCGTGCTACGCACTGGCCGACGGCGGCGCCGCGGTGGGCAGACGGGGGCGCTCCGCCAGCGCCACCACCACCCGCCGTCCGGCGGCGGACAGCGACAGCGCCCGGATGCTGGACCTCGTAGAACGCGCCCAGGCGGGTGAGGCCGAGGCCTTCGGCCGGCTCTACGACCAGTACAGCGACACCGTGTACCGGTACATCTACTACCGCGTCGGCGGCCGGGCCACCGCCGAGGACCTCACCAGCGAGACCTTTCTGCGGGCACTCCGCAGGATCGGCACCTTCACCTGGCAGGGCCGCGACTTCGGCGCCTGGCTGGTCACGATCGCCCGGAACCTGGTCGCGGACCACTTCAAGTCCAGCCGCTTCCGGCTGGAGGTCACTACCGGCGAGATGCTGGACGCCAACGAGGTCGAGCGTTCCCCCGAGGACTCCGTCCTGGAGTCCTTGTCGAACGCTGCCCTGTTGGACGCCGTACGCCGCCTCAACCCGCAGCAGCAGGAGTGCGTGACGCTCCGCTTCCTCCAGGGCCTGTCGGTCGCCGAGACCGCCCGGGTCATGGGAAAGAACGAGGGCGCCATCAAGACCCTGCAGTACCGCGCCGTCCGCACCCTGGCCCGGCTCCTGCCGGACGACGCCCGCTGAGCCACGGCCCGCGCCATCACCACACACGGCAACTCTCAATTCATGGTCAGTGAAACGTTGTTGCCTTTCTGATCCGATCATCCGCCGTCCGTAACCCAAGTGCCGCGCCAGTCGTTGTGCGGGATACAGGCTCCCTGTGGTCGCGTCCCGGCCGCTCCTGATCGCCCGATCGTGTGGAAGTGGTCGTGGGCGTGCAACCCTCAGGACCCCCTGGGGAGTCGACCGTCATGACGAGAGGAGGTGCCGCCAGTGATCGCGAACGTATCGGCGCACCGGCGGGCGAACGCCTTCGCCCTGGCTCTGGAGGAGCAGTCCGACCGGGACACGGCGGCCGAGCAGTCCGCAGCACCGGCGGGGTCACCGCCGACCACCGAGGAACAGACCGAGCAGGGCGGACTACTGGCCCTGGCGGCAGGTCTCGACTCGCTGCCCAAGCCGCAGCTTGACCCCGAGGTCAAGATCGTCCAGCGCGCCCAGCTGGTGGCCGCGATGGAGGCAATGCTCCAGGAGGGAACCGGGGCGGCGGATGCTTCGGTACCCGAGCAGCGCTCCCACCGGGCGAAGGCCGCGCACCGGGCGAGCCCGCTCGGAAAACTCCGTCCGCGTTCCAGACTGACCAAGGGGCTCGCCGCGGGCGGCCTCAGCGTCAGCGTGGCCGCAGGAGCCTTCGGCGGAGTCGCCGCGGCGAGCTCCAACGCCCTCCCGGGCGATTCGCTGTACGGCCTGAAACGCGGCATAGAGGATTTCCGGCTCAACTACCTGGCCGATGGCGACGACCAGCGCGGCCAGACGTACCTCGACCAGGCCTCCACCCGGCTCAGCGAGGCCCGTCGGCTGATGGAGCGGGGCCGCAGCGGCCACCTGGACCACGAGTCGATCGGCGAGATCCGCCGCACCCTGTCCGGCATGCAGCGTGATGTGACTGAGGGACACCGTCTGCTGCACGCGGCCTACGAAGCCGACCCCGAATCCCTGGGCCCCATCCAGGCACTGTCCACGTTCTCCCAGTCCCACCGCGAGGCCTGGAGCACACTGAGCGACAGGCTTCCGGTGCAGCTCGGAGACGTCAAACAGCAGGTGTCGTCAGTCTTCGACGCCATAGACGAAGAGGTCGCCCCGCTGCAGTCCCAGCTTCCGCGGCCGCCCGCCCGAGGCGGCGGCGACGAGCGGCGGGCAAGCACCGGCCCGACCACCGGCGCCTCTGGTGCCTCCGGCACCCGCCGGTCCACCCCCCCAAGCTCCGACGGCAGCACCCCGTCCGCCGGTGAGTACGCGCCGAACACCGGTGGCAGCACCAGCGACCCGAGCAGCACGGCCACCACCAGCAGCGACGGCCTCCTCGGAGGCAGCACCGGCGGCCTGCTGGAACCGCCCAAGACCGGCACCGGCAGCGACACGCCGTCCACCAGCGCGTCTCCGACGGACCAACCCGACGTCACTCTCCCGCCGCTCCTCCCGGGCCTGCTGCCCGGTCTGGGCATCGACAGCGAGGACGCGGGCTGAACCTCTCCGGCGACGCAGAACAACGACGGCGGGGGCACCCCTCCCGAGCGGGGTGCCCCCGCCGTCGTTGTTCGTCCGGGGCACACGGTCGTCCCCGTCCAGGGCACACGTGCACGGGCCCTCGCGGGCGCACGGGCCTCACACGGGTGCGCAGTCCTCAGAAGAAGACCGACCTGCGCTGCACCAGCAACTTGTACAGCGTGTGCTGGATCTGTTCGCGGACCTGGTCGGTCAGGTTGAACATCAGCATCGGGTCCTCGGCCGCCTCCGGCGGATAGCCATCCGTCGGAATCGGCTCACCGAACTGGATCGTCCACTTCGTGGGGAGCGGGACCGCACCCAGCGGCCCCAGCCACGGGAAGGTCGGCGTCAGCGGGAAGTACGGGAAGCCCAGCAGCCGGGCGAGCGTCTTCGCGTTGCCGATCATCGGGTAGATCTCCTCCGCCCCGACGATCGAACAGGGAATGATCGGCACGCCCTGGCGCAGCGCCGTGGAGACGAAGCCGCCGCGGCCGAACCGCTGCAGTTTGTACCGCTCGCTGAAGGGCTTCCCGATGCCCTTGAAGCCTTCCGGCATCACCCCGACCAGCTCGCCCTGGCTCAACAGCCGTTCGGCGTCCTCCGTGCAGGCCAGGGTGTGTCCCAGCTTGCGGGCCAGTTCGTTGACCACCGGCAGCACGAAGACCAGGTCGGCCGCGAGCAACCGCAGATGCCGGTCGGCCGGGTGGTGGTCGTGCACGGCGACCTGCACCATCAGGCCGTCCAGCGGCAGCGTCCCGGAGTGGTTGGCGACGATCAACGCCCCGCCCTCGGCCGGGATGTTCTCGACGCCCTTCACCTCGACCCGGAAGTACTGCTCGTACAGCGGCCGCAGAAGCGACATCAGGACCTGGTCGGTCAGCTCCTCGTCGTAACCGAAGTCGTCGACCTCGTAGTCGCCGGTCAGCCGGCGCCGCAGGAAGGCCAGCCCGGCCGCCACACGCCGCTCCAGGCCTCCGTCGCGCCCGTCTGCCCGCTGTTGCTGCAGCGGTTCGTCCCCGCGGCCCACAGGCCCGTCATCGTTCGTCCGCGCCCGGCCCGGTAGCGGCTGGACCTCGCCGATCTCCCCGCTCTCACCGCCCGTGCGCCGGCTCCCCGTGCTCCGGCGCCGCACCGGGCGCTGCGCCGCGCTCCCGCGGGACCGGTCGTCGTCGAACGGAATGACCTTGGCGTCCGCCATCGTTGCTGCGCTCCTCAGTTGGCGCTGTCCGTCGTGGGCCGGCCGCTGCCCTTCGCGGCCAGTACGGCGATCCGGTCGACGGTCCGGGCGAGGGCCTCCGGCGGCAGCAGCCCGGGGCCCTGGCCGCGGGCGAAGTCCGCGAACGTCCCGGCCGTCGTGTACTTGGGTGTGAAACCGAGCGTCTCGCGCATCTGGACGGTATCCACCACCCGTCCGTGGGTGAGCAGCCGGATCTGCTCCGGCGAGAAGTCCGTCACACCCAGCGTACGGACCAGGGAGCCGGCCCAGGTGACCGCGGGCAGCAGCAGCGGCACGGTGGGGCGGCCCAGCCTCCGGGAACACTGCGAGAGCAGCAGCACGCCGTCCCCAGCGATGTTGAACGTACCGCTGTTGAGAGTGCCCCGGCGCGGCTCGTGCGAGGCGATCCTCAGCACCTCGATGACATCGTCCTCGTGGACGAACTGCAGTCGGGGGTCGTAGCCGAACACGGTCGGCAGGACGGGCAGCGTGAAGTAGGAGGCGAGCGTGGTGTCCGCGGTCGGGCCGAGGATGTTGGCGAACCGCAGCACACACACGGCGACGTCCGGGCGCCGCCGGGCGAACCCGCGCACATACCCCTCGACCTCGACGGCGTCCTTCGCGAAGCCGCCGCTGGGCAGCGACTTCGGCGGGGTCGTCTCGGTGAACACGGCGGGATCCCGCGATGCCGAACCGTACACATTCGTGCTGGACTTCACCACCAGCCGCTTCACGGCCGGCGACTTCTGACAGGCACCGAGCAGCTGCATGGTGCCGATGACGTTGGTCTCCTTGACCGTGGTCCGGTTGCCGCTGCCCAGGGCCGTGCCCGTCACGTCCATGTGGACGACCGTGTCGGCGCCCGTCTCGGCGAGCACCCGGGCGACGGTCGGGTGCCGGATGTCGGTCTGGATGAAGTCCGCCCCACCCAGATGGTGCGCCGGGGGCACCGCGTCCACGGCGATGACGCGGTCGACCTCCGGGTCCCGCTGGATCCGCCGCACGAACCGGCCGCCCAGCTGCCGGGCCACTCCGGTGACGAGCACGACCTTCCCCAAGATCAGCGCCTTCCTTCCCGCGATACCCGTGTTCCGCATACCCGTGTTCCGACCCGCATCCCGCGTTCCCCGCGTGCGGCCAACTTAGCGGGTCGATGTTGCACTGTGATGACCGCCCGATGCATGAAGTGACCGAAACTCCCTGATCGGAATATGCCGGGTACCCAGGACGCACCCGCCGAACATGCCTGTGGCCCCCCATCGCTGTCGATGGGGGGCCACAGGTACACGCTCTCGCGGCGCCGCTTACTTCTTGTTGCGGCGCTGAACGCGCGTGCGCTTGAGCAGCTTGCGGTGCTTCTTCTTGGCCATCCGCTTGCGCCGCTTCTTAATAACAGAGCCCACGACTACCCTCGCTCACTTCTCATCACTCGGTTGTTTGGGCGCCATGGGCCCACACGACCTACGAGGGGCTAGCCTACCCAACCGAGCGCCGAGGTCGTAATCGAGGGGTGTTCCCGGGGTTACCCGGAAGCACCGTCAGGCCGTCTCCACCCCCACATAGCTGTCCCGGAGGTACTCGTGGACCGCTTGCTCCGGGACACGGAAGGATCGTCCGACCCGGATCGCGGGCAGATGACCGCTGTGCACCAGCCGGTACACGGTCATCTTCGACACTCGCATCACCGTGGCGACCTCCGCCACGGTCAGGAACACAACCTCGTTCAGAGGCCTCTGATCAGCTGCAGTCATGACACACCTGAACCTTCCGCACTCGACGGGCCGCCGGCTTCCCCTTCCGGTGACTCTTCGTCGTTGCGTGCTCACTCCCCAATGTAGGGGCGGGTGATGCGAGTGGGGAAGAGGTGCACCCGTCGGCGGCCTAATGTGACAGACACGCTCGTTTGAGCACGTAGCGGGTGAGTGGTCGGTAGTACCCAGACGGTACCGCGTCATCGACCGGAACGACGACGGACACCCGCCCCTCGGCCTCCCCCACGAAGGGCGCGGGATCATCGGTGTCGGCCAGGCCGATCGCCTCGAACCCCAGCTGACCAGCACCGCAGACCCACCCGTGGTCCCCCACGACCAGCTCCGGCAGCGGCCCTCCACGCTCCGCCGCGGCCTCCAGGGCGACACGGACCGGCAGCGGCGAATGGCTGTGCGCACCCGGCTCACCACCGGGGCGCTCGACTCCCGGTTCCCGCACCAAGGCAACCCCTCGTACGTAGTCGAGGTGGTGAGTGCGTAGACCGAACCGGGTCAATATGTCGACACAGCGACCATGCGCCGGTGTGAGCACCTCACACCCCGCCGCCGAGAGCGCGTCCGCCAACCCGCCGTAGAACCCGAGCAGCCGCTGCGGATGCCCGGTACCGAACAGCACGGGCGCACCCCGTCGGGCGACCTCCTGGACCCGCTCCGCGAAGGCGTCCAGCGCGGCCAGCGTCCGTTCCGGGTCGATCACGTCCGGACCGGAAGTGTGCTGCGGATCGGCTGAAACTCCACACCTGTCCGCCATCAAAGCGAGCAGGTCCCGCTGGTTCCAGGACCATTCAGGGTCGATCCCGATCAGCATCCGGGGGTCCCGCGCAGCGAAGAGCCGATAACTGCGCAGGCTGTCCTCCCGTGAGGTTCCCACCACCCCGGCCAACCGAACGGCCACCAGATACGCACGGAGCTCGGCGGGGGTCAGCACGGGTGCGATGGTGACCCACTGGGGAGGGGGGCGGGACAAGAACCCGGGGAATGTCGCACGGTTGGCCCAACGGATACCCACCCGGCCGCGACGAGCGGCACTTACGCCAGCAGTCCCCGCAGCGGGAACACCGCACGCCGGGTCGCCAGCACCGCCTGGTCCAAGCGGTCCGCGGGGTCGTACCCCGACTCCCAGGGCGCCCAGTTCACCGGCCACCGCCCGTCGGTCATCCGCTGCGGCCCCCATTGCCGCGTCAGCGCGAACACGTTCTGCCGCCATTCCTCGGGGATGACCGTCTCCGGGGCGACGGGGCGTCCCGCCGCGATCCCCACCAGATGCGTCCACGACCGCGGCACGACCTCCACCACTGCGTATCCGCCGCCGCCCAGCGCGACCCACTTCCCGCCCGCGTACGCGTGCGCCAGTTCGTGGCACGCCACCTGCACCGCCCGCTGTGCGTCCAGCGACACGGCGAGATGCGCCAGCGGATCCTCGAAGTGCGTATCCGCACCGTGCTGTGTGACGAGGACCTGCGGCCGGAACTCCGCGAGCAGCTCCGGCACCACCGCGTGGAACGCCCGCAGCCACCCCGCGTCCCCCGTCCCCGCTGGCAGCGCCACGTTCACGGCGGCCCCCTCACCCGCGGCCGCGCCGGTCTCCTCCGGCCACCCGGTCTGCGGGAACAGGGTGCGGGGATGTTCGTGCAGCGAGATGGTCAGCACCCGCGGGTCCTCCCAGAACGCAGCCTGCACGCCGTCCCCGTGGTGCACGTCCACGTCCACATAGGCGACCCGTTCGGCCCCCAGCTCCAGGAGCCGGGCGATGGCCAGCGCGGCGTCGTTGTACACGCAGAACCCGGACGCGCTCCCCGGCATCGCATGGTGCAGCCCACCGGCGAAGTTCACCGCGTGCTCGGTGTCTCCCCGCCACACCGACTCCGCGGCGGCCACCGACTGCCCCGCGATCAGCGCGGACACCTCGTGCATCCCGGCGAACGCGGGATCGTCGACCGTGCCGAGTCCGTACCGTCCGTCGGCCCGCGCGGGATCGGCGGACGCGGCCTTCACGGCGTCGATGTAGTCCTCCCGGTGGATCAGCCGCAACGTCGACTCCCCCGCCGGTTTCGCCGCGACGACCTCCAGCTCCCGGTCGAGCCCGAAGGCGTCCACCAGCTTCCGGGTCAGCTTCAGCCGGACCGGATCCATCGGATGGTCCGGCCCGAAGTCATAGTCCGCTACTGCCTGGTCCCACATCAACTGTGCGCGGCCGCTCATGCCCGCCACCGTATCGGGCCGGTTGAGCCGCGAACGACCTGGCGTACCCCAACGTCACCAGTACCAACGCCATCGGCACCAGCATGGCCCAGCGGTAGCTCCAGGCGTCCCCGAGGGCCCCCACCAACGGCGAACCCACGAGGAAACCCACGTAGTTGAAGATGTTCAACCGTGCGACGGCCGCGTCGGAGGCCCCCGGGAACAACCTCCCCGCAGCCGCGAACGTCTGTGGCACGATCACGCACAGTCCCAGCCCCAGCAGGGTGAACCCGAGCATCCCGACCCATGCACCGGGCGCCACCGCCACCACCACGAACCCCCCGGCCGCCACCAGCGCGCCCAGCCGCACGAAGGCCACCGCCCCGAACCGGCGCACCCCGAGGTCCCCGATGGCCCGCCCCACCAACGTGGTCACCATGTACACGTTGTAGGGCAGGGTCGCCATCTGCTCCGAGCTGCCCAGCACGTCCTTGAGGTACTTGGCGCTCCAGTTGGAGACGGTCGAGTCCCCGATGTAGGTGAAGGTCATGACCAGGCACAACGGCAACAGCAGCCGGAAGACCACGGTCCCGCCCCCGCCTGGTGCCTCCCCCTCGCCGACCGTCCCCCCCGGCGTGCCGCCGGCCGCGGCGCCCCCGTCGACGTACCACCGGCTGCCCACCAGCGTCGCCGGCAGCAGCACGACCACCACCGGCAGGTACGACACCCACAGCGCGAGCTGCCAGTGCGCCCCGGCCCAGGCCAACGAGGCACCCACGATCCCGCCCAGACTGTAGGCGGCGTGGAAGCTGAGCATGATGCTGCGCCCGTACGTCCGCTGCAGGCTGACCCCGAGCATGTTCATGGAGGCGTCCAGCACACCCACGGCCAGCCCGAAGGCGCCCAACGCCACTCCCAGCGCGGCCACCCGCCCCTCCCCGCCGGCGCCCACGCCGAGCAGCGCCAGCAGCACCACGGGCTGCGACCAGCGCAGCAGCCGACTGGGCCGCAGCCGCCGCACCAGCTGCTCGGTGGCCACACTGCCGGCACCGGCGAGGACCGGTACGGCGGCCAGGAAAACCGGCAGCAGCGCGTCGGAGATCGCGTACCGGTCCTGGATGGCGGGAATACGTGTCACCAGGAGGGCGAAGGCGACTCCCTGGGCGAAGAAGCTGAACGCCAGCGAGGCCCTACCGCGCCGCAGCACATCAGTCATGGCGGCGAGCGTAGAGCCCCGGGCTACCTGTGGGTAGATCCAGCCAAAGATGAATTTCCTTCAACTTTGCTTGGCTCCCCCGCGGCCAGACCGTCAGATGGCAACGGCGCGTGCGCACTGCACGGGCCGCGCGGGCCGTTCGGTCGCACCGGCCTCGACCTCAGCGGCCAGCATCCGCTCCATCGGTGCCACGACCAGCCCACCACCGACCACGAAGCCGATCACCATGGCGACGACCAGGAAGACCGAGCCGAGCCAGACCATCGTGTCCACGGGGACGGTGTAGGCGCCCACGACCCGCGCGACACACTCGGCGAGCAGTGCCACACCCCAGACGACGGAGAACGCGCTCTCCTTGCGCCGGAAGGCCGCGGACCGGGCTGCAGCACCGGAGGCGAGCCGCTGCCAGGCGGCTTCCTTGGCCGTGTCCCCCTTCACGAGGAAGGGCTTCATGCCGGCCGTCATCATCGGCCTCCCGCGCCACACCGACACCAGGATGCCGAGGGCGATGGTGCTGCTGACCCCGCCGTCCTTGGCGAGCATCAGCCTCGGGTCCCCGGAGACGAAGCTCAGCAGCAGCGAGACGACGTTCACCACCAGGATGAGTCCCGCCAGCGCGTTGGTGCGCCGTTCCTTGACCAGACTCCACACGGTGCGCGCGGCCGGCAGTACGCTGCTCCAGACGAGCGCCGCAAAGGTGCTCAGGCCGAAGGCGTCCTTGACGAGGTAGTACGAGCCGAGCGGAACCGCCACATCGACCAGCAGCGGCTTGAAGTTGTCCAGCACGCTTGGGTTCTGCTTCAGCTGCTTGCTACGGCTGTGGTTCCCCGCGTTCTTCGTCATACCCCTAGGTTCGCCGTCGGCGGGGCCCCGCGGTAGGAACGATCGTCCGGAGGTCCGTATGACACTTGTCAGTCGCTGGCCGATGGCTCAGGTCATATCAGCAGGTCAGGCAACTCACCCATGGTGGAGAAGAGTTGGTTCGCCCCGGCGAGCTTCTCCGCCGGCGTCATCGCGGTGAACCCGTACACGTCCATCCCTGCCGCCACGGCCGCCTGGACGCCCAGCGGAGAGTCCTCCACGACAGCACACCGCTCGGGAGCGACTCCCATGCGTTCGGCCGCATACAGGAAGAGATCGGGGGCGGGCTTCCCCCGTCCCACGTCTTCCGAGCTGAAGATCCTCTCCCGTGTGAACCACTGGTCGAGTCCCGTGGTCCGGTGCCCGACCCTGATCCGCTCGTGGCTCCCGGAGGAGGCCACGCAGTAGAGCACCTGGTCCGCGGCCAACTCCTTGAGCACGCCGGTCGCTCCGGGCACGGGCCGCAGCTCCTGCTCGAACGCGGCGAACACGCGTGCGTGGAAGACGTCGTCGAAGTCCTCGGGCAGTCGCCGGCCCGTCCGCTCCAGCACCAGTTCATGAATCCGGTGCATCGCGGACCCCATGTAGTCCCGGACGGACTCCTCGTACGAGGTCGGATGGCCCAGTTCGGTCAGATAGGCGGCCAGATGGCGGTTGGAAAGAGGCTCGCTGTCGACGAGGACCCCGTCGTTGTCAAAAATGATCAGCTCGTAGCGCATGGCTACGAGCGTAGGCGACGCAAACGCAGAAAACCCCCGCACCGGAAGGGTGCGGGGGTTTTCTCAAAAACTGTTCGGCGGTGTCCTACTCTCCCACAGGGTCCCCCCTGCAGTACCATCGGCGCTGTGAGGCTTAGCTTCCGGGTTCGAAATGTAACCGGGCGTTTCCCTCACGCTATGACCACCGAAACACTATGAAACAATCAACAACCGAAGGCTGTTCGTGGTTTCAGAACCAACACAGTGGACGCGAGCATCAATGGACAAGCCCTCGGCCTATTAGTACCAGTCAACTCCACCGGTTACCCGGCTTCCATATCTGGCCTATCAACCCAGTCGTCTACTGGGAGCCTTACCCCATCAAGTGGGTGGGAGTCCTCATCTCGAAGCAGGCTTCCCGCTTAGATGCTTTCAGCGGTTATCCCTCCCGAACGTAGCCAACCAGCCATGCCCTTGGCAGAACAACTGGCACACCAGAGGTTCGTCCGTCCCGGTCCTCTCGTACTAGGGACAGCCCTTCTCAAGACTCCTACGCGCACAGCGGATAGGGACCGAACTGTCTCACGACGTTCTAAACCCAGCTCGCGTACCGCTTTAATGGGCGAACAGCCCAACCCTTGGGACCGACTCCAGCCCCAGGATGCGACGAGCCGACATCGAGGTGCCAAACCATCCCGTCGATATGGACTCTTGGGGAAGATCAGCCTGTTATCCCCGGGGTACCTTTTATCCGTTGAGCGACGGCGCTTCCACAAGCCACCGCCGGATCACTAGTCCCGACTTTCGTCCCTGCTCGACCCGTCGGTCTCACAGTCAAGCTCCCTTGTGCACTTACACTCAACACCTGATTGCCAACCAGGCTGAGGGAACCTTTGGGCGCCTCCGTTACTCTTTAGGAGGCAACCGCCCCAGTTAAACTACCCATCAGACACTGTCCCTGATCCGGATCACGGACCCAGGTTAGACATCCAGCACGACCAGACTGGTATTTCAACGACGACTCCACAAACACTGGCGTGCCCGCTTCAAAGTCTCCCAGCTATCCTACACAAGCCGAACCGAACACCAATATCAAACTGTAGTAAAGGTCCCGGGGTCTTTCCGTCCTGCTGCGCGAAACGAGCATCTTTACTCGTAGTGCAATTTCACCGGGCCTATGGTTGAGACAGTCGAGAAGTCGTTACGCCATTCGTGCAGGTCGGAACTTACCCGACAAGGAATTTCGCTACCTTAGGATGGTTATAGTTACCACCGCCGTTTACTGGCGCTTAAGTTCTCAGCTTCGCCCACCCGAAAGTGAGCTAACCGGTCCCCTTAACGTTCCAGCACCGGGCAGGCGTCAGTCCGTATACATCGCCTTACGGCTTCGCACGGACCTGTGTTTTTAGTAAACAGTCGCTTCTCGCTGGTCTCTGCGGCCACCCCCAGCTCAGGAAGTAAATCCCCTCACCAGAAATGGCCCCCCTTCTCCCGAAGTTACGGGGGCATTTTGCCGAGTTCCTTAACCATAGTTCACCCGAACGCCTCGGTATTCTCTACCTGACCACCTGAGTCGGTTTAGGGTACGGGCCGCCATAAAACTCGCTAGAGGCTTTTCTCGACAGCATAGGATCATCCACTTCGCCACAATCGGCTCGGCATCAGGTCTCAACCACATGCAAGGCGGATTTACCTACCTCACGGCCTACACCCTTACCCCGGGACAACCACCGCCCGGGATGGACTACCTTCCTGCGTCACCCCATCACTCACCTACTACCAGCTCGGATCACCGGCTCCACCACTCCCCCTGACGGCAAAGCCGACAACGGGCGGTTTCACGGGCTTAGCATCACTGGATTCAATGTTTTTCGCTTCACAGCGGGTACCGGAATATCAACCGGTTATCCATCGACTACGCCTGTCGGCCTCGCCTTAGGTCCCGACTTACCCTGGGCAGATCAGCTTGACCCAGGAACCCTTAGTCAATCGGCGCAAACGTTTCTCACGTTTGTATCGCTACTCATGCCTGCATTCTCACTCGTCAACCGTCCACGACTACCTTCCAGTGCCGCTTCACCCGGCAGACGACGCTCCCCTACCCATCACAGCCTCCGTTAGGAGTACATACTGCAATGACACGACTTCGGCGGTACGCTTGAGCCCCGCTACATTGTCGGCGCGGAATCACTAGACCAGTGAGCTATTACGCACTCTTTCAAGGGTGGCTGCTTCTAAGCCAACCTCCTGGTTGTCTCTGCGACTCCACATCCTTTCCCACTTAGCGTACGCTTAGGGGCCTTAGTCGATGCTCTGGGCTGTTTCCCTCTCGACCATGGAGCTTATCCCCCACAGTCTCACTGCCGCGCTCTCACTTACCGGCATTCGGAGTTTGGCTAAGGTCAGTAACCCGGTAGGGCCCATCGCCTATCCAGTGCTCTACCTCCGGCAAGAAACACACGACGCTGCACCTAAATGCATTTCGGGGAGAACCAGCTATCACGGAGTTTGATTGGCCTTTCACCCCTAACCACAGGTCATCCCCCAGGTTTTCAACCCTGGTGGGTTCGGTCCTCCACGAAGTCTTACCTCCGCTTCAACCTGCCCATGGCTAGATCACTCCGCTTCGGGTCTTGAGCGTGCTACTCCACCGCCCTATTCGGACTCGCTTTCGCTACGGCTTCCCCACACGGGTTAACCTCGCAACACACCGCAAACTCGCAGGCTCATTCTTCAAAAGGCACGCAGTCACGAGAAACACCAAAGTGCTTCCGACGCTCCCACGGCTTGTAGGCACACGGTTTCAGGTACTATTTCACTCCCCTCCCGGGGTACTTTTCACCATTCCCTCACGGTACTATCCGCTATCGGTCACCAGGGAATATTTAGGCTTAGCGGGTGGTCCCGCCAGATTCACACGGGATTTCTCGGGCCCCGTGCTACTTGGGAAATGAACAAGCAAGCCGTCACGATTTCAGCTACGGGGGTCTTACCCTCTACGCCGGGCCTTTCGCATGCCCTTCGCCTACCGCAACGGTTTCTGACTCACCCAGCCGCCGGCAGACGACTGAAGCTCACTCCCACAACCCCGTATACGCAACCCCTGCCGGGTCTCACACGCATACGGTTTAGCCTCATCCAGTTTCGCTCGCCACTACTCCCGGAATCACGGTTGTTTTCTCTTCCTGAGGGTACTGAGATGTTTCACTTCCCCTCGTTCCCTCCACACTGCCTATGTGTTCAGCAGCGGGTGACAGCCCATGACGACTGCCGGGTTTCCCCATTCGGAAACCCCCGGATCAAAGCCTGGTTGACGACTCCCCGGGGACTATCGCGGCCTCCCACGTCCTTCATCGGTTCCTGGTGCCAAGGCATCCACCGTGCGCCCTTAAAAACTTGGCCACAGATGCTCGCGTCCACTGTGCAGTTCTCAAACAACGACCAGCCACCCATCACCCCGAACCCCCACAAGGAGCCCAAGTACACTGGGACCGGCAACCGAGGAAAATCATTCCCTCAGACACCCAACAGCATGCCCGACACAGCCAGCCAATGACCATCACGTTCCACGCCGAAGCAGTACTAGCGATCCCATACAGACCCACTGTGCCGAATAGTCAACGTTCCACCCATGAGCAACCAGCATCAGACACTCGCTGATGTACTGGCCTCTGAACCAGGCAAAAACCCGGCTAGAAATGCTCCTTAGAAAGGAGGTGATCCAGCCGCACCTTCCGGTACGGCTACCTTGTTACGACTTCGTCCCAATCGCCAGTCCCACCTTCGACAGCTCCCTCCCACAAGGGGTTGGGCCACCGGCTTCGGGTGTTACCGACTTTCGTGACGTGACGGGCGGTGTGTACAAGGCCCGGGAACGTATTCACCGCAGCAATGCTGATCTGCGATTACTAGCGACTCCGACTTCATGGGGTCGAGTTGCAGACCCCAATCCGAACTGAGACCGGCTTTTTGAGATTCGCTCCACCTCACGGTATCGCAGCTCATTGTACCGGCCATTGTAGCACGTGTGCAGCCCAAGACATAAGGGGCATGATGACTTGACGTCGTCCCCACCTTCCTCCGAGTTGACCCCGGCGGTCTCCCGTGAGTCCCCAGCACCACAAGGGCCTGCTGGCAACACGGGACAAGGGTTGCGCTCGTTGCGGGACTTAACCCAACATCTCACGACACGAGCTGACGACAGCCATGCACCACCTGTACACCGACCACAAGGGGGCACCCATCTCTGGATGTTTCCGGTGTATGTCAAGCCTTGGTAAGGTTCTTCGCGTTGCGTCGAATTAAGCCACATGCTCCGCCGCTTGTGCGGGCCCCCGTCAATTCCTTTGAGTTTTAGCCTTGCGGCCGTACTCCCCAGGCGGGGCACTTAATGCGTTAGCTGCGGCACGGACAACGTGGAATGTTGCCCACACCTAGTGCCCACCGTTTACGGCGTGGACTACCAGGGTATCTAATCCTGTTCGCTCCCCACGCTTTCGCTCCTCAGCGTCAGTATCGGCCCAGAGATCCGCCTTCGCCACCGGTGTTCCTCCTGATATCTGCGCATTTCACCGCTACACCAGGAATTCCGATCTCCCCTACCGAACTCTAGCCTGCCCGTATCGACTGCAGACCCGGGGTTAAGCCCCGGGCTTTCACAACCGACGCGACAAGCCGCCTACGAGCTCTTTACGCCCAATAATTCCGGACAACGCTTGCGCCCTACGTATTACCGCGGCTGCTGGCACGTAGTTAGCCGGCGCTTCTTCTGCAGGTACCGTCACTTTCGCTTCTTCCCTGCTGAAAGAGGTTTACAACCCGAAGGCCGTCATCCCTCACGCGGCGTCGCTGCATCAGGCTTGCGCCCATTGTGCAATATTCCCCACTGCTGCCTCCCGTAGGAGTCTGGGCCGTGTCTCAGTCCCAGTGTGGCCGGTCGCCCTCTCAGGCCGGCTACCCGTCGTCGCCTTGGTGAGCCATTACCTCACCAACAAGCTGATAGGCCGCGGGCTCATCCTGCACCGCCGGAGCTTTCCAGCCCCCACCATGCGGTAGGAACTCATATCCGGTATTAGACCCCGTTTCCAGGGCTTGTCCCAGAGTGCAGGGCAGATTGCCCACGTGTTACTCACCCGTTCGCCACTAATCCCCTCCCGAAGGAGGTTCATCGTTCGACTTGCATGTGTTAAGCACGCCGCCAGCGTTCGTCCTGAGCCAGGATCAAACTCTCCGTGAATGCTTTCCCCGTCATCGGGGTGAACACCACGAGAGCGGAACAATCAGGGGAAATAACCCCGACCGTTCACAGCGTCCTCGCTGTGTGTTTTTCAAAGGAACCTCGCCACCGGAATAATCCGGTAGACGGGGTATCAACATATCTGGCGTTGACTTTTGGCACGCTGTTGAGTTCTCAAGGAACGGACGCTTCCTTCGTACTCACCCTCTCGGGCTTTCCTCCGGGCGCTTCCCTTCGGTGTTTCCGACTCTATCAGATCTTTCCGATCCGATTTCCTCGGTGCTTTCCAGGTTCCCGCTTCCGCGTTTCCCTTTCCGGCGTTCCCGACTCTATCAGATCCTTTCGGCGTCTGACTCCCAGTCAGGAGGGTGTGCCTTCCCGGCCGTTGGGCCGTTCCGACGAGTGAGACTTTAGCGGATTCCTGGCTCCCGAGCTAATCGGGGCCTGCGCCTTTCGAACGCGGAATCCACATTTCGCGAGCACGCATGCCAAAGCAGTCGATGCCGAAGCGTCGATGATGGTGGTACCTGCGGAATGGCTGTCCGGGGACCGACCGGAGTCGGCGCTCACGTCGGACAACCCGCAGGACACTACGCATCGGCCTGGGGTGTGTCAACTCGCGCCCCTGGCGCACCCCGGAGGCGTAGGCTGACCGACGTGACCACGCGTACGTGCACCCAGTTCTGGTGGGCCGCCTGACGGCGGCCGTACTCACGTATGCACTCAACGGCCGCCGCCTCGGCGGCCGTTTGCGTCTCCCACTCCGGAGCTCCGGGGGACCGGCCGCAGGGCGGCGGTCCCGATCAGGAGATGGAGTGGAGATGACTCGGGTCTTCAGTGGCATCAAGCCGACCGGACACGTGACCCTGGGGAACTACCTGGGGGCCATGCGGCACTGGGCAGAAGTGGACCAGCACCGGGCGGACTCGCTGTTCTGCATCGTGGACCTGCACGCGCTGACCGTGGACCACGATCCGGCGCGGGTGCGCAGGCTCAGCCGGCAGGCCGCGACGCTGCTGCTCGCGACCGGGCTCGACCCGGAGGTGTGCACCGTCTTCCTACAGAGCCACGTCGACGAACACACCCGGTTGTCGTACCTGCTGGAGTGCGTGGCGAGCGACGGCGAGATGCGGCGGATGATCCAGTACAAGGAGAAGTCCGCGCGGGAACGTGAGCGCGGTGGGAGCATGCGGCTGTCGCTGCTGACCTATCCGGCGCTGATGGCGGCGGACATCCTGGCGTACGGCACGGACGAAGTCCCCGTGGGGGACGACCAAACACAGCACGTGGAGTTGACCCGGGATCTGGCGGTGCGGTTCAACCAGCGCTACGGGCACACGTTCACCGTGCCCAGGGCAGCGCGTCCTGGGGTTGCGGCGCGGGTGATGAATCTGCAGGACCCGACGTCCAAGATGGGGAAGTCGGACGACTCGGGTCCGGGGATCGTCTACCTGCTGGACGAGCCGGACGTGGTGCGGAAGAAGATCATGCGGGCGGTGACCGACAGCGGGCGGGACGTCGAATACGACCGGGAGACGAGCCCCGGCGTGACGAACCTGCTGGAGATCCTCGCGGCGTGCACGGGCGGCGATCCAAGAGCGCTGGCCGGTGCGTACGAGTCGTACGGTGCTTTGAAGGAGGACACCGCGGAGGCCGTGGTCGAGGTTCTCGGGACCGTGCAGGCCAGGCACCGGGAGTTGTGTGCCGATCCCACCCAGGTGGAGGGGGTGCTCCGGCAGGGTGCGGAGAAGGCCCGGGCGATGGCGCGACCGACCGTCGACGCCGCGTACCGGGCGATCGGGTTGCTGCCGCCGGTGTTCGATACGGCGCTGAACGCAGCCGGCCGCTGAGCAACACGGGTCCGGGTGGGGTGGCCGGCCGTCGGTGGACGCCCGCCCCACCCCGGGGTGGTCGCCTGTTCGGGAGCCGAGTCAGTCCTTCTTGCCGGAGGCGAGTTCGCGGCTGCGGTCCCGGGCGGCTTCGAGGGCGGCGATGAGCGCGGCCCGGACGCCGTGGTTCTCCAGTTCGCGGATGGCGCTGATCGTCGTACCGGCCGGGGAGGTGACGTTCTCCCTGAGCCGGACGGGGTGTTCGCCGCTGTCGCGGAGCATCACGGCGGCACCGATGGCTGACTGGACGATGAGGTCATGGGCCTTGTCGCGGGGCAGGCCGAGCAGGATGCCCGCGTCGGTCATGGCCTCAACCAGGTAGAAGAAGTACGCCGGGCCGGAGCCGGACAGGGCGGTACAAGCGTCCTGCTGGTTCTCGGGGACGCGCAGGGTCTTGCCGACGGCGCCGAAGATCTCTTCGGCGTGGGCCAGGTGTTCGGCGGTGGCATGACTGCCGGCGGAGATGACCGACATGGCCTCATCGACGAGGGCGGGCGTGTTCGTCATGACTCGGACGACTGGGGTGCCCGCGGCCAGGCGCTCCTCGAAGAAGGAGGTGGGGATGCCGGCGGCCCCGCTGATGACCAGTCGGTCGGCGGGGACGTGCGGGGCGAGCTCGTCCAGGAGGGTGCCCATGTCCTGCGGTTTGACCGTGAGGATCAAGGTGTCCGCGGTCTTGGCGGCCTCGGTGTTGCTGACCGGGGTGACTCCGTAGCGGGAGCGGAGTTCTTCGGCCCGATCGGGACGGCGGGCGGTGACCAGGAGGTCGGCGGCTGCCCAGCCGGCCCGGATCATTCCGCTGAGCAGGGCTTCGCCGATCTTGCCGGTGCCGAGGACTGCGACTTTCTGGCTCATGGGGTCATCCTCGCACCGGCTCTGGGGGGTGCGGGCGGTTGTCCGGCAGGCGGAACGTCGCGGGCGCCGCTACGGCGTGCGGCGCCTGAGGGTCGCCGCACCCAGCGCCAGCACCAGCACTGCACAGCCGGCCACGATCAGGACGTCACGCACGAAGATCGTCGTCATGTCGGCGTGGTGCATGACCTCGTTCATGCCGTCGACGGCGTAGGACATCGGCAGGACGTCGGAGATGGCCTCCAGGACCGGGTGCATGTTGGACCGGGCGGTGAACAGGCCGCAGAGCAGGAGCTGGGGGAAGATCACCGCGGGCATGAACTGGACCGCCTGGAACTCCGATGCCGCGAAGGCCGAGACGAAGAGGCCGAGGGCCGTGCCGAGCAGGGCGTCGAGGAGGGCGACGAGCAGGAGCAGCCAAGGGGACCCGGTGACGTCGAGGCCGAGCACCCACAGCGCCAGTCCGGTGGCGAGGGCCGACTGCACGACGGCGACGGCGCCGAAGGCCAGGGCGTAGCCGGCGATGAGGTCGGCCTTGCCGAGGGGCATGGCGAGGAGGCGTTCCAGGGTGCCGGAGGTGCGCTCGCGCAGGGTGGCGATGGAGGTGACCAGGAACATCGTGATCAGCGGGAAGATGCCGAGCAGCGAGGCGCCGATGTTGTCGAACGTGCGGGGGCTGGCGTCGAAGACGTAGCGCAGCAGGACCAGCATCAGACAGGGGACGAGGATCATCAGCGCGATGGTGCGCGGGTCGTGGCGGAGCTGACGCAGGACACGGGCGGCCGTGGCGACGGTGCGCGCACCGCTGAACGCCCGGGTGGAGGCGGGTACGTGCGCGCGTGCGGGGGCGGTCGTGTTCATCGGGTGCTCTCCTTGGCGCGGTCCGCCGTGACGGCCTGGTCGACGAGGTGCAGGAAGGCGGCCTCGACCGTGTCGCTTCCGGTGCGGGAGCGCAGGGCGTCCGGAGTGTCGTCGGCGAGGATCTCGCCCTCGCGCATGAGGAGGAGGCGGTGGCAGCGCTCGGCCTCGTCCATGACGTGCGAGGAGATGAGGAGGGTGGCGCCGCGAGTGGCGGCGAGTTCGTGGAAGAGGTCCCACAGATCGCGGCGCAGGACGGGGTCGAGGCCGACGGTCGGTTCGTCGAGGACGAGGAGTTCGGGAGTGCCGAGGAGGGCTACGGCGAGGGAGACGCGGTTGCGCTGTCCGCCGGAGAGGTTGCCCGCGAGTGCCTCGGCGTGACTGGTGAGGTCGACGTCGGCGATGGCCCGGGTGACGAGTTCGCGGCGGCGCTCGGCTGCCGCGCGGCCGGGGTCGAGGATCGCGGCGAAGTACTCCAGGTTCTGGCGGACGGTCAGGTCGTCGTAGACGGACGGGGCCTGGGTGACGTAACCGATGCGGCTGCGCAGGGTGGGGTGGCCGGCCGGGCGGCCGAGGACGTTCAGGGTGCCGGTGACCTTGGCCTGGGTGCCGACGACGGAACGCATGAGCGTGGACTTGCCGCAGCCGGAGGGCCCGAGCAGGCCGGTGATCTGGCCGGGCGGGACGGTGAAGCGGAGGTGGCGCAGGACCCTTCGGGAACCACGGACGACGGTGAGGTCATCGGCCTGCACCGCGGGGGCGGAGGCCGTGTCGGGCGGATCCGGCGCGTAATTCATCATGTGCTGAATAATCCGCCGGAAGAGCTGCGGGCGTCAAGGGGAGAAGGGCCACCTGGCGTGGCGGCTCACCGGACGGAGGGGTTGCGGATCAGGGCCTGGTGGCGACGAGCAGGAGCACGTCGTACGTCTCCTCCACGATGCCGTCCGGGAAGACCTCCAACAGGTGGGCGCGCTCCTCTTGCAGGAACGCGGCCCCGCGGTCCTGCGCGGTGACGAGGAAGAGGGAGTGGCTGCCGATGTTGGCGAGGTGGGTGTCGACCGGGACCCGGCGGCTCCAGCGGATCTCGCGCCGGGTGAAGGCGAGGCGTCCGCTGGGATCGGCCCGGTCGGTGATCCCTCCTGCCCGGCGTTTCTCGGTGGCGCCGTCCACGCCGAAGAAGCGAGCGGTGCGGTCGGCCTCCGCGGCGATCCAGTCGACGTCGAGGGCCTCGGTGTTCCACCACAACGCCAGTGCACCGCCCGGCCGCAGCACGCGCAGCGCTTCCGGAACCGAGTGGGCGGGGTCGGTCCAGTGCCAGGCCTGGGCGTAGGTGAGGAAGTCGGCTTGGCCGTCGGCGACCGGCAGGGCGTTGCCGTTGCCCCGGACGAGGGGGATGTGCGGCAGTCCGCGACGGAACTCGGCGGCCATGCCCGGACCGGGTTCAACCGCGAGGACGTCGGCACCGCGAGCGTGCAGGAGGGTGGTCGCGATGCCGGTGCCGGCGCCGACGTCCACGACCGAGGCGCCGGACAGGGAACGGCCAGCCAGGTCCTCGACGGCATCGAAGAGGGCAGAGGGGTAGGAGGGGCGGTTCGCGGCGTACTGGGCGGCGGCGGAGTCGAAGGAGCGGGCGCGGGCGGCGGTCGAGGGCGGTTCCGGCTCGAACAGTTCGGTCGTCGTGGTCATGTGGCCATGATGGGGAGCCGGAAGCCGCGGCGACAGCGGATTCCCGCGGCGGAGTACCGACACCGGAAGCGGCAGCACGGGCGGGACGACGCCGGAGTGCACCGACGGCGCGGTCACGGCTTCGCCGGGGCGGTTTCCGGGCCGGAGCGGCGGGCGTGGACGCGGGTGCCGGGCGGCGAGCGGTGCACGGCGGCGTCCGGCCAGCGGGCGGGACCGATCGGCCGGAGCGGACGACGGCGGGGCGTGCAGAGCGGACGGCGGAGGGCGCGAACCGTGCCACTGAGCACCAGTGGCTACCGGCGGCGTTTCTTGCCGGGGTTGCCGGTGCGGCGGGTGGAACGGCGTTCGTGCGCCTCGCGGGCCTTCTCGTACTCCTCGCGGTGCAGTCTCTCCCCCGGGGCCTCGGTGAGGGAACGGAGGAAGTAGGCCGCCAGGGAGCCGACGAAACCGATGGCGAGCAGGCCGCGCAGGGAAGCCTGGCGCTGGGGGTCGTGGCGCTTGCCGAAACCCTCCCAGGTGTTGCGGAAGGCGAGCGCGGTGCTGATGCCGAACATGGCGATGATCAGCACGGTCACGAAGGCGCCGGTGTCGGCGATCCGAATGCCCTCGTAGGCGAAGCGCAGCACCAGGCAGGAGGCGGCCGTGGCGGCCAGGGAACCGACGGCCACACCGACACGGCGGGCGGGGTAGCCGTTGTCGCGGTTCACCCAGGACGTACCGAAGAAGCGCAGGGGCTCGGGGCGGGGCCCGCCCCGGGACGAGCCGCCCGTGGAGCCCGCCCGGGTATCCGGGGTGCCGGTTTCTTCGCTCACGGGACGATTATGGCGCCGGGCGGGGGCGGGCTTCCGGTGGGGGTCGGGCGCGACGGCCAGCTGTGGGAGCTCCCGGGACCTGTCGGTCCACTGCGGAGCATCGTCGGCACCGCCCGGCCGCCCTCGTCGAGGGGGACGTCAGCCGCAACGCGGGGCGACGTAGCCATCGCTGCCCGTGTACACGTAGGCGTCGGAGACGTACTGGCCGTTGCCGATGTTGTCCCAGACCCGGGACGTGCCGTACGGGCCGGTGACCGTCGTACCCGATGTCTGGCAGTAGATCGCGACCTTCGCGCCCTCGGGCAGGACGTACAGGATGTCGTAGCCGGTGCCGGGGCCGCTGCGGACGTGCAGTCGGACGCCGGGGGCGACCGAGTAGTAACTCAGGGCCATGGACTGGGCCGCCGCGGTCTCACCCCTGCTCTCCGCACCGCTGTGGACATCTCCGGCACGCTCAACGGACATCTGGAACCTCCCCCGTCGGACCCATGGCTGGCACGGATCCCGTCACTTTCCTTGTCGCACACCGTCGAATACCAGTGCGCCACTCGTACGCAGACGCTAGCAAGCCGCCTCCGTCCCGTACGAGTCATCGACTAGGCTCCGTGCGTCGCGCGCGCGGACGAACAGCACGGGGGTGGTCCATGACGCCACAGCGCAACATCGGGGCGGGCGCAGAAGCGGAACGTCCCGAGTACGCCGGCCACTACCGTCTGGAGTCATGCCTGGGGTCGGGCGGCATGGGCGTGGTGCACCTGGCTCGAAGCACCTCGGGAAGGAAGCTCGCGGTCAAGGTCGTGCATGCCGAGTTCGCCAGGAACCCCGAGTTCAGGGGCCGTTTCCGGCAGGAGGTGGCTGCCGCCCGGCGAGTGAGCGGTGCCTTCACCGCGTCCGTCGTGGATGCCGACCCCGAGTCTGGGCGGCCCTGGATGGCCACGCTGTACATCCCCGGGCCGACGCTCTCCGAGCACGTCAAGCGGAACGGGACCATGAACGTTCCCCAGGTGCGGCGGCTGATGGCCGGGCTGGCGGAGGCGCTGCGGGACATCCACCGTGTGGGGGTCGTGCACCGGGATCTGAAGCCGAGCAACGTGCTCCTCTCGGAGGACGGGCCGAAGGTCATCGACTTCGGCATCTCCCGGCCGAAGGACAGCGAACTGCGCACCGAGACCGGCAAGCTGATCGGTACGCCGCCCTTCATGGCACCCGAGCAGTTCCGACGACCGCGGGAGGTGGGCCCGGAGGCGGACGTCTTCGCGCTCGGTTCCGTGATGGTGCACGCGGCCACCGGGCGCGGGCCGTTCGACGCCGACAGCCCGTACATCGTCGCCTACCAGGTGGTGCACGACGAACCGGACCTCACCGGGGTACCGGAGACGCTCGCACCGCTGGTGCGGCACTGCCTCGCCAAGGATCCCGCGGACCGGCCAACCCCCGACGAGCTGATGCGGGAGTTGCGCTCGGTGGCGGCCTCCTATGACACGCAGGCATTCATACCGGCACAGCGGCCGGGTGACGGCCCGGCTCCGGAGACCGCCGGTGTGCAGGGAGAGAACAGGGGCGAGGGCGGCGGCCAGGCCGAGGGGAAAGGGAAGGGGAAGGGGAAGGGGAAGGGGAAGGGGAAGGGCGAGGGCGAGGAACAGGAACAGGAACAGGAACAGCGCGCGGGGAAGCCGTCGCGGGGGCGAGCGGGCAGGAAGGCCGCGCTAGTGGTCGGGGGGCTCGGTCTCGTCGTGTCCGGTGCGTTCGCCTCGATCCGGTCCCTCAGCGGGGACGCGCACCCGCCACCGAAGGCGTCCGACGCGCGCACCGAGGCGGTCGCCTTCACCGCCTGGCGGGCGAAGGCCGTGGGCAAGGAAGCGGGGATGCCTCAGTGCTCTTACGGTGCGGGAAAATTGTTCTGCGCGCGGCCCGGAGTGGTCTTCGCCCTCTCTCCCGTCGACGGACGGCTGCTCTGGCGGCACTCCACGACCACCGGGATCACGAGCGCACCGCCGGTCTTCTCGGGTGGTCTGGTGCAGCCCTGCACCGGCGGCGACCCACGACTGAGGGCACTCGATCCGGACTCGGGCCGGACCGTCTGGGAGCGGCAGCTGCCGACGGGTACGACGGCCCGGTGCGTCGGCGGCATGGTCCTGCTCAGCGATCCCGATGGAACGGTCACCGGAGTGGACAGCGCCACCGGAGACACGAAGTGGCACCGTGGGTTCCCCGGCCAGGGCGCGCCGGCCTTCGGATCCTTCCCGGGGGACTCGAAGGCGTACGCGGCCCGGGTGTCCGCCGACGGATCGAGTACGCAGGTGACCGCCGTCGACCCGCGCACGGGCGAGATGCGATGGGACGCCCGGCTGAGCGGCCGGCTGCAGCCGTTCGGCATCGAGGACGGAACCGTCTTCTTCCTCTCCGTCGACAGAGTCTACGGAGAGGCGAAGGCCGTCGTCCGCTACGACCCGACGACCGGGGCGACGCGACGCGTCACGCTGCCCGTCGCGCTCGCGGACGCCCATGCCACCGTGCGGGGGAACACCGTCCACATCCTGGCCTTCGGCGGCTCGCTGGAAGCCGTGGACATGGCCACCGGCAGGCGGCTGTGGCACCTGGAGACCTCCGTGAGCCGCGGTTCACCGCCGGTCACGGACGGCAGGCTCGTTTACTTCACCGCCGGTGACGGACGTCTCCTCGCCGTCGACGCCCGCAAGGGGACGCTGGTCGGGCAGACCCGCGCGCTCCTGGGGGCGGACTCGGACCGGGTCCCGGGAGCACCCGCCAAACCGGTGGTCGTCGGTGACCGCGTCTACGCCACCGCCCCCGACGGCACCGTCTTCTGCGTGGACGGCCGCACCCCGTCGGCCTGGTGACGCGGCGAGGGGGCCGCCCTGGGGCGGCCCCCTCGCTCGGAGCGGTTCAGCCCAGCTTGCTCACGTCGCGCACCGCGCCCTTGTCCGCGCTGGTCGCCATCGCCGCGTAGGCACGGAGCGCGGCGGAGACCTTGCGGTCGCGGTTCCTGGGGGCGTACACGCCGTTCAGGGCGTGCTCGCGCCGAGCGAGTTCCGCCTCGTCGACGAGCAGCGCGATGGTGCGGCCGGGGATGTCGATGCGGATGCGGTCACCGTCCTGGACCAGGGCGATGGTTCCGCCGGAGGCCGCCTCGGGGGAGGCGTGGCCGATGGAGAGACCGGACGTACCACCGGAGAAGCGGCCGTCGGTGATCAGCGCGCAGCTCTTGCCGAGGCCCCGGCCCTTCAGGTACGAGGTCGGGTACAGCATCTCCTGCATGCCGGGGCCGCCCTTGGGACCCTCGTAGCGGATGACGACCACGTCGCCGTCCTTGACCTCCTGGGTGAGGATCCGCTGCACGGCCTCCTCCTGGGACTCACAGACCACGGCGGGGCCCTCGAAGGTCCAGATGGACTCGTCGACGCCGGCCGTCTTCACCACGCAGCCGTCGGTGGCCAGGTTGCCCTTGAGCACGGCAAGGCCGCCGTCCTTGGAGTACGCGTGCTCGACCGAGCGGATGCAGCCGTTCTCGGCGTCGTCGTCCAGGGCCTCCCAACGCTCCGACTGGGAGAACGCCTCGGCGGAGCGGACGCAGCCGGGGGCCGCGTGCCACAGCTCCACGGCCTCGGGGGACGGGGAGCCACCACGGACGTCCCACGTCTTCAGCCAGTCCGCGAGAGAGGGGCTGTGGACCGCGTGGACGTCCTCGTTGAGGAGACCGGCGCGGTGCAGTTCGCCGAGGAGGGCGGGGATGCCGCCGGCCCGGTGCACGTCCTCCATGTAGTACGTGCGGTTCTTCCCGACGTTCGGGGCGACCTTGGCCAGACAGGGGACGCGGCGGGAGACCGCGTCGATCTGCTCCAGGCCGAAGGGCACGCCCGCCTCCTGGGCTGCGGCCAGCAGGTGCAGGATCGTGTTGGTGGAGCCGCCCATCGCGATGTCCAGGGCCATCGCGTTCTCGAAGGCCGGGAGGGAGGCGATGCTGCGGGGCAGGGCCGAGTCGTCGTCCTGCTCGTAGTAGCGGCGGGTGAGGTCCATGACCGTACGGGCCGCGTCGACGTAGAGCTGCTTGCGGGCGGTGTGGGTGGCGAGGACCGAGCCGTTACCGGGCAGGGAGAGGCCGATGGCCTCGGTGAGGCAGTTCATCGAGTTGGCGGTGAACATCCCGGAACAGCTGCCGCAGGTCGGGCAGGCGTTCTCCTCGATGCGCAGGATGTCCTCGTCCGAGATCTTGTCGTTCACGGCGTCGGAGATCGCATCGACCAGGTCGAGCGTGCGGACCGTGCCGTCGACGAGGGTGGCGCGGCCGGACTCCATGGGACCGCCCGAGACGAAGACCGTCGGGATGTTCAGGCGCAGCGCCGCCATCAGCATGCCCGGGGTGATCTTGTCGCAGTTGGAGATGCAGACCAGGGCGTCGGCGCAGTGGGCCTCGGCCATGTACTCCACCGAGTCGGCGATCAGGTCGCGGGACGGCAGGCTGTACAGCATGCCGCCGTGGCCCATCGCGATGCCGTCGTCCACGGCGATCGTGTTGAACTCGCGCGGGATGCCGCCGGCCTCCCTGATCGCGTCGCTGACGATCCGGCCGACCGGCTGCAGGTGGGTGTGGCCGGGCACGAACTCGGTGAAGGAGTTCGCGACGGCGATGATCGGCTTCCGGCCGATGTCCACACTGGGTACACCGGAGGCACGCATCAGGGCGCGGGCGCCCGCCATGTTGCGGCCGTGGGTGACTGTGCGGGACCTCAGCTCGGGCATCGTCGCTCGCTCCTTCGAAGACCTTCTGCCAGAGAGTTCTGACTCCCCCGAGCCTACGCCGCCGCTCCAAACCCTGGACACGGTCGTCCGGGATGCGGGACGCGTGTTTCACCTCCGTCTGGGGTTACGGAGCCGTCAGGTGACTCTGCACCACCGGTGCCACCCGGGCGATGAGCTGTTCCAGGTCCGCCGAGGCCAGCGGCTCCAGCCGGATCACGTACCGCATCATCACCGCGCCGACCAACTGCGAGGCCGCCAGCTCGGCACGCAGCTCCGCGTCCGGCAGTTCCAGCTGGGCGGCGATGCGGCGCAGCAGCTGGGAGACGATGAGACGGCGGAAGACGGCGGCGGCGGTCTCGTTGTTCACGGCGGACCGGACGATCGCGAGGACCGGCTTACGCGTCGTGGGGTTGTCCCAGACGCCGAAGACGAAGCGGGTCAGCCGCTCCCCCACCCCGTCGAGCGGGCCCTCGGCCACCGCGTTCGGTGCGGACAGCGCGGGCGCGAAGGCGACCGCGATGGCCGCTTCAAAGATCTGCTCCTTGGGGCCGAAGTAGTGGTGGACGAGCGCCGAGTCGACCCCGGCCGCCTTGGCGATACCGCGTACGGAGGTCTTCTCGTACCCGCGTTCGGAGAACTCCTCGCGGGCCGCGGTGAGGATGCGGTCGCGGGTGTCGGCGGACTCGGCGCGCGGCGGCCGGCCACGACGGCGGGGGGAGCTCTCGCTCGCGGAGGCCTTGGTCCGGCTCGCCGCCGGTGTTCCGGGCTCGTTGCTCCCCGGTGGCCTGGGCTCGTTCATCGCCGGGGGCCCGGGCTCGTCGACGTCCCGGGGACCGGTGCCGCCGAGGCCAGGTGCTTGCGCGTGAAGGTCAGGGCCTCGGCGAGGTCGGCCTCCCGTTCGGCGCCGGACATCGCCCGCCGGGTGTTGACCTCGATGACGACATGACCGCCGAAGCCGGTGACCGCGAGACGTTCCAGCAACTCGGCACAGGGCTGGGTGCCGCGGCCGGGCACCAGGTGCTCGTCCTTGGCCGAACCCCGGCCGTCGGCGAGGTGGACGTGGCCGAGGCGGTCCCCCATGCGCTCGATCATGTCCAACGCGTCGGTGCGGGCGGTCGCCGTGTGGCTGAGGTCGATCGTGAAGTGCCGGTAGTCGTCCTGGGTGACGTCCCAGCCGGGGGCGTAGGCGAGCATCTCGCGGTCTCGGTAGCGCCACGGATACATGTTCTCGACGGCGAACCGAACATCCGTCTCGTTCTCCATCCGCCAGATCCCGTCGACGAAGTCGCGGGCGTACTGCCGCTGCCAGCGGAAGGGAGGGTGCACGACGACCGTCGAGGAACCCAGCCGCTCCGCGACGGTCCGGGCCCTTTGGAGCTTGATCCACGGGTCGGTGGACCAGACCCGCTGGGTGATCAGCAGGCAGGGCGCGTGGACGGCCAAGATCGGGATGCCGTGGTAGTCCGACAGCCGGCGCAGCGCCTCGATGTCCTGGCTGACCGGATCGGTCCACACCATGACCTCGACGCCGTCGTAACCGAGGCGCGCGGCGATCTCGAAGGCCGTCGCCGTCGACTCCGGGTACACGGAGGCCGTCGACAGGGCGACGCGCACGTCCCTTGGTTCAGCCACGTCCGTCACCTTACGGGGTCGGACAGTGAAGGCGCCGGGTGCCTGTTCGCCGTTGTGAGGTTTGCCATCCGGGCGGCTGCGGGTCGCGGCGGAGTGCCGGCGTCCGCGCAGGAGAGCCACAGGTCTGCGCACCCCCGCACCCTGACGCTGCTTCGGCCCCCTCGGCTGCTCCAGCCACTCCAGACGCGTCAGCCACTCCAGACGCGTCAGTCGCTTCCCATGTGGTCGAGACGCCGGAGGATGACCCCCTCCCTGAGCGCCCAGGGGCAGACTTCCAGGCTCTCCACGCCGAACAGGTCCATCGCGCCCTCGGCCACCAGGGCGCCGGCGAGCAGCTGGCCCGCCCTGCCGTCCGAGACGCCGGGGAGTTCGCCGCGCTGCTGCGTGGTCATGCCGGCCAGCCGCGGGACCCAGGCCTCCAAGGACTCCCTCTTGAGCTCGCGCTGGATGTAGAGCCCTTCGGCGCTGCGGGGAGCACCGGCGATGCGGGCCAGTTGCTTGAAGGTCTTGGATGTGGCGACCACGTGGTCAGGAGCGCCGAAGCGGCTGAACTCACCGACCGTCCGCGCGATCTGCGCGCGGACGTGGCGGCGCAGGGCGCGGACGTCCTCCGGGGCGGGCGGGTCGCCGGGCAGCCAGGCGGCGGTGAGGCGGCCGGCGCCGAGCGGGAGGGAGACGGCGGCATCCGGCTCCTCGTCTATGCCGTAGGCGATCTCCAGGGAACCGCCGCCGATGTCCAGGACCAGCAGTCTTCCTGCGGACCAGCCGAACCACCGGCGGACCGCGAGGAAGGTCAGCCGGGCCTCCTCCTCGCCGCTGAGGACCTGGAGCCGTACGCCGGTCTCGGCCTCCACCCGTGCGAGGACGTCATCGGCGTTGCAGGCCTCCCGCACGGCGGAGGTCGCGAACGGCAACAGGTCCTCCACCCCTTTGTCCTCGGCGGCCTGGAGCGCGTCCCGTACGACGGCGATCAGCTTGTCGACGCCTTCGTCACCGATGGCACCGCTGTCGTCGAGGAGTTGGGCAAGCCGAAGTTCGGCCTTGTGCGAATGCGCGGGCAGCGGGCGCGCGCCGGGGTGAGCGTCCACCACCAGCAGATGCACCGTATTCGAACCCACGTCCAGGACACCGAGTCTCATGTACGGAACGCTACTGCCAGAACCTCGGTGCTCGGTCCCCGGAGTGGCTTTCGGCCACTTACCCTGGACAGGTGCCAAAGACGAAAAAGGCGAAACCCGAGAAACCCGAGAAACCAGAGAAAGCCGAAAAGGCGGACAAGGTTCATAAGGGCGCCACATCTCCCAAGGGGTCGAAGGTGAGCGACGAGAAGGGGATCGACTTCGCGCGCGCCTGGGTGGAGTTCCCTGATCCGGCGGACGACGAGCAGGTATTCCGCTGCGATCTGACATGGCTGACCTCTCGCTGGAACTGCATCTTCGGCAGCGGCTGCCAGGGCATCCAGGCGGGCCGCGCGGACGACGGGTGCTGTTCATTGGGCGCCCATTTCTCCGATGAGGACGACGAGAAGCGGGTCGCCGAGCATGTGGCACGGCTCACCCCGGACATCTGGCAGCACCACGAGGAGGGCACCCGCAACGGCTGGGTCTCCGAGGACGAGGACGGGTCCCGGCAGACGCGTCCCTTCCGGGGGTCGTGCATCTTCCAGAACCGGCCCGGGTTCCCGGGCGGCGCGGGCTGCTCGCTGCACATCCTCGCCCTCGGGGAGGGCCGGGAACCGCTGGAGACCAAACCGGACGTGTGCTGGCAGCTACCGGTCCGACGGACGTACGACTGGATCGACCGGCCGGACGACACGCGCGTACTCCAGGTGTCCATCGGAGAGTACGACCGCCGGGGCTGGGGTCCTGGCGGTCACGACCTGCACTGGTGGTGCACCTCGGCGACCTCGGCGCATGGCGCGGGCGATCCGGTCTACGTCTCCTACCGGGCCGAGCTCACCGAGCTGATGGGCAAGGCCGGCTACGACCGTCTGGCCGAGCTGTGCGAGCAGCGCCTGGCATCGCAGCTGCCGCTGGTGGCACCGCATCCGGCGGATCCCGCGGACTAGGCACTCCACCGAGGGCGCCGCACTGCACAGCGCCGGCCGTACCGCCGATCGTCCACGGCGGCGCCGTGGTCGGTCGCGCCGTCTCTGGCGCCCCTTCAGGGCGCTTCCAGTCCGCAGGGGTCTTCCGCCCTCCCGTTTGGCGCCTCCCGATCCTTCCCACGCCCCCTGGCCCTTCGGCACCGTGGGTCCGGAACGGTCCGGAACGGTCCAGAACGGTCCGGTCGGGCCCCCGCCCGCGGGCATACCGGTGGGCCCTGTCCGGACTTCCCGCGCCCCCTTGCCACTCTCTCGTCCCCCTCCGCTTCGCCCTAGCTTCCGGAGGGGCTCGGCGTGCCGTCGCCGGACGAGGAGGGGGAGGAAGAGGAGGACGGGGAGGACGGGGAGGGCGGCGAGGAGGAGGGCGGGGCGGAGCCGGACGGGGGCGGGGCCGACTGGCTGTCAGACGGGTCGGTCGGGGACGGGGACTGGGTGGCGGGCGGCTCACTGGACGGCGAGCTGGACGGCGTGGGGACGGGGCTCGATGACGACGGCGGGGACGCAGGACGGCTCGGTGCGGTGCCGTAGCCGTCGATGGAGACCACGGTGCCCGCCGGAGAGATGGCCACCTGCGCGGTCCAGTGGCCGGAAGGCTCGCGCAGGTGGTCGACGTACACCTTGACGGTCAGCGATTCACCGGGGTCGAGGGTTCCCGAGGACTGGCTGAGGTAGAGCCAGGCCGCCGGGGTGGACGCAGACCAGCGGACCGGGGAGGAGCCGGAGGCGGTGAGCGTGATCAGGGTCGTTTCGTCGTCGTTGGCGGCGTCGACCGCGAGCTGCCCGGGCCCCGTCTTGCCGGTTCCGGCCACGCTGACGACCTCCACGGAGACGTCCGCCTTGCCGTCCTTGTCGAGTCCGGTGCCGGGCTTCGCGCTGGCGTTCCCCGCGTTCTCGTAACCACCGGCCGTGTCACCGCCGAGGACGTCGGGGCCCTGCGCCTCGCTCGCGGTGGCGGGGTGGCCGTCCTCGTCGCTCGTCGGGGCGCCCCGGTAGGCGGCCCAGAGGGCGAGTACGGGCGCGGCCACGACCGTGGCGACGACCGTCGTGGTCACGGCACGCGCGCGCATGCGGTCGCGGCGCGCCGCGCGGTCCTTGGGATCCATCGGGAAACCGCGCCGGTCGAAACGCGGGACGGCGGCGCCCCGCACACGTGGGTGGTGGGTCAGGGCGATGTGCAGCGCCGCCCGGGGGGCTTCCAGCACGGGAAGTTCGGCGGGGGTGAGCATGGCGCCGGGCCAGTTGCCGGGCAAGGCGCGCTCGGCGGTGCGGCGGCAGCGTGGGCAGTCGTCGACGTGCCGGACCAGCTCCCGGCGCAGCGCGGCACTGAGGACCAGCCTGCTGTCGCCGGTGAGGTGGGCCACGCTCGGGCAGCCGCCGGTCTGGACCACGGCGAGAGCCGCACGGGTGCGCTCGACCTCGCAGGCGGCGGAGGCCAGCAGCTCGCGTGCGGCGGTGGGGTCCATACCGAGCACGGCGGCGACCTCGTGGGCGGCGAGATGGTGACGAACGGCGAGTTCCAGGGCCTCACGCTGCTCGGGTGTGGTGCCGGCCGCCTCCGGCCAGGCCAACAGGGTGAGTTCGCGGCGCCGCTGCTCCTGGACCTCGGAGGCGACCGCCGGCCGCGGGTCCCCTCCCTTCCCGGCGGCCGGACGACCCGCCGCGTGGCTGGCCTGACGTTTCTGCTTGGCCTCGGCCAGCTTGCGCAGGCAGGCCCAGCGGGCCAGCGCGTACAACCAGGCCCTGCGGTCCCCGGCGTCCTCCGGGACGCGGTGCCCGCGCCGCTCGGCGAGGGCGAGGACGTCACCGAGTGCCGCCGTGGCCGTGTCGTGGTCGCACAGCACCGACAGACAGTAGGTGAACAGACCGTCCAGGTACGGCTCGTAGCGCGCCGGCGGCCGCTGGGCTACGGTGCGCGCGGCGGCTCGATCGCGCGCCTCGCGGTGCGCCCTGTGCGCACCAGTGGTGCGGGTCGTGGTCTCCGGACTGCTGCTCATCACCCGTGCGACCGTAGGCGGCGGCGGAGTGCCCCTTCTGGAACCTTGAGCACTTTTAATCCGTACGGGTGAAACGATCCCTCATAAGGGGACAGGGGGCTTTCATTCCGTGACCGGAACCCAACGGATGGTGGCCGGTTCCAGGCCACCCACAGGTGGCCTCGGTCTCCGTTGTCAGTGTGGCGGGCTACGGTTTCCGCATGGCTGCCCGTTCTAAGTCCACCAAGGACCGCCCGTCCTACCGCTGCACCGAGTGCGGATGGCAGACGGCCAAGTGGCTCGGCCGCTGCCCCGAATGCCAGGCCTGGGGCACAGTCGAGGAGTACGGCGCACCCGCGGTCCGTACGACGGCACCGGGTCGGGTCACCTCCTCCGCGCTGCCCATCGGACAGGTCGACGGCCGGCAGGCCACCGCCCGCTCGACCGGTGTGCCCGAGCTGGACCGGGTGCTCGGCGGCGGTCTCGTACCCGGCGCGGTGGTGCTGCTGGCGGGCGAGCCCGGCGTCGGCAAGTCCACCCTCCTGTTGGACGTGGCCGCCAAGTCCGCGAGCGCGGAACACCGCACCCTCTACGTCACCGGTGAGGAGTCCGCGAGCCAGGTGCGGCTGCGCGCCGACCGCATCGGTGCCCTCGACGACCACCTGTATCTGGCCTCCGAGACCGACCTGTCCGCGGTGCTCGGTCACTTGGACGAGGTCAAGCCGTCCCTGCTGATCCTCGACTCGGTGCAGACCGTGGCCTCCCCGGAGATCGAGGGTGCGCCCGGGGGCATGGCCCAGGTCCGGGAGGTGGCGGGAGCTCTCATCCGCGCCTCCAAGGAACGCGGCATGTCCACGCTGCTGGTGGGCCACGTCACCAAGGACGGGGCGATCGCCGGGCCCCGCCTCCTGGAACACCTGGTGGACGTCGTCCTGCACTTCGAAGGTGACCGGCATGCTCGTCTGCGCCTGGTGCGTGGTGTGAAGAACCGGTACGGCGCGACGGACGAGGTCGGCTGCTTCGAGCTGCACGACGAGGGCATCACGGGTCTCGCCGACCCGAGCGGCCTGTTCCTGACCCGCCGTGACGAACCGGTTCCGGGTACCTGTCTGACCGTCACCCTGGAGGGCCGCCGCCCGCTGGTGGCCGAAGTGCAGGCGCTGACCGTCGATTCGCAGATCCCCTCCCCGCGCCGCACCACCTCGGGCCTGGAGACCTCCCGGGTATCGATGATGCTGGCCGTCCTGGAGCAGCGCGGCCGGATCCACGCGCTGGGCAAGCGGGACATCTACTCGGCGACGGTCGGCGGCGTGAAACTGTCGGAACCAGCCGCCGACCTCGCGGTCGCGCTCGCGCTGGCCTCGGCCGCCAGTGACACCCCGCTGCCCAAGAACCTGGTGGCCATCGGCGAGGTGGGCCTTGCGGGCGAGGTGAGACGGGTCACGGGCGTGCAGCGCAGGCTCGCCGAGGCACACCGACTGGGCTTCACCCACGCACTCGTGCCCACGGATCCGGGCAAGGTGCCGCCCGGGATGAAGGTCCTGGAGGTCGCCGACATGGGGGACGCGCTGCGGGTGCTGCCTCGGTCCCGTAGCCGAGAGGCCCCGCGGGAGGCGGAGCAGCGCCGGTAGACTTTGCCCAGGTCTCGCCCGTCCGTACGAACCGAGTGCGGGTACGGGGGCGCGTCAGAACCTGCGACCGGAGGAGTGCAGTGGCAGCCAACGACCGGGCAGCAGCTCCCGGAAAGTCCGGTGGGAGTGCCGGTTCCGATGGCCTGATGCGCGCCTCGCTGAGCGCCGTAGCACCCGGTACGCCCCTGCGCGACGGCCTTGAGCGGGTCCTGCGCGGCAACACCGGCGGGCTCATCGTCCTCGGCTCCGACAAGACGGTCGAGGCGATGTGCACGGGGGGTTTCGTCCTGGATGTCGAGTTCACCGCCACCCGGCTGCGCGAGTTGTGCAAACTGGACGGCGGGATCGTGCTGTCGTCGGACCTGTCGAAGATCCTGCGCGCGGGCGTCCAGCTGCTCCCTGACCCGACGATCCCCACGCAGGAGACCGGCACCCGGCACCGTACGGCGGACCGGGTGAGCAAGCAGGTCGGTTTCCCGGTGGTCTCGGTCTCGCAGTCGATGCGCCTCATCGCCCTGTACGTGGACGGTCAGCGCCGCGTCCTGGAGGACTCCGCGGCCATTCTCTCCCGCGCGAACCAGGCGCTGGCCACACTGGAACGGTACAAGCTCCGGCTGGACGAGGTCGCGGGCACCCTGTCGGCCCTGGAGATCGAAGATCTGGTGACGGTCCGGGATGTCTCCGCCGTCGCCCAGCGGCTGGAGATGGTTCGGCGCATCGCCACCGAAATCGCGGAATACGTGGTGGAACTGGGCACCGACGGCCGGCTTCTCGCCCTCCAACTGGAGGAGTTGATCGCCGGTGTCGAGCCCGACCGCGAACTCGTGGTCCGGGACTACGTCCCCGAGCCGACGGCCAAGCGCTCCCGCACGGTAGAGGCGGCCCTGTCCGAGTTGGACGCCCTGACCCACGCGGAACTCCTCGAACTCGGCACGGTGGCACGTGCACTGGGCTACACCAGCTCACCCGAGAGCCTCGATTCGGCGGTCTCCCCACGTGGCTTCCGCCTGCTGGCCAAGGTGCCGCGCCTTCCGGGCGCGATCATCGAGCGCCTGGTGGAACACTTCGGCGGCCTGCAGAAACTGCTGGCCGCGAGCGTCGACGACCTCCAGACCGTGGACGGCGTCGGCGAGGCCCGGGCGAGGAGCGTGCGGGAGGGCCTGTCGCGACTGGCGGAGTCCTCCATCCTGGAGCGGTACGTCTGATCCTCCCGGGCCACCGGGCCCGGCGGCCACAGCGGGCGACGACCGGCCGATCGCGCGGTGACCGCGCCCCGGGGATGCTCGGCCACCGGCAAGCCCTGCCGTTGCGGCACTAGCGTCGCAAGGGGCGACGTTCCCGCGGCACTCGGGGGTTTTTCGAGGGTCCCGCACAGCACCCACGGCGCCCGGCACGCACCCTCGCCGCACAGGACCTTCGAAACACTGCTGGAGGGCTCAGGAGCCTTCTAGTCGGCGGACAGCACGAAGGACGCCTGCATCTTCCGGAAACCCGGCGCCTTCCCCTCCAACAAGTAGGTCCCCGCCTTCGCCGAACCCCCGGAAGGCGTGCCGCACTGCGGGACGCTCGGCTTCCGGTCCCACTTCACGGTATAGGTGATGCTCCCGCCCGCAGGCACCCGGAACACCAGGCTCCGCGCGCCTTTGGGGCAGTCGGCCGACGACCAGTAGGCGTTGTCCCCGTCCGCCGGCGTGATCGTCAACACCGCATTCCGGGGCCCGAGATCCACCTTGCAGTCAGCGGACGACGTGTTCTTCGCCGTGACGTCGAAGGCCGGCGTCTGATCCGGCGAGTAGGTGTTGTGCAGGCTCCGTAGGCTCAGCGACACCGCACCGGAAGTGCAGTCGGGCAGCGTGGAGGAGGCCGGAAGCGTGTCGCCCCTACTGACGGTGCCACCGCCGCCGGACTCCGAGCGGCCGCCCACCCCGCCGGCCCCGGAGGAACCGTCACCCGAACCGGAACCACTGCCGCTGGAGTCCCCGCCACCCGACTCGTCGCGCCCGCCAGGATGTTGGCTGATCGCGGAGCCGGACGGCGTCGGCCCAGGAGTGATCGTGTGCACGGGATTCTTGCCGTTGGACCGATCGACGCTCTTCTTGCCGCCCCCGCCGCCGGCGACGACGATCCATGTGACCAGCAGCGCCGACACGGCGACCACCGACAGCATGACGACCCTCCGACGCCAGTAGATGGAGGAGGGAAGCGGCCCGACCGGATTGCGCAGAGATCCCACGGCGCAAACTGTACGAGAGATCGTCGCGCTTGCTTGCGTCACCCGCCGCACGGACACCAACTTTTCCGGATCATCATCCCGGCAACTACCTTCACGGGCAGGCCTCTTCACCCTCGACCACGCACGGTGGCCGCGCCGTCACCCGTCATGTCCCCTCCGGTCCGCCAACCCGTGGCAGGATCGGAAGGCCATGACTGAGAAGCTTCACAGCCCCGTGATCGCCTGGTTCGACGCCCATGCCCGCGACCTCCCCTGGCGCCGCCCGGAGGCCGGCCCGTGGGGTGTGATGGTCAGCGAGTTCATGCTCCAGCAGACCCCGGTCAACCGGGTGCTACCCGTCTACGAGCAGTGGCTCACCCGTTGGCCACGCCCCGCCGACCTAGCGAAGGAGGCACCCGGAGAGGCCGTTCGCGCCTGGGGCCGGCTCGGCTACCCGCGCCGCGCCCTGCGGCTGCACGGCGCCGCGGTCGCCATAGCGGAACGGCACGGCGGTGACGTCCCCACGGACCACTCACAACTGCTTGCACTGCCCGGGATCGGTGAGTACACGGCCGCCGCGGTGGCTTCGTTCGCGTACGGCCAGCGGCACGCGGTGCTGGACACCAATGTGCGCCGGGTCCTCGCCCGGGCGGTGACCGGTGTGCAGTACCCGCCGAACGCAACCACGGCCGCCGAGCGGCGACTCGCCCGGGAGTTGCTGCCCGAGGACGAGGGGACCGCCGCCCGGTGGGCCGCCGCCTCCATGGAACTGGGCGCGCTGGTGTGCACGGCGAGGAACGAGAGCTGCCGGCAGTGCCCGATCGCCGCCCAGTGCGCCTGGCGACTCGCCGGCAAGCCGGAGCACACCGGGCCGCCGCGCCGGGGGCAGACGTACGCCGGCACGGACCGGCAGGTGCGCGGCAAGCTCCTCGCCGTCCTGCGGGAGGCACACGCGCCGGTGGCGCAGCCGGTGCTGGACCGGGTGTGGCACGAGCCGGTGCAGCGCGCCCGCGCGCTGGACGGGCTCGTCACGGACGGTCTGGTGGAGCCGCTGCCGGGTGGCCTGTACCGGCTGCCGCTCAGCTGACGAAAAGCCAAGTCACAGCCTTCCGGCCACCGTTACGGAGTATCCGTACGGATAATCCATGATGAAAGGGAGCACAAGGGGCATCCTCTTTACCCATTTTCTGCTTCCGTTACACAACCGACGGATAGCCGATTGCTAGCCGCAGGCTGGTACGCACAGCGCCGTGACAACCACTCCGTAGCTTCTTCTCCGTGCCCGGCAGACCACGAGGGCAGGCGACGCGGGACCTCCGGCAGGGGCCGGAGGAACAACGGGGAACGGAGGCGGTCGATCATGGCGCAGGGCGAGGTGCTCGAATTCGAGGAGTACGTCCGCACCCGGCAGGAGGCGCTGCTGCGCAGTGCCCGCCGGCTGGTCCCGGACCCCGTCGACGCCCAGGACCTGCTGCAGACCGCACTGGTGCGGACGTACGGCCGTTGGGAGGGCATCGCCGACAAACGGCTCGCCGACGCGTACCTGCGCCGGGTGATGATCAACACGCGGACCGAGTGGTGGCGGGCGCGCAAGCTGGAGGAGGTCCCCACCGAGCAGCTGCCGGACGCCTCGGTGGAAGACTCCACCGAGCAGCATGCCGACCGGGCCCTGCTGATGGATGTGATGAAAGTGCTCGCACCGAAGCAGCGCAGTGTCGTGGTGCTGCGACACTGGGAGCAGATGTCCACGGAGGAGACGGCCACGGCCCTTGGCATGTCGGCCGGGACGGTCAAGAGCACGCTGCACCGGGCGCTCGCCCGGCTCCGTGAGGAGCTGGAGGCCCGCGATCTGGACGCACGCGCGCTGGAGCGTGAGGAGCGGGAGCGTTGCGCGGCCTGACCGGGGCCGGGTCCGAGGAGGCCCGAGGGAGTTCATTGGCGGTGATCGCGGCGGTGGCCTCGATCACCGCCCTCGCCCTTTTCGCCGCCGCCTGCGGCACCGGGGGCACGGGCGCCCGGGACGAGGGCCCGGCGCACGCATCGGCGGTGGCAGGCGCCGTAGCCTCCCCCGTGCCGAGCCCGTCCGGTACCTACCGGCGGGTGGACGCGGTGGCGCTGCTCCTGAGGGACCCGGCGGTCTCGGAATCGGTCAAGCGGGGGTTGAAGCCGTGCACCGGCCACGAGTACCCGCTCGACGTCTCGTACGGCGATCTGACCGGTGGCCCGGTGGACGACGTCGTCATCAACGTACTGACCTGTGCCGACGCGGTCGGGATCGGCTCGTATGTGTACCGGGACGAGAAGGGCACGTTCGAGAACGTCTTCAAGACCGAGGAATCACCGGTCTACGCGGACATCGAAGAGGGCCAACTGTCAGTGACCAGACAGTTCTACGAGAAGGGCGACCCGGTCTCCAGCCCGTCCGGTGAGATCGTGACCCCCTACAGGTGGAAGGGGGGACGATTCGTCCCCGGCAAGAGCGTCCGCAACGAGTACAGCAAGTCCGCCGGCCTGGGCACCGTGGCCCCGGCCGAGGACAACTGACCCACGGCACACACCACGAGGACTGAGAGCACCGGGATGGCAGACCAGACCCACGTCCTGTTCGTCGAGGACGACGATGTCATCCGCGAGGCCACCCAGCTCGCCCTGGAGCGGGACGGTTTCGCGGTCACCGCGATGCCTGACGGCCTGTCCGGCCTGGAGGCGTTCCGGGCGAACCGCCCCGACATCGCACTGCTGGACGTCATGGTTCCGGGCCTGGACGGCGTGAGCCTGTGCCGGCGCATCCGGGACGAGTCGACCGTGCCGGTGATCATGCTGTCGGCGCGCGCGGACTCCATCGACGTCGTCCTGGGCCTGGAGGCGGGCGCCGACGACTACGTGACCAAACCTTTCGACGGCGCCGTGCTGGTGGCACGCATCCGCGCGGTACTGCGCCGCTTCGGACACGCCGGCGGGGTCACGCACGCGGAGGAGTCCGCCTCCGGGGTGAACGGCGGCACGCTGAGCTTCGGCGACCTGCAGGTCGACACCGAGGGCATGGAGGTGCACCGGGCCGGGCAGCCGGTGGCGCTCACCCCGACCGAGATGCGTCTGTTGCTGGAGTTCTCCTCCGCGCCGGGCACCGTGCTCTCCCGTGACAAGCTGCTGGAACGCGTGTGGGAATACGGCTGGGGCGGGGACACCCGGGTGGTCGACGTGCATGTGCAGCGGCTGCGCCAGAAGATCGGCCAGGACCGGATCGAGACGGTCCGCGGCTTCGGCTACAAGCTGAAGGCCTGAGCGGGGCAGACATGCGGGGCATCCTTCGGCGGCCGGCACTCTGGATGGAGCGCGCGGGTCTCAAGACCGGGCTCAGATGGAAGCTCAGCGCGGCGATCGCACTGGTCGCCGGTCTGGTGGCCACCGCGCTCAGCCTGGTCGTGCACAACGCCGCCCGGGTCTCGATGCTGGACAACGCGCGCGACCTGGCCAACCAACGGGTGCAGATCGCGCAGCGCAACTACGAGCAGAACCGCGGCCCGAACTTCCCCAACATCAGGGTCGACGACCCCGGGCTGCCGGCCGCGCTGCGGGAGAAGGTCGAGGAGGGCCGCAGGGTCAGCGACGTCACCGACCACGGCGGGGTGCCGGACATCTGGGCGGCCGTTCCGGCCAAGGACGGGCACGTGCTGTCCCTGCACAGCCATCTGCCGGACCGCAGCACCGACGTGATGAACGACCTCGACCAGGCCCTGGTGATCGGCTCCGTCGCGGTCGTACTGGGCGGCAGCGCGCTCGGCGTGCTGATCGGCGGTCAGTTGTCCCGGCGGCTGCGCAAAGCGGCGGCCGCGGCCAACCAGGTCGCCAAGGGCGAGACCGACGTCCGGGTGCGGGAGGCCATCGGCGGGGTCGTACGGGACGAGACCGACGATCTCGCGCGGGCGGTGGACGCCATGGCGGACGCGCTGCGGCAACGGCTGGAGGCGGAGCGGCGGGTCACCGCCGACATCGCCCACGAGCTGCGCACCCCGGTGACCGGCCTGCTGACGGCAGCCGAACTGCTGCCGCCGGGCCGGCCCACGGAACTGGTACTGGACCGGGCGAAGGCCATGCGCACTCTGGTCGAGGACGTCCTGGAAGTGGCCCGGCTGGACGGGGCCTCGGAACGGGCCGAGTTGCAGGACATCCTGCTCGGCGAGTTCGTCAGCCGCCGGGTGGCCGTCAAGGACCCGGACATCGACGTCCGAGTGGTGCACGAGTCGGAGGTCACCACCGACCCGCGGCGTCTGGAACGGGTGCTGTTGAACCTGCTCGCCAACGCGGCCCGGCACGGCCGGCCACCGATCGAGGTGACCGTCGAGGGCCGGGTCATCCGGGTCCGCGATCACGGCCCCGGCTTCCCCGAGGAACTCCTCGCCGAGGGCCCGAGCCGGTTCCGCACCGGCAGCAAGGACCGCGCCGGGCAGGGCCACGGCCTCGGCCTGACCATCGCGGCCGGCCAGGCCCGGGTGCTGGGCGCCCGTCTGACGTTCCGCAACGTACGCCCTGGCGGAGCTCCCGCCGGCACCCCGGCGGAAGGCGCGGTGGCCGTGCTGTGGCTCCCGGAACACGCCCCGACGGACACCGGAAGCTATCCGGTGCTGCCACTGTCCGGGGGCGCGGGCTGACCGGGGCCCGCAGACGAGCGGACCGAACAGCCGAAGGCCCCGGGGCGGACACCCGCTGGAGCCTTCGGCTCGACGTCCCTCCCCGCCGGCTCGCTCGGCCCGGTTGGCCCGACCGGCTCGTCGGACGCGGTCGTTCAGCCGCTCACAAACTGCTCATACCGCCTCGGCCATGGACGCCGACACCGAGTCCGCACCATCGGCGGACGCCGTCTCCTGACCGCTCCGCAGCGGCACTTCCTTCACGAAGAGCGCCGCGACCAGGACGACCAGGGCGATCACCGCGCCCGGCAGGAACGCCGCGTGCGTACCGGCGGACACCGCGTGCTGGTACGCCTCCCGCGCCAGCGGCGGCAGGTGCTGCAGGCTCTTCGCGTCCAGCCGCGCCGACGTCTCGGTCACGTTCTTGCCCAGTGCCCCGGCCTTCTCGGCCATGACGTGTTGCACCTGGTGGTTGAACAGGGCACCCATGATGGCCACGCCGTAGGACGAACCGAGCGTGCGGAAGAGAGTCGCGGACGAGGACGCGACGCCCATGTCCTTCATCTGCACACTGTTCTGCGCCACCAGCATGGTGATCTGCATCAGGCAGCCCATGCCCAGGCCGAGCACGGCCATGTAGAGACCCGAAGTCAGTCGGGTGGTGCTCGTGTCCATCTGGGACAGCAGGTACATGCCGACGACCATCAGGACGCCACCGACGACCGGGAAGACCTTGTAGCGACCGCTGCTGGTGATGACCCGTCCGACGACCAGCGAGGTCACGAGCATCGCGCCGAGCATCGGCAGGAGCAGCAGACCGGAATTGGTCGCGGAGGCCCCCTGCACCGCCTGCTGGTACAGCGGCAGGAACAGCGTGGCACCGAACATCACGAAGCCGACGACGAAGCCGATCACCGCCATCAGGGTGAAGTTGCGGCTCTGGAAGATGTGCAGCGGCAGGACGGGCTCGGCGGCCCTCATCTGCCAGAACACGAAGCCGACCAGCGCGGCGACGCCCATCCCGATCAGCTCCATGATGCGCGCCGAGGTCCAGGCGTATTCGGAGCCGCCCCAGGTCGTGACCAGCACGATGGAGGTGATCCCGACGGTCAGCAGCAGGATGCCGAGGTAGTCGATGCCCGCCTTGGCCCGCTTCTTCGGCAGGTGCAGCACGGCGGTGACCAGCACGAGCGCGACCACGCCGAGCGGCAGGTTGATGTAGAAGGACCAGCGCCAGCCCCAGTTGTCGGTGATGCTGCCACCCACCAGCGGGCCGCCGATCATCGCGAGCGCCATGACAGCGGCCATCATGCCCTGGTACTTGCCCCGCTCCCGCGGCGGCACGAGGTCACCGATGATCGCCATGACGCCGACGATCAGTCCTCCGGCGCCGAGTCCCTGCAGGGCCCGGAAGCCGATCAGTTGCCCCATGTCCTGCGCCATACCGCTCAGCGCCGAACCGACCAGGAAGATCACGATCGAGGTGAGGAAGGCTCCCTTGCGCCCGTACATGTCACCGAGCTTGCCCCAGATCGGAGTCGATGCCGCGGTGGCCAGGGTGTAGCCGGTGACCACCCAGGCCAGGTGCTCCATGCCTCCCAGTTCGCCCACGATGGTGGGCATCGCCGTGCCCACGATCATGTTGTCGAGCATCGCGAGCATCATCGCGATCATGAGCGCGAGCAGTACCACGCGCACGCTCCTGGGCTGTTGGTCCTCCACGGCGCTCTCGGCTGTGCCCGCCATCTCTTCCCTCTCCCCCTACGGCACCACTTACTTGCCGCCCGGCTAGTTCACTACACTCGGAAGGTAGACCCGTCACTAGCCGGGCGTCAAGTAAGTTTCCGCGGAAGTGCGAGGAGTACGAGGATGGTCGGCACCATGGACGGCACCAAGCAGCAGCGCCGCGGCAACACCCGCCAGCGCATCCAGGACGTAGCACTCCAACTCTTCGCGGAGCAGGGGTACGAGAAGACCTCCCTGCGCGAGATCGCCGAGCGCCTCGACGTCACCAAAGCGGCCCTGTACTACCACTTCAGGACCAAGGAAGAGATCATCGTCAGCCTCTTCGAGGATCTGACGAAGCCGATCGAGGACCTGATCGAGTGGGGCCGGGAACAGCCGCACACCCTGCAGACGAAGCAGGAGATCGTCCGGCGCTACAGTGCGGCGCTGACCGAGGCGGAACCCCTCTTCCGATTCATGCAGGAGAACCAGGCGACGGTGCGGGAACTGCGCATCGGCGACACCTTCCGGGACCGGATGCGCGGCCTGAAGGACATCATCATCGACCCCGAGGCCGACCTGGTCGACCAGGTCCGTTCCCTCAGCGCACTGTTCACGCTGCACGCCGGACTGTTCGTGATGCAGGACCTGGAGGGCGACCCCGAGAGGAAGCGCAAGGCCTCCCTCGAAGTCGCCCTGGACATGGTCAGGCAGGCGCACGAGCACGCCCGCCGGGACCGGTAGGTCAGACCTTCACGCCCTTGGAGTGCAGGAACGCGACCGGGTCGATGGCGGAACCGTAGTTCGGGGTGGTGCGGATCTCGAAGTGCAGGTGCGGGCCGGTGGAATTGCCGGTGGAGCCGGACAGGGCTATGTGCTGACCGGTCCTGACGACCTGGCCGACCTTGACGTCGATCCGGGACAGGTGCGCGTACTGCGAGTACCTGCCGTTGCCGTGCTTGATGACAATGGCGTTGCCGTACGCGGGACCGTCACCGGCACCGTTGGGGCCGGCCTTGACGACGGTGCCGCCATGTGCGGCGACGACCTCGGTGCCGGTCGGCACGGCGAAGTCCTGACCGCTGTGCTTGGCGACCCAGTGGCTGCCGGCCTGGTTGAAGCTGGCGGAGAGCGTGTACTTCTTCACCGGGTCGACCCAGGAGGTGGCGGACGCGGTGGCGGCGCTGGCAACCCCGGTTCCCAGCACGGCCGTGGCGCCGATTCCGGCAGCCAGGACGGCCACCCGGGTGCGGAGCGGGGACGTACGGGAAGAGCGGGACATGACGCGCTGGAACATCGGGACCTCATGGACTCGGGGACGGGTCGGCCGCCCGGCGCACAGATATGCACCAGAGCGGCCGTCCTTTGGTAACCGAGCACCCCATCGACCCACAAAACGCCCATCTACGGCATTCAGTAGTAGGCGAATGTAAAACCATTCACTTCTTGACAGGCCGGCAACTCTTTGGGCACCTGCCCTGACGTCGCCGTTCCTTCACGCAGGACTCCGCGGAGAACGCCCTTTTTGTCCAATATTTGGATTCCACTATCTCGGCTAGTACCGGATAAATCGCCTGTGCGGCTTATCACCGGCCGACCGCATGGGCGGGCAGGAAAATGTGACGCACACCCCTAGGCATCTACCGGTCGGTAACCTTACGGTTCCCCTCGCGCCATCCTCACCTCAGATCATGCCCCTGACATTCAGGCACGTGTACGGACGTGAGAGGACCCCCCACCGATGACCAAACGCCCCTGGGCTCACCGCATATCCGTGACCGCCGTCTCCTTGGCCGCCCTGGCCGCGACGGCCGCACCGGTCCACGCCGCGACGGCGCGTAGTTCCTCCGACTCGTCGAGCGCCTCCAGCACCTCCACGAAGGTCGACTACGCCACCTGGCAAAAGGACTGCCAGGAGGTGATGGACCGGGCCCTGCCGTACGTGAAGGGCCGCGTCGCCGGCGCCAAGCCGGGCGAGAGGCAGGCGATCGTCTTCGACATCGACAACACCACGCTGGAGACCGACTACGGCTTCAGCTATCCCCAGCCGGCGAACAAGCCCGTTCTGAAGGTCGCCGAATACGCCCAGGAGCACGGCGTTTCCCTCTTCTTCGTCACCGCCCGGCCCAGCGTCATCTACTGGCCCACCGAGTACAACCTGCACCACGACGGCTACGACGTCTCCGGCCTCTATACCCGCGGGCTGTTCGACCTCTTCAAGAACGTCGCCGCCTACAAGACCGCCCAGCGCGTCGACATCGAGCACAAGGGCTACACGATCATCGCGAACATCGGCAACAGCGCCACCGACCTGTCGGGCGGTCACGCCGAGAAGTCCTTCAAACTGCCGGACTACAACGGACAGTTGTCCTGACGCACGGCAGCCGAAGTCTCCGGTGGGACCCCGTCCGTCCGCCTGCCGTGCCGCCGGCGGCGGAACGGACAGGCCCCGGCACTCGGCGGCGGGCCGGGGCCCAGAGACGGCGAAGGGGCCGGATGCCCGAAGGCACCGGCCCCTTTCCCGGCCCGTCGGCCGGCGGGTTACGCGTCCTTGCTCAGGTTCGGGCCGGCACCGCCGGCCGCCTGCTCGATCGGCGGAACGTCCGGCAGGGTCGACTTCTCCTCACCACGGAAGGTGAAGGTCTGGGCGTCGCCCTCGCCCTCGGTGTCCACGACCACGATCTGGCCGGGGCGCACTTCGCCGAAGAGGATCTTCTCCGAGAGGGTGTCCTCCACCTCGCGCTGGATGGTGCGGCGCAGCGGCCGGGCACCCATCACGGGGTCGTAGCCCTTCTTGGACAGCAGTTCCTTGGCGGACTGGGACAGTTCGATGCCCATGTCCCGATCCTTGAGGCGCTCGTCCACCTTGCTGATCATCAGGTCGACAATCCGCAGGATGTCCTGCTGCGTCAGCTGCGGGAAGACGACCACGTCGTCGACACGGTTGAGGAACTCGGGGCGGAAGTGCTGCTTCAGCTCGTCCGACACCTTGTTCTTCATGCGCTCGTAGTTGGTCTTCGTGTCACCCGCGGCGGCGAAACCGAGGTTGAAGCCCTTGGAGATGTCCCGGGTGCCGAGGTTGGTCGTCATGATGATGACCGTGTTCTTGAAGTCCACGACCCGGCCCTGGGAGTCGGTCAGGCGGCCGTCCTCCAGGATCTGCAGCAGCGAGTTGAAGATGTCCGGGTGGGCCTTCTCGACCTCGTCGAAGAGGACGACCGAGAACGGCTTGCGACGGACCTTCTCGGTCAGCTGGCCACCCTCCTCATAGCCCACGTAGCCGGGGGGCGAACCGAAGAGGCGGGAGACCGTGTGCTTCTCACTGAACTCCGACATGTCGAGGGAGATCAGCGCGTCCTCGTCACCGAAGAGGAACTCCGCGAGCGCCTTGGACAGCTCGGTCTTACCGACACCGGACGGACCGGCGAAGATGAACGAACCACCAGGACGCTTCGGGTCCTTCAGACCGGCACGCGTACGGCGGATGGCCTTCGACAGCGCCTTGACGGCGTCGTTCTGACCGATGACCCGCTTGTGCAGCTCCTCCTCCATGCGGAGCAGGCGGCTGGACTCCTCCTCGGTCAGCTTGAAGACCGGGATGCCGGTGGCCGTGGCGAGGACCTCGGCGATCAGCTCGCCGTCGACCTCGGCGACGACGTCCATGTCACCGGCCTTCCACTCCTTCTCCCGCTTGGCCTTGGCGGCCAGGAGCTGCTTCTCCTTGTCGCGCAGGGAAGCGGCCTTCTCGAAGTCCTGCGAGTCGATCGCGGACTCCTTGTCCCGGCGGACGCCGGCGATCTTCTCGTCGAACTCGCGCAGGTCCGGCGGAGCGGTCATCCGACGGATGCGCATCCGGGAACCGGCCTCGTCGATCAGGTCGATCGCCTTGTCCGGCAGGAACCGGTCCGAGATGTAGCGGTCGGCCAGAGTGGCTGCCTGCACCAGGGCCTCGTCCGTGATGGAGACGCGGTGGTGCGCCTCGTACCGGTCGCGCAGACCCTTGAGGATCTCGATCGTGTGCGGCAGGGACGGCTCGGCGACCTGGATGGGCTGGAAACGGCGCTCCAGGGCCGCGTCCTTCTCCAGGTGCTTGCGGTACTCGTCGAGGGTGGTCGCACCGATGGTCTGCAGCTCACCGCGGGCCAGCATCGGCTTCAGGATGGAGGCCGCGTCGATGGCGCCCTCGGCGGCACCCGCACCGACCAGCGTGTGCAGCTCGTCGATGAACAGGATGATGTCGCCGCGGGTGCGGATCTCCTTGAGAACCTTCTTCAGGCGCTCCTCGAAGTCACCGCGGTAGCGGGAGCCGGCGACCAAAGCGCCGAGGTCCAGGGTGTAGAGGTGCTTGTCCTTGAGCGTCTCGGGCACCTCGCCCTTGACGATGGCCTGGGCGAGACCCTCAACGACGGCGGTCTTACCGACACCGGGCTCACCGATCAGCACCGGGTTGTTCTTGGTACGACGGGACAGCACCTGCATGACCCGCTCGATCTCCTTCTCGCGCCCGATGACCGGGTCGAGCTTGGACTCACGAGCGGCCTGGGTAAGGTTCCGGCCGAACTGGTCCAGGACGAGAGAGGTCGAGGGAGTGCCCTCGGCCGGGCCGCCCGCGGTGGCGGTCTCCTTGCCCTGGTAACCGGAGAGCAGCTGGATGACCTGCTGCCGCACCCGGTTGAGGTCTGCGCCCAGCTTGACCAGGACCTGGGCCGCGACGCCCTCGCCCTCACGGATCAGGCCGAGCAGGATGTGTTCCGTGCCGATGTAGTTGTGGCCCAGCTGAAGGGCCTCGCGGAGCGACAGCTCCAGGACCTTCTTGGCACGGGGGGTGAAGGGGATGTGCCCGGACGGGGCCTGCTGGCCCTGACCGATGATTTCCTCCACCTGCTGGCGGACCGCCTCAAGCGAAATGCCGAGGCTCTCCAGGGCCTTAGCGGCGACACCTTCGCCCTCGTGGATGAGACCCAGGAGGATGTGCTCGGTGCCGATGTAGTTGTGGTTGAGCATCCGGGCTTCTTCCTGAGCCAGGACGACAACCCGCCGCGCGCGGTCGGTGAACCTCTCGAACATCGTTAATCGCTCCTCAGAGCGGTCAGGCAGTGGGGGGAACTTCCCCTCCCTGTCCTTCCGCAGCTTAGTCCCGCAAGCGGGGACCGCTCATTCCAACTGCCGACACCGTCGATGGCCTCCTGACCCCGAACGCCGACATCTGCTCCAACCCGATGGTGCGAGACGATGTTCCCGCAGGCCAGGCACTTACCCCAGTCGCCAGTACGCCCATGGCGAACGTGAGACAGCCCATCCTGCGTGTCGCCCCCTCTCACTAGGCATGTCTTACCCGCGGGGGCTGACACTCCATGCCGCGCACACCGGTTCGCTCCGCTATGGGCGAACAGCCTTGCGCCTCCCCCGAGGCCCTCGCACCCCCTCTTTCGGCACCTTGTGCGGTTGATCGCACACCCAGCGTAACCTCTCGTACGCTTCGCCAGTTGCACGTGGCATGGCTTGCTCGGCCCCCATGGCTTCCTCGGGCACCGCATCAACCTCATCGCCGTCACACCTCACGACACATACGATCCCCCTTCCGCGGCCACCTCTCGACCCGGAACCGGAATCACCCGCTGCGTTCCCGTCTGGTCCGGACGGCGCGGACGACCGGGTCCGGTGCTGGTACGAGAGCGATCTGGGGTGGGCGACGGCGCCCGGGCGACCGCTGCGACTGCCCACCGGGGTGCGGTTCGACGTCCTGGACGTACCAGCCGAAGCGGGTACGGGGGCGCTGCGACACCTGGCGGCGGAGTCCCCGGTGGCGCTGAGCGGCGACCGGATGTGGCTCCTGGTGGCCGCGGGTAGCACGGAGGAACTGCCGGCACTGCTGGACTGGCTGGAGTGGAGCGCCGTCGCCCTAGATCTGCGGGCCCTGGGGGTCGGGGACGCCATGGCGGCGCCGGCGCCGCCGGCGGCCTCCCGAGGCTGGGGGCCGGACGGTTCCGCCCAGGGGGCCGCTGTGTGGTTGCGGCCCCCTGGAACCGGGTGCGAGCTGGAGGCGTCGCTGCCGGCGCTGCCGGCCATGGGGCGCGGGGATAGTGCGCCCGATCTCGTACGACTGGTGGACACGGTGGCAGCGCAGTGTCACCGCGTCCGACTGCGTCTCGCCTGCGCCGGGCCGCCCGCCCGTCGACGGGACCGGCCGTCGGCCTTGTCCCGGTCGTCGCGGAATCAGCCGTTGGCCTTCTCGTAGGCCGCGCGGATCGCCGCGGGCACACGGCCGCGGTCGTTGACCTCCAAGCCGTTCTCCTTCGCCCAGGCGCGGATCGCCGCGGTGTCCTGGTTACCGCTGGAAGCGGCACGCGCCTTTCCACGCCCGCCAGAGGCACGGCCTCCGGTGCGACGACCGCCCTTGACATAGGGCTCGAGAAGACCGCGCAGCTGGTCCGCATTGGCAGTCGTGAGATCGATCTCGTACGTCTTGCCGTCCAGCGCGAACGTCACAGTCTCGTCCGCCTCGCCGCCGTCGAGGTCGTCGACAAGAAGGACCTGAACCTTCTGTGCCACCGGATTTCCTTTCATCGATAACGTTTGAGGTGTCAGGGCTGTGCGGCGCCCGCCGTTTCGCCGCCCCTGTTATATGCAGTACTGCAGCACGTCGGAAAGCAAACCGCTTTTGCCGGAAAAACACAAACCCCCGGGAGAGGTTCAGTGCAGCACCCCACCCGTAAACATGCGCGTTTCGGACATAGGGCACCTGGGCAATGGCGATCACAGATGCAGAAGCATCCGACTGTTACCCAAGGTGTTCGGTTTCACTCGTTCGAGACCGAGGAACTCCGCGACGCCCTCGTCATAGGAACGCATCAGCTCCGCGTACACATCGGTGTCGACCGGCGTCTCACCGATCTCCACGAAGCCGTGCTTCCCGAAGAAGTCGACTTCGAAGGTCAGACAGAAAACCCGGCGCACACCGAGCCAGCGCGCGGTCTGTAGCAACTTCTTCAGCAACTGATGGCCAACGCCTGCGCCCTTGAGACCGGGCTTCACCGCCAGAGTGCGGACTTCCGCGAGGTCCTCCCACATGACGTGCAGTGCGCCGCAGCCGACCACCTCGGCGTTGTCGTCGCGTTCCGCGATCCAGAACTCCTGGATGTCCTCGTAAAGCGTGACCGTGGCTTTGTCGAGCAGGATGCGGTCACGGGCGTAGGTGTCGAGGAGACGACGCACGGCAGGGACATCGCTGGTCCGGGCCCGCCGGACGGTGATGGCTTTTGCGGAGACTTCGGGACGCTCTGCTGACATGAGCGGACGCTATCGTCCGTTGCCGCCCTCGGTGGAACCGGGGTTCTCCTCTTGCCGGGCTTCGGCTTCCCGGGTTTCTTCCGGCCCTTGGACGATGCGTACGGCATCCCGGAGGGCCTGACGCTGTTCCTCGCTCATCATCCCGAAGAAGGCGACTAGAGCGGCGGCCGGGTTGTCGCTCTGCGACCAGGCGTCGTTCATCAGCGCGGCGGCGTACGCGGCACGCGTGGAGACGGCCTCATATCGATAGGCACGCCCTTCCGCCTCGCGGCGCACCCAGCCCTTCTGATGGAGATTGTCCAGGACGGTCATCACGGTGGTGTACGCGATGGAGCGTTCCTGCTGCAGGTCTTCCAGGACTTCCCGAACGGTCACCGGGCGGTTCCACTTCCACACCCGCGTCATGACCGCGTCTTCGAGTTCTCCCAAGGGGCGAGGCACAGCTCAGAACAATAGTGGGCGATACCGGTAATGGCGCACCGGACGTGCGCCAAGACGATGAACATGAACAAAAAGGGCGCACGATCCGGACGTCACCGGCGCACACGGAGGCCGCCCGTCCACAGCGGGCGGAGCACCCGGCGCTGGACGAGGTGGCGGTGACCGGGTCGACGCCCCAGGATCCGGCGCCTTCGGACCTCGCGGTCAGGTCCGGCGCCGTCCGGCTCGACCCCTTCGCGTCAGACCTGGTGGGCGTCGGCGGAGGCCTGACGTGTGCCCTCCGCACGCGCGAGGACGGAGTCGACGGCCGCGTCCTCCTTGGCCTTGGCGGCGCCGCCCTGGGTCTTCACGATCACCCTGACCACGGCGATGAAGAACCCGGCCATCACGACCGGGGGTACGAGCGCGGAGACATAGTCCATGCCTCCAGGGTAGCCACGGGGGCACGGGCGAAAAGGGCGGGGTGCGCCAACCACCCGGACGGACCCGAGCGGGCCCGGGCGCCCCGAGGCCGGATGCTCACCCCGCGGCGAGTTGTCGCGTCTGCGCCGGGGGCACGGGCTTGCGGCGCGGGAAGACCTCACCCGGCGTGGGGACGGGCCGTTTCGGCGCCACCGGTTCCGTAGCGGGGCGCTCCGCAGGGGCAGGCCCGGGCTTCGGCGCGGGCTTCTGTGCGGGTTTCGGCGCAGGCTTCTGTGCGGGCTTCTGTGCGGGCTTCTGTGCGGGCTTCTGTGCGGGCTTCTGTGCCTCTTCGGCCTGCCGCACCACGGGGTCGCCCACACCGCCCGGAAGGGCCAGCAGGCGGGTCCGGGAGGGTGGTACGGCGGGTGCGGGGACCCTGCGCGCACCCTGCGTGAACCGGGCCCGCACGTCCTGCGCGGCCAACGCCTGGCAGCGGTCCAGCAGGGCCGCCGCCGCGGGGTTCCCGCGCAGCGCCCGGAGCGCGGCGAGGTCGTCCACCCCGGGCCGGTACCCGGCGCCCAGCGCCTCCTCCAGGAGGGCGAG